>CAZXFX010000031.1:0-37477 GCA_964640295.1 uncultured Dehalococcoidia bacterium | reverse complement strand
AAGACACCAGAACCACGTGCAGCGCATCAGCAGGCCACCTGCAAAACGCCTGCAGTCCAACCAGCAGATTATAAACCAGAATATATGTACCTTGACGGGCTCACAGGGGTAGGCAACGCTCTAACCAACCGAAAAAGTCCCTTCCCCCTCGATGGGGAAAGGCTAGGATGGGGGTGATAATGCCGCATGGACAATAAGAGATGAGGTGGTTTTCATGGAACTGAAACAGTATCAGTCGGAGGCCCTGGAGGCCTTCACTCGCTGGCTGGATGCGTTGACCGAGGCGAAGGCGGAGTCGCAAACGACGGTCGCCGCTCTCGCTGGGAAGACCTCTAATACCAACCTTCTGAATGACGCTCGCAACTACCCGAAGGCGGCGTGGGAGAAGTTGAAATCAGAGGGTGGCGTGGCTGCGAGCGCGGGCGAGTATGTGGACAGGTTCGACGGCGCGGAAAGGCCCATACCGCACGTGTGCCTGAAAGTGCCCACCGGCGGCGGCAAGACGCTGCTCGCCGCGGAAGCGCTGGCGCGCATGAACCGACAGACAGGCTTGATCCTCTGGATAACCCCGACGAAGGCGATTTACGAACAGACGAAATCTGCTCTGCGCGACAGAGAGCATCCCTACCGGCAGACGCTGGAAATGGCGAGCGGCGGGCGCGTCAAGTTCATCGAGAAGGACTACGCGCTAACACACGCGGACATCGCCAACTACATGTGTGTCATGCTGCTGAGTCTGCCGGCGGCGAACCGACATCGCAACCGCGACTTTCTGCGTATGTTCCGCGACTCAGGACGCTACCCCACGCTGTTCCCTGACAGCGACGACGCGCTTGGAGACGGTCGGCTGCTCGAAAGATATCCGGACCTGGAGCGCGCGTCCGAGGGCGGACCGGTGAAGCATAGCCTGTTCAACGCCTTCAAAATAATGCGCCCCGTCATCGTGCTAGACGAAGCGCACAAGGCGTATGGGGCGCGGAAACGCGAGTCGAACGAAGAGTTCGCGCGCGCCGTGAGCAGGCTGAACCCAAGCCTCGTCATAGAGTTGTCCGCGACTCCAAACAAGGGAATCAGCAACCTGCTGGTGGATATAGGCGGCGTGGAGTTGAAGAATCAGGAGATGATCAAGCTGCCGGTGCAGGTTACGACGTTTACGCAGTCCGAGTGGCAGCGCACGCTGACTGAGGCGCACGAGGAACTGGAGCGGCTGGACGCGGAAGCGCAGTCGCTGGAACACAGCGAGGGGAGATACATTCGGCCAATCGGAGTCGTCCGAGTCGAGCGAACGGGCAGAGAGCAGCGAGACGGAGAGCGGGTGCACGCCGAGGACGTGAGGGAATATCTGAATCAGAGCCTGGGGGTTCCGCTCGAGGCGATACGGGTGAAGTCTGCGCAGAACGATGAACTTGGCAATGAAAACCTGCTGTCCGAGTTCTCGCAAGTGCGCTGGATAATCACGAAGTCAGCGCTGATGGAAGGATGGGACTGCCCGTTCGCCTACCTTCTGGTAATGCTGGACAATACTCAGGCGCAGCGCGCCATCACCCAGCTTGTAGGGCGAGTGATGCGACAGCCGCACGCTCGGCGAACCGGTCGGGAAGCGCTCGACCAGTGCTACGTCTATTGCTGGAACGCGGACGTGGGAACGGCGGTTCAGCACGTCAAGAACGGATTGGAGCAGGAGGGACTAGATGGATTGGGCGACGAGGTGTTCTCTGCGTCGGGAGAAACGCGGCGAGTGGAGGTGAACAGGCGCGAGCGATTCAGGGGCAAGAGCATCTTCCTGCCCAAGGTGCTGCACAAGGATGGCGACGGGTGGACAGAGCTTGATTACGCCAGGCACATCCTGTCGGAGGTGGACTGGGACGCGATAGGCGCGCCGAACGATCTCCAGCAGTCGCAGGGAGACGCGCCGCAAATCCAGACGGCGTCGGTGGATGTTGGCGAAACGGAGGCGATATTCCACGAATCGCGCGAACTGTACATTGATAAGACAGTCAGCGTGTCCTGGTTCGCGCGTCGGATGTCGGACATCGTTCCGAATCCGTGGCAGGCGGCGCGGATTGCGAGTCTGATGATCGGAAAACTGAGGGATAACAGTCTGAGCGACGAGCAAATATACGACCGCCGCTCGTACCTGGCGCACAAGTTGCGCGAGCATATCAAAACAGAATTGGAAAAGCTGTCGGAGAGCGTCTTCAAGAACAAATTGGCGACAAAGAAGATACGCTTCGATATGGATGCGGGAGAGCATAATTTCGAGCTGGTCGAAAGCTATGAACTGCCGGTCGGCATTGACGACAGGACGTTGCAAAACTATGGAAGGCAGCTAACGCTGAGCCTGTTCGAGCCGGTGTTCGATCAACATTTCGACAGCGACTTGGAGCGCAGTTTCGCGCGCTACCTTGACGGGCAGAGAGCGCTGGAATGGTGGCATCGGGTGGCGGTCCGACAGAGCGGCGACTACTACCTGCGCGGCTGGAACCGCAATCGAATCTGGCCTGACTTCATCGCCATGGCGGGACAGAGCGACGGCAAACCGCACCTGCTCATCTTCGAGACAAAGGGAGGCAACCCCGTATATAGCGCCGACACCGAATACAAGAAGCGCGTGCTGGAAACCCTGCAAGAAGCCTTCAACGTCGGCACGATGACAATACGGGACGGCCCAGCCAGAGGCACATTCAGGATGGTATTCGACGAAAGCGAGTTCGCGTCGGTCATGTCCAACTTGGAGGGCGTCTATGTCGCATGAAGAGCTAACGTCGCAGCGCCTGCGATCTACCCTATTAGAACTATATGGACTTCGCCGGGTCCATGGACGCCGGTAATGAGCTTGTACTCGATGTCCGCCGAGCGGCTCGGACCTGTTATCAGGTTCATATAGCTCCCCAAGTCGCCGTTCACGAAATCGTCCCGCCTGAGCGTAAAGAGTTCGTCGAGGCTGGGGAGGACTTGGCCACGCTCCACGAGCGCGATATGGACGGGCGGAAGCAGCGAGACGAGCCGGCTCACCCCGCCGCGCGGAATGATGACGCACGTGCCGGTTTCCGCTATGGCGTAATCCACGCCGGTGACGCCGATGTCGGACGCTTCCATGATCGTCCTGAGCCTGGTGCGCTCGTTGGCGTCACTCTCGTCGGATTCGTGCCCAAGCGCGACCGGGGTGGACTGGATGCCGACCTGCGCGAGCGAGTCGAGTCGCAACGCGGAACGGACTGGCGAATGAAGCGAATAGACGAGCGAGCGGGCTTCCATGTCTCTGGCGACTTGCAGAACATAATCGCCGGCGGCTTGCGCGTCGGGAACGCGCGCCACGTTCCAGCCGGACGTTTGCGCCACCCGCGCAAGCACAGACATGAGATTATCCGCGTCGCGGGAGATGAGTTCGCGAGTTTCCTGAACCCGCCGACCGAGTTCGTCGGGCGGCCCCGCGCTATGCGGAACGGCGGACCTCGGAGTGTCGAGGGGCTTGGTGCGTCCAAGCGCGCCGCGGATATTGGCTAGGAAGTCGTCTCGGTCGCTCATCATCTTTCATCCATGTCGCGCCAGCGCGATCTGAAGGGCTTGGCGGCGGGCGGGAAATCGCGATGATCCGTCCATCCCGACAGCGGACCCGGCAGACGGGACATCTTCCCGTCTTTGGACAGAGCGGACTGCCCGAGCCGGGCCAGCAGATTGGCGGCGCGCATCGTCGCGTCCGAAGATACGGAGGCGCGCCAACCCTTCATGGCGGCGGCCTCGGCGGGCGAGACGGAACGCTGGTCCGGGTAGTTGTCGCCTTGTGTGAGCTCCTTGCGAAGGTAGAGTAGCATCCTAGGGATATCTATCTGGACGGGGCAGGCCTCCTTGCAGGCTCCGCAGAGCGTCGAAGCATACGGAAGGTCTTTGGCGTCGGACAGGCCAGTCAGCATCGGCGACACGATGGCGCCGATGGGCCCCGGATATACCCAGCCGTAGGCGTGTCCGCCGACCTTTCTGTACACGGGGCAAGCATTGAGACAGGCGCCGCAGCGCAAACAGAACAGGGCTTCGCGGAGATCGGGGTCGGCGAGAAGGCGGGAGCGTCCGTTATCCACTATGACGAGGTGGAACTCTTCGGGGCCGTCCTCTTCGTATTCGCGGCGAGGGCCTGTGACGGTTGTCACATAGCTGGAAACCATCTGGCCGGTGGCGGAGCGGATAAGAAGGCGAAGGAACACGCTGAGGTCTTCGATGGATGGAATGACCTTCTCCATGCCGGCGATTGCGACGTGTACCTTGGGCATGGAGGTGCACATACGTCCGTTGCCTTCATTGGTGACGAGGGTCACCGTTCCGCTCTCGGCGACCAGGAAGTTGGCGCCCGATACGCCCATGCCGGCGGACATGAACTTCTGCCGTAGCTGAACGCGCGCCTCGCGCCCCAAGTCCTCTATATCATCGTAATAAGGAGAGCCGAGCGTTTCAGTGAACAGCCGCGATACGTCTTCGCGCGACTTGTGGATGGCGGGCGCGATGATGTGGAACGGAGTGTCGCCGGCTAACTGCACGATGAACTCGCCCAGGTCCGTCTCGACCGGTTCTATCCCTTCCGCCTCCAGCCTTTCGTTCAGCGACATCTCCTCGGACAGCATGGACTTGCTCTTGATGACCATGTCAACGTCGTGTTTCTTGGCCACGCCGGCTACGTAGTCGGACGCGGCCTGAGCGTCCTTGGCGAAGAAGACATGGCCGCCCGCCTTTTCGACGTTCGTCGCGAGCAGATCGAGATAGTAGTCCAGATTCTCGATTACGTGCGCCTTGATGCGGCGTCCGACGTCACTCAGTTCCTGCCAATCGGAAGTGGCGGCGGAGGCAGTCAGACGCGCGCTGTGAAAGCCAGAATACAGCCCAGCGAGGTTCTTCTGCACATTGGCGTCGGAGAGCGCGGACGCCGAATTCTGCCTGAACTGCTTCGTGCGAGTTTCCATCTATTCCTTGCCCTTTAAGCCTGCGGATATGAGTTCGGCGACGTGAACTGCCTCGACATCGCTTCCGCGCCGCTGGAGTCCGCCTCGTATGTGCATCAGGCAACTGGAGTCGCAGGCGGTTACGACGTCCGCGCCGCTCGATTCTATGTTGTCGAGCTTGTCGCTGAGCATGGCGCCTGAAATGTCGGGATACTTGACCGAGAACGTGCCGCCGAACCCGCAGCAGACCTCGGCCTGGGGTAGTTCCACCCTATCCGCGAGCCTGTCTAGCAACGCTTTGGGCTGGTCATCAACGCCGAGTTCGCGCTTGGCGTGACAGGCTTCATGGAATGCCACCCTAGCTTCGCTCTTGGCGCCTGCGAATAGTTCGTCTATGCGTGGGTGCTGCGCTACGTACTCGGTGAACTCGTAAACGTTTCGGGCCAGCTTTCTAGCCTTGAATCGGTTCACAGGGTCTCGGTCGAACAATTTGACGTAGTAGTTTCGGATCATGGCGGCGCAGGAGCCTGAGGGCAATATAACGGGTTCGGTTCCATAATACTGGTTGATGAATCGCCTGGCGAGCGGCTTGGCTTCGTTCCAGTAACCCGAATTGAAGGCTGGCTGTCCGCAACAGGTCTGCGCGGGGTTGAATACGACTTCGTCCCCCAGGGCGCGAAGCGTTCGGACAACCGACTCTCCAACCTCTGGAAAGAACTGGTCCACTATGCACGTCGCAAAGAGATGGACGCGGTTGGCGGGTTTGGGAGGAAACTTGAATTCAGGCATAGGACGAATCACAGGGAGAGCAAGCCGCGCGCGACGAAGCCGGCCATCCAAGCCATCATGAAGACGCCGCCAGCCGCGAACAGGCTGCCTTCCGTTTCACGTCTGGCAGGTCCGTGGAGCGCGAGATATGCGATGAAGAGGACGAGACCTATGGCGACAAGCCACACGGAGAGGTCGTTCACGCCTAGTGCGAGTCCGATGGCGAATCCGACGACGCCCCAGGTGATCCAGGAGTCTAGCCTTCTTAGGAGCGCGCCGACCCACGATGATTGAATTCTGGCCAACAAAGTCGTCACCTATACTCAAGATAGATTTTCTAGTATAAGAGGATACACTTGCGAGATGAGCGTTGCAATGCTGTCAGGTGTTCTCGATGTGTATGGATATTCGGATATTCATAAACCATCGCGTACTATGAATGCTGCGCAGTCGCAAGGCTTTCCGAGAAGAAGTAAAGGAGAACAGAGATGATAACGGGATTCAACCATTCAGGGTTCGTGGTAAAGGATATAGAGAAGATGGTGTCGTTCTACAGAGACAGTTTGGGACTGTCAGTGATGCGAGAGATTGATAGCGTAGCGCCTCCAGAGGGAGATCATACGGGGATTCCGGGCGCGCGTCGGACACTGGTGTTCGTGGGGAAGCCGGAGGGGGAACACGCTCTGGAGCTTGTTCACTTCATAGAGCCGCCCAGTCCGGAGGGACATCTGGACAGGCATCAGCTTGGGGCGGCGCATATATGCTTCAACGTGACGGACCTGGCGGCGCTCGCGGAAAAGCTGAAGTCGGATGGGATCAGATTCATCACTGACCCTATCTTCCACGATACGGACCAGGGACGGCGCGGCATCTGCTACATACAGGATCCAGAAGGGAACTACGTAGAGTTCATACAGCCGCCTGCATGACAGATCGGATTATGGCAGAGGAGCGGAAAGACACAGAGGATATCGAATCTCAGCTTTCTTTTATCAGTGTTTCCAAGCGATGATGGATCCTTTGTGCTATACTGTTGTGTATCCAGACGCTTGTTTGGATGGCGTTCGTCTGGTGGGGAGTCTGGGACAGCGCGGACAGTTATCGAGAGGTCATCGAAGCCATGGTACATGGCTCTTCGAGGGCGATACCGCTGTTCATTGTTCTAGCGATAACTGTGCCTCTTGTTTCAGAATTCATAGGAGGACTAGAGGACTAATAGTGGTACTTGCCCAATATCTGAAGCGCAGATTCGAGAAACGAGGAGAGGCGCGAGGGTTTGAACGTGGACTTGAACAAGGGATCGAACAGGGTATCGAGATAGGGGAAGAGCGTTTGAGAGCTGAGTGGATGACTTGGTACAGGAATATGAAGGAGGCTGAGGCCAAAGGCGAGCCCTTCGACGAACCGCCGCCTTTCATGTGAGGAATGGGGAATCGCGCAAGGATTGACGTCGGCTTCACGTACCGGTGTAGATATGCTTGTCGTGATTGGCGAAGCGTCTTCGATGCCGAGGTTGAAAGGGGGCCATCAAGGCTAATCGGACGACTCGGAGGCTCCTGGTCTCTTACCATCCATACCCCGCCAGACCAATTGTGTCTCATTACCTCCAAGTCCCAACCCAGCATGGTTCTCATCCATCCTTCGAGTCCACGATACGCGTAGTCCGTACACACCTTCCGCATCCTCGGAAACCGACCGCTCAGACCATCCAGAACCATCTTCGCGCCTGCACTGTCGCTCATTCCAGCCTCACGCGCCTAACGCTTCTCAGACCCCCTCTAATATATTGCGTCACTCCGCTCTCGGGGCGATGGCTCTTACTTCCAACTCGGCTAGCAGGTTCTGGAACTCGTCCAGGTCCTCGTCCAGTATCTTCTCCAGCGACGCGAACTGCTCGCCCAGGAGTTCACTGAAGTGCGCGAACACCTCGTAGGTTTGCTTCGGCGGCCTGAAGTCGCCCGACGACACCACCGGCGTCAAACCCGCCAACTTGGCGTTCAGCTTGATGGGCATGTGCAGCCTGTCGCGCGCGCCCTTGTACTCTGTCTGGATTAGCGCGCTCTCCACGTCGTTCAGCTTGTTGGTCAGAGCGTCAGCCGCTGCAGAGACCGCTTCTTCCGCCGCCGTTCCTTTCGCTCGCTTCGACCACTCCGATACCTGCGACCTCGCGCTCCGCAGCCTGTTGATGTTGTCGTGCGTCTCCGAAATCTTGTCACGGATGCGTATGAGCAATTCGAACTGCGCGTCGAAATCATCCTGTGTCGCATCCACGCGAGGATCCTTCACCATCTCGAAACTCTGCGTTTGCGACTGTTCGCCCACGCTCAACCTCACCTGATATATACCCGGAGGCGAAAGCGGTCCGCGCTCCACGCCTTCCGTCGTCTTATCCCCCTCGACTTTGCGCGCTCCCGGGTAGCGCATACTCCAGTCGAACCGATTCATTCCCGCTTCCGCAGAAACGCTCGGTCCTTTAGGTTCGCCGCCATCTTCCTTCGCGCTCGTAAAGCTCCTGATCTCCGCGCCGTCAGCGTCCAGAAACGCGAGAGTGACGTCAGACGCCGGTTTCTCTTTCAACCAGTACCACACTCGGACGCCGCCCGGCCCGTTGTCGCCCGCGTCCAGCATCTTGCGCTTGAACTCGCCATTCGGCTCTTTGGTATCCACGAAAGCAACCGCAGCGCCAAGAGAAAGTTGGTAGCTCTTGGACGAACTGCCCCCGCGGCCTCTGAACGGCGCCGCCATTCGTATCTTCGTCGGCGGCTTTATCAAGTAGATATTCTCGTCCGCGAACTCACTCGACACTTGCCTCAGTTGGCTCAGGCCATCTAGTATCCAGAAACTGCGTCCATGAGTCGCGGCAACCAGGTCGTCGTCCTTGATAGCGAGGTCATACACCGGAACGACCGGCAGGTTGCCCCGCATGGAATGCCAGTTATCGCCATCGTCGAAAGACACGTAGATGCCCGTCTCAGTTCCGACGTATAGCAGACCTGGACGTTCGACGTCCTCGCGTATGCAGCGCGTAAAGTCGTAGTACCGAAGATTGCCGGTAATGGATTTCCACGTCGCGCCGTAGTCCGAAGTCTTGAACAGGAAGGGACGATTGTCGTCGAACTTATATCGGGTCGCAGACAGGTAGGCGGTCGCCGGGTCATGCGGCGATACCTCAATCATGTCCACCCGCGTCCATTCCTCCAGGTCGGGAGGCGTCACGTCCTCCCAGTTCGCGCCGCCGTCCCGCGATATGTGGACTAACCCGTCGTCCGTACCAGCCCAGAAGACGCCCTTCTCATGCGGCGACTCCACAAACGAGAAGATAGTGCAGTACGTCTCCGCGCCTGAAGCGTCTCCGGTTATATCGCCGCCGGACGGCTGAAGCTTGCTTGGGTCGTTGCGCGTAAGGTCTGGGCTGATTGGTTCCCAACTTCCGCCCTGATCGGTTGACCTGAATAGTACGTTGCCTGCCGCGTACAGAACCTCGGGGTCGTGTGGCGAGAACTGAATCGGGTATGTCCACTGGAATCGGTATCGAGCGTCAACCGGACCATAGCCGGTGTTCAATTCGGGCCATACGGTAATGATTCGCACCTGTCCAGTGGAATGATCATAGCGCAGCATATTCCCGCCGCCACCCGGCGATGACCCAATAGCGCCCGATATGACGATATTTGGATCCGTGGGGTCAACGACTATATACCCGCTCTCAGAACTGCCCACGGTATAGCAGTCGCCCCACGGAATCGCTCCCTTGTGCGAACGCGAAGGGACGCTTATCGCGCTGTTGTCCTGCTGCGTGCCATATACCCTGTACGGGAATTGCGTGTCGGTCGCAACGTGGTAGAACTGCGCCGTCATCTGGTTGTAGATCGTGGAGAACGTGTCTCCGCCATTATAGCTGACGCACGCGCCGCCGTCGTTCCCTTCTATCATCCTCTGTGGATTGCGGGGGTCAATCCACAAATCGTGGTTATCGCCGTGCGGCGTGTTCACTTCCACCCACGTCCTGCCGCCGTCGCTAGATTTCCACGCCGAGTAGTTCAGTACCCACACCGTATCCGGGTCCTGTGGATCCGCGAATATGTGCTGGTAGTACCACGGCCTGCCTTGCAGGTCTCGGTTGTCCGACACGAGTTCCCAAGTGTCGCCGTAGTCGTCCGACCTGAACACGCCCGGCTCTCTTGCCTCAATCGTGGCGTATATGCGGCCAGGCTTGGCGGGGGAAATCGCCACGCCTATCTTGCCGAAAGGTCCTTCCGGCAGCCCTGGATTCTCCGAGACGTCATCCCATGAATCTCCGCCGTCCGAACTGCGCCACAGTCCGCTGTCCGGGCCGCCGCTGTTGAGGTTCCAGAAGTTGCGGCGAACCTGCCATATCCCAGCGAACAGCAAGCGTGGGTTATTCGGATCAATGGATAAGTCGCTCGCGCCCGCGTTCTCGCTGATGTACAGAACGTTTTCCCAGTTCTTACCGCCGTCCTTGGAGCGAAAGACGCCGCGCTCGTCGTTCGGTCCGAAAGCGTGCCCCAACGCGCCTACATATACTATGTCCGGATTGGTCGGGTGAATCCTGACCCGCGAGATGTGTCGCGTGTCCTCAAGTCCCAGGTGGACCCACGAATGGCCTGCGTCGTTAGACCGGTAAATGCCGTCGCCGTGAGTGACGTCAAGCCGTATGGAAGTCTCACCCATGCCTGCGTATATGACGCTTGGGTCCGAGTCTGACACCGCTATCGCGCCTACCGAAGCCGTCCTGAAATATCCGTCGGAGACGTTCTCCCAGTACGTGCCGCCGTCATACGTCTTCCAGACTCCGCCCGCGCACGCTCCGAAATAGAAAGTTCCCGCGTCAACCGGGTCGCCGGCTACTGCGACTACGCGCCCGCCGCGCGGCGGGCCGATGCACCGCCATTCCAGCGCGTTCAGCATCTTGGGGTCTATGTCGTTTGCGAATCTCTGCGAAGTCATATTGTACAGCCTCTCTGCGAATCATGGTCATTAGCATTATAATCCTTTTGCAAGTTGAAAGGGACATCTCAAATGACAACTATTCCAGATAGAGTTCGAGACGTGGCGATGCCGCCGATTGACGCGCTCAATACGCGAATGATACAGATGAACGCGGAAGGAGGCGATGTGATAAGCCTCGGGCAGAGCGTGCCGTTCTTTGGTCCGCCGCCGCAGATGCTCGAAGCGGTGAGAGAGGCTCTAGACACATTCGGCCCCCGGCTTCACACATACGGACCGGACGCGGGCATACCAGAACTTCGGCGCGCCCTAGCAGAGAAACTGCTCGACTTCAATGGCGTATCGTTCGACCCCGACACTCAGTTGCTCGTTACGCCCGGCTCCAATCAGGCGTTCATGGTAGCCATGATGACCTTACTCGAACCTGGGGATGAAGTGGCGATAGCCTCTCCGCACTACTTCAATCATCACATGGCGATTGAACTGTGCGGCGGGAAGGTTAGGGAGATCTCGCTCGACGAAGAGAATGGCTTTCAGATGCGAATGGAAGATGTGGAAGCGGCTCTGACCGAGCGAACCAAGGCTGTGGCGGTAATATCCCCCAACAACCCTACCGGCGCCGTGTATCGTCCCGAAGAGATCGCCGACATCGCGCGCGAGTTGACCGAGAAGGGGATCTATCTTATAAGCGACGACGCATACGAGGTTTTCTGCTACGACGGCGCGCGGCATACCAGCGTAGCCGGGCTTGCAGACTCTGTTGACTATGTTATCACTCTTGGCAGTCTGTCCAAGACATTCGGCATGACCGGATGGCGAATCGGGTACATGGCCGCCAGCGCCGATTTGTGTCGCCAGGCTTTGAAGGTGCAGGACTCTATGGCGATATGCGCTCCGATCATCGCGCAAGTGGCGGCGACCGCCGCTCTCGGCCAGATGCCCGAATACCCGCTAAGCATGATGGGGAAGCTTGACACAAGACGGAGAATGTTGGAAGACGCGCTCGATAGAATCCCAGCGCTTCATTGGGAGAAGACGGACGGCGCGCTGTTCGCGCTTGTCAGGGCTGATATTGCGAGCGGCGACCGGGAACTGGCTTGGGAGTTGCTGGATGAGGCTCAGACGCTTACGGTGCCGGGCAGCGCGTTTGGGAAGCAGTGGGAGGGGTTCCTGCGAATTTCATACGGCTGTTCGCCGAGGGACAGGTATGCGGAAGCGCTTTCGAGACTGGTCGAATACTTCGAGCGTATTTGAGTCGTATCGGATCCTGCCGAAACTCACATCCTGCTTTCGATTGGTATTAGCTGACTATTTACGGGGTCTATTCCCAAGCTGAATATTTCCAGCGTTACCGCGCCTAGCAGGGGGGTTGTTCCTTCATCCCAGAAGACGACAGGCGATATGTCCTCTTGCCCTTCCAGTTTGAACCAAGTATGTCCAAAACCTCTGCTGATCCGGGTCCCGTCAGCCAATATGAAAGTCCTGCTGGCGCGCGGCTCTATTCCGAGGCTGTTTAACAGAGACGCGGGCATAGTGGTGTATGTAGCTCCCGAATCTACCATAGCCTCGACGGACTCGTAGCGCTGGCCCTGAGGGTCCCCGATTTCCAGAGCAATGTTGAAGATACCCATAGCTGACTCCTAACAACGTATTATCATAAGCATAGCAAAACAGAGGCGACCAAAGTCGCCCCTGTTTTGTGGTTGATCTATATTGGCTCTTCTATGCTTTGGCGCGTTCCACCGCCGAGCGAATCGCTCGCAGGGCGAAGACCTTGGTCAGATGCTCGCGGTACTCGGCTGAGGCGTGGATGTCCTCGTTGAGCTCGATTCCGTCGGCGGCGTGTCCGGCCGCGCTGAATATAGCCGCGTTGTCCAGGGAACTGCCTACCAGCCTGCTCTCGGATTCTGCCGCGCGAGACGCGCTGGGTCCCGCGCCTGTTATCCCGATTCGCGCCGAAGTGCAGTGGCCGCCGACATCAACGGAGATCGCGGCGGCCACTCCGACTATTGCGTAGTGAGACGCTTTGTTGGCCATCTTCGCGTATGCGGCGCCTGTGTTGGAGCCGAGCGCGGGAATCTGAATCTCGGCGATTATTTCATCCGGTTCGAGCGCGGTGGTGAACAAGTCAATGAAGAAGTCGTCCGCGGCGATAGTTCGTTCGCCGCCCGATGACGCGGCGACTATCTGAGCGTTCAGCGCGATAGCGACGGCAGGCAGGTCGCCGGCCGGATCCGCGTGGGCAAGGCTGCCGCCAATTGTGCCCATATTTCTCACCTGAGGGTCGGCGACACTGGCCGCGGCCTCTCCCAGAACCGCCGCGTTCGCAGCAACCACGTCAGACCCGGCGAGTTCGCGATAGGTTGTCATCGCGCCAATGGCGAGTCCGCCGTTCGATTCGTTTATGTAGCTGAGTCCCTCGGCCTTGCCTAGGTCAATGAGCGTCTCGGGCGCGGCCAGACCCGTCTTCATCATCGGTATGAGACTGTGTCCGCCCGCGAGAATTTTGGCGTCATCGTTATTATTTAGAAGATCGAGCGCCTCTTCCACGCTGGAAGGCGCATGATAGTCGAACTTGGCTACTGCCATATCTAGTTTCGCCTCCTGAGTCGAGCTAAATGTGTCCTGATTGGCGTCGTCGCTGTCAGGACGACATCTTGTCAGCGGCGTACTGCACCGCCTTGACTATGTTGTGGTAGCCTGTGCATCGGCAGAAGTTGCCTGCCAGGCCATGTCGTATCTCGGCCTCGGATGGGTTCGGGTTATTTTGCAAAAGGTCGTTGGCGGACATTATCATGCCGGGCGTGCAGAATCCGCACTGGAGACCGTGCATTTCCCAGAAACCTTCCTGGAGCGGATGTAGTTCGCCGTCGGCGGACGCCAAGCCCTCGATTGTGGCTACCTCGCCGCCATCCGCTTGAACCGCGAATATGGTGCATGACTTTACCGCGTCCCCGTTGAGCGACACGGTGCAGGCTCCGCAGTTGGATGTGTCGCATCCGACATGAGTTCCCGTCAGATTGAGAACGTCGCGCAGATATTCGACGAGGAGCAGGCGCGGCTCCACTTCAGATGTGTGTGTTGTGCCGTTGACAGTAATTGAAATCTCGCGCCCCATATAAAACCCTCCGGCTTTTCTTGGATTTTGCGAATAACCTCACTTGAGGCAACGGGATTATATCAGCTAAGACCGCATTAGGCTACAAGCTATCTTTTGTAGAACCTGTATCAATTTAGTCGGTGACCGTTGCGCGTGATATTTCTGAGGGTCTGCGTCCAGGGTCGGGAGCTATGCGGTCCGCTCAAAGCGGGCACAGTCGCCCCAGCCCAGTCGCTCGCCCCGGTCTTCCTCCGCGTTGGTGTCTTCGGGGATGGGCGCGAACCAGGTTCAAAACTCTTCTGAGACCAATCCGGACACTTGCGACAGAACCTGCTCAATTCACCATTGCGCTCTAGCTGTATTGCCTTGACCATCCTCCGCGCTCCGCATATCGTCCAACTCATTCCGCGCTTCTTCATTCGGTTCGCAACTGTCTTGTCCCCATTGGACTCCATCGTCCCAAGAGACCGAGCGTCCGACCCAACGCCACACACTCGATTGCGCCAGTCCACCCCCGCCGATACGTTGGACTCCACATACTTTCTCTGACTGCCTTCTGTCTTCGTTTCGCACGGTGGAGCCGAGGACATAAGAGAGCGCGCGAACTCGGTCTGTCCTGAGCGTATAGCTTCATATAAGGCTCGTCCCAACTCGCCTCCGTAACCGCGACCGCAGGCGCGAGACAGATGGAAACCGTCTAACTGGAACACCGCGTCTCCAAACTCTTCCACTCCACTCCGTATCCAGTTCGCCCCATCGCCTCCCACTACGAACAACTTCACTCTGCTCAGATCATAGCTCTTGCCCCACTCCAGACTCGCTCCTTCCCAAAACCCTGTCCGCTCCGAAGCGTGTCCATACATGCGCTTTCCCACAAGTTCATACCTGTCATCCCCAACCAGACGCCACCCACTATACGCTACGCCGCTCTTCACCTCGCAACTCTCCTTCTCCTCTCTCTGAAGGTGAACCCATACCCCATCCGCTTCGGTATATAGAATGTCAACCCGTCTCTGTCCCTCGCACACATCTTCTCCACGCTCGAAACACGCCTCAGAGCGTATGGAATCCTCCTCGATCGCGCTCTCAGAGACCGAAGACAAAATCCTGTATATCGTCATCGCCGACAACTCGCCTCCCGTCAGGTCGCTCAGCAGCCTGGAAACCACTCTAAAAGGGGCGATAGTCGCAATTGACGCCACACTCTCCATGAGCGACGGACTTGAACTCTGATGAGACTTCCAGCCCAAAGATTCGTCCAGAGCGAATACAGCGTTGCCCTTTTGGTCTCGATACATCCGTCGCTTGACCGACACATCCCCAAATCGGGTTACCACGATTCGCTCTCGAAATCCTTCCACTCTCAAGCCCTTTGGCTTGCGCTCTAGCAACTCGTCATCCAATGCCTTTAGCCGCGCCGCCGCCCGCTCTCTCGCATACGCGCATCCCTCGCGATAGCTGGCTTCTTCCCAATCCGAGCGCTCAACCCTCTGGCCTTCTTCATTCCAATGCGATACGTTGTTCTCTGCCATCAGTCTGGACACATCCTTTTGTGTTGCTTCTCTTAAGGATAGGCCATACTGGTGGCTTCCGACTAAATTGATACAGGCTCTCTTTTGTAGGCGACGGCTATCGGTTTGGCAGTTGGGTAGCCAGTGGTTAGCAGGGTTTTCTGAGCGTGTCTATGTTCGCTTCGTATGTCGTCGCCTTGTATCTTGAAATGGCGATAGAAGATAGAGGCAGGAGGGCGGGACGCAGGGTCTTTCGGTTATTCTACAATATGCATGTGAACTGACTGACAGCGCCCTTCAACAGGCATTCTTCGACAAGCTCAGGACGAACGGATCTCAGATAATCGAAAGGACCTGGGGTGTGACGGACCAAAGCGATATCTACTGGCTATTGGCTACCCAATATGTTGAACTGATATAGATTCCGCGAGGAATATCCCCTGGTTTATAGTTCTTCTGGCGAGCCTGCAAGTGGCGCGCAGGTGGCTGCTGGTGGGCTTCTGGTGAGCTATGTCGCCTGTTGCCACCTGCAGACCACCTGCAAAGACCTGTATTCACCAGTTCGGAGAATTTTTCCTGCGCTTGCTTAGGCTGGCGGATAAACTCTGGTATATATGTTTCGCGTATATGTTCTTGATGTGAGTATTGTAGCATAGGCTGAGGAATATTGGGTAGTGAATTTGGAATGGTGAAAGGAGGGTAGGGTCGAGGCTAATTCTTGAGGGGTAGGTATTCTTTCGGGAGGCTCTGGATGAACGATTCTCGGATAATTGGAAACCCCGCAAACTCCGCTCCGCTATGTATGGTGGTTGGTGAGGGTCTAAAACTTGTTCGCGCTCAGTGAGTGTAGGGAAACCGAATAAAGAAATCCGTTCGAGATTACGCAGCTCTCGGTATTCTGAGTAAAACAAAAGCGCGGGGGCGGTCCGGTTCGGACCACCCCCGCCGCTGTTCGTCGCTGTTATGCGTGTCGCGTCTGGGTCGGCTAACGCGCTTCGCTGTCCGCCTGGAATCCGGCGGCGCGGTGATTGCCGTCGCAGAAAGGCTTGTTTTCGCTCTCTCCGCATCGGCACAGCGTTACGACGTCGCCGTCAACGCTATACTTGTTTCCCTGCGCGTCAACGATCTCGAAGCTGCCATGTATCAAGAGCGGGCCATTCGCGCGGGGAGTAATTGAAACATCTGCCATTATCTAAACCTCCAGATGGGGTGTCTTTTGCTGATGCGCCGTTCCGAATTTCACTGGGCTAATCGTCTTCTGACGGCTTCGGTGAAAACCGGAACGATCTCTCTCCAATCACCAACTATACCACAATCGGCGGCTCTGAATATGGGCGAACGCGCGCTGTTATTGATGGCGATTATCGTGCCTGACCTTTGTATCCCCACCGTGTGGTTGAAGGGCCCGCGCAGCGCGACCGCAACGTAGAGTTTGGGCGCTACGGACTTTCCGGAAATTCCTATCTGGAACTGGCGCGGAAGCCATCCGGCGTCGGCGACGTCTCGAGTCGCGCCGATGGACGCGCCGAGCGCGTCCGCCAGTTCGCGCGCGGGCGCCAGGTTCTCAGGCCCGCCAATGCCCATTCCCACCGATACGATTCGCGCCGCTCGCTCCAGTTCCGCGCCTTCAGCCGACTCGTCCGACACGCTGTTCACTACGCGAACGCGAGAGGGCGTGGCGGTCGAAGCGTCGAGCTTCTTCACCACGGGCTCGATAGAGTAGTCCGGTTCGCAGGCCGAGAGGATGCCGGAGCGGACGGTCGCCATGTTGGGGAGAGTCCTGGAGAGTATCGGGGCGACTATGTTGCCGCCGAAAGCGGGCTTGAGCTGAGACAGTCTGCCTTCGTCGTCTATCTCTATGCCCACGCAGTCGCCGGTCAATCCCAAATTGAGTCTTCCCGCGACTCGCGCCGCGAGGTCGCGTCCGTTAGTCGTGGAGGGCAGCAGAATCGCGAAAGGAGAGCGCTCCCTTATCGCGGATGTCAGAATTGCGGTGTGGGCCTCGGTATCGTACAGGGCGAGAAGGGGAGAGTTCGCCACGTGTACAGTGTCCGCGCCATACGCTGTGAGTTCCCTGATATGCGATTCGTCCGCGCTCCCGATGAGAACCGCTTCGACTGCGCTTCCCAGCGCGGATCCCAGTTCTCTGGCTTTCCCCAGAAGTTCCAGCGACACGGGGCGAACGGCGCCTTGCATTATCTCCGCGACGACCCATATCGCCCCAGCGTCGCCTCGCTCGATTCTGCCCCCTCTGGGCGATGCCGCTTGCTCTGACGCCGAATCGTCATCGAAAACGCCGCGCTCGTCCAGGAATTCCATCACCTGAGAAACCGCTTCTTCAGGGGTAGTGTCTCTTATCCTCATGCCGCCTCGTTCAGATTCCAGCGAGAATATGTCGTTCACCCAAGTTGGCGACCCGCTTTCACCGAACTGGGATGTGTCATCGGACAGGTCGGCGGCGGTTACTTCCTCGATTGTCCTGTTGCGGGCATCTTCCATCGCCTCGCGTCGCGGGTACGTCTCTTCCGCCACGCCGTCGGTGACGCTTATCAGCGCTGGTAGGTCGCACTGCACATCCTGGTATCCTTCATCGTTCAGTCGGACGGCGTTGAGCGATCTGCTGTCGGGGGCGAGTTCGACGCTCGAAACGGCGGTAATCTGAGGGATGCCGAGCATTTCCGCTATCTCAGGGCCTACCTGTCCGGTTTCCGAGTCCGAGCTGTTTCGCCCGCAGATGATCAGATCGCAGTTCTCGCGTTCCAGCGCGAGCGACAGCGCTCTGGCAGTGGCAAGCGTGTCTGATCCCGCGAACGCCCGGTCGTTCAGGTGTATGGCGCGGTCGGCTCCCATCGCCATGGCCTGCGCGAGCGCTTCGGACGCCTGCGGAGGTCCCATCGTCACCGCCACCACTTCGGCGTCGAGTTCTGCCTTGAGCCGAGCGGCGAGCGATATGCCCAGCGCGTCATAGGGATTCACTTCGTTGGGAACGCCCTCGCGTATCATGCGTCGGGTCTCGTTGTCGAAGCGAAGCATCGAGACCGCGGGCGTTTGCTTTACGCATACTGCTATCTTCATGTTAAGACCGTCATATTCTTCGCGCGGGGCGCGAGCCGAGGATTATTGTGCCAGGAAGATATGGGCGCCTGTGCCCGTACCCGATTTGGATTATACCTCATTGCGCCGCTCGGAAGAGACGCTTCAGTAGATTTGGCGCAGCTATCATATATGTGAGCGTGAGAGGCGGCGATTGGGACAAGAGTAAGCCTAATGTAGTTTTGAAATTTAGTGTTGACACAGCTTATTGATTAGTCCATACTAATTTTATTGATATGTGCAGTCATATACATAAAATTCAGAAAGGCTAACAAAATGACTTTGCGTATATTGGGATCGCTGACTTTGCTTTTTGCGCTTGTTGCTGCGATTCTTGTTCTTGTCGCTTGCCAGTCTCCGAGACCGGACACTTCCGAGATCAATCAGGCGGCTCAGGAGGCCGCAGAAGCGGCTCAATCCGCCGCGTCCGCCGCTCAAGAGGCAAGCGAAGCCGCTCGGGACACGACTGCCGCCGAGGCGGCCAAGCTGGCCGCATCTGACGCGGCGGTCGCCGCGCGAGCCGCCGCGTCCGCCGCTGAGGATGCGAGCGACGCCGCCAAGCAGGCTGCGCAGACCGCGCTTATGGCTTCGACAGAAGCGGTGTCTGGCGATCCGGGAAGTCTGGTTGTATATTCAGGACGCAGCGAGTCGCTCGTTGGACCCATCATAGAGCAGTTCGCCGAAGCAACCGGAATAGATGTCCAGGTCAAGTACGGAAGCACTTTCGAGATAGCCGCCACTCTGCTGGAGGAAGGCGACAATTCTCCGGCGGACGTGTTCTTCGCCCAGGATCCCGGTGGTCTCGGCGCGGTTTCCGAAATGCTCGATTCTCTGCCGGGCGATGTTGTGTTGCAGGTTCCTGAATGGGCCAGGTCGCCGGACGGTTCGTGGGTCGGCATCTCAGGCCGAGCGCGAGTCATCGTTTACAGCTCTGAACTCGTTAGCGAAGACGAACTCCCGAAATCGGTCATGGACCTGACCGATCCTAAATGGAAGGGCAAGATTGGCTGGCCTCCAACCAACGCCTCCTTCCGCACGATGATCACCGCCATGCGCCTGATGTGGGGCGAAGACGAGACGCGCCAATGGCTTATGGACATGCAGGCCAACGATCCGGGTGTGTTCCCGAAGAATACGCCCATCGTGGCCGCCGCAGGCGCGGGCGAAGTCGCCGTCGGGCTTGTGAATCACTACTATCTGCACAGATTCATACAGGAAGAGGGCGACGACTTCGCCGCGCGCAACCTGTTTCTGAAGAACGGCGGTCCGGACAGCTTGGTAATGGTTGCCGGCGCAGGCATACTGGATACGAGCGAAAATCGCGATAACGCTGAGTCTTTCATGCGATTCATGCTTTCCAAGGTCGCCCAGCAGTACTTTGCCGGTCAAACATTCGAATATCCTCTGGTGGAGGGCGTGAAGACTCATCGCCTGCTTCCGCCAATAGATACGCTCAACGGTCCAGATATAGACCTCAGCCAACTGTCCGACCTTCAAGGCACGGACGCGCTGCTGAGGGAGACCGGAGTCATACCCTAACCTCGCCGAGGGGTGAGAAGGCGCGGCGCTCAGGATGTCAGATCTCTCTAATCTTTCCTGGTCTTCGGGCGCGAGTCGCCCCTCGGCCTTTCTAGTGGCGCCCGCCCTCGTGGTGGGCGCCGCTATGGCGCTTCCGTTAGCGTATCTGATAATCAGGAGCTTGGGCGCGTCGGATCAAGCGTGGGAACTGCTCTTCAGACTCCGCGCCGCGCAGATTCTTGGACGTTCGGCGCTTCTCGTTGTGATTGTCGTCGCGGGAACGCTCGCGCTTGGCGTTCCCCTCGCGTGGCTTACCGCCCGAACTGACTTGCCTGCCCGTCGCCTTCTTTCTGTCTTTACCACGCTGCCGCTGGTCATCCCAACCTACGTAGGCGCGTTTCTCGCCGTGTCGGCGCTGGGGCCTCGCGGTCTGGCGCAAGATATGCTCGAGCCTCTGGGCGTGTCTCGGCTGCCGGAGATATACGGACTTCCGGGCGCCGCTGGAACCCTGATTCTGCTAAGTTACCCTTATGTTCTACTGACAGTGAGGGCGGCGCTGAGAGGAATGGATCCGAGCCTTGATGAGTCCGCCCGCCTTCTGGGACACGGCGCGATGAGCTCGTTCTTCAAGCTCACCCTGCCCCAATTGAGACCCGCGATGTCCGCCGGAGCTTTGCTCGTCGCGCTATACACGGTCAGCGACTTTGGAGCTGTCTCGCTGATGCGTTACGAATCCTTTACGTGGGCTATATACCAGCAATACCAAGGCACTTTCGATAGATCGGTGGCGGCGGTTCTCTCGCTCGGACTGGTGTCTCTGGCAGCGACGATTTTGCTGGTCGAGAATATCACTCGCGGCAATCGTCGCTACTACAGGGCGTCCTCAGGTTCCCAGCGTTCCCTGTCCACCGTCGAACTCGGACGGATGCGCTGGCCTTGCGCCATCTTCGCGTGGGTAGTGGTCGCGCTGGCGCTCGGGCTTCCGTCCGCCGTTCTTGGATACTGGCTCATCAACGGCATAGCGCACGGCGAACCGCTTCTCATATTGTGGGACGCCACCCGCAACGCCGTCTTTGTGTCATTTATGGCAGCGGTCGCCGCCGCGCTATTCTCTATTCCTGTCGCCGCGCTATCCGTAAGGCATCCCGGATACCTATCTACGCTCATAGACAAGATAAGCCACACCGGCTATGCGCTTCCGGGCATCGTCGTAGCGCTCGCGCTCGTATTCTTCGGCAGCAAGGTCGCCACCCCGCTATACCAGACAGTCTGGCTGTTGGTTTTCGCTTACGTCGTACTATTTCTGCCTGCCGCTCTAGGAGCGACGCGCTCATCTCTGGTCCAGATTAGTCCGCGCCTGGAAGAATCCGCTAGAATTCTCGGAAAGGGACCATTACGTGTTATGCTCTCTATTACGGGACCTTTGATGAGGTCCGGACTGCTCATGGGGGGAGCGCTGGTGTTTTTGGTGACGATGAAAGAACTTCCCGCGACGCTGATTCTCGGTCCTCTGGGATTCAATACCTTGGCGACCGCAGTATGGTCGGCTTCGTCGGAAGCGTTCTTCGCGCAGGCCGCCGCTCCTGCATTGACGCTCATTCTGAGCTCATCTGTCCCCATGACCGTACTTATGTTGAGGGAGCGTAACAGTTAGAGCATGGAAACTCCGGTTATCCGGGGCCGCGCGCTTACCAAGCGATTCGGCGATACTGTCGCGGTGAACTCCGCAGACCTCGATGTTTGGCCGGGCGAGATCGTCTCTATATTGGGGACTAGCGGCTGCGGCAAAACGACTCTGCTCAGGCTCATAGCGGGCTTCGAAGCGCCCACATCCGGATCGGTGCGCATCGCGGGCGTGGAGATGTCCGGAGACGCGCGATTCGTTCCTCCCAACAAGCGCGGCATCGGCATGGTAGTGCAGGAATACGCGCTATTCCCCCACATGACGGTGGGGCGCAACATATCATTCGGTCTTCAGGGTCTGGATGGTGGCCAACAAGCCGAGAGAGTCGCGGAAGTTCTCAAAATAGCGCGCCTCTCAGGATACGAATCGCGCTACCCATACGAGCTCTCTGGAGGACAGCAGCAGAGAGTGGCGCTTGCGCGCACATTGGCGCCCAATCCTGTGGCAGTCCTTCTTGACGAGCCTTTCAGCAATCTGGATTCCACTATGCGACAGAGACTGAGGTCAGAGGTGGAGGAGATACTGCGCTTGCGTCGCACGTCCGCCATTTTCGTTACCCATGATCGTGAAGAGGCGTTCGCAATGGCGGACAGGGTAGGCGTAATGGTGGATGGACGTCTTATGCAAATTGGCGCGCCGGATCAGATTTATCACTATCCGGCGAGTCCGGAAGTGGCGCAGCTCACTGGCGCGTGTGATTTTCTCACGGGCAGCGTGAGAGACGTGGGAGAAGTGGATACTCCAATTGGAGTACTGAACTGTTCCGCGTCTGAGCCGCTCACTAGCGGCCAGACCGTAGTCGTATTGATTCACCCGGACGACCTCGAACTAATACCGGACGCGCGCGGGCAGGGGACTGTGGTATCGCGCGAGTTCAGGGGCGATGAGATATTGCTGACGGTCTTGCTTGACTCCGGCGAATCGGTGCGGTCGAGAAGACGCTCATTTTCCAAATTGCCCGCCGGCTCCAGAGTCAGGGTGGTTCCCGTGAAGACCATTCCATTCGCCGTTTATTCGACGCGCTGAGCGGGAAAACGACCGCGAGACCCAAGAACGCGGCGGGGATTTCGGATTTGACCGAGAATTCCCCGCGCCTGTCGAAGCCAATTGTGGACTAGAAAGTAAGAGAAACCTTCAGCGCGCCGTCGCCCTTGGCGTCCGCGAGGTTGAACGCTTCCTGGACGCGCGAAATTGGGTACTGGTGGGTGACGAAAGGCTCCATGTCTATTTCGCCGTTTTGGATGAAGTCCACGGCGAGTTGGAACGCGGGGAGTCCTGGCTCGTCCTGAGCGCCGAACACGGTGTGCATATCCAGTCTTTGTCGAAAGAAAGTGTCCCAATCGAACGGGACTCGCTCCATGGTGGGGGGCAGTCCGAAAACGGCTATGCGTCCCAGTGGCTTCACGAGTTTCAGAGACTGATTGAGTGTCTCTATGCTTCCGACGGCTTCGATTACGAGGTCCGCTCCTTCCCCGTTCGTCAGGTCCATGACAGCGTCCGTGGCGCGCTGTCCGGTGACGTCAACCACATCGTCAACGCCCATTCGCCGGGCGTGTTCCAGCCTTTCGGGCACTGGCTCTATGGCTATGATGCGGTGCGCCCCGATACGCCTGAGCATGAAGTCGTGGAACAGACCGACCGAGCCTTGCCCCACGACGGCGACAGTCTTGCCGACCAGGGAGGGAAGTTTCTGGCAGCCAAACACTACTGTGCCAAGCTGCTGCGCCATGAGGAGGTGGGCGAGCGGAACTTCGTGGGGGAGTCGCAGCAGAAACTGCGGATCAATGAGCTGATAGCCCGCGAATGTCCTGGAACTCCAGATATTGGGCGCGGTCAGCACGACCTCGCCTTCCTGAAAGCCGGTTCCGCCGTCGTCCACCACAACGCCAACGCCCTCATGCCCGGGGTATCCGTGAGGCAGCGGCCACTCATAGACATTCCACCCCATATAGCAGATATGCAGATCGCTGCCGCAGATCGAGGCCAGTTCCGTCCTGACCAGAACTTTGCCGGGTTCGGGTTCCGGGATTGATATTTCGTCGCAGCGCAGCTGCTTCAGTCCTGTCGCGATCGCGGCGGGCATCGTGGGCATTATGGCGTTTCCTCCAGTGTTCGTGATAGTGGTGGAGATTATAGCAGAGCGTGTCCCGGGAGATTTCTTCGCGGTATTGGTGAAACTACACCGAAATGATATTCAATCCTTGTATCCGCTCGAAGTGTCTGCGGTTGTTGGTGAGCAGGGTAAGGCCGTGTCGTATTGCTGTGGAGGCAATGAGAATATCGAAGTCACCTATGATGTTTCCGGACGCTCTTAGCCTGCCTCGCTCTATGGCAAATATCCGGCATATCTCATCATCCACGCTCACTACTTCTATTCCGCGAAGGAAATTTTGCAGTTGGCGCTCATCGTCTTCAGGCATTCTGGAGTAGAACACTCCCTCATAGAGTTCGGCCAGCGATATGACGCTCATACTGAGCCCTTCAGGAGCCAGTTCTTCAATACGTCTGACTGTCTGTTCGACTCTGCGCAGGTAGTCAATCGTCCAGTTCGTATCTAGCGGATAGCGCATTGCAGCTACTCGCCAAACTTGACCCTGCGCTCAGGATGCCTGTAATCGTGAAGATACTTCTTGATTTCTTCCCAACCCTCCAGTTTCTTAAGTTCTTGATCCACGGACCCGAACCGCTCTATCCACTTTTCATAGCCCAGATTCGACTCGGCGTCAATGGTTATGGATACGTCTTGTCCTTCCTCAAGGTCTAGTTCCTTTAGAGGTTTCAGCGCGCCGTTGGCGAATTTCGCCTGTATCTTCTTGGCCATACTCAGTCCTCATTTAGTATATCTTCGCTTGAATTATGTTTTCGCTCAGTAAGTCGCGCGGCCGCCGGTTATATCGAACACGGCGCCAGTGCTGAATGAACACTCTTCAGACGCCAGCCACGCCACTAGCGCGGCGATTTCGTCTATCTCGCCGGTTCGTCCCATCGGGATGCGCTCGACCATGTATGAGACTTGCTCGGGCGTGAACTCGTCCAGGATGCGTGTTTGAACTACCGCAGGAGTGACGCAGTTTACGCGGACGCCGGTGTGCGCCAACTCTTTGCCCACCGACTTGGTGAGTCCTATTACGGCAGCCTTGGTGGCGGAGTAGGGAACCATTCTTGGATTTCCCTCCTTGCCTGCGACCGACGCTATGTTTACCACCCGGCCATAGTCCCTATCCAGCATATAGGGAACCGCGGTGTGGGTGAATGAGAACACCCCTCGCAGGTTCGTCCTGTAAACGCGGTCCATTTCTTCCACCGGCAATTCCCAGATATTGCCGTTTATGCCGCCAATGCCCGCGTTGTTTACCAGTATGTCTATTCTGCCCCAGGTGTCTATGGCTTGGCGGCAGGCGCGTTCCGCCGTTTCAGGTTCGGCCACGTCGCCGACCGTGAGCGCGGTATCTACCCCGCGCGCGCTCAGTTCGCTGGCGGCCTGTTCGCCAAGCGAGCCGTCGTAGTCAACCATGACGACTCGGGCGCCCTCGCTCCCCAGTCTGCGAGCTATTCCGTACCCTATTCCCGTCGCAGCGCCGGTTACTATGGCCACCCGATTATCGAAACGCGCCAATTCATGCCTCCTGCGTGTTGAAGAGTTAGAGAGCCAGCTCCGCCCTGAGATCCTTGAGCGACTGCGAGAACGCTTCGACGGTGCGGTCTATCACGTCTTCGTTGTGGGAAGACGATACCAGGAACGCGCGTCCGCCCATCATGTCAACGCCGTTGACCAGCATCGCTCTCCGAATCGCGCGAGTCTTCTCCTGCGGCATCGTACTGTATATTTCATCGTATGACATATTGCACAGATCGCGGTCGCAGCTGCACTCCGCGCCCATGTTGATATGAATAATCGAAGCGATGCCGTGGGCGTGTCCCGTTACTTCGTTCTGGATGAACGCCTCGTTGAGTCCGTCCCTTAGTTTGCGCGCCATCGCGTCCGCTCGGTCGTTGACTTCGCCTGTGGCTATCGCTTCCAGCGTGGCCACTCCGGCGGCGACCGTAATTGGCTGCGCGTTGTAGGTGCCGCCCTGCGGCACTCTCAGAATGGAGTCCCATTCAGGATCGTCTCTGAACGCCATCAGTTCCATGATGTCCGCTCTGCCTCCGACGGCGGCTCCGGGCTGTCCGCCGGCCACTATCTTGGCCATCGTCGTGAGGTCCGGTTCGAGATTCCAGCGCGCCTGCGCTCCGCCTGGGGACAGTCGGAATCCGGTTATCACCTCGTCCATGATGAACAGTACGTCATGCTTGGAAGTGACGTCGCGGATATCCTGGAGAAAATCGGGATTCATCAGGGGGAAAGTTCCGTAGTGGGCGCCGTTGCACTCGACGATGACCGCCGCTACGTCGTCGTTTTCGGACAGGATTCTGTCCAGGGCGGCGGCGTCAACCGGCGACACTATCACCGTATCCAGTATTTCGCGCGGCACGCCGCCGAGCGCCTGGCCTGATTCGGGCGTTACGTAGTCGTGCCATCCGTGGAAGTGCTCGTGGAACTTCACTATCTTGGTCTTGCCTGTATAAGCCCTGGCCAGTCTGAGCGCCAGATAGGTGGACTCTGTGCCGGACGCCGTGAAGCGCACGCGCTCCAGATTTGGCATCAGGCGCTTGACCGCCTCTGCGTATCTGATTTCGTGGGTAGTCGCGCCGCCCAGGTGCGTTCCACGGGAAGCTTGAGCCGCCACCGCGTCCGCTACAACGGATGGATTATGCCCCATGAGCAGGCTGCCGTTGCCCATCACATAGTCAATCAGTTCGTTGCCGTCCACATCGAACTTGAACGGCCCGTCGCCGCGCTCTATGTAAACCGCGAACGGGGACGTGAAGCGCGTCTGATGGGTGATGCCGCCCGCAAACAACTCACTACCGCGCCTGTGCCACTCTTCGGACGCCGCGAACTTCTCTCTGAAACGTTCTTCTATCGTCGCCATGTCGTCTCTCCCTATGATTGCTGTTCGCTCAGTGCAGGGGACATACCGCAAACGCGGTTTTCTGGTACCAGGTTCTGTTCGGCGCTTGCTCGACGTTTCCTCCTAACCCGCCCGATGTCAGAGTCGAGGCATACATTTGCTCGCTTGCCGCCGCGCTCGACGAGATGGCGTATGCGCTGGTGAACAGCAGCATCAGCACGATTATCGCAAGTGAAATGGGGAATACTATTGGGAGTTCTCGCATTTTCGAAACACCTCACTCTCATCACTCTCAGCGCTCAAGATAATCTTCCAGATGCTTTCTAAGGAGCAGGCGCCCCCTGTGCAGGCGCGACTTGAACGCGGGGACGCTTATCCCGACGATCTCGGCGGCTTCCGCATTGGTAAGCTCTTCCATGTCTCTTAGCGCCACCGCGATCTTCAGGTCGTTCGGGAGCATTCCCAGTCCTTCCTTCAACGCTTCTTCAAGCTCCGTGTGGCTGGCCGATTTGAAGGGGGCGTCGTTCCAGTCGGATACTACTAAATCGTCCAGGCCGGTCTGTGTAAGCGTTCGCGCCTTCTTTTCCTTGCGAAGGCGCATTAGCGCCGCGTTCACCGTTATCCTGTAGAGCCATGTACTTACTTTGGACTTGCCCTCGAACCGTTCGAAGGATCTGTATGCCGATAGAAACGCTTCCTGCGCTACATCCTCGGCGTCTTGAGGATTTCCCATTATGCGGTAGGCCACATTGTACACAAATGTGGAGTGATTCTCGACGATATGATCGAAGCCCGTCGGCTGGTTGACTTCGGGATTCTTCTTTTGGGCTTGTTTAGACAAGACGCTTTCCGCAGCGGACTCTCTTGCAAGAATATGAGCCGAGACAATAGAATGAATGAATCTTACTTCATATTAGGCGCATCCAATTGTAACTAAGCGTATCTATTTGCGAAACCCTTTTGAAGTTTGGACGGCCTTTCTAATCGAGGTTCGACAGTTGCGGTTTTTCGATATATTCAAAAGAAGCGAACTCGACTGCCAACAAACGCGAGCGGCGTCTTCAGATTATCTGGACGGCGACGTTGACGACAGAAAGCGGGCGAGAATAGCGCGTCATCTGGAGAAATGCGGTCCGTGCGCCGCTTTCGTCAACACCCTCAGGGCCACAGTCGAATTGATTCGCGCCGCTCCTGTCTCTGAACCCCCGACCGGATTCAAGCAGAGAATCAGGGACAGTCTCGCCAACTGAAGCGCCTTGCCTGGCTGGGAACGCTAAGCCAGCAGTTCCGGCAAGGATCGGATGATGCGGTCTGGGCGTATTTCCGACCCTGCAGGCAATCCTTTGCCCGCGTGATCGTGCCAGATGGCCGTGATCCCCAGACGCTGAGGAGCGGCCACTTCCCACTCGAGGTTGTCTCCCACCATCCATGCCTCCGACGGAGAAACGCCCAGCCGTTCCAGCGCATGCGTGTAAACGCGCTCGTCCGGCTTGCCCACTCCAAATTCTCCCTCCACCAGGATGCACTCGAAATACCGCTCGAGATTGAAGCGATTGATCTTGCCGCGCTGCGAGGCTCTTGTTCCGTTAGTCAGAAGCGCGAGGGGAACGCCGGCGTCGTTCAGGGTTTGGAGCGTCTCCAGCGCTCCCGGAAATACGTGAACGCGGCGTTCATGCTCCTCGATATATCTTTCGGATATCAAGTTCGCTATCCGCGGCGCGTAGATTCCCATTCGGCTGAAAGCGCCGCGCACCATTTCGTACCGCACGTTGATTGTATTCATCCGTCCCTGCTTGTGCCGTTCAGGATCGGACCAGAACCACTCTCTGTAAGAATTTATGCCCTCGACCAGTTGCTCCGCTGTCCAGCCAGGCAGGTCGCCGGCGTATATCTCGCATACGCTCTGCCATGTATCCATCGAGACCGCGCCGTAGGCGATGATCGTATCGTCCAAGTCGAATAGTATGGCTTTGGGGAGTCGGCTATCCATTGCGCTCTGCCTTGCACTCTTCGCACTGACATAGTTGGCGCAGCGCCTCGAACGGGTAGATGCCCGTGTAGTGCGCGTCGCTCCACAGGAACTGGAGCGCGTACCGTCCAACCGGCAGATAGTCCTCCGCCTTCAGATTCGCCGGCACGCTCGCCGGATCCAGCAGTCGCCGGTTCGTCCACTCCTCCACGCACTCCGCGCAACTGCAATTCACTCGCAGATACGTGGCCGTAAACTCCGACACATGCCCGTCTGTCCAGTTGACTGCCACATTCTGACCGTCAATCCGCACTTCTGACACACCCAGGTTGGACGCCATCCGAAAAATCCTTCCACATCGTTCGTTATCGGCGCATATATCGTATCCTAGTATGGGTTGGATATGCGAGAGGGTAGGATCGCTACGCTCCATCCCGGCTTGCCCCATCGAGGTGGGCGGGATTTTCGCTCGCTGTGGAGCGCGCGCTAAACGGGCGCGGGCTTCCCGGCTCAAAGTCGCGGTTGACACCGCTTCTCCAATGTTGCTATCTTATACTCGAAATGACGCAATTGTTCGCCAACAGATATTTTGGATATTACTTCTACCGCACCGGTTGCAAGGCTGTCGGCTGATAGGTTTTGTCCAAAGCCCTGAGAAGGCGAGACACAGAAAACCGAACCCCAGTCGGCAGAGACTGGGGTTTTTGATTATAAGACAGAAAATAATGCGAACCTCAGAGGAGAGAATGCCAGATGCAGCAGTCACCAGTCAGGGATGTGAATGTAGTGAGCACTGAACAATTGATAAGTCCGGTAGAGTTGGTAAGACAGATACCCGTTAGCGCGGCTGCGGAAAAGGCGGTGTTGGAAGGCAGAGAGCAGATTCGCCGAATCTTGAGCGGTGAGGACGACCGCATGATGATGGTCGTTGGCCCCTGCTCGATACACGATGAGAAAGCCGCGGTGGACTACGCCTCCCGAATACTCGAGCTACGCAAGGATCTGGAAGACAGGCTTCTCATAGTCATGCGCGTATATTTCGAGAAGCCTCGAACCACCGTCGGATGGAAGGGCCTAATCTACGACCCGCATCTGGACGACACTTTCGACATTGACGAGGGTTTGCGCGTAGCGCGCCGGCTCATGCACTCCATCGCTGAAATGGGCG
Source organism: uncultured Dehalococcoidia bacterium (assembly GCA_964640295.1). Lineage (GTDB taxonomy): Bacteria > Chloroflexota > Dehalococcoidia > Lucifugimonadales > UBA1123 > VXRN01. The sequence goes on along the minus strand of CAZXFX010000031.1, from coordinate 7,812 downwards.
TTTACACCGGCACCGAATTCCTCGATCCCATAGTGCCTCAGTATCTTGCCGATCTGGTCTGCTGGGCCACTATTGGCGCGCGAACTACCGAAAGCCAGACCCATCGCCAGATGGCCAGCGGACTGTCTATGCCAGTCGGCTTCAAGAATGGCACGGATGGCAATCCTCAGACGGCTGTGGACGCCATGATAGCCGCGGAATCGCCCCACGCTTTTCTGGGCATAGATCACTTCGGCCAGACCTCGGTAATTCACACAGGCGGCAATCCTAACGGACACATGGTGCTGCGAGGCGGACGCTCTGGCCCCAACTACGCAGAAGAGTACGTATCCGAGGCCCAAGGTATGCTGGGCGACGCCGGCGTCAGGACAGACTTGCTCGTTGACTGCTCGCACGGAAATTCCAATAAGGACCACAACCTTCAGCCGGTCGCGTTCAGAGACGTAGTGACTCAGCGCGCGAGCGGAAATGACCACATAATTGGCTGTATGCTCGAATCCAACATCAACCCCGGCGCCCAGAAGCTGACAGGAAGCCTCGACGCTCTTCAGTATGGCGTGTCCGTAACCGACGCCTGCCTTGGATGGGACGAGACGGCGGAACTGCTGCGCTGGGCCGGGGATCGAGTCGGGGGCAGAATGCCCGTAACCGCAGACTAACGCCCGCTGTGGGGTGGGGAACATATCCCAATCCCCACCCACGTATCTTGATACACAGGTGAAGCTATGAAACTCACTGAACGGACGCGCATCAGGAACCATCCCGAAAGGGCAGTCCCTGAAGAAGCCGTGGACATCCTGTCTCAAGGAATGGTCGCGCATCTCGGCTTTATTCAGGACGATGTTCCATACGTAATCCCCTTCACTTATCATTATGATGACGCTTATCCCGGTTCCATCTACTTACATGGTTCCGTCAGGAGCCGGGCGATGAAGCGCCTGTCCGCAGGCGCTTATGTATGCGTTACGGTGACTCTTACCGACGGTCTGGTCTATTCTCGCAAGGCCATGAATCACTCCGTCAACTATCGCAGCGTGACCCTGTTCGGAAACGCGCGAGAGGTGACTGACGAAAGTGAGAAGTTCGATCTGTTCGACAAGATGGTGCAAAGATACTTCCCGGATCGAATAGTTGGCCGCGACTACAACGCTCCGCCATCACCCGATCTGGGAGTCACCACCCTCGTGGAAGTCGAAATCGAGGAGTGGAACGCCAAGGCGCGACGCGGCGGACCGACAGGCCCAGACGATGACAAGCCGGACGCGCTCGGCTCAGCGGGAGTGATCGAACTCCGAGAGGTTTAGCTGTTCGCAAACGGGTATTCTCAGTACGCGATGGTTTATGAAGATTTGAATACCCATACGTGTCAAGAACACCCGCAAACGTCTGCTACGGTTCGAACAAGGCGGTATCCGGATGGAAGGCGTACCAGCCAAACCAGAACGCCACGAATGAGGGCAGTCTGGACAGCGTCGCGCCGTCCGACGCTCTGCTTAGGGCTGATTCGTCCAACAACCAGACATCGCCGTCGGAATCCACCAGCGCGCTCGGGACCGACTCAGTCGCATCGCTCTCTTCGAGCGCGAAGGTTCTTTCTCCGCGCTCGAACACCCTGACGTCGGACGATATGCCTGAAGATACGATGACGACGTTCGCGCCTCCCACCGAGTCGTTCACCACTCTCAGTTCGCGCAGCGTCATCACCGGATAGGCTTTGTGGTCGTCGCCAACGGACAGGCCCAGAACTTCGTCTTTAGCCTCCAGCGCCTCGTCTCTGTCCCACACCGGGAACATAGTCTCCGCGCTCACCCGATAGTCGTAGTAGATTGATCTAGCGTCAGTCTCAGGTTCGTAGAAGCGAGGTGAATAGTAGTCCGTATCCAAAGACAACGCCTTGGTGTCCGGGTTTTCGGCGACCCACTCTCCCCACGTCGTAAGCGCAACGGGAAAGAAATCGAGCTTGATTATCTCGTCGCGTTCCGCCAGTTCGCCTATGACCGGCTCCCCGACCAGCGAACTCCAGAGCGAGTTGGTGAGGCGGTCGTACATCAGCTTGTTGGAGCGATACAGCAATCCAGATGTGCCGAACGTGGTTGGCTGACCGTCTATCTTCGCGGAATACACGATTCCTGCGCCGCAGAGCGTTCACCACATGAGCGAGATCGGTTCGCCTCCCACTGAATCGTTCACCATCTCGTGAGCGTTCACTACCCTGAGCGGATAGGCGCGCGCGTCTCCGTTGATCTCCAGGCCGAACACCCTGTCGTCAGGGTTCATGTAGTCGGCCTCATCCGCTTCGACGAAGGACGGTCCGCGCAGGTCCGGTATTCCGTCAGGACGCACGCCTCCCCAAACCACCTCTTCCAGCCTGATTCTCGAAAAGTCTCGCGCCGGCCTGAGAAAATACGCAAATCGTTCGTCAATGAATGAGTACAGCGCAGCCTTCCAGTCGGCGTAACTGTCGGGAGGCTCGATATCGTCCAGATTCTGGCCCATCCAATCCATCCACTCATCCCAGTCGTTTCCCGCGAATGGCTGGCCTGTCAGAGTTTGAAGCGTGTCGGCGACGCTGTCCCGCGAAGATTGGGACGGCATGAATCGCATGATCTCGATCAGTACGGGAATCATCGAGTCATCTTCGTTTGCCTTGACGCGCTCGAGCGCGTCGAGAGCGCGCTGCATGGAGGTGGTGAATCCGGGGAATATGTCGTACATCGCCGCGTTGGAATCATACGCAGGGGGCGTAGGCGCCAATTCCGGAGTGGGCGCCGGCGTGGAAGCGGGGGCGGCGGTTGGCGCTGGTGTCGGCTCCGGTTCGGGCGTGGGATGCGGGGCGGCAGACGGGGTAAGACTAGCTTCGGGATCCTTTGCGGTAACGTCCGCCTGTGTCGCGACCCGAATAGGAGTGGGCTCGGGCGTGGGCGGAACGGACTCGCCGTCTGCGCAAGCGAAGACAGCGGCCACAAGCCCTGCGGCGGCGAATAGAGGGACTCTCATCAGGATTCTTTTCATTGGCGTCCCGCCTTTCTCACACGCCTATTCTTACGAGAAAAGGCAAGACGGCGGATTGGCGTCCGTAAGATTTGGATGGTCGCCAATCCGCTGTGTGGGTTATTCGCCCTCCGCTATCCAGCCCGCGATTCGCTCTGCGAGCATCATTATCGGAGCGTTGGTGTTGGAGCGCGGGCAGTCGGGCAGTATCGAACCGTCAACCACTCGCAAGTTCTGGACGCCTTTCACGCGGCCATGCTGGTCAACGACAGCCATTGGGTCGTCGTCCGGCCCCATCCTGGCGGTGCAGGATATGTGATGCATGGTGCTCACGTTTCCCAGCATCCATTCATCCAGGGCGTCGTCCGAATCCAGGGCCGCGGGATCGGGAGCGACGAGTTCGCCCGCGATGTCTGAGAAGGCGGAGTTCCGTATTATGTCCAAGGACAGCCTTACGCCGTCTCTCAGCCTTTGCCTGTCGAAATCCTCGGTCAGATAGTTGTAGTCCAGCGACGGCTGAACATGGGGGTCTGACGATTGAAGCGTTAGGCTGCCTTTGCCGACCGCCAGATATAGCCCGACGCTCATCACGAGAACGTGGTCCAACTTGCCGAATCGCATGACGGTTATCATGTCGTCGGGGAAGTGAGAGCCGGGCGCGGTGTAACGCAGCGCGACCTTTTGAGGTCCGACCTCGTGCGGAGGCGCAGGCGCGTGATCCTGCGCTTTCCAGAGCATCGTAACGCAAGGATGGTCTCGCAGCCCTTGTCCGACGCCGGGAGAGTCGTGAATCGCGGAAATGCCAAACTCGGCCAGATGATCGGCGGGACCCACGCCGGACAGCATGAGCAGTTGGGGCGACGCTATCGGCCCTGCGCTCAGCGTAATCTGGTCGCCATAGACCTCGAACGTCTCATCTCCGCTCTCGACCTCGACTCCAATCGCCCTCTTGCCATCGAACAGAACTCGGCGCGTGAAGCAGTTTGGACGTATGGTCAGATTGAGTCGGTGTCGAGATTGACCGAGATAGCCGATCGCCGTACTCCATCGCACGCCGCCTGGATTATTGAGCGGATACGGCCCTACGCCCGTCGCTCCGGGATGGTTGTGGTCCTCGATAGCTGGGAACCCGAGGTCCAGGCAGGCTTCATAGAAAGCGGCCTGTTCAGGCTGCAGCGAATCGAGGGTGTGTCTGCGGACGATGATAGGCCCGTCCGAGCCGTGGTAGTCGTCCGAAAAGTCGGTGTCGGTTTCTATCTTCCGCAGGTACGGCAGCGTGTCTTCGTAGGTCCACTCGTCATTTCCGAGCGAAGCCCAATGCTCGAAATCGTGCGTCAGCGGTCTCAGAAACACCTGTCCATTGATCGCGCTGGTGCCGCCCGTCACTTTGCCTCTGGGCACCTCCATGTTCGTCCTGAGCGGGGTGGCCTGCCCGGTGAACGCCCAGTTGTGCTCGTCTTCTACCACGAAGTCCGCGCCGGTTCCCCATCCGTACTTGAGGTCGTCCGGAATCGCGTCGAAGTCCGGATAGTCCGGCCCAGCCTCCAGCAGCAATACCGAAAGGCTTGGGTCTTCCGACAGCCGCGCGGCCAGCGTCGCGCCAGCCGAGCCCGCCCCAATGATTATGTAGTCGTACTTCAATTTAGCGGCCCTCCTTGATGAAGTCCGCCATCTTTTCGCCAATCATCATGGTCGTCACGTTTATATTCGCCCTCACGCAGTCGGGCATTATGGAGGCGTCAATCACGCGCAGGCCTTCCAGTCCGTGGACTCGCCCATACTGGTCAACCACTGCCATCGGGTCGTCGGACGGCCCCATCTTGTTGGTGCATGATATGTGGTGTCCGGTGGTCACCTCTCTCGCCATCCACTCATCTAGGTCGTCATCCGAGTCCATCACTTCGTCGGGCGGTTCGACGCGTTCTTGGATGATGTCGCTCCACGCTTCGTGTTCGCCCATCTTGGAGCAGATCCGGACCGCTTCGCGCATCCGCGCCCTGTCGAACTCCTCAGTGAAATAGTTGTAGTCGAGTATGGGCTGGTCTGACGGGTCAGCCGAATTCAGCTTCAACTCGCCGGAGCCGATCGCCAGATCGAGGGCGACGATCATGCGCACGCCGATGGGATTCATCCTGTCGCCGCCGCGGTTCACTCGCTCGGTGGCGAACGTATTCATGTAAACTATCATGTCATTGCGAAGGTCGGAGCCGGTAGCCGTGTAGCGCAGTCCGAACTGCATTCGCGGCCCATTCAAGTCGAATTCATGATCGGGCTTCACCTTCCAGGTCACATAGACCAGCGGATGGTCGCGCAGATTCTGGCCCACTCCGCGCATATCTTTGACGACCGGTATGCCGATTTCCTTCAGGTGGTCGGCTGGACCTATGCCCGACAGCATGAGAATCTGCGGAGAGCCGACCGCGCCCGCGCTCAGAATGATCTCGTCGCCGCGAACGGTGAACACTTCGCCGCCGCTCTCCACCACTACGCCGGTCGCTCTGTCGCCGTCGAACTCCAGTTTGTGAACGACGCAGTTCGCCCGTATGGTCAGGTTCAGGCGGTGCCTGGATATGCTCAGATAGCCCAGGTTGGTGCTCCACCGTATTCCATTCGGGTTATTTAGCGGAAGGGGTCCGACGCCGGTCGAGTCGGGGTTGTTGTGGTCGGGACAATCCTCGAATCCGTAGTCTAGACAAGCCTGGTAGAACGCCTTGGAGGCGTCCTGCCAGGTTTCGGGCGGGAACCTGTGGCAGATGATAGGCCCGTCTGTGCCGTGGAAGTCGTCGGAGAAAGTCGTGTCCGTCTCCAGCTTGCGGAAGTAGGGCAGACAGTCCTCGAATCCCCATTCGCCATTGCCCCATTCCGCCCAGTTGTCGTAGTCCTCCGGCGCGCCGCGCAGGAAGATCTGCCCGTTGATGGCGGACGAGCCGCCCGTCACCTTTCCGCGCGGCACGAGCATGGGTTCGGCGGCGTCCGTGGCGCGACCGGTAAACTGCCAGTTGTGATCGCTGGTCATTATGTCGGTCGCGGTGGCGTATCCGTAGCGAACCTCGTCCGGCAGGTCTTCCATTTCGGCGTAATCGGGACCCGCCTCCAGAAGCAGGACGGACTTGGACGGGTCTTCCGTAAGCCGAGCGGCGAGAATGGCTCCGGCGGAACCGGCTCCGATGATGATATAGTCGTACTTCATGGCCTAACTCCTCTCCCTTCCGCTTTGAAACGGCGCGCGCCGTTAGTCGCCGCTTATAGTGACTCCCGCCATATCCTCTATGAAGTTGGCGATGGCTGAATGGTCCGCGTTGCCCTTGCCTTCGTTCATCAGCGAGACTATCATCTGCTGAACGAGCGAAGTAACGGGAAGTCCCACTCCCAAATCCTTTGCCGTGAGCAGGGCGTTATTCAAATCCTTGTTATGAAGGACGATTCGGAAGCCGGGCGTAAAGTTGCCCTCGATCATCATAGGCGCCTTGGCGTTCAGCACTGTGGATCCCGCCAGTCCGCCTTTGATGGCGTTGAACACGACTTCCGGATCCAGCCCCGCTTTCCTGGCGAGCGTGAGCGCTTCGCCAACCGCCTCTATATTGGCGGCGACGATTATCTGGTTAGCGAGTTTGGTCGTATTGCCGGCGCCGTAGTCGCCGCACAGCACTATGCTCGAGCCGACGGCTTCCAGCAGTCCGATGTTCGCGTCGAACACTTCCTTCTTGCCGCCAACCATTATGGCCAGCGTCGCGGAAATGGCGCCCGGCTCGCCGCCGGACACGGGCGCGTCCAGAAACGCTACGCCTTGCGCTTCGCAGGCGGCCGCTATCTTCTGGGAACTGGCGGGCGCTATGGAACTCATGTCTATGACGACCGAACCCGCGGACGCGCCTTCCAGCACTCCGTTCTCTCCGAGGATGGCCGCTTCGGAGTCCGCCGAGTCGGGCACCATCGTAATGATCGTCGGAGTCGCCGCTGCCACTTCAGCCGCCGAAGACGCCGGTTTGGCGCCGTCGCCGACCACTTCCTCCATTGCGGAACCGACGACGTCGTAAACGGTCAGCGAGTAACCCGCCTTCATAAGATTGCGCGCCATCGGGCGCCCCATGATTCCCAGTCCTATAAATCCTACTTCGCCGCTTGGCATATAGTTCTCCTTTCTCAAGGGCATTCTCGGACATCGTTGTGTCTGCCGTAAAACGCCCGCCCTAATGGGATGTGTCGCTTGCGATTCAAATGCGAGTCAAGGTTAATCCGACAGGGCTGTACGGTCAAGTGGCTGGCGTCAGAGAACATAGGGGATGGTGAATGGTGAATTTGGAATTATCTGACGACTGAGATGAAGACCGCGCCTCCGACATCCGCCAATCCGCTCAGAAACGTGTCCAGATCGCCGCTGTTCAGCAACTTATGCACGATACCAGGCTTATGCGGAATCAGCGCGAAATATCTTCTGGTTTATAGCGTTCTGGTGAGCCTGCAGGCGGCTTGCAGGTGTCTTCTGGTGGGTTTCAGGTGGGATATGTCGCCTGTATCCACCTGCAGGCCACCTGCAAAGACCTGTATTCACCAGTTCAGAGGTTTTTTTCTGCGCTTGCGCGAACTGGTTGATAAACTCTGGTATATGAGTCGTTAGTCGTTAGTGGTTAGTTGTTAGATTGGTTTGCACAATTTACGTATATTTGTTCTTAAACTGTGGGTATTGTAGCACAAGGTGGGGGGAGTGGGGAATAGTGAATGGTGAATTGAGAATTGTCTGGTGGCTGATTGGGGTTGAGTCTTACCCCGTCGAGGGCTGAGAGGGGTAGGTATTGAGGACAATCACCCCCATCCTAGCCT
>CAZXFX010000030.1:0-37531 GCA_964640295.1 uncultured Dehalococcoidia bacterium | reverse complement strand
TTCGTCGCGCCTGCCATCATCGGCGGCGACCGCGCTCCGTCCCCTGTCGGCGGCCAGGGCGCCGCGCTCATGTCCGAAGCCATGCGCCTGAGCGCGGTGAGGATAGAGCGCTTCGGCGCCGATGTAGCCGTCAGCGGTCGTCTTCGATAGTCCCCTGCCCGACTCCATTCTTGGGAACCTGCATCAATTCAATCGGTTACTAGACAGTTCATCATTCACCATTCTAAATTCGCTATTCACAAACCCCCTTCTTTTCGTTAATATCTGAATCAGCCGTTCAGAGGAGGTTCCAGATGTTCACCGGCATAGTCGAGGAAGTGGGTAGCGTGGTGGATGTATCCGAGACTGGGCTGGGCGTTCGCGGCTCGGTCGTCATGGAAGATATATCCGTCTCGGACAGCGTCAGCGTGAACGGAGCCTGCCTGACCGTCACCAGAATCGAGGGCGACTCGTTCTGGGTGGACACTGTTCCCGAAACGCGACGCAGAACGAATCTGGGCGGTCTCAGGGTCGGCTCTCCCGTCAATCTCGAACGCCCTCTCAAGGCCGACGGACGATTTGGCGGACACGTCGTACAAGGCCACGTTGACGGCGTTGGCAAAACGCTTTCCATTACGCCGGAAGGCAATTCCCATCTATTTGAATTCGAGGCGCCTGACAGCGTAATGCGCTGCGTGGTGGAGAAGGGATTCATAGCTGTGGACGGAGTAAGTCTGACGGTTGTAAACTGTACGAATCGCGCGTTCCTGGTGGCAATCATTCCCTATACTCTGGAACATACGCTGTTCGCGGGGTTGAAAGTGGGAGACGACGTGAATCTGGAAGCGGATATAATGGCGAAATACGTTCTGAAGGGCAGAGAGCTATCCGCGTAACGGCGAGTGTAAATCGAGGCGCTAATGAACTGGCGCGCTTCCTGCCATGAGGGTCCTGTAATGAGCATAGCTACGGTAGAAGAGGCGGTTGCGGATATACGGGCGGGGAAGATGGTCATCATCGTGGACGATGAGGACCGGGAGAACGAAGGCGATCTGGCGATGGCGGCGGAGAAGATTACTCCGGACGCCATAAACTTTATGGCGACTCACGCCAGGGGGCTGATCTGCGTTCCCATGCTTGGCAAGCGCCTGGAAGAACTCAGACTGCCGATGATGACTCAGGACAACACCGCCCGGCTTGGCACGGCGTTCACCGTATCGGTGGATGTTCTCAAGGGAGCGACCACGGGCATATCGGCGTATGACAGGGCGGCGACCATCAAGGCGCTCATAGATACTGAAACCCTTCCCGACGATCTGGGCAAGCCCGGGCACATCTTCCCTCTCAGGTATATGGAGGGAGGAGTGCTGAAACGCGCCGGGCAGACAGAGGCGTCGGTTGACCTTGCGCGGTTCGCTGGACTCTACCCCGCCGCCGTGATATGCGAGGTGATGGCGGACGACGGAACCATGGCGCGTATGCCCGCGCTCACTGAATTCGCCCGCGCCCACGATATGAAGATAATCACCGTCGCGGATATAATCACGTACCGGCGCGAACACGAGAAGCTGATAGAGAGGGTGGCCGAGGCGCGCGTTCCGACCAGGCATGGCGAATTCAAGGCGGTTTCTTATCGGAGCATCGTGGATCCGAATGAACACATAGCGCTGGTGAAGGGCGACATAGATTCGGAGAAGCCCGCCCTGGTCAGGGTGCACTCCGAATGTCTGACCGGCGACGTCTTTGGAAGCGTCCGTTGCGATTGCGGCGCTCAGATGGAACTGGCTCTGAAGGCTATCGAAAAAGAGGGAACGGGCGTCTTCCTGTATATGCGACAGGAAGGTCGCGGCATAGGGATTCACAACAAGCTGAAGGCCTACGCTCTTCAGGATGACGGATTGGACACAGTCGAGGCGAATATCGCGCTGGGTTTCGCGCCCGATCCCAGGCAGTACGGAGTCGGCGCGCAGATATTGATAGACCTGGGAGTAAAGAAGATGCGCCTGCTGACGAACAACCCGCAGAAGCGAGTTGGCCTGGAGGGATTCGGGCTTGAGATAGTGGGCCAGGAACCTATCATCGCGGGGGTGACGCCCGAGAACAGACGCTATCTGGAGACCAAGCGCACGCGAATGGGACATATTCTCGATCCGATGCCGGAGGTGGCGGAATGACGCGCGAGATACAGGGTTCTCTGAATGGAGAAGGGCTGCGGGTCGGCATAGTGGTCGCCGCCTTCAACGATTTCATAACGTCGCGTCTTCTTGACGGCGCGAAGGCGGCTCTGGAAAGCCATGGGGTGCGCGACGACGATGTTGCCGTAATCACAGTTCCCGGCTCGTTCGAGATACCGCTTGTGGCGAAGAAGCTATCGGAATCCGGCCAGTATGACGCGGTGATCTGCCTGGGTGCGGTCATCCGAGGCGAGACAGACCACTATCATCATGTCGCGGGAGAAGCGGCCAAGGGCATAGCGAACGCTTCGCTGTCGAGTGGAATCCCCGTAATCTTTGGCGTACTTACGACAGACACGGTTGAGCAGGCGATCAACCGCGCGGGTGGCAAGCAGGGGAACAACGGATACGGCGCGGGCGTCGCCGCTGTCCAGATGGCGAACGTGATGCGCGAACTGGACGTAAACTAGGCCGGCGCTCTTCGGGCAGCCGCTTTCTAGCCAAGGGAAGCGCCGAGGTTTCTAGCCGATTGCGAATGTCTCTCCGTTGTTGTATCTACTCCACTCGCCCTCTTTATAGACAGTCACGTTCCCCTGTCCAAGCGCTGTCCAGCCGTCCGCTCCGCTCAGAACGCCGCAGCCGCCGTCCACTCCGAATACAGCGTCGAGTCCGTCTGGGGCGGATGAATCGAGTTCGCGCAGAGTGGAGTCCGGGTCAGAACGTTCATGGTGGGGTAGTGTGGCGACCCCATTAGCTATGCCGAGCGCTGGACGCCATTCTCGAAACCGCATCCAACTGCCCATGACCATCGCGCCCGCGCTCGACCCCGCCAGTACGGCGCCGCGTTCCAGGGCGCGCTCTATGCCGTCGAGCAACGCCGAGTCGGCAAGCGTTTCCAGCAGATGCGCCGGGTTTCCGCCGGTCAGGTATATCAGGTCGGCTGCGATAGTTTCGGACGCCACGCTGTCGTCCATCGCGTCTTTGCGATTGAGCGCCATGAGGGGATGCGCGTCCGCGCCCAAAGATTTGAAGTAGCGGACTCCATTCTGCGCGGCCAGTTCCGGTCTTTGGAAAGCCGCGGCGGTTGGGACTACGAGAGCGACGGGAGTTGGCTTCCCGGTCGCGCTCAGTATAGCCGCGTCCATGCCTTCACAACCATCCCTGAACTCATCTCCGCCCACCAGCGCTATCCTGCCTGCCATCTTCGCTGCCTCCCAAAGTATAATCGATCGTATCCGGCATTGTAGCAGGAACATAGAATACCTCTACCCATAGCAATAGGAACTTCTGTATGCGCGGGCCTTCTTCGCTCCAACTTCTCGCGGAGCGCGATTTCAGGTACTATCTCATCGCTGACGCGATGTTCGACTTTGCCGCTCAGCTTCGCCACGTGGCGATGGGTTGGACGTCGTTGAGGAATAGATGACCGTCAGGGTTGAACAGGTGTATTTCGACAACCGGCCATCGTCCAATTTAGCGCAATTGCCCCGGTAAGTTCACCCCGCGAGGGTGAAGCCTGGATATGGTTCGACTACTGGCAGGCTGTCGCCATTTTAACGCTGTCGGCGAGCTATATACTGAAAGAGCGCAAAATTGGGCGATTTCTGACCTATATATGCAAAGCGGCGAATGTACAATAATGGCCAATATATAGATAGTATGCTGGCAATCATCATCCATAGAGAGAAGCGAGTTGAACGTCAAGTTCCAGAATTTACGGCCCACGGTTTTGACGGGCCATAAGCTGGAGACGCCTTCGATAGAGAACGGCGCGGTGAAAGCTGTGTCCGATTCGCCCGCAAACGACGCTTCTGGCTCGACGAACCATCTCGCCCAATCCTCGGAAATATCCCACTCCTTCATAATTAGACCGTCTCGAGGAATTGTTCTTCAGCTAGCTCTGATGGCGATAGGTTCTATTGCGCTCGCGCTGATTCTCATCAGGTTCGCCTCGCTACTTGAATCGCTTGGCAACTGGGGCTATGTGGGAGTTGCGTTAGTGGAGTTTGGAAACAGCGCGATGCTGGCGATTCCCACCCCGTCATACGCCTACACATTCGCCATGGGCTCGATCCTCAACCCGTTCGTGGTCGGAGTGATAGGCGGAACGTTCGCGATGCTCGGCGAGTTGATAGGCTACTATCTGGGTCGAAACGGCAGCGTGATATTGCCCAAGAGTCCGCGCGTCGAACGTTTCAAGTCCTGGACAGGCAAGTGGGGAGCGATTGTCCTGTTCTGGTTCGCTCTTCTGCCTGTTCCATTCGACATAGCCGGAATATGGGCCGGAGCCGCGCGCTACCCGCTCGTTCGCTTCATTCCGATAGTGGCCCTGGGCAAGACGATCAAGATAACCGGCATTGCGATAGCCGGCTATTTTGGAATGGACGCCTTCATGAACCTGGCCATAGGCTTCGGCATATAGAGGCGCGAATCGGGCTGCAACGCTCGAAATAGAACGCCCGGCGCCAACGCGCGCTTTACTTGCATGAGCCTGTTCGTATAGCATTTAGTTCACGTCCTTCCAGATTATCAGAAGAATGGTTTTCAGTGTCCGACTACGAGTTTCTCCTCAGCCAGATTTCAAGTTGCGTAAAGTGCGTCCTTTCTGAAGGTCGCTCTAACGCCGTGCCTGGCGACGGGTCATTGCAGGCCGACATCATGTTCATTGGCGAAGGACCGGGGTTTCACGAAGACAGGAAGGGCGTTCCTTTTGTCGGTCAGGCGGGAAATTTGCTGAACCAGATGCTGTCGGTCATTGATCTGTCGCGCGAGGATGTATATATCACCAACATGGTTAAGTGCCGCCCTCCCAATAATCGCGACCCGTTTCCAGGAGAGCTAGAAGCGTGCGCGCCCTACCTGGACGAGCAACTGGAACTCGTAAATCCCAAAGTGATAGTTACTCTGGGGAGATTCTCTTTCACCAAGTTCTTCCCCGGCGAGTCCATAGGAAGGTCCAGAGGCAAGCCCAGAAAGTGGAGAGACTACACGGTTTTTCCGATGTATCATCCCGCGGCCGCGCTTCACAACCCAGGTCTGCGCCCCGTATTGGAGAAGGACTTCGTCGCGCTGCCGGACCTGATCAAACAGGTAATCGAGCGACAGGCGAGCGAGCCCGAGTCCGAAGAGCGCCCGGCGCGCCAATTGAATATGTTTGAATAGCTGCCTTATGTCGCAACAACCACTACGCATAATTCCTCTGGGAGGACTCGGCGAGATAGGGCGCAACATGATGGCGCTGGAGTTCGACGACGATCTAATCGTCATTGACGCCGGCGTTCTCTTCCCCGAAGAGGATATGCCCGGGATAGACTTCGCCATTCCCGATTTCACCTATCTCAGGGACAACCGCGAAAAGCTGCGGGCGGTACTGATAACTCACGGACATGAAGACCATATCGGAGCGCTTCCGTACCTGCTGAGTGAATTCAACGTTCCCGTATATTCGTCCAGGCTTACGCACGGTTTGATTACGGTCAAATTGCGCGAACGCAGAATGCTGGACAAGGCGCGTCTGAATGTAATCGAACCTCATACTCGGTTCAAGGTAGGCAATTCCTTCGGAGTCGAGTTCTTCAGGGTGTGCCACTCTATCCCTGACGCCATGGGCATCGCTATCTCTACCCCGCTCGGCGTCGTGGTGCATACGGGCGACTTCAAGATTGACCATACGCCGGTTGACGGCAACCCCACAGACTTCACGACGTTGAGCCGCATAGTGGGAGACGGCGCTCTGCTGCTATTCTCGGATTCGACCTATGCGGAAGTTGAAGGGTACACGGACTCCGAACAGGTAGTCGGAGAGGCTCTGGACCGCGTCATCGGCGAGGCGCCCGGCAGAGTGATGGTGGCCACGTTCGCGTCGCTCATATCCCGAATACAACAGGTTATAAACGCGGCGGTCAAGTACGACAGAAAGGTGGCGGTGGTTGGCAGAAGCATGATGAACAACGTCAATATGGCGTTGAGCATGGGGTATCTGGAAGCGCCGGACGGCGTAGTCGTTCCGTTGTCCGCCGCGAGACGACTGCCGCTGGACGAGACTGTCATCGTGGCGACCGGGAGCCAGGGCGAACCGACGTCGGCTTTGGTTCGCATAGCCAGAGGCAGGCATAGGGACATAGAGATAGTCCCGGGCGACACTGTAGTCATCTCGGCTTCTCCAATTCCAGGAAATGAGACACTGGTCGCCAGAACCATAGACAATCTTATGAAACAGGGCGCGGAAGTGCTGTATAGCCGCATATCGCTGGTGCATGTTCACGGACACGCGGCTAGAGAAGAGCTGAAGATGATGCTCAGCATAGTCAAGCCCAGATACTTCGTACCCGTTCACGGCGAGTATAGACACCTGATTCAGCACGCGAGGATAGCGTCGGACATGGGGATGCCGAGTTCGCGCATTTTCACGCTCGAAGACGGAGACGTGCTGGAACTGGACGACATCGGAGGCGAAGTCGTTGATACCGTGCGGGCGAATCATATCTATATAGACGGCAACCGGTTGTGGGATATGGACAATGCGATATTGGGAGAGCGTATGCGCCTCTCCCGAAACGGCGTGGTAACAGTTACTGTCGCGCTTAGTTCCCGCACCGGACTGCCCCTCACCGACCCCCAGATTACCTCATCCGGCTTCATCGCGGTGGATGACTCGAACGTTTTTTTTGAAAAAGTTTCAAAAAATGTTTCTTCACTGCTAGAAGAATTGGGCGTCGAAGCCTTAGATTTAGAAGAGGTGAGGTCTCGGCTGACTAAGTCCGTCAGAGATTTCATCTACAGCGAGACTAGGCAGCGCCCCACTGTACTCACGGTAATCGAACATATCTGATTCCCGCTATGCGCACTTTCAGCGCCGCCGCCGGAATACGAGTCCGGTAACCCCGGACACATAGACTCATTCGGGTCCCCGGTATAATCTCGCGATTTGACGACGTAACTCGCGCTCTATATCGAAAGGGTATCGCTGTATGATGAGACTAATGCGCCGTAGAGATTCAGGGACAGATTCGACTGCTATGCGCCGCGAGGTGAGTCGGCTTCTGATATTCTTGCTTGTCGTAGGATTGATAGCCTCGCTTGCGTGGGCCGCTCTCATTGTTTGGGGAACCGGTTTCGACGCGCCTGCGAGACTCCGGGAAGGACTGCTGAGTATGACGGGCTTCGGCTCCGTGATACTTGCGGGATGGGCGCTGGTCGTCATTTTCGCGCTAGCGTTCAAGAGAAACTGGTTCAGAAGATACGATTTGTGGCTCGCTTCCGCCGCTCTGACGGTCGCGGCAATTGGCGCGCTGTCGTTCCGAAGCCCTTCCGAAGGGTTTCTGGGATGGTTCGCGCTTGGCGGCGAAGTATCTCTGGGCGGCCAACTGGGCGACGCCATAATTGGCAGCCAGAGCCTGTTCGGCTGGCTGCGCGTGTCCGCCGCGGCGGCGGTCGCCGCCGTTCTATTCGCGCTGCCCGCGCTTCGAGCCGGAGCCAGCGGCGCGATGGCGCTGTTCAATCGGCGCAAAGAAAATAGCGGGATGGAATCGTTTTCGGCAGCCATGGATGATCCTAACGATCAAGAAGATGACGCTCTGGCCGCGCCCGTTCCAACGTGGGGCGCGGCCAACGGCGCCGCTGCGTTCAGCAATGGCGCGGCGACTTCTTACGCCGCCGCGCCTTCCAACAGCGGGCAGACTTTGGATTCCCCGCCGAGCAATGGCGATGCCGTCGAACCCAGCCCCGCTCCTGGTTACGCGTCCCAGGGACGCCAGCCTTTCGATTTTGGGAGCGCGTCGAGATTATCCGCGCCCGTGCCTTCGCTTTCAGACTATCTGGAAGGAACGGTTGGAAGCGATTCGCTGGAATCCGGAGTCAGAAGAGCTTTGTTGGAGCCGACCGTTTCTGAACCTGAACCCGACGATGACGCGGATCCGTTCAAGCCGCTCAACTTGAGCAAGTTGCCGGAGCCTGTATTCGCATTCAGACAGGAACCGGCGCCGACGCCTGAGCCTGAAGATGAATTCGATATGATGGAGGATATACTGGTGTCCGGAGAGGTCATGGGCGTGGAAGAAGCGGATATGCCGGAGCCTGAATTGTCGGCGCCTGAGGCGCTGGAAGAGGATGTGGATGAGCCGTATGACGAGCCTGCGCGCGATGCGATTGAAGACGAGAACCTGGATTATCAGGACACGGCTGACCCCTGGCAGAGCGCCTCGATAGTCGTAGTTGGCGACGACGGTTCTTCCAGCGTCGTTATGAGCGACTCCGACCAGAATGGCTTCTTCACGTCCCCGTCGGATTCAGCGTCGGTCGTGGTGATTGATGATGATAGTCCGC
Organism: uncultured Dehalococcoidia bacterium; assembly: GCA_964640295.1. Taxonomy (GTDB): domain Bacteria; phylum Chloroflexota; class Dehalococcoidia; order Lucifugimonadales; family UBA1123; genus VXRN01. The sequence goes on along the minus strand of CAZXFX010000030.1, from coordinate 29,054 downwards.
TTCTGCCAGTGAATGACGCCCGTACAGAGCCATCGTACTCGTCGAGAGACGAAAATGGCCGATTCTTTTCGGCTCTCGATTCCGAATTGGATAGCGGCGACGACGACGACAGCGACCAGTCGGCTGTAAATGGTCTGGCCGTAGAAGCGGCTTCCGATACCAATACAGATATCGACGATGAGTCTGAAACTGTTCTGATAGAGGATTTCGCGCCCCCTTTTTTAGAAGAGGCCGGCCCGCCGCCGAGTTCACCGATGGCGGCGCAACCCGGTTCTCCGTTCAAGGCGAATAAGTATTGGGCCATGGACCGCGATGATGATTCTCCCGACCCAGCTCCCTATTCTACGGGATTTGGCGGCTCGGCTGGACAATCCACCCAGGTAACTGTTCCAGTCATTCCCGCTTGGCGAAAGCCAAGCGCGAGAATGCTCGATAGCGCTCCCAGCAACTCTATTAGCGAAGAGGAGCAGCAGACGACCGCCAGTGTGATCACCAAGACGTTGGCGGACTACGGCATAGAGGTGGGGGTCAGGGATATCCGTCCAGGCCCGACAGTTACGATGTACGGGCTGACGCCCGGCTGGATACGCAGGAACAAGACGGTCAAGCAGGTTGACGACGATGGCGTGTCCCTGAAAGACGAGAGAGGCCGTCTGATAACCAAGCAGGTCGAAGAGAAGACGCGAGTCAAGGTTGACAGCATACTCGCTCGGGAAAAAGATCTGTCTCTCGCCCTGAAGACGCCCTCTATTCGCCTGGAAACTCCCGCTATGGGCCAGTCGCTGATAGGAATCGAGGTGCCGAATCCGAATCCGAGTCTGGTAACGCTTCGCAACATAATGGAGAGCCCTGAATTTCAAGAGCTAAGAAACAAGGGCGCTCAAATGCCCGTCGCTCTGGGGCAGGGCAGCGGCGGCGAATCGGTCGTATTCGATCTGGCCAAGATGCCTCACCTTCTGGTGGCGGGCGCGACGGGCAGCGGAAAGAGCGTATGCCTGAACGCCATAGTGTCGTGTCTGATTACCGAAAGGACGCCGGCGGAGATGCGTATGCTGCTGGTAGATCCGAAGCGGGTGGAACTGACGCCCTATAATGGAATTCCGCATCTGCTGGCCCCCGTAATAGTGGAAACGGACACGGTGGTGGGCTATTTGAAGGGACTGATACGCGAAATGTTCGACCGATACCGGCGCATGGAGGAAGTCGGCGTCCGAAACATAGAGGCGTATAATGAGCAAATGCCGGACAAGATGCCGTTCTTGTGCGTGGTCATAGACGAACTCGCCGACTTGATGATGACCGCCGCGGTCGACGTGGAGCAGTCAATATGCAGACTGGCGCAGCTCGGGCGCGCGACCGGAATACACATGATAATCGCCACCCAGAGGCCGTCCGTGGACGTGCTGACAGGGCTCATCAAGGCCAACTTCCCCAGCCGAATCAGCTTCGGCGTAACTTCGCAGGTGGACTCGCGCACTATTCTGGACACGGGCGGCGCGGACAAGCTGCTTGGACGCGGCGACATGCTCTACCTGCCGGTGGACGCATCCAAGCCGTCGCGCGTACAGAGCGTGTTCATCGGCGATTCGGAAATACAAAGGATTGTGGATTTCTGGAAGTCCGCTCCCAGGCAGCCGATGGTGGAGATTGACCTGCTGGGAGGCGCGGAACTGGAAGAGGAAGAAGCTGTCGAGAGCAATCCCGACAGAGATGAAATGATAGACAAGGCCATAGAGATCGCCATTACCCACAGAAAGCTTTCTACATCTCTGCTTCAGCGACGGCTCCGCATAGGCTATCCGCGCGCCGCGCGCCTGATGGATCAACTGGAAGAAGAGGGGATAGTCGGACCCAGTGACGGTTCGAGGTCCAGAGATGTTATAATGAATCAGAATTAGTCGTTCAATAGCTCTCACTGTGGGTGGGAGAATATGGTCAGCAACCTGCCTAACATACTCGGCTCGCTTCTAATGCGTGCCAATGATAATGCTCAGGAAGAGCCTGAGGCAGGTAGAACTGAGTGCATAATATGCGCTCTCGATCTGAGAGACGAAGAGACGTATCTTGGCTATAAGGTATGTCCTCGCTGCCGCTTTCATTACAGCATGAGCGCGGGGGAGCGCATCAAATCGCTTGTTGACCCCGATAGCTTCAGGGAAACGAATCGTTCCCTGATCTCACTCGATCCCCTGTCGTTCGCCTCTGTCAAGTCCTACAATACCAGTCTCTTCCAGGACCAGCAGAGGACGGGCCTCACGGAGGCTGTCCTCACCGGAGTCGCTTCGATTGCGGGAACGCGAGTCATGCTCATCGTGCTGGACTTTGGCTTCATGGGCGGCACTATGGGCTGCGCTGTCGGCGAGAAGATAGCGCTCACATTTGAACGCGCCACGAAACTGAAGTTGCCCACAGTGGCGATCATTACAAGCGGCGGCGCTCGAATACAGGAGGGCGCGCTCTCTCTCATGCAGATGGCGAAGACCACGGTGGCCGCCAACCGTCTCAACCAGGCGGGACTTCCGCTCATTACGGTGCTCGCCAACCCCGCCACAGGACAGGCATACGGCAGCTTTGCGAATCTCGCCGACATCATTCTGGCAGAGCCGGGAGCGATAGTGGGGTTCTCGTCGCTGCGCGTCATCGAAAGGGCGAGCGACCTGCCTCTCCCCATGGAATCGCACACCTCAGAGTCTCATCTCAAACACGGTATGCTCGACGCGGTGATACAGAGAACCGACTTGAGAACCGTGCTGGGAGTTCTGCTCGATCTTCTTGGGACAAAATACACGCTCTTGAATCCTAGCGAAAGAGTGGGGAACTCGACAGGCGTCCCCAGGACCCAGGCGTGGTCTTCGGTTCAGATGGCCAGGCATCAGTCCCGTCCGACGGCGGCTGATTACATGTCTCGCATCTTCAGGCAGTTCGTCGAACTTCACGGCGACCGCTCCTACGGCGACGACCCGACGGTCATATCGGGGCTGGCGCAGATATCAGGACAAACCGTCGCCGTAATAGGGCAGCAGCGGGTTTTGAATTCCGCGACCTCTAACGGGAGCGCGGGCGGTGAAAGCCGCACAATGCCGGAAGGTTTCAGAAAGGCGCAGCGCGCCATGAACCTGGCCGCCAAGTTCTCGCTGCCGCTGGTGACGCTCGTTGATACGACAGGCCCAGACCTGAGCGAAGCGGCCGAGGAGAGAGGGTTGGGCAACACCATAGCCAATACGATGGCTCTCATGTCCTCCCTGGAAAGCCCCACCATTTCCGTAGTGATAGGCCAGGCGGGAAGCGGGGGCGCGCTCGCGTTCGGCATAGCGGATCGAGTCCTCATGCTGGAACACGCGATATATACGGCTGTTTCGCCGGAGGAAGCCGCGGAGGTCATATATCAGGACGCTTCTCGAGCGGAAGAAGCTGCTTCCCTGATGCGATTGACCGCTAGGGACTGCCTGGATTTGGGAGTCATAGATCGCGTGGTGGCTGAGCCGCCGGACGGCGCGCACGCGGACCCTGACGAGGCGGCGCGGCTTCTGCATCGAGCCATCCTGTTCGAGTTGTCCGCTCTCGATTCCATGTCCCAAAAGAGGCGAGACAGAGAGCGTTACAAGAAGTATCGCAGCATGGGGGAGTATAGTTCGCGGATCAGAGTGAAGATAGCGAAGGACGTGAACTCCCTCCAGAATATGATTCGGGCGGGGTGGGAGAGATTGCCGCGCAAAAGACGGCCTAAGCCGCCTCAGATAGAGTACACGATAGAGCGGAGCGTGAATAACGGCAGCGTCAGTGGGACTGACGACTGAGGACCTGTAACGATTTAGTCGGTGGTCCACCTCGATGGGGGAAGGCTAGGATGGGGTGATCCAATCCTCCGACCAAACCGGCGCAGGCTCTACGCCTGATCGCAGGTTTTGCGTTTAGCCGCTGAGCGGCAGCCCCGCTCGTTCGAGCGCGTCGGCTATTTGCGATTCACCCTGTCCTGAAACAGGGGCAATGGGCGAGCGCGGCTCCATTCCCTCGAATCCCATCAGCGCCAGGGCGCGTTTGACGCCGGCTACTCCGTACCCGTTTATGACCATGTCCAGCGTGGTCGCGACGCGCTGCGAGGGCAGAGCGCCCGCAAAGTCTCCGTTCAGCCCGCTCCCCATTATATCTTTGCACAATGCGGGCGCGATATTGCCGAGCCACATACAGGCTCCGGTCGCTCCCATTACGGCTCCCGCCAGCAAAAGGCCGCCGTTGCATATCCAAAATCGCTTGTCCTGCGGGAAACTCAGCGCGACTCTGCCCTCGAAGCGTATGTCGTGGTCGGTTATGTATCCAAACACGTTATCGTGGGCGCATACCTCGGCCAGGACTTCTGGGGACGCGGCAGGGACCCCTGTAAAGGTCTGGTGAATCACTATAAGCGGGACGGGACTCTGTGACCTCACTTCGTCGAAGTATCGCAGAACCGCCGCGTCGTCGGCTTGGCGGGGCGCCCTGACGCGAATCATGTCCGCGCCCGCGTTGGCGTATCTCTCCGCCAGATCGAGCGCGTATGTAGTTGACGGGGTGTCTATTCCTGCTATCGCCATGCGGTCGCGCGCCTTCGCCTCTGCGACGACGCCTACTACCAGCGTCTTTTCGCCGTCGCTCAGCGAAAGCTCCTCGCCATTGGCAGTTCCGAGTACGAAACCGGACAGCGAGGTTCGGTTCCACCTCTCTACGTTGCGGGCGAGGGCGTCGGCGTCCACCCGGTCGCGCGAGTCGAACGGAGTGGGTGTTGGCGCTACTATGAGCGGGTCGGACAGGCTTGCGATGCCATCTCTCATATCAGAATGTGAGTACGCCGCCGTTGGAACTGCGACCGGTCTCGAACTTAGAGATGTCGTCCGCGTTCTCCAGCGTAAGGCCGATGTCGTCCAGGCCGTTCAGCAGACAGTATCGCCGAAATGGCTCGACGCTGAATTCGGCCACCACATCCTCATTGTCGTCCCATACGCGCTCAGCTTCCAGGTCTATGTTCAGCCTGTATCCCGGGTCGTTTTCCGCGTTATCCAGTATCTTCTGAACAGTCTCTTCGGGAAGCGCGATTGGCAGCAAGCCGTTCTGAAAGCAGTTGTTGTGGAATATGTCGGCGAAACTGGGCGCTATCAGCGCCTTGAAGCCGTACTGCCCCAGAGCCCACGGGGCGTGTTCTCTGGAAGACCCTGAGCCAAAGTTCCTTCCGGCTACGATGATCTCGGCGTTCTCATAACCCGGCTTATTGAGTATGAAGTCGGGATTGGGGGAGCCGTCCTCGTTGTAGCGCCAATTGAAGAAGAGGAACTCGCCGAAGCCGGTGCGCTCCACCCGCTTCAGGAACTGCTTTGGGATGATCTGATCGGTGTCCACGTTGACCCTGTTCATGGGGAGGACCGCGCCGCTCATCTTGTTGAATGGTTCCATGCCGTTACTCCTTGATGGATGAATGACAGCGCCGCGCGCGGCGCCATGGGCGCTTCACGCCTGTTGATAGGTTGGGGCAATGCGCGCGCGCCTGATTATGGTTCGTAGAGCGCAAGGGCAATGCTCCCAGACATGAATTTTACACTCTTGCATTCAGGCTATCAAATTGGATGGGCGCCGCCGAACCTATAACAATTTAGTCGGATCTCCATCTCGCGCAAAAATCCCTTCCCCCTTTAGCTCATTGGAGGAGGTTCGTCGAACTTCTCTCCGCGCGACTCGGCGTGCAGTCTGCGCTGGTTCCACGCAGCGATTTCAGCCGCCAGTTCCGCGCGCCCCGCGGATTTGCCTTCCGCCATGCCTTCAGATATGCCCTCAGCCTTGCCTTGGGCTATACCTTGGGCTATGAGTTCTGCCTTGAATCTTTCTCTGCGCTCTTTCATTCTATCGGCTATGCCCTGAGCCAATACCATGATTATCCTCCCTGATTCTACCGCTCCAATTGCGTTCAGAATGAACACCTGCGCCATGTGGGATGAGCCTGTTCCCACCGCTCTAATATGCTCGATTGTCCAGGCGCGACCTTCATAGGCAGCCTCGTTCCAGGCTACCATGAACGTCCATCCTGCCATCTGGATGAAGAACGCGACCAGATAGGCGTACCACCATCCCTCATGGACGCTCATCACCGATACGCGAAGGCCATGCTTGCCCATGCGCTACTCCTTTAGACTATATCACCAAATCGCATGACAGGCGACTACCTGGATAGAATAAAACCGCCATAATAATGACGCTTATATTTTATATATCAAACGGGCAAGTCTGCAAGGGAAGCGACATGGATATTCGGTTTTGCTTACCCTTGTGAGCCCTCGACGGGGGAAGGCTAGGTAGGGAGAAGTGACTTTTGCGAAGCCTCTGTTTTCGGCAATCGCGCTTGGATGTGGTATTCTCTTGGAAGTGTGGGCCATCGAAGAGACCGCGCGGACCTGATTTTGCGGAAGCCCAGCCTCAGACGGAGTTGACGCCATGGTATCGAAGAGGACACTGTTCATAGCCGCCGCAATCATCGCCATACCCGCTCTCGCGTTTGCTTGGTGGCTGCTGTCGCCCCTTTTCTTGAACGTTACGGTCGAGGAGGAGTTCCCCTTCTCTTCCAGCGCCGAGATGCCCGCCGAGGTAACGCAGGCAGAGGCTGAGAGCATAATGTCCGGCATAGCCAAGATAAATATGGAGTCGGTCGAGCCGATGCCGACCGAAATGTCTGAGGCGGAGCGCGTCTCGTCAGGGCAATTCAGGGACGCCGACAGCTTTCACAAAGGCAGCGGCTCGGCCACGATATACAGGCTGACCGGCGGCGAGGGCGCGCTGCGCTTCGAGAACTTGAGCGTGACCAACGGTCCCGATCTTCACGTGCTTTTGTCCACCCACCCGGACCCCGCGGACAAGCGGCAACTTCGAGACGCGGGCTATATTACGCTGGGCAAGCTGAAGGGCAACCGGGGCAGCCAGAACTACGAAATTCCCGCCGAAACCGACCTGGATTCTGTTGGGTCGGTCATCATCTACTGCATGCCGTTCCACGTCATTTTCAGCGTCGCTCCATTGCAGTGAATTGGGGCTATTTCCGCGCCGAGTTCAGATAATTGGCCGGAATCGGCCCTAATCCGAGGTTCAGCGCCTTGCGGAGGCGCGGTGGTCTCGGTGGTATAATGGCGTGGCGGCGGCTCTGAATCTTCGGAGCCGAACCGCTCGTCTGAAATCCGACTGATGGAGAGCAATCGTGTTCACTCATCTTCATGTGCATACCGAGTTTTCTATGCTCGACGGCTTGAGCAGGCTCGAGCCTCTGGTAGCTCGTACAAGAGAGCTGGGAATGGACAGCCTGGCCATAACGGACCACGGCGGCATGTACGGCGCGATAGATTTCTATCGTCTCGCCAAATCCGAGGGTATCCGCCCCATAATAGGGTGCGAATTATATGTCGCGCCCGGCAGCAGACACGAGCGCAATCCTAACGAGAGAAGCCCCTACCACATGACGGTTCTCGCCAAGAACAACGTTGGGTACACCAATCTGTCGAAACTCATAACCATGTCTCATTTGGAAGGCTTCTACTATAAGCCGCGAGTGGACCGCGAGATACTGGAACGCCACCATGAGGGTCTGATAGTCATGTCGGGCTGCCCCAGCGGCGAGGTCCCGTCGCTGATAACCCAGGGACGCATGGACGAGGCGCTCGCCTCCGCCAGTTGGTATAGAGAGGTGTTTGGCGACTACTATCTGGAGTTCATGCGGCACGGCGACGTACCCGAACTGCCTCAGATACACCGCGGCCTGATGGATATACACCGCGACCTGGGTATTCCGTTGGTGGCCACCAACGACTCTCACTACGTAAACAAGAGTGAGGCTCACCTCCAGGATATTCTCATCTGCATACACACCAACACGAATATCAACGACGAAAAACGCCTTCGCATGGCGGAAGACTCCTATTACCTGACAAGTCCCGCCGAGATGGAGGAACTGTTCCGAGACATTCCGGACGCGGTCTCCAATACCCAGAAGATCGCCGAAATGTGCGACCTGGATATTGACTTCACTCAACTGCGACTGCCCCAATACGCGGTTCCGGAAGGACTCACGCCGTTCGAGTATTTGTCCAATATATGCTGGGAGGGACTGAGTCGGCGGATTCCGAACGCGGGCGAGGAAGAGAAGAGCAGGCTTTCCTACGAACTGGAGGTCATCAGGCAGACCAACTTCGACAACTACTTTCTGGTGGTGTGGGACATCGCGCAGTTCGTGCGCGAAAATGACATCTTCTTTGCGGTGCGCGGCAGCGCGGCGGCCAGCCTGACCCTCTACTGCCTGGGCGTCACCAACGTGAATCCGCTTCCGTACAGGCTCGTATTCGAGCGCTTCCTCAACCTCGAGCGCAAGGAAATGCCCGACATTGACATGGACTTCCAGGACGACAGGCGGGAAGAGGTCATCAACTATGTCGTGCAGAAGTACGGGCGCGAACACGTCGCTCACATCATTACATTCGGAACGCTGGGCGCGCGCGCCGCGATAAGAGACGTGGGCCGCGCCCTGGGGATGACTTACGGGGACGTTGACCGGGTGGCGCGGATGATTCCGACGAGGCTCGGCATTACGCTGGATGACGCCAAGTCGGAACCCGGCTCCGAGCTTGCCGAGGCCATCGAGGCGGACGAACAGGTACGCGAGTTGGTGGAGACCGCGGAGGGGCTGGAAGGCGTAACGAGACATTCCAGCACGCACGCCGCCGGCGTCGTCATATCTCAGCAGCCCCTGGACGAAATAGCGCCGCTTCAGCGTCCGCAGAGGTCGGAAGACGGCGGTTCGGTAGCAGCCACCACGCAGTACGCGATGGAACCTGTCGCCGCGCTGGGACTGCTTAAGCTGGACTTTCTGGGGCTGGTCAACCTGACTGTTCTGGCAAAGGCGCGCGACCTGATAGCCGAGAGGCGCGGCCTCAATTTCGATCTGGTGGACATACCGCTCACGGACGCCAATACCTTCGAGCTTCTTTCGAGAGGCGATACGGCGGGCGTCTTCCAACTGGAGGGCGGCGGCATGACTCGCTATATCAAGGAGTTGAAGCCCAGCACGCTCGCCGACGTAGCCGCCATGATAGCGCTCTACCGCCCCGGCCCGATGGAGCATATATCCACTTTCATAGACGCCAAGCATGGGCGGGTACCTGTGTCATACCTGCACCCCGCCCTGGAAGAGATACTGGAAGAGACATACGGCGTCATCGTCTATCAGGACCAGGTGCTCCACATAGCGCGTACATTCGCGGGATACTCGCTGGGGGAGGCGGACATCGTTCGCAAGGCGATGGGAAAGAAAGTGCCGGAGATAATGGCGCAGGAGAAGGAGAAGTTTCTGGAGGGCGCGCTCGAACAGGGTTTCGAGCGGAGCCTCGCCGAGAAGGTGTTCTCTCTAGTGGAGCCGTTCGCCGGATACGCCTTCAACAAGGCGCACAGCGTCAGCTACGGACTCATATCCTATTGGACCGCCTACATGAAGGCGAACTACACCGCCGAGTATATGGTGTCGCTGCTCAACTCATACGTGGGGCACAACGACCGTATCAATTCAGCGGTAGCCGAGTGTCAGAGACTGAAGATACCCGTTCTTCCGCCCAGCCTCAACAGCGGGCGGACAGAGTTCACCATAGAGACGGATCCCGACGGCTCGAACGCCATCAGGTTCGGAATGGGCGCCGTCAAGGGCGTGGGGTCCGCCGCTCTCCAGGCGGTCATAGAGTCCAGAGACAAGGTTGGGCGATTCGATTCGATAGAGCACATGTGCCGGGAAGCGAACATGAGCGGCGTCAACCGCAAGACGCTGGAGTCCCTGGTCAAGGTGGGCGCGCTGGACGATTTTGGCGACCGCGCCGCGCTGCTGGAATCGGTTGACCGCATAATCAGCCTGGCGCAGAGCGAAGCGAGCCTGAAGAACTCCGACCAGTCCTCCATGTTCGACCTCTTTGGCGAATCCGTATCCGCGCCTCTGGCCGACATAGCCCTCCCCAACATAACCGCCTCCGACCGCGAGCGGGATGAGTGGGAGCGCGAACTTCTGGGTATGTCTCTGTCCAACATCAACATACTGGCTAGTCTGATTAGCGCTACGGATTCCGAGCATATCGTATTCAGAAGCGACATTCAGCCAGATATGGCGGGCAGGAAGGTGTCTCTGATTGGACAGGTAGCCAGCGTTACGCGAAGGTTTACGAGGCAAAATAAGCCGTTCGTCATAGCTACGCTTGGGCTGATGGACGGGCAGATTGAAGTCTTCGTGTGGGAAGACAGGCTGGACGCGACAGAAGGTCTTTGGGAAGATGGCAACATAGTGGTTGTAGGGGGAGTTATTCGAGTGCGTGAAGATGAGATAAGCGTAACCTGCAACGACGCCGGCGAGTACGTTCCGCCTGCCGAACCCTCGCCCGCCGGCCCCGTCGAAACAGCCGCCGCCGACGCCACTTCGCCTCCAGCCAACGGGCGAGGATCCGTATCCGCCGGCGTCGTCATGGAGAACGGACCGCCCTATTCCAACGGACGCTCAGATAAGTCCGCTCAGCCCGCTCCGTCCCCCGCAGCCAACGGTTCGGCGGCGGTCATGGCAAATGGCGCGAGCGGGAACGCCAAATCCGCTAGCCGCGACTCCGGCGGCCACGCCGAGAAGTCGGCCGCCGGACTGGCGCATTCGCTGCCCCAGGTCTCGCAGAGGCTCAACCTGAGAATCCGCGAGTCGGACAATCCTGTGGATGACCAGATGAGACTCGACGACGTGAAGCGCATCCTTCTGGCCTACGAGGGCAAGGACGAAGTGACGCTGGAGATAGCGTCGGGAGGCATGATATACAGGATGGAATGGTCGCCGATACAGGTGTCCGTCTGTGACGAATTGACGGACAGGCTGTCTGGGGAGCTCGCGGGGATGGGATCGGTCACCGTGGAGGCGGTTCGAGATTGAAGTGGGTGACGCTGGTATCGGCCCCCGACCAACTGGTCGCCGAGATGTGGAGCGACTTGCTCAACCGGCGCGGCATCCCCACGCTCGTCCGCGCCGGCGACACGTCGTCGTTTCTGGGCGTATCCGCCTATCCGTGTCGCATACTCGTGGACGAGAAGCGCATGGACGAAGCGCTCCGAATTCTCAGGGAAGACCTGGGTGTCGCGCTCGACGGCGAAGATTAGCCACGGACGGCGACGACTAGCCGCGGTTGCTAGAGTGGCAGCCGCGCCCCCGCGCCTTCGAGTTCCAGAAGCCGCAGCTTCAGGTCAATGCGAGAGTCGCCGCTTCCGAATCCGCGCATACTGCCGTCGCTGCCTATGACTCGATGGCACGGCACGATTATGGGGACGCGGTTTCGCGCCATCGTCTGGCCTGCGGCGCGCGGCGCGTTCGGGCTTCCCGCCATCTTGGCGAGCCACTTGTAGGTGCGGGTCTCGCCGCGCGGAATAGCGCGACAGGCGTCCCACGCCTTGCGATGGAACGCGGGCGCGCCGCCAAGGTCCAGGACGACGTCCCTGAACCCGACGTCCGCTCCCTCGAAATAGCTCAGCAGCCTGTCGCGCAATTGCGCGAATCGCTCTGGCGCGCGCGCTTCTTGCCCGCCCTCTATTCCGAGGCGCATAGCCGACACTTCCGCGGATTCCTCCGGAAGCGACGCTCGCAACAGTCCGATTTCTGACGACAGCAGCCCCATCCAGCCGAACTGCGTCTCGAATATGTCATAGTATCTGGCGGTCACGCCCTCGCCTCCTGGGACGGCTGCGGTATCAATCGCCTGAACATCCTTCCGACCAGCTTGAATCTGATAGCCTTCCACGCCGCGAGCAGTTCGTCTCGATCCTCATCGTCCACCTGCCTGCCGCCGTATATGAACGCCGCGTAGGACGACGCTATCCTCATCGCTCCGTCGTTCGCTTCCGGTATCGCGCCGCCTACGCGAGCGCCGTATTCGATGGGGGTCTGCGCCGATCTGCGTCCAACGCCGGCAAGCCAGCCGAGCCGGGTCAACTTTGCGTACAACCTCGATTCTGCGCCGAGCGAGCCAAGCCCGAAGTTCCATATCAGCGACCAGATAGCCCACAGAACCGCCGCCACGCCAGCCACGACTCCGACAGGAATAAGGTAGCGAACCAAGTCTTCTACCGAAACGAACGAATCCGAAGTATTGAAACCTGTCGCTGGGAAGAACATACCTTCCCCCTCGACGTCGAATGGGTCGGCAAGCGCGTCCGGGTCATCTTCGATTGGGTCGTCGCCGAACCCCGCAACCGACCTCACAGGCATGGGAACGCGGTCGTGCTGGGTCCAGTTGGGTGTCGGCTCGAAATCTATCCACCCATAGTCCGGGAAATACGCTTGCACCCATCCGTGGCTGTCCGAGTCTCTGATGACGCGCTGACCATCCTCGTTCAATTCGCCCGGGGCGTATCCCGCCGCCATTCGCGCCGGAACGCCCACCGCTCTCAGCATCACGGTCATGGAAGAGGCGAAATAGTCGGAGTAGCCCACCCTGTCGCCGAACAGGAACCATTCCACGCCGTCCACGTCAGAAGGGGGCGCATCTATATCCTGCGAGTATGTGAAATCGGGACCGCGCAAGTACGCCTCCAGCGCGAGCGCCTTGTCCAGAGGGTTGTCTTGTCCCAATGTAATCGCTTCCGCGAGCGAGCGGACGTTCTCGGGGAAGTCGGGCGGAAGCTGGAGATAGTGGTCTGTGATGAAGTTGCCGTAATCGGTGGAAGCCTCTCTGAGATCGTCATTGCTGGCTATGGACACGTAGGAGATCATCCTGTATGGATCGTTCTTTTCCTGTGTGTCCGCGAATTTCCATGAGACGAGATCGGGCGTGACCGGCGCTTTGCGCTGGAGAACTACGGATTCGACCGAATCGGATGAATCCGACTGTATTTCCAGTATCAGCAGGTCTTCCGGCAGCCGCTGGCCTATCATCTCTCTCGCCGTCTCCTCGCTCAGGCCGCGCAGGTCGAAGCGGAAGCCCTCAGCGAGTTCGCGCACGTCCGCCGGGAAGGCAGGGTCGGCGGACGGGTCGTCCATGTCTATGAAGAACTTTCTGGGCGCGAGCGCTTCGATGACGGCGGGTTCGCTGACCCAGTTGAAATCTCCCCCCGCCAGGAACTTTTCGGACGCGAAATCCAACTGCATCGCCTGTGATTCTGACTCGCGCTTGAGGTTGTCGCGCCTGGCGGGCGGAAGTATGTCCGGACCCACTTCGATTGGTTCGGTCTCGGTGGCTATCCAGCCTCGGGACGTGTATTGATTGTACGTCTGCGACAGCCAGTAAGAGGGATAGGATGTGTTCGCCCAGCCCACAGGGTCTCCCCCAAACGATATCCTTCCGATGAACGGGAGCCACTTGCCGAAGAATCGCCCGGGCGTGTCCTTCTTAGTGGGCAGCGCGGCGAAAAGCCTGGCAAAGAAATCTTCCGTGGCCGTTATCGGCGCGCGTCCAATGTTCCATACCTGCGCGGCGGTCGAGTTGGTATATACGTTTAGCGGAAGCAGAACCGCCACTATTATGACCAGCGCGCTGAACCACGCTGTGGCGTGAAGCGCGAGCCAGCCGGTATGCTCGGTGAACCTTATGTTGATACGCTGCCAGTATGTCTCGGATTGCACTGTGCTCACCCGGACGATGAGCAGCATGGCCAGGACCAGGAACAGAAAGAAGCGCGCCGCGAACTGCTCGGGAAGGAAACTGAGGTTCGTGAGCATGGCTGTGCCCAGCAGTATTACCCCCACCCATACGTTGCTGCGCCTGAATATGAACCAGGAACTGAAGAACCCCGCTATCCAGCCGAGCGCGAGCAGCATGAGCGCGAACGGGAGCAGATCAGTGCTTATTCCTCCGCTATTGGCCGCTTCCCACCACACGTCGAGCCTGTAAAACATCTCCCGCATGCGTTCAATCACGTTGTCGCCTTCGCTCTGGAGTGATGTTTGCCAGAGAACGGACAGCGCGCCCAGAAGCAGGCCGGCGGGAATGAGGACGAACCAGGGCGCGCGCAGCTTGGACAAAACGAGTCCGGCCACTACCGACAACAGCAGGATGGGGATTAAGCCTGAAGAGTCCACCCATTCGGCGGCGTTCACAGACTCGCCGACTATCAGCGCAGCCAGAACTAGAAGGCCCAGCGTCGTCCAGCCCTGGCTGGGACTGTACTGCCTGAACCTGTCCAGCCAGGAGCGATGCGACCGCGCCACTTCCGGATCGATCCTGTGGTGCAGGAATACCCCGGCTCCTTGAGCGCTCATGCGGTCGCCCCCATCGCCTCCGCTTCTGGAGCGGTCACTCTATATGTGCTGGCGAGAGCGAGCGGCACGTCGTCCCCCATGCGAACCACGTATGGGTCAATCGCCGCCTCGTACAGCGCGGGAACGATGGACATGGTATCGAACATTCCGCCAAAGGACTTTCCGTCCACCACGATGGCGGCCACCCTGACACGGCGGCGGACTAGCTCCTTCACCGCCGTAGCCCACGCCTGGCGATGCGAAGACGATATGATGACCAGCGCGCTCTGAGTTCCCCAGAGCTGCTCCTCGCGCGTCAGAACCTCTTCGAGCGGCAGGCTGCCCTCCGCCTTGCTTCTGGCAAGGTATTCCATGATTCGTTCGTATTGGCCTGAGCCTGTGTCGGCGGGGAGGACGTAGCGGGCGTCCCCGTAGGCGACCAGTCCGACGGGCACCTGCGCGCGTTCGTATTTTCTGGCGAGCGAGGCGGCTATGGAAACTGCGTATTCGTCGGTGCTCTCTTCCAGTTCGCCCGCCTGAACGTCCATGTGCAGGTCAACGATTATCCATACGTCGCTTGCCAGGCCCAGGTCGAACTCTTTGGACATCAGTCTGCCTGTTCGGGCCACGCTCGGCCAGTGAATCCTGCTGAGGCTGTCGCCGAAGGAGTACTCGCGGACGCTCGCGGCGTGCGGAGTCAGATTATGGGATCTGTGGCGAGCCGAGTTCTCGCCGCTGATATAGGCGGCTGGTATCTCGAACTCAGGAATATCGTAAATGCGGGGATATACCAGGAGCGAGTTCTGTCCGCCGAATTCGCGTTCGCGCCTGAACAGCCCGAACACGTCCGTATTGGATACTCGCACCGGACCCAGGGTGTAGGCCCCGCGCTTGCGCGCGGGCGCGCGGGCGAGCCATGACCGGAAACTATTGTTGGAAAGGCTCAGCGCCATTCCGTTGGAGTAGCCGGGCATGTCTGTCAGGTCTTCCACTTCCAGCGTGGGCTTGGCCAGGCGACTGTTGTTGCGAACCACGATGCGCTCTTCAATGTCGTCGCCCACCCTGACGCGGCGGGTGCGCCGCTCGATTTCGACGTCCAGCCCGTGCATCGTTATCCAGTTCCATACGAATCCGAGGACGGCGGTGAGCGCCATGACGTATATCAGCCGGTAGAAGAGCGCGAACCCGGTAGCCATACCCGTAAATACGGTTACGACTATCAGCGCCACTACCAGGTAGAAGCGTTTTTGTATGAATAGCTTGCCCGGGAAAATGGCTCTAACTCCTGGCGGCTGCGCTCGCCTGTCCGCCTGGGACTGGGATCTGCTCTAATATGGTCTCGACCACGTCGGAACTGGTTACGCCTCTCATGCGCGCCGCGGGCGACACGATAATGCGATGGCTGAGCATGGGGTGAGCCAGGTCTTTCACGTCGTCCGGCAAAACAAAGTCTCGTCCGCGTATCAGGGCGGTCGCCTGCCCCCCTCTATATAGCGCCAGCGAGGCGCGGGGAGATGCGCCGAGCGAGATGTCCGAATGCGACCGAGTGGCGTTGGTGAGGTTCACTATATACTGCTTTACCAGGTCGTCAAC
Organism: uncultured Dehalococcoidia bacterium; assembly: GCA_964640295.1. Lineage (GTDB taxonomy): Bacteria > Chloroflexota > Dehalococcoidia > Lucifugimonadales > UBA1123 > VXRN01. Next base: position 13,222 of record CAZXFX010000030.1, on the reverse strand, counting down.
GTAGATCGCGCGGATGGCGCGCTGAAGGCCAATCACTTCTTCAGCGGACGCGACCGCCTCAAGCGATTCGATGGGATGCGCTACCTGCTGTCGCTCGATGATTTCCAGCTCCTCTTCGATTGTAGGGTAGCCCAGGCTGATTATGAGCAAGAATCGGTCTAGCTGCGCCTCAGGCAGTGGAAATGTGCCTTCGTATTCGACAGGATTCTGCGTAGCCATAACCATGAATGGAATCGGGACGCTGTGCGTTATGCCTTCCACCGTTACCTGGCGTTCGTCCATCGCCTCAAGCATGGCGGACTGTGTTTTGGGGGTGGCGCGGTTCACTTCGTCGGCGAGCACCATCTGCGCGATTATGGGGCCTTGCCTGAATTCAAATTTCCCTGTCTGCTGGTTGTAGATGGAGACGCCGGTCACGTCAGTGGGCAGCAGGTCGGGAGTGAACTGGATTCTCTTGAAGGACGCCCCTACCGAGCGGGCGATGCTGCGGGACAGCATAGTCTTTCCGACGCCCGGAACGTCCTCTATCAAAGCGTGCCCCTCGCACATAAGGGCGATTACGCCAAGCTCGACAGACCTGGTCTTGCCCACAATCACTTTTTCAATGTTGTCTATGATCTTCTGCGCCAGTTCTCTGGCAGAATCGTGCTGTTCCAAAGGTGTCTCCTAGTCAGAGCCGTAGCTGGGACGTTAATATGATTATACAGGAAACTGGCATTTGCGAAACCTGTGCCTGGACAACTCGATCACGGAGGTAGGCAAACGCACAAACCGACCGAAAAACCCCCTTCCATTATCAGATCCTCGATGGGGGAAGTCTCAACCCCAGCCCGCGCCAGATAGTTCCAAATTCACCATTCACTATTCACCATTCAAATCTCTTCCTCAATATGCTAAAATCAATGCGTCAAGAACATAAGAGCCTTATCATTATACAGGGCTTATGAACGAATCTACGACCGGCAAAAAAATTTTCGTGAACAGGTACATACAGGCGCTTGCAGGTGAAATGCAGGTCTAAATCCCACCTGAACGCCACCAGAAGAGCGCCTGAACGCCATCTGCAGCCCACCTGCGCGCTCACCAGAACGATTTCGATATTCATAAGCTGACGCAAATATAACTCGGCGGCGCGCCCAACGCCCGACAGACGCCGCCCGGTCGCTTTCACCCCTGCCATTGTTCAGGGATTATCCCTCTGCTATACTATGCAAGGTTTGCGAATTTCGTTCGATGAGGTTGGACGGCAACGCTTGAAACTCAGCGTTTTTCGCTGAGTTTCCATGACCTGCCAAGCAGACCTATCCAAATGAATTCATCCACAAAACAACCCACACAAAACATAATAATGGACAACATAAGAAAGGAGGTGGGCTATTGAAGTGGATTGATTATGAAGCCCCCCACTCTGTACAGGGAGCTGTTGACTTGCTGAGCGAAGCGGGCGACAGAGCGAGGCCTTTGGCAGGAGGCACAGACCTTCTGGTTCAGCTAAGGGCGAGAGCTTACGACCTTGACGCAGTGGTGGACGTCAAGAACATACCAGAGCTTAATGAGCTTACCTATGACCCGGATAATGGGCTTACCATCGGCGCGGCAGTGCCATGCTACCGGATATACGGGAACTCCACGGTGAAGAGCGTGTATCCGGGTATCGTGGACGCCGCTTCCATAATTGGAGGCACCCAGATACAAGGACGCGCCTCCCTGGGCGGAAACCTGTGCAACGCCGCGCCCAGCGCGGACTCAGTTCCCGCGATGATCGCCTACAACGGCGTCGCGCGAATAGCGGGACCCAACGGCAACCGCGAAGTCGCGCTCGAGGACTTCTGCACGTTCGTGCGCCAGACCGTTCTGGAACCCGGCGAACTGCTGGTTTCCCTGCGCTTCCCGTCCCCATCCGCCAATTCGGGCGCCAACTACATTCGATTCATACCCAGAAATGAGATGGACATCGCCGTAGCCGGCGCCGGAGTGTCGGTCGTTCTCGACAACGGCAATATATCCGAGGCCCGCGTAACGCTGGCGTCGGTCGCTCCCACGCCGCTCTTCGTAGAGGAAGCCGGCGAAGCGGTCGCCGGAAAGCCCGCGACGGAAGAAACTGTCCGAATCGCTTCCAACATCGCCAGAGAAGCCGCCAAGCCAATTACCGATATGCGCGGCACAATCGAATATCGAAAACATCTCTGCGAAGTGCTGACGCGCCGAGCCATGATGACCGCCATCGAACGAGCTAAGGAGAACTAGATTGCCCGGCAAGACCCACGTACAGACTATCATTAACGGAGAGCATGTTGACTTCCTCTGCGAGCCTCGACAGAGCCTGCTTGAGGTCCTGCGCGACGTAGTCGGACTTACCGGCACCAAGGAAGGGTGCAACGACGGCAATTGCGGAGCCTGCACGGTCAAATTCGACGGTCGCATAGTAACTTCCTGTCTGATTCTCGGCGTAGAGGCGGAGGGCAAGGATATTACCACCATCGAGGGCGTCGCGGAGGGAAGCGAACTTCATCCCATACAGCAGGCGTTCCTCGAGAACGCCGCGCTCCAGTGCGGCATCTGCACCCCCGGTTTCATCGTCGCCTCCAAGGAATTGCTCGAGCAAAACCCGGATCCGTCCGAGCATGAGATACGGTTCTGGCTCGCCAATAATCTCTGTCGCTGCACCGGCTACGACAAGATCGTCAGAGCGGTCCAGGACGCGGCGGTTAAGATGCAGGAGGCTTAGATAATGACCACCACCGTAGATTATGAACGCAATATGGTGCTGGCCACTAAGACCTATGACGTGGTCGGCACGCGTCCCATCAGGCATGACGGGACGGATAAGGTTACCGGCAGAGCGCTCTACGGCGCGGACTACGATACAGCCGGCCTGCTTCACGGATATATCGTCCGAAGCCCTTACGCTCACGCCAACATCAAGAGCATAGACACATCCAAGGCCGAGGCCGTGGAAGGCGTCCTGGCCGTAGTCATTCACGCCGACTTCACCAGCGAAAGCGACGGCCTGGTTGATATAGGCGAAGGCCCCCCCTCCAGCCTCAAGTGGCTGCGCGACAACGTTCTGGCTTCCGACAAGTCCCTCTATAGAGGCCACGCGATAGCCGGAGTCGCCGCCGTCAACCCTCACGTAGCCGAAGAAGCGGCGGGCTTGATAGAAGTGGAATACGAAGAACTGCCGCCAGTCGTGACCGTCGAAGAAGCGATGGCCGACGGCGCGCCCATACTCCACGCCGACCTCAAGACCATGGAACTCGGCGAGGCGACCGACAACGTAAGCAACGTCGCAGACCATTTCCAGCACAAGAAGGGCGACACCGCCAAGGGATTCGCCGAGGCAGACGTAATAGTCGAGCGCGAATACCGAGCGAAGACTGTACACCAGGGCTATATCGAACCGCACAACGCGACCGCGCTCTGGAACGCCGACGGCAAAGTGCACGTATGGTGCAGCACTCAGGGAGCGTTCGCCGTCCGCGACTCGATGGCGCAGCTTCTGGAGATGCCTGTATCGCAGGTCAGAGTGACGCCTATGGAAATAGGCGGCGGCTTTGGCGGCAAGATACCCATCTATCTGGAGCCTGTCGCCGCGCTTCTCTCCCGCAAGTCGGGACGCGCGGTCAAGATAGTGATGAGCAGGGCGGACGTATTCGAGGCTTCCGGCCCCACCTGCGGCTCATGGAGCCGCGTCAAGATTGGCGCGAAGAACGACGGAACCATCACGGCGGCCGAAGTCGAACTCGCATTCGAGGCCGGCGCCTACCCGGGCTCGCCCGTCGCCGCGGGCGCTCAGTGCGCTCTCGCCGCCTACGACATAGAAAACGGCACGGTTGACGGCTACGACGTCGTAGTCAACAAACCCAAGACCGCCGCCTACCGCGCGCCCGGCGCGCCCAACGCCGCATTCGCGGTCGAACAGGCAGTTGACGAACTAGCCCAGAAACTGGGCATGGATCCGCTCGAACTCCGCCTGAAGAACGCCGCCAAAGAGGGTACCCGCCGCGTTGACGGCCCCGTCTTCAACAGGGTCGGATTGGTCGAAACCCTCGAAGCCATGCGCGACCATCCCCACTACAACGCCCCCCTGGGTGAAAACCAGGGACGCGGCGTCGCGGTCGGATTCTGGTTCAACATCGGCTTCGACTCCGCCGTTGACCTCGCCGTAAACGACGACGGCACCGTCAACCTTACCGAAGGCTCCACCGACATCGGCGGCTCGCGCGCCTCCATCGCCATGCAGGCGGCCGAAGTTCTCGGCATTCCCGCCGAGGACGTTCACCCTTCAGTCGTGGACACCGACTCGGTCGGCTACACCTTCCTGACGGGCGGAAGCCGAACCACCTTCGCCACCGGCTGGGCAGCCTACGAAGCGGCTCAGTCGCTCAAGAGCCAAATGATAGAGCGCGCCGCTTCCATCTGGGACGTGGACGCCGATTCGGTTCAGATGGAAAAGGGCGTCATCAGCTCTTCTTCCGATCCCGAACTCAGCATGACCTTCAAGGAACTCGCGGGCCAACTCGCGTCCTCAGGCGGTCGTCTTTCGGCTACCGCTTCCGGCAACTACCAGGGCTGGGGCGGCTCTTTCGCGGGCAACATAGTTGACGTCGAGATTGACCCCGAGACAGGTAAGACGGACGTGACGCGCTTCACCGCCGTTCAGGACGTCGGCAAGGCAATCCATCCCTCATACGTAGAGGGACAGATGCAGGGCGGCTCTGTGCAGGGCATCGGCTGGGCGCTGAACGAGGAATACTACATGAACGACGAAGGCGGCATGGCCAATACCAGCCTGCTCGACTATCGTATGCCTACCAGCCTCGACCTTCCGATGATAGATACGGTCATAGTCGAGGTCGCCAACCCCGGACACCCTTACGGCGTGCGCGGCGTGGGCGAGGCGAACATCGTTCCTCCGACTCCCGCCATTGCGAACGCCATTCAGAGCGCTACGGGCAACCGGCTCTTCGAGACGCCGATGAACTCCGTCGCCATCGTAGCCGCGCAGGAGTCCAACGGCAGCTAAAACGCGAAGCGTGAAAACCGAATAGAACAGCGCGCGGGGCGGAGTCACACAAACGACTCCGCCCCGCGATTGGTCACTGGGGGAACGACTCTGAGAGAGGGTTTGGATTTATCCGAATCTGGCGAGCGTCGGCGCGGGGCCGAGTACAGATATGGCGTAGAAGAGGATGGAGAGCGTGATGGCGACTGCGTAGGGCCCATATCTGGCGACCTGTCCGCCGCCCAACTCGCGCAGCGAGGATATGAGCAGCGCTCCTAATCCGAACAGAGCGCCGGCGAGCAGTCCGGTGAAAAGCCCGAACACGCCGTGCGAGAACGAAAATCCGGGTATGCGGAATATCTCGCCCGACATTTGCGCGGGCAGTTCGCCAAGCGATATTACGCCTGACTCGAGATTCACCAGGAGAAGGCTGAACGGGAGAGTGGCTCCCGTTATCACGGGAGAGGCGACGCCGAACGCGAATCCGAACAGGAGCCATTTGATGACGCTGTGGAGCGCGCTGTCGCGTTCGCCCGACCAGTAGGCTATGGCGGCGCCGAGCGCGGCGCATACTATGAACGCGGCGCCGGACATGAATATGGTGGGCGCGAACGTCATGTGCTCGGGGATGTTCGGATACTTGGTGCGCGACAGCAGGTTCACCAATAGCGCCGACGCGCCAAGCGAACCGCCGTATATCGCCAGGCAGATTATCAGATAGCGGCAGCGCGAGAACCAGCTTTCCTGCGGAGGAGCGACGAGGCGTCGGTATGTTGTTGGTGAAACGTCTTGGTTCTGCATTGGGCTCTTATTGATAGCTAATGAGATGTCTCGAAAAATTGCTCAGGACGCGCTTCAATGAATCCTCATGCGCTAATCCTCAGTCGCATACCCAGCGCGCGGGTAATTCTCATGACTGTGGTGAATGTGGGATCTCTATTCTCGGAAAGTTCCTTATAAAGACCCTCGCGAGTCATTCCGACCTCACTCACCAGGACTTGAGCGCGGGCAATGTCATTCAGGGCGGCGCGAATCAGGCTTCCGTCTCCAGGATCTTCTTCAGCGCACGCTTCCAGGTACAGACGAGCGTCCTCCCTGGTGCGCAGATGATCAGCGGCATCCCATTTCGTGAATTTTTCAGGAATCATGCCTACCTCCAGTCCTGCGCCAGACGTTGAGCGCGTTCTATATCTCGCTGTTGGCTGTTCTTGTCACCGCCGCAGAGCAACGCTATGAAGGTTTCACTTCAGTGAATGAAATATATTCGATAGCCCGGACCGTAGTGAATGCGCATCTCGAATATACCATTTCCTACAGGCTTGTTGTCGCCCAAATGACCCAGAGAAATATTTTTCAGACGGGCATTGATTCGGGCGACAGCGCGCCGATCCCTCAACCTCCGAATCCACATCTTGAAAGTGTCGCTTTCAACTACATCAATCATGGATGTACTGTAACCGACATTTACCAGTAGTTGCAAAGATGTTTCAGGCTACCGCGCCGCCGAGGTTCAACTCTTCCACTCTGTGACAGCTTGCGTAGTGGTTGGGAGCGATTTCGCGCAGCGGGGGCGTTTCGCTGCGACATATATCGGTGGCGTACTGGCAGCGCGGATTGAAGTAGCATCCGCTGGGAGGATTGGCGGGATTCGCCACTTCGCCCTGAAGCACGACTCGGTCGCGGCGCGCGCGCGGGTCTGGCTCAGGCACGGAAGAGAGCAGAGCCGCCGTATAGGGATGCTTGGGCGAATCGAACAGGGCGTCGGTGGGCGCCATCTCCACCAGTTTGCCGACATACATTACGGCGATGCGGTCGCTGATGTGTTTCACTACGCTGAGGTCGTGCGCGACGAACAGGTAGGTCAGTCCCAGTTCGCTCTGAAGGTCCATCATAAGATTGAGCACCTGCGCCTGCACTGACACGTCGAGCGCGGATACTGGCTCGTCGGCGACGATGAGACGCGGATTGAGCGCAAGCGCCCGCGCTATGCCTATTCGCTGCCGTTGGCCGCCGCTGAAAGCGTGCGGAAATCTTCGCATGAACTCCGGTCTTAGCCCGACCATGCTGAGAAGTTCGGCGACCCTGTCTTCGCGCTCGGACTTGGCGATTCTGGCTATGACCAGAGGTTCGCCTACGATGTCCATGAGCGTCATGCGCGGATTGAGCGAGGAGAACGGGTCCTGGAATATCATCTGCATCTCTTGGCGCAGATTTCTCAATTGCGTCCGCGGCGCGGTGGCTATGTCAATCGTGCCGCCGTCTTCAGACCGGAACAGTATTTCGCCGCTAGTCGGTTCCACCGCTCTCAGGATGCACCTCGAGGTAGTCGTCTTTCCGCATCCGCTTTCGCCCACCAGTCCGAGCGTCTCGCCTTCGTTTATGTAGAAACTCACGTCGTCAACGGCGCGTATATTGCCGACCTCGCGTCTCAGCAGTCCCTGTTTTATGGGGAAATACTTGCGAAGATTGTTGATTTCCAGCAGACGCTCGCCGTTCTGTTCAGTTAGAGTTTCCACGTTCACATCCTAAGCCTTGTGATGGAGAAAGCAGCTTACCTGGTGGTCTGGCCCTAGCGGTTTCAGGACTGGCTCGCTCGTGTCGCATATACCGGGCATGAACGCGGGGCAGCGCGGGTTGAACGGGCATCCGCTAGGTCTTGCGTATGGGTGAGGCACTGACCCTGTGATGGAAGCGAGACGGTCTTGAGATCCTTCAGACTGTATGCGGGGTATGGACTGCAGCAGCGCCCGCGTATAGGGATGCTGGGGGTTGTGGAAGATGTCGTCCACAGGGGCGCTTTCCACAACCTGACCCAGGTACATCACCACCACGTGGTCGGCCATTTCGGCTATCACGCCCAGGTCGTGCGTGATTAGCATTATCGCCATGTCCTGTTCCTGCTGAAGATTTATCATCAAGTCGAGTATCTGCGCTTGGGTGGTTACGTCCAGGGCCGTCGTCGGTTCGTCCGCTATCAGTATGCGTGGGCTGCACGACAGCGCCATCGCTATCATGGCTCTCTGTCGCAATCCGCCGCTTAGCTGGAACGAGTATTCATCCATTCTGCGGTCCGGCAGCGGTATTCCGACTCGGCGAAGCATCTCCGCGCCTATCTCCCGCGCCTCGCTCTTGTTAACGTCCCTGTGCAGCATTATCGCTTCCATAAGCTGGTTGCCAATGGTGTGAACGGGGCTGAACGAGGTCATCGGCTCCTGGAAGACATACGCGATTTCGCCTCCTCTGATTTCGCGCATCTCCGAGCCGTCGGGGTCGAAATCGGTGAGGTCGCGCATCTCTTCCCGCTCGCCGTTCGCTCCCTTGTAGCGGAACATGATCTCGCCGCCCACTATCTCGCCCGGCTTATCCAGTATGCCGAGTATGGAGCGGGCGGTCACGCTCTTTCCGCATCCGCTTTCCCCCACAATGCCGAGCGTCTGGCTCGGGTACAAGTCAAAGCTTGCGCCGTCCACCGCCACCACAGTCCCTTCGTCGAGAGGGAAGTGAGTGCTGAGGTTGCGCACCGACAGGAGCGGTTCTGTTTGCCCGTTGCTCTGAGTCATGTCATCATCCGTAAGGGTCTGCGGCGTCTCTGAGTCCGTCTCCAAGGAAATTGAAGGCCAGCACAGCGATAATCACCGGCACTGCGGGAATGAGCAGCCACGGCGTAAGCGCGACAGCCTGCACTTGCTGAGCGGCTTGAAGCATTACGCCCCAGCTTATAGCGGGTGGGCGCATCCCCAGTCCAAGGAAGCTAAGAGATGTCTCAGCGATTATAATAGCGGGAAAAGCTAGTGTGGTTGCCGCGATTATGTGGCTGAGGAAAGACGGAACCATGTGCCTGAATATGATGCGCATTTGGTTGGCGCCCGCCAATTCAGCGGCTGCCACGAAATCCTCTTCGCGCAGTGAGAGGAAGCGACCTCGCACTACCCTCGCAACCTCAGTCCATCCGATGATAGCGATGATGATGGTGATAGCGAAATAGACCCTCAATACGGACCAGTCCCTTGGCACGCTGGCGGCGATTCCCATCCAAAGCGGTATGGTGGGTATGGAGCGCAGTATTTCGATTAACCGCTGGATTACTATGTCCATCCAGCCGCCGTAGTATCCGGATATCCCACCTAGCAGTACGCCTAAGAAGAGGGTTATGCCTACACTTACCAATCCAATTGTCATGGAGATTCTAGTTGCGCTTAATAATCTAGACCAGAGGTCCCGCCCTTGTAGGTCGGTCCCCAGTATAAAAATCGTATCCTCCGCCTTATATGGCTCGTCAACGCCTATAAGATGGCGGTCAGTCTTAATAATTCCTAGGAATTTGTACTCGAATCCACGCGCAAATAGACGAATTGGAATCTTCGTATCGGGATCTACTTGATATACTCTTTGGAAAGTAACGGGATCGCGTTTGCCTGAAATAGCAAGCACGTGAGGACTCGGCATCCAGCCATCAAAGATGTGTATGCGCTGGGGCGACAAGAGTCCGCGCTGAGCTTCGGGTTGTGTTGGATCAGACGTTGAGAGGAAATCAGCCCCGAGCACTACTGCGTAAAAGATCACCAAAACGATTCCGGCGGCCATAGCCAACTTGTGGCGGCGGAGGCGCCACCACATTAACTGCCACTGCGACGCCGCGTATATCTGCTCTTCGTTGCGACTGGTTTCCCCGGCTCGGGAAAGGGTTCCTTCAAGGGCGCTTGTATTTTCAGCCATTTATGTGCTCTCCAGTCGGATACGAGGGTCAACCCAAGCAAGTAGGATGTCTGAAATGAAAGTGCCGACTACTGTCATGAGTCCAATCATCATGATTATCGTTCCGGCCAGAAACATATCCTGAGCGATCAGGGCTTTCAGAAGAAGCGGTCCAACAGTTGGCAGGCTCATGACCACCGATACGATGATGCTGCCTGACACTATAAGCGGCAACAGGTATCCGATTGTGCTTATGAGAGGATTCATGGCCACTCGGAATGGGTACTTTAGAACGACTCTCCACTCGGAAAGTCCCTTGGCGCGCGCAGTTACGACGTATGGCTTGCGCAGTTCGTCTAGCAGATTGGCGCGCAGCACCCTGATTAGTTGAGCGGTCCCCGCTATTGCCAGAATCAGGGAAGGCATCCAGAGATGATTGAGCAGATCGAGCACTTTAGCCATACTGTAGGGCGCATCTACGTACTCAGGCGAGAATAACCCTCCTACATTTGCTCCAAACCACACGAATCCTGCGTATAGCACTACTAACGCGAGTAAGAAATTGGGAACGCCTAATCCGATAAACCCTATAAATGTGAAGGTATAGTCTCCAACCGAATACTGCTTGACCGCGGAGTAAATGCCAATCGGAATAGCGAGAATCCATGTGAATATGATGGAAGTAAATGTAAGCGCGGCGGTCAGAATCAATCGGTCTCCGATTACTTCACTGACGGGTCGCCTATATTCCATCGCCACCCCAAAATTGCCCCTTACAGCCTGTCTCAGCCACTTGTAATACTGTACGGGGAAGGGTTGGTCAAGGCCATATTCGGCGCGTAGATTCACAGCTTCGTCTTCAGACACGAAGTCTCCTTGCGCTTCTAGCTGAGCTATATAAGCGGTTACATAGTCGCCAGGCGGAAGTTGAATAATGGCGAACGCTATAATAGAGATCGCCCAGGTGGTAATGAGAGCAAGTACGAGACGACGCGCAAGAAAAGATAGCACTCTCTAAGACCCCTCAACCTGGAAACTTGCTTGAAAATTAAGATTGTGGGAGCGGACATAAAAACGTTCTATCGAACAACTTATTGTCCGGCTCCCACGTATTAACTGGTGGTAACCTTTGCTACTGTATGCTCAACTCTTGAGGCTGGCGATTATCCGCGCTCTTCCAGTAGAACGTGACTGGGCGAGATATACCCGGAGTCTTGCCATCCGGGCTGTTGTAGTGCCTGGACGGGATATTGCCGAGATCCGTCTTAGCGATTCGCACGCCCATCGAAGCAGGCCCGGGCCCCACGATGCCAATGTTATTGACGTTGTCAACCGCTAGCTGCCATATCTCTTGGCATAGAGCGACGCGCTCATCCTTCGGGACGCTAAAGCCCTTGCGCCAGTTCGCCATTATTGTCTTCAGGTATGGCTGTGGCTCCATACCTTCTTCACCATTGGTCTGGAACCACAGTCCCAGCGGCGCGCCGCCGGAGCTACCCGAGTCGAACGGGAAGACGTGACCGGGGAAAGTGAAAATGTGCTCGCTGCCGTCGTTGTTCCATGCGGCTAGTTGGTGCTGGTTAGCTCTGTACATCTGCGCCGCAAGGCTACGCTCAACCTCCTTGACGTCCAGTCCGACGCCAATATCCGCCCACTGCTCCTTGATCGCTTCCATGATCTGGGTGTACTGCACGAACTGTCCGCCCAGTGTAGTAGCTACTATGGTGAGCGGACCCTGGCCGTCCTTCCTCATTCGGATGCCTTGTGAATTCTTATCTGTGTATCCTAGTCCGTCTAGCAATGCATTCGCCTGGTCCGGATCGTGCGTATGCCACTTGTGTTCATATTCCTGGCCGGGGTAGCACTCGTTGGACGGGACCGGCGCGACGCTGCGCGGCGGCGCGATGCCTAGGAAGAAAGTCTCGCTAATCTGCTCACGATCAACTCCCAGCGAGAGAGCGCGTCGGAAGTCCACGTTTCGGAGCAACTCTCCAATCTCAGGATCGTCCTCATAGGCCTTGTTGATCTTGACCTGCATATCCGACCCATAGTCGCCGGGATCGAGGTAGAGCTTATAGGCGCCCTTTTCCTCGTTTTCCAAGAACACAGGGACCTTCTGGATATCCACGTGGCGGGCCTGCATGTCATACTCGCCAGCTACCGCGCGAAGGTTATGCACTTCCAAGTTCTCGAACACGGTCATAACCACTTTGTCTATGTACGGAAGCTGATTACCCTCAGTATCTACCCATATGCTGTATGGATTGCGCTCCATCACCCACGTGGGTTCGGTGATGGGTATTACAGTCTTCCAAGGCGTTACGACAGGCAGTTCTGGGTTTAGAGCCCAATCGTTCTTTTGCTTGAACAGAGTGACCCAGTTGTCTAGCTCTTCCGCTTCGACTATCTTGTCCACTTCTTCTTGGCCGATGAACGCGGGATGGAACTGCTGCATGTAGTGCGCGGGAGCGAACATACCTCTAGCGTGCAGGCCTTGGTATGCATGACCGCCCAGATGCGTCGCTCCTGCGAGTACGTCTATGAACAAGTAGTACGGGTCTGGGAAAGTTATCTTGACAGTATGGTCGTCAACCTTTTCAAGAACGCCCGGACCGCTTGGTGTCTGGAAGTACGATGTCTTGACCGGGATCAACTCTTCGTTGTTGTGCAGGTGTTCGTACCAGAACACAAAGTCGTCCGCGGTGAATGGATGGCCGTCAGACCACTTCATGCCTTCTCGCAAGAAGAGAGTGAAGGACATGCCATCATCGCTAACTTCCCAACCCTTTGCAATGTTCGGCCTAGCGGTGCCTCCCGTATAATCCCAGTACAGAACGTGGTCTGTTCCTGTGCAACACCTGTACCCGTTCCACTTGTCGGCGGGTCCGCTGAACCCACGTCGCCAGATACCGCCGTATTGTCCGATTTCATGGACAGGCTTGATTACGAGTGGATCGCTTCCTATACGCTCGGCAACTGGGGGGAGTGTGCCCGCGCTAACCAGTTCAGCTAGCTGTGGAGCTTCGTTGAAACTGGTCGGCCACATGGCGTCGTCGTCTATTATCGTTGGGCCTTCAAGCTCACCAATGAGCGCCGCTCCCATCTGTGGCTCTGCGGGAGCCGCGGTCGGTTGGGTCATGGCCGCGGGGGCTGATGTGGGGGCCGCCGGCGCGGCTGTGGGTTGAACCGCCGGCGCCTGGGCGGCGGGGGCGGCTGTGGGTTGAACTGACGCGGCGGGGGCCTCGTCTTCGGAACTGCCGCAGGCCGCGAGCACGAGTATCGAGGCCATTAGCGCCAATGGGATAAATATCCCAAACTTCTTGAAATTCATCCAACAACCTCCTCGGACCTTCATGGGCCAGAAACATTGAACTGTATTTCGTGAAAATTTGCCTAGTTCACGAATTTTAGGCAATCGTAAGTCTGGATTCGCATGTTGTCAAGAGCAGGTTCGCCCCGCCTGTTCGCAGCCCGCCCAGTCCTCATACTGTATAATGGTCGGACGAAATACGGGTCGGAACC
>CAZXFX010000029.1:0-38294 GCA_964640295.1 uncultured Dehalococcoidia bacterium | reverse complement strand
CGTTTTGATGAGTTCGGCAAGAGCGTGGACGAGCGTTTTGATGAGTTCGGCAAGAGCGTGGACGAGCGTTTTGATGAGTTCGGCAAGAACGTGGATGAGCGTTTTGATGAACTCGGAGGAGAGGTAAAGCAGGCAAGAAGGGATATAGATGGATTGGGAAAGTCGTTCAGGCGCGAGATTCGCGCGCAGTCCAGCTTCCGCGGCAACTACGCCATAAACGCCGCGCGGGGGAGCGGCCTCGAGATAGCCAGCCTATTGGCGCCCGGTTACGGTATAGCGCAAGCCGATACCCGCAATGTCTCGATGAACGTTCGGCGAGCGTGGCTCAGGGACAATAGGTCCCTGGTAGAGTCTCTCGGGTTGCGCCCTAGAGCGATCAGAACCTTCCGGCGTCCCGACATAATCATGGCCGTAACCGACTTCTACTCCGACGACGAAGATCCTGAGATCAAGTTTTATATCTTGCTGGAAGCCTCCTACACCGTGGACGCCGAAGACATGCAGCGAGCCATTGACCATGCCCGGATAACGCGCGCCGTTACTGGACTGCCCGCCTATGCGGTCGTCTCCGGAGTTCTGTTGGATGATTGGCTAGACGCCGATGACAGGAGCCGACTTCACGACGACGTGGAGCGATACATCGAGGCCGACAATCCTGATTCGGTGTTCTGGTATAGACTGAACTCCGCCGATATGAGACCTGAAGAACCCTGCTAGCGCCGCTGTATATGGCATGGACAGGGGAGTCATATAATCCGCCCGGCCCGCGCGCGTTGTCTAGCGTAGGACTCCCACGCGCTTCGTGAAGTGTGACGAAATTCGACGCCCAGCGCCGCCTGTATCTTCTTGGAACTGACCGTCCAGCGGTGGCGAATGAACTCGAGCCCGCAGGCGGGTGATTCGCTCTGAAGCCCGAGACGCCACGCGGCGTCTGTCAAGAAGCGCCAGGCGGGAGTGGGAAGCCTGAGCGCCGGACATCCCATCATCGCTATCATTTCCGACCACGCGATTACGCCTTCTCCCGCGACGTTGTATATGCCGCTGGGCCGATATTCCAGACAGCGTTCGAGTGCGAGCGTGAGGTCGTCTTCGTGCAGGAACTGCATCGGCGGGTCGGATGAACCGATAACCGGCAGAATGGGCTTCCTGAATGCGCTGGCAATGAAATTATCCGCGCTAGGCCCCACGACCGGGCATACGCGCAGAACGGTTATCGCCGCTTCCGGATTGCGAGCGGCGAAGCCTGCGAAACGGGATTCGGCCTCGATCTTGTCCGCGCTGTACTGAAATCCCTCTACGGGGCGGACGGGGTCCGTCTCGGTCAGGAACTCAGGGTTGTCCGCGCGCGCGCCATATACGGACGCGCTGCTGAGGTAGATGACGTGTCGGACTCCCGCTTGGCGGCAGGCTTCGAGGACATTATCGGTTCCGGCCACGTTCACCTGTCTAGCCCGCGTCCGTCGCCGCGCCGGATTGAGGATATAGGCGAGATGAATCACCGCGTCAATTCGATGGTCGGCGAGAATGCTCGGACAGGGAGTGGCCACGTCCCAGCGCGCGAACCGCGTCTTGGGCAATAGCCTGATACGCGGGGGAGCGATGTCCGTGGCCAGGATGGCGCTCACCCTGTCGGACTGCTGCAAGCGGCTGACGAGCCTGCGGCCTATGTACCCCGACGCGCCGGTTATGGCGACTCTGATCTCAGGCGCGCTCATCCGCGACTGTATCGGTGAAGTCAAAGCTGAGGGTTCCCAGCCCGGGTACGTCGAAGCCCATGCCAATCTTGTGAGCGCCGGGTTCTAGCCGGCTCCCCGAGGCTCGGATGGCTATGCTCCTATTCATGGCAAGGGTGAATGTCCTGTCCTGCGACACTTCATCGAATCCGGTTGCCTGCCCGTCGAGGTTGAAGGATGCCGCGCTCAACGGCAGCGCCCGACCATCCACGCTCAGGGGGCGCATCTTGTAGGCGTAGCCCGAACCGAGGCGGTTGAGCAGCCGAAACTCGAAGCCGTCCGGCGCGTTCCGAAGGCTTCCCTTTACGTACAATCTTCTGAGCAGAAATCCTGGAACGGTTACCATGTCGCGTCCGGGTTCTTCATTCTATATATGGCGGTTTCAGCCTGTACGAATTCGGGTGGGATGGGCGTTACCTGGCCGAGCGAGCGTGCCATGATGTAGATATGGCAGGCGCGTTCGACCAGCAGGCAAATAGAAAGAGCCTCTTCCAGCGTTTTTCCGACGGCGACCGCGCCGTGATTTGCTATGAGCGCCGCCTTGTTGCCGGACAGGGCGGCGCATACGTTGTCGGCGAGTTCGGGAGAGCCTGGGAATCCGTACCTGGACACTTTGACGGCTCCGCCGACGTAAATGACCACTTCGTCTATGACCGGCGGCAGGTCAATCCCGGCGACCGCTAACGCGCTGGAGTATGTGGCGTGGGTGTGGACTACGGCGTGAACGTCGGGCCGCCTCTGGTAAACCCGGGCGTGAAGCAGGCTTTCGGATGAGGGCAGCCGCGCTCCTTCCACCGGGTCTATCTCAAAGTTCGTTACGACGATGTCCTCCGGCGTCAGGCAGTCGTATGGGACGCCGGAAGGGGTGACCGCCATGAGTTGACCGCCGCTTTCAGGAGCGAGGCGGACGCTCACGTTGCCCGCCGTCCCGACGACGAGTCCCAGTTCGGACATTTTGCGCGCCGTCTGAGCGACTTCCAACTTCTGATTATGCCATTCGCTGATCATTGAGAGAGAACTCTTCGCGTCGGTTCGGTATAAGTTCAGGTTAGCATTTTACCTAAATCGCGCTGAATGTGAAGCCATTCGCGGTATCGGTCTTCGTATTCCAGCGCGTTGAGCTGGTTGGGGGCGAGTCGCTTGTTGTTGAGCGAGCGGTCCGTCGCCGCTTCTCGCAGGGAAGACGCCTGCCCGATAGCCGTCCTTGCCACCAGAGACGCGCCTACCGCTGTCGCGTCCGGCGTCGAGGAGAGCGCAATCTCCCTGTTCAGCACATCGGCCACTATTTCGTTGAAGATGGGGAGGCGGGTGATTCCTCCCGTCAATCCCATCTTTTTGGAGTCGAATCCGGCGATTCTTTCAACCTGCTCCAAGTTCGCGCGCAGCGCGTACGCAAAGCTTTCGAGCGTCGCTCTCGCAATTTGCCCTTTGCCTGGGCCGCCCAGCGACAGAGGCGTCGGAAATGCGATGCCGCCAAGCCGCATCGAGAGGGAAGTGGAGTCCATTGCCTGCGGTCCCAGAAACGCTGAGACGGCGTCCGAGCCGACGGCGGCGGTTCGCGCCGCCTCGCCGAGGCTCAGATACGGATCGCTTGCGCCCTCGAACAGCAGGTTGGCGATCCACCGGAGAGAGTTTCCCGTATCCCCCGCGTTGCATTCGATGATTCGCAAGCCGGGTATATGAAAGAGTCCCGACCATATCTTCTCGCTTGGTGGTGGAAGCGCGCCGGATGATAGCAGTTGGACGGTGGCGCTCCAGCCCGCCACCATTCCAGCGGAGGCGTGATCCGCCACGCCCACGCCAATGAGCGCGCACTGAGTGTCGGCGCCGGCGTTGATGACGGGGACGCCATTCGGAATGTCCAGGCTCGGTTCTTCAACCACGCCCCATAGAGACGCCGCTTCCCGCATCGGCGGAATGGGCCGCTTCAAGTCCAGTTTTCCGAACGGCGACGGCGTTGGGCTGGTTCCGCTCGCGTCCGCCAGCCCGCTTTCGGAGGCAAGCGTTCGCTCGCAGCCGATCTTCCCTGTCAGCTTGAACGCAAGCCAGTCGCCGAGCGTCAGCGCGTATGCGATCCGCTCGTAGGCGTCGGGACGGTGGTCTCTGAACCACGCGAGCTTGGCGAGAGCGGTCATAAATGCGGGACGCCCGCCCGTGAACGCGCTTATCGCGTCTCCGCGCTGAAAGCTCATAGAAAAGCCTTCGAATACGGCGCGAAGGTCGGTGTTGGGGCCAGCGTAGATTGCGTCGGCGCTTCCGTCCATGAACACGAGCGATTGGCGCTGCGATGTAATGGCGACCGCCGATACGCCTTCCCAGCCTTCCGACGACGATTCGGCGCACTCCCTAATCGCGTTCCGCGCGGATTGCCAGCAGGCGTCGTGGTCGAACGCTCGCGCCAGTTCGGGCGCGTCCCGCTCTTGCAGGTATGTCCATGGCCGGGACGCTGAGCCAACTATCCGGTTTCTGGCATTGACCAGGCGGCAGCGCATCGAACTGCTGCCGGCGTCCAGGACGATTACATTGCCGTCGGCCATGTCAGCCATGCTGTTCCCACTCTCCGTCTATCCCCCACGCTTCCGGGTTCACCAGATTCACGGGGCGTTCGCCGCGCGTGAATCTCAGTATGTCGTCGGTCATCATCATGGAGTGTCGCTCTATTGTCTCCGCCGTCGCGCCGCCAATGTGCGGGGTGAGTATCACGTTGCCGAGTCGGAGCAGCGGATTGTCGGGCGCGATTGGGTGAGTCTCGAATACGTCGCAGGCGGCGCCGGCGATTCGGCCTGATTCGAGCGCGCGAATCAGCGCGTCTCGGTCAACCACGGCTGGGTCCGAGCAGTTTATCAGGAAGGCGGAGCGCTTCACGCTCGATATGAACCCGGCGTCCAACATTCCGGCCGTGTCCTCGGTCGCCGGGACATGAACGCAGATGAAGTCCGAATTCGCGGCGAGTTCGGCCAGGGACGCTATGCGAACGAGCGGGGGGGTACTGGCCGCGAACGGATCGTATCCGATCACCTCCATGCCCAGCGCGGCGCACAGTCGGGCGAGTTCCGACCCGATTGCGCCGAGTCCGACTATGCCGACGACACGTCCGCGCAACTCTACTCCGCGCATGGCGATGTAAGGCTCGACCGGGTTATTCCACTGGCCGGAAGATACATAGGCGTGAGCGCGCGGTATTTTGCGAGCGAGCGAGAACATGAGTCCGAGCGCGTGCTCGGCGACGGCGCGCGCGTTTCTGGCGGGGGCGTTCACCACCGTTATTCCGCGCTTGGTCGCGGCCTCGACGTCCACATGGTTGGTTGCGGCGCGGCATATCCCGACGAATCTGAGACTGGGCGCGGCGTCGAAGGTCTCTTCGAATACGAAATCGGCTTCCACGACCAGAATCGAGATGTCAGAAGCGCGGAGCCGCTCGCCCAACTCCTCGGGGTCGGCCAGCTTTCGCGTGTCGAGCCAGCTTTCGTATTCGACCGGAATCGCGGCTCGCAGGCGTTCGAGCTGAAGCGAGTTGAACGGAGCCAGGATCAGAGTTCGCATGATCTCAAGTTCTCTCCATGGCTATGCGGGTTCTGACGAGCCTGTGCAGGAACCTGGCCAGGGATTTTCTGGACCTTCGCGCTTGCGTGGCCAGCTTGATGACTTGAAAGAGTCGAATTGGGTTCGCCCTGACATGACGCGCGGACTGCGTGAATCTCAATGGCATGGGTCGGCGCAGAATTTCGAATACAGGCTCCGAAATTTCCCGCTCCATAGGGTCAATGACAACCCTGACAGGTATGCACGGGCGGCGCGTGGCCAGGACAGCCTCCGCGACCCGATAGCTGTTTATGTCCATGGCGAGCGCGTCGAATGTTCTGCCCAGCCACTCCTTCATGGGCGGTTTGGTTGCCAAATGCGGCAGCGCGACGCAGCCGCCTATCTCGAAATTCACGTCCGACGCCGACAACCATTGGTGAATTTCTTCGATGGCGGCGCGGTCGGTCTCGATTTCCGGTGAACCGGACGCCCGCCATGCGTAGGCTGGACCGTCGGTCGCCAGTATGCGGTCGCAGACGACTATATCGCCAGTCCGCAGGCCCGGCGCTCCGGCCGACGCGAATCCGGCGGACACGACTATCTCGGGATTGAACCGTCTCACCAGCGCGCCAACGCTTTGAGCCGCGCTGTCCTCCCCGAATCCTCCCGCCGCCGCCACCACGTTCGGAATCCCGCTGGATGTGTAGAACCGCAGGTCGTCCTCTCGATCAGTCTGTCTGAAGCGCTCGTTCTTCAGCAGACTGTCAATATCCCGACGCTTATCCGCTACTATGGCAAGCACCTGAACCTACCTTTGCGATGGCGCGCTCGCGCTTGCCGCGCGCCGCGGCCCCGCGATTCTCTTCACGGCGTACATTCTATCTGTCTATCTGTCTCGCACCAGCAGGAAGTGAGTGAACTCTTCTATTCGCTCGCGGCTTTGACGGGAAAATTCCAGAGGAGCGACGGCGCTCATCGCTCTGTCCGCCCATCTGGCCGCGTCCGCCTGCGCGCGTTCTCTCGCTCCAATCTTGTCCATGATAGCCAAGACCGACTCCACGTCCCCATCGTCCAGTTCCGGCTTGGCGTACATCTCCGAGATGCGTCTCCTGTCTTCGCCGCTGGCCGTCTCCAGCGTATATACGACCGGGTACGAGTTCTTCTTGCGCCGTATGTCCGATCCAACCGGCTTTCCCGTAATCGCCTCTTCGCCCCACACCCCCAGCGCGTCGTCTCTTATCTGGAAGACATATCCGAGCGCCCTGCCGCACTCTCGCAGCGCCGCTATCATTTGGGCGTCGTCGGTTCCAACCGTCGCACCCAGATTGAGAGAGCAGCGAATCAGGGCGCCTGTCTTGCGCGAGATCATGCGCAGGTAGTCTTCCATGCCGATGTCTCGCCTTCCCTCGTAGGATAGGTCGAGGTATTGCCCCTCGATCATTTCGAGATAGGACTCGGTGAGCAGCGCGACGGCTGCGACCGAGCGCGACGGCGGGATTCCTTCGCGTTCGAGCGAGTGCAGCGCGATGTCCGCCGCTACCCGAAGCACGTTGCCGGAAACGAGCGCCTTGGGCTTTCCCCAGACAGCCCAGATAGTCTTTCGATTGTGGCGCGTTTCGTCTTCGTCCTGAATGTCGTCATGCACCAATGAGAAGTTGTGTATGAATTCCAGCGCGACGGCGGCTGGTATGGCGTGATTGACATAGCCCCCGACGGCCTCGCATCCGAACAGGCAGAGTGTCGGTCGGACGGCTTTGCCCGTCATGGCGGCTATTGGCGCGCCCGTTTCGTCGGCCCAGCCCATATAATATCTGAGCATATCGTAAACCGCCGAGCCGCGCAGGTCCAGATTGTTCCTCAGCGCGCCTTGAATCAGGTCGCCGTACTGGTCGAACATCGAGGGGAGGGCTGTATGGGGGCTATGGTCGTTGGACATGGCTTGGATTCTGGGAGATATGGATTCAAATCGCTGTCGCGATTATAACCGGCGCGCGTCGCTATTATGTCATAGTCTGGCGGCTGGTGGTTAGCGGTTAGGGCAATCGTATCAGGGCATATACATTTTCAGAGCCGAAACGGGTTGCGGATTTGCCCGTCACCTGCTATATTTCAGCCGTATTCGGGCGTGTGGATAGCCCGATATTCAGCGCCTTCGCCGAGCCGAGGCGAAGCCAGAGGAGTCATTCCTGAGCGATATGCTTGACGAGTACTTCCGGCAGTATGCCCTCATAGCGATATTCATACTGGTAGCCACCGTCATCCCGTTGGGAATGTTGCTGGGAGGCTGGGCCCTCTCGGTTCTGAAGATCAGGCCATACGCCCCGGACGCGATCAAGAAGGCGATATACGAGTGCGGCTTCGAGACTCTGACGGGCAGGTGGAGCCAGTTCAATTTCCGTTTCTATGCGTTTGCTTTGATATTCGTGGTTTTCGACGTGGAAGTCGTATTCCTGTTCCCTTGGGCGGCTAGTTTCGGCTATCTTTCCGCCGAATTTGGGCTTTTCGTTCTATTCGAGATGATGGTTTTCGTGGCGATTCTTGTAGTCGGGTGGCTGTACGCTTGGCGCAAGGGCGCGCTGGAGTGGAGTTGAGGCATGAGGCATCCCACAGGTACGATTAGCGACCCCACCGGTCTGACGCTCCATCACACAACTTGGGAGTTGGACAGAGAAGAGGGCGATTATGTCAATCATCTGAAGGCGACGCACACAGAGGCTCTCGCCGAACCGCTAATCGAGGTGCCGGATGAGTTCGACCGCAATATCGCCATTACAAGCGTGGACGCCCTTATAAACTGGGGGCGCAAGTCCGCCGTTTGGCCGCTCTCTTTCGGTCTGGCTTGCTGCGCGTTCGAGATGATGGCGAGCGCGATGTCGCGGTTCGATATATCCCGGTTCGGAATGGAAGTCTTCAGGCCATCGCCGCGCCAGGCCGACCTCATAATCATCGCCGGCACCGTTACCTGGAAGATGGCCCCGGCGATAGAGCGCGTCTATCAGCAGATGGCGGAACCCAAGTGGGTGATTTCGATGGGCGTGTGCGCCACGAGCGGCGGTCCGTATTACGGTTCGTACAGCGTCGTGCCGGGCGTCAACCACATAATTCCTGTGGATGTGTATGTCCCCGGCTGCCCGCCCAGACCGGATGCGCTGCTGTACGGAATAATGCAGCTACACGAGAAGATAAAGCGCTATTCGATTCAGCAAGGCGGCAGATAGTTACGGCTCACTCAGACAGACAAGAGTAAGGAAAAGCCACCGAATGACAAGGGCACACTCCGGCGCCGACGCGGCCAAGCGAATAGAAGAAGCTATTCCCGGCGCCGTCGTTGACCATAATCAGACCGACGTCTGGGTAAGGCCTGACAGTATTCTGGAAACCGCCCGCCTTCTCAAGTCCGACGCTTCTTTCGATTTCTCCTTTTTGAACGCCGTCACCGCCGTGGACTACATAGAATACTTCGAGATGGTCTATCATCTACTTTCTCTGCGAAGGAACGCCAGTTTGGTATTGAAGTCCAGGCTGGCCGGCAGGGAAAATCTGGAAGCGCCGTCGGTATGCGATGTCTGGAGAGGGGCCGACCTTCAGGAGAGAGAGGTTTGGGACCTTATGGGCATCCGTTTCGACGGACATCCGAATATGAAGAGGATATTGTTGTGGGAAGGCTTCCCAGGCCATCCCCTGAGAAAGGATTTTCTGGGCTAACGCAGAGCCTGTGACCCTATGGCGATAAAGACAGAGCCAGTTACCATAAATCTTGGGCCGCAGCACCCCAGCACGCACGGGGTGTTCAGGCTTCGCGTCACGTTCGACGGCGAAGTGGTGCTGGACGCGGAACCGGTCTTCGGCTATCTCCACAGGGGCACTGAGAAACTGGCGGAGTCCAGAACCTACGTCCAGATAGTGACGCTGACCGACCGAATGGATTACATAGCGAGCATGTCCAATAATTTGGCGTATGTTCGGACGGTCGAGAAGATGGCTGGCATTGAAGTCCCCGAGCGAGCGCGGTATATCAGGGTCATAAGCGCGGAGTTGCAGCGAATCGCCAGCCATCTGATGGCGACGGGATTCCTCCTGAACGACCTGGGCGCTTTCGCCACTCCGCTCATGTACTGCTTCAGGGAGCGCGAACGTATCCTCGACCTGTTCGAGATGCTGTGCGGAGCGAGAATTACGTTAAGCTATATGCGGCCTGGCGGTCTCTTCCAGGATGCGCCAGACGATTTCTGGCCCGCGCTGAACAGGGTTGTCGAAGACCTGCCCGGCTATATTGATGAACTCGAAAATCTGATAACCGGCAACGAAATAGTGCTGACCCGCACGCGGGGAGTGGGTGTTCTGAACGCCGAGGACGCTATTGACTGCTCGGTGAGCGGGCCATTGCTCAGAGCGAGCGGAGTGCAGTGGGACCTTCGCAAGGCCGACCCTTATGAAGTGTATGACAGGCTGGATTTCGACATCCCCATAGGGGTGGGCGGCGACAATTTCGACCGGTACATCGTGCGCATCCAGGAGATGCGAGAGAGCGTCAAGATAATCAGACAGTGCGTCGAGCAGATTCCCGACGGGCCGATACGCGCCCAGACGCCGTACTTCGTTCGCGCTCCGATTGGCGACGCTTACGCGGCGGTCGAGGGGCCGAAAGGCGAACTGGGCTTCTATATGGTGAGCGACGGCGGAATTTCGCCGTATCGCTGCAAGGTTCGCGCCCCTTCGTTCATGAATCTAACCCCGTTGCGACAGATGCTGGTCGGCGGCAAAATGGGCGACCTGATAACTACGTTCGGGTCGGTTGACATCGTTCTGGGAGAAGTGGACAGGTGAGCCTGGACTTCCTAAGCGTATATGGCTTTTTCGACGGCTTCCTGCCGGAAGGCATGGACTGGCTTGCCTTTGCGATAGCCGCGGGCTTGCTTGCATTCATCGTAATAAACGCGCTGATGCTGTCCACCGCTATCTATACGTGGTTCGAACGCAGGACGCTTGGCCGATTCCAGAATCGCCTCGGCCCGAACAGGTGGGGGCCTTTCGGCCTTCTGCAGCCGATAGCGGACCTGATAAAGCTGATTACGAAAGAGGATACGACGCCCGAGGAGGCGGACCGCTGGGTAATGACCTTTGCGCCGCTGACTCTCGTCGTGCCCACCCTGATAGTGGCCGCTGTCATACCGCTCGGTCCGGACAGCTTTCTGGGAAGGCTGAATATCGGAATCCTGTTCGTGCTGGGCGTAACCTCAGTCAATACTATCGCCATATTCATGGCTGGGTGGGGTTCGGCGAACAAGTACGCGATGCTCGGCGCGATGCGCGGCGTCGCCATGCTGGTCAGCTACGAAGTGCCGATGGCGCTCGGTGTCGTCGGAGTGCTGATACTCTCCGGCTCGCTTTCGCTGTTTGACATAGTGGAAGCTCAGGCTGTACCGTTCCTGCTGGTTCAGCCGCTTGGATTCCTCATATTCGCGGCGGCGGCGTCCGCCGAAATGAGCCGAACGCCGTTCGACCAGATCGAAGCGGAATCCGAACTCGGTTCGGGCTATAATACGGAGTATAGCGGTATCAAGTTCGCGGTTCTGTTCCTCGCCGAATTCATGGCGCCAATCATAACCGCGCTGGTGATAACGACGCTGTTCCTGGGCGGGACGAGAGGCTTCGACCCCATCCCGGGACAGGTATGGTTCATGCTGAAGACGTTCGCGGTTATATTCGCTATGCTGTGGGTGAGAGCGACCTGGCCGCGCCTGCGCGTTGACCAGATCATGGGATTCGCCTGGAAAGGGCTTTTCGCGCTTTCGCTGCTGAATATATTCGTAGTCGCCGTGGAAGTGGTAGTTCTTCAAGACGCCGCCGGCAATATATCGGCAAACTCTCTTTGGATAATGGCGGCGATAAACTGGATAATCGCAATAGCGGCGATAGTTGTAACAGCCAGGGTTCTCGGTCAGAGAAGGCTGGAGCGTCCCGCTCCCAAACCTTCGCCCCTGGCGAATATGTACGCGGAGGCTGATTAGATATGTATGGCCTCTCACTGGTCAAGGGCTTGGGCGTAACCATGAAGAATCTGGTTTCTCCCGGGCGCATGTTTACGGTAAATCAGTACCCGGACCGCAAGGTGAACGTTCTGGAACTGGCTAAGATCAACAACCAGAATCCGGTGTCGTTCGCTCTCAAGCGTCCGGGAGAAGCGGTCAAGGCTCTTGTCGGGCTGGTGTCTGCTCCGGACAGGCAGTATCAGCATCCGCGGTTCAGGGGCGAGGAGTTCTCGTGGTACGAGAATCGCTGCACCGGATGCGCGTCTTGCGCCAAGTACTGCCCTCTCGGGATTATCAAGATAGTGACCAATCCCGCCAAGACTGACATTCAGGAAGGGGACAGGTACTTCCTCGAAGTATTCGATATAGACATTGGACGCTGCATGTTTTGCGGTCTGTGCGTGGAAGCGTGTCCGTATGACGCGATTCACATGGGCAGCGGATTCGAGGAGGGCAGGTACAAGCGCTCTGATCTGGTAATAGACAAGGCGAGGCTCGTGGCTTCGCCCAAGCGTCCCAGCCACTGGTTCAGGCCGCAGCTTGAGGCTTCGCGCGAGTATAACCCGCTGGAAGGCGACGAGGCGGATTGGCGAGAAGTTCATCGTCATGAAAAGCCGACGATGCCCGAACAGCGCAGCAGATGGGGGCAGCGCTGATGCTGGGGCAGGGAACAGAGAATTCACTGTTCGTTGATGTAGCGTTCTGGATTCTGGCTATATCGAGCGTCGTTGCGGCGATAGCCGTGGTTCAGATGCAGAATCTGTTCAGGGCGGCGCTCTTTCTGATAGTGTCGTTCCTTGCGGTCGCCGGCATGTTCGTCTTGCTGCGCGCGGAGTTCCTTGCCGCCGTGCAGGTGCTCATATATGTCGGCGCGATCTCAGTTCTGATAATCTTCGCGATACTTATGACAGGCGAAGTGGAACGCGGCAGCGTGGCGCATTCGATGAGAATCCCCGTGGCCATACTGGCCGCTCTGTTCGGAGCGGTCGCTATCTTCGTGTCTTTGAATACCAATTGGCTAATTCTCGATGATGTCTTGCGGAATGGAAGCCTGAGCGCGGCGACGACCAATCAGGTCGAGAAGGTGTTCTCGAACACCATTCCGTGGATAGGGCGGCTGCTCGTGCAGGATTTCGTCTTGGCGTTCGAGGTGGCGTCCGTCGTGCTTCTTGCCGCTATTATTGGCGCTCTCGCGCTGATACGGGAAAGGTGAAGCGGTGAGCCTCGAGAATTTTCTCATAGTATCCGCCGTCCTCTTTTCGATTGGACTCTACGGCGCGCTTTCCAAGCGCAACGCGATTGCGGTGCTGATGTCCATCGAGCTCATGTTCAATGCCGTGAATCTGGCGGCGGTGGCGTTCTCGCGCTATTCTGTCCCCGCTACGCTGGCGGAGACAGGCTCCAGAGCGTCGGACATAGCCCAGTCGCTTTTGACAGGCCAGATATTCGCTATTTTCATAATCACGATAGCGGCGGCCGAGGTGGCGCTCGGCCTGGCTATCGTAATCGCTATTTATAGAAGCCGTTCGACCGTTATGGTGACGGACGCAGCCCAGATGAAGAAGTAGAGGCACTTTCTTATGTGGGTTGAATATAAGACCGCGCCAAATCTGATGATGGCTGAGATGTGGAAGGATGTCCTGGAAGGGGACGGACTTCCAACTAAGATACTGCCGGTCGGCGACATCATGGAATGGAGCGAACGAACGCCCTTCAAGATATATGTCCCGAAGGGCAGGGAACATGTCGCCGATGAGATATTGAGGAAGCTGTAGATGATATCAGAATCGCTAGTATGGCTTACTCTGTTCGCCCCGTTGGCGTCGTTCCTGGCGATTGCTTTCATCGTATGGCCCGCCTGTCGCGTTCGCGCTTATGGCGGATTCCTGTCGCCGAACGCCAATCGCGCGACCTCCGAACCGCGCAGTTCCGCCAGGGACGTACTCGGATTTTCAGCGGGACTCCTCACCATAATCGCGGTCGGCGCCAGCTTCGTCATATCCATAATAGCGCTCGCGGAAACCGTCAGCGGACACGGCCACATAGAATTCGAGTCCCACAAATGGCTCGAAGTGGGCGCGTTCCAGCTAAATATCGGCATCCTGATGGACCCGCTCACAGCCGTAATGCTGGTAGTCGTGACCGGCGTCAGCCTAATGGTGCAAATATACTCGGTGGGGTATATGTCCGAAGAAGACAACCCCGCATTCGCTCGCTACTACGCCTATATGTCCCTGTTCACCGCCTCGATGGTCGGACTGGTGCTCGCATCGAGCATCATACAGATATTCGTCTTCTGGGAACTGGTGGGACTCTGTTCATACCTGCTCATAGGGTTCTGGTACGGACGCTCGTCCGCCGCCAACGCCGCCAAGAAAGCTTTCATCGTAACCCGCGTCGGAGACTTCGGGTTCTTGCTCGCCATCCTGTATCTGTTCGCCAATCAAGACGTGCTCGCCTCTCACGGGTTGAACGGCATGGACGTTACCGACCTCTACAAGGCTGTCGAAATCGGGCTGGTGTCCGGCGGAATAGCGACCTGGGTGGCGGCTGGCATCTTCGCGGGCGCGATAGGCAAGTCGGGGCAGTTCCCGCTACATACGTGGCTTCCCGACGCCATGGAAGGCCCGACGCCGGTTAGCGCGCTCATTCACGCCGCCACGATGGTCGCGGCGGGCGTATTCCTGGTCGCTCGCTTCTTCCCCGTATTCCAGGCTTCCAGCGAAATGATGGTAATCGTCGCCCTCGTAGGTGGATTCACCGCCATATTCGCCGCCTCCATGGGGCTGGTCGCCAACGACATCAAGCGAGTGCTGGCATACTCCACAGTCAGCCAGCTCGGGTACATGATGATGGCGCTCGGAGTCGGCGCATACGCGTTCGCCATATTCCATCTGTTCACTCACGCCTTCTTCAAGGCGCTGCTGTTCCTCGGTTCGGGGTCGGTCAATCACGCCTCCGGCACATTCAACATGAAATACATGGGCGGTCTGCGCCGATATATGCCGTGGACGTACCTCACCTTCTTATTGGGCAGCCTGGCGCTGGCCGGCATATTCCCGACGTCGGGATTCTGGAGCAAAGATGAAATTCTGGCGAGCGCTTTCCACGCCGGCGACGCGGTGGGATACCTCGTTTACGCGCTTGGCCTCGCCGCCGTGTTCATGACCGCGTTCTATATGTTCCGCGCACTGTTCATGACGTTCGACGGCGATTTCAGGGGCGGCGCGGACTCTGAAGCGCAGGACGCCAGAGACGGCGACGAGGAATCGCACCTCGGGCACGTAAGCCTGCATGAGTCCCCTGTCGTCATGGTCGCCCCAATGGCGATTCTGGCGATCCTCGCCATTGGGATAGGGTTCGTATCGAATCCGATATTCGATCTGGGAATCGTCCCCGCTCACTGGTTCGCGCACTTCATGGGCGAAGGCTGGGTGCAGGTCAAGATACCAAGCTTCGATATCCCGCTCGCCATCGTGTCCACCGCGGTCGCGCTGGCCGGCATATACGCAGCCTACATGATGTACTATCGGCAGCGATGGTCGCCCGACGGAATGGGCCAGAGATTCAAGTCCGCCTACACCGTCCTCAGTCGGAAATACTATTTCGACGAACTGTATGAGGATGTTCTCGTTCGCCGCGTGTTCTACAATGGCATAGCCCGAATACTGGATTGGGGCGACAAGAACGTAGTGGACTGGGTCGCCGACAGGGTTGGCTGGTTCGGGGCGAATGTCGGAACTCCGCTGCGCCAACTGCAAACAGGCCAGCTTCAGCAGTACGGAGCCGCCATATCCATAGGAATTCTTATAATGCTCGGTCTGTACATCTGGTTCCTCTAGATTACGTGTATCAAAATACATTAAGGATTAGTTAATATCCGAAAAATGAATTAACTTTGAGAATGAAGGAGGAATTTCTCATAGCCTCTACCTCCCAGGATCCAAGAAAAGAAGTCCTTACTCGGTCAATATCAGAGTATATTATGCGCGGTTGGAGTATAGAAACTCAAAATGATGAACAGTACTTTGCCATACTCAGATATACCCCGCCTAAGAGAGTCAACCATGTGTTGCATTTCTTCATAACACTGATTACTTGTTTAATGTGGGGCATAGTATGGATAATTCTGTCAGTGAATGCGGAGAAAGATCAGAGGATGAGAATTACAGTCGATGAGAATCTCGTTGTCAGTATTGAGACAATTCAAATCGGGTAGCTATGATTGTTTGCCCAATACGACGCTTCCTGGGTCTTAGATGCCCGGGGTGTGGCATGACACGTGCTTCTATGTTGCTTGCACGCGCTCAGTGGCGGGATGCGTTTAAGATGAACCCATTGGTGTATGTTCTGTATCCATTGGTGGCTTATGTAATATGGCAGATAGCTAATGATTACATCCGAAGATACAACGATAATTTGAGGTAAGGAAGGAAGAGATTTGTTCGAGGGTTGGTTGACAATCGCAGTGTTCCTGCCCATAGCGGCGGCGGTTCTGATCGCGCTGTTCGGACGGAACGCGCGCGCGGTGAAGTGGTTCGCCGCGATAGTTTCGTTGGTGGAACTCGCGCTGACGGTCGCCATATTCCTGCTGTATGACACCTCACAGGGCGCGGACCAGTATCAGCTTGTGGACAAAGCCGCCAACTGGATCCCCATCGAATCTTTCAGGGTGCAATACTTCCTGGCGGTAGATGGTCTGAGCGCGCCTCTGGTTCTGCTCACCGGCCTGCTCGGAATGGTGGCGGTGTTCGCCTCCTGGAGCGTCGGTCACCGCGTCAGAGAGTACTTCGTCTGGCTGCTCGCCCTCCAAGGCGCGGTCATGGGCGTATTTACCGCTTTGGACTTCTTCCTCTTCTTCCTGTTCTGGGAACTCGAGCTCATCCCCATGTTCTTCCTCATTTCTATCTGGGGAAGCGGGCGGCGCGAATACTCAGCCATGAAGTTCCTGATATTCACGATACTCGGCAGCGCGTTCATGCTCGTCGGCATTCTGGTCGTGTTCTTCTCGACCGGCACGTTCGACATGACACTGCTGCCCGCCGCGATTAGCGAGAGCAGGCTGCTGCTGCCGCCTCTGGTCGTATTCTTCATGCTCTTTGTCGCGTTCGCGGTCAAGCTGCCCATCTGGCCTCTGCACACGTGGCTGCCCGACGCCCACACAGACGCGCCCACCGCCGCCAGCGTAATGCTTGCGGGCGTGCTCCTCAAGATGGGCGCCTACGGAATGCTGCGAGTCTCCGCCTCCATGTTCCCAGAAGTCCTGAGAGACGTGTCCTGGCTGCTCGCCGTCGCGGGCGTAGTGAACATACTCTACGGCGCGTCCGTAGTGCTGAGGCAAACCGACATGAAGAGGCTGATAGCGTTCAGCTCCATTAGCCACATGGGGTTCGTCGTTCTCGGACTTTCGTCCGCGGTCGGAGTCGCCGGCCACGTGTCTCCGCTCGGCTTGACGGGCGCCGCGCTCCAGATGTTCACGCATGGAGCCATTACCGGACTGCTGTTCCTCATTGTCGGCTACGTGTATGAACGAGCGCACACCCGCCATATACCCGACTTGGGAGGACTCGCCGCGCGTATGCCTGTTCTGTCCGCTTCCCTCGCGGTAGCCGGACTCGCGTCGCTAGGACTTCCAGCGACCGCCGGATTCGTATCGGAGATCCACGTGTTCCTCGGAACGTTCCCTGTGTGGGGCTGGCTGACCGTGTTGGGCGCGTTCGGAGTGGTGCTTACCGCCGGCTACATCCTGTGGATGATACAGCGGGTGATGTTCGGTCCTCGCAATGCCAGAATGGATGAACTCACAGACGCCACGCCCCTGGAGATGGCGCCCGTCGCGGCTCTGATAATCGCCATCATAGTGGTTGGGATATTCCCCTCGACGGTAGTGGACGTGTTCTCGACCGGCGTGGCCCCGATAGTAGATTCGCTTCAGAACGCCGTTATGAGCGCACAGTAAACAAGAGACCGCGAGCCCAGAATGACGTTTCACGACATATACCTGCTATCCCCCGAAATATCGCTCGCAGCGATAGCGATGGCGCTCATACTGCTCGACCTTGTAGTCTCGCGCAAGAGCCTGCTGGCCATGTTCGGCGCGATGGGGCTGGCGATTCCGGTCATACTCAGCGTCATATTGTGGATTGATCTGGACAACTCTTCAGTCAATCAGATGGAAGGTGTGTTCGGAACGCTGGTCGTGGACAAGTTCGGCCTGTTCTTCAAGCTCCTGCTCGCCGCCGCCGCCGCGCTGGTTATACTCATATCCGTCAACTATGTGGAACGAATCCGCGGATTCCAGGGCGAGTTCTACGGACTCGTGCTTCTCGCCACGTCCGGCATGATGCTCCTGCCCTCCGCCACTGAGTTGATCTCCATATACGTCGCCCTGGAACTCACCGCTCTCCCATCCGCCGCGCTCGCCGCGTTCCTCAGAGACGGACGCTCCGCCGAGTCGGGCATGAAGTTCCTGATACTGAGCGCCATAAGCTCCGCCGTTCTGCTGTACGGCATGGTATTCATATACGGATTTACCGGAACTACTTCGCTCGACGGCATAGCGTCCCAGATAGCGAGGCTTCTGGATTATGGCATACTCGATCCGCAGGCGGCGTTCGGAGACAACAAGGCGCTGCTGTTCGGAGTCGTGCTTCTCATAGCCGGATTCGGATTCAAGATATCGAGCGTGCCATTCCAGTTCTGGGCCCCGGACGTGTACGAAGGCGCGCCTACCCCAATTACCGCCTTCCTTTCGGTCGCGTCCAAAGCCGCCGGCTTCGCCGTCATCCTTCGACTGTTCTACATATCGTTCCCTTCCGACGTGTTCAGCGAAAACTGGGCCGCCATATTCGCCATATTGAGCGTCGCCTCCATGACGTTTGGCAATTTGGTGGCGATTCGCCAGAACAACATAAAGCGGATGCTCGCCTACAGCACGATAGCCCACGCCGGGTACGTAATGGTCGGGCTCGCCGCCTTTGCGGCGCGAGCGCAGAGCGGCGGCGCGGACGCCGGCCCCTCGGCCACGCTCTTCTATCTCGGCGGATACGTCGCCACCAACCTGCTGGTGTTCGGCTCCATAATCGCGGTCTCGAACAAGATAAACTCGGACGAGATAGATGACTACGCGGGCCTGTCGCGTCGCGCCCCTATGATAGCCGCCGCCATAGCGTTCGCCATGATTTCGCTCATCGGCATCCCGCCGACTATCGGGTTCATGTCCAAAGTCTATCTGTTCGGAGCGGCGGTCAACGCCAATCTGGAATGGCTTGCGGTGGCAGGCATGGTCAACAGCGTCATTTCAGCCTACTACTACCTGCGAGTGGTCAAGGTGATGTACCTGCGCGATCCTTCGGAAAGCCAGTCCGTGAAGGCGGACGCCGCTACCGGAACGGCGCTCATCGCAACCGCGGCGGCTACCTTCATCTTCGGCGTATATCCTACCCCATTGATAGACCTGGCGCGCTCCGCAGTCGGCGCTCTCGGCGTTTAAGCCTGTATGCGCGCTTCTCGATCTATTCAATAGCAATAGCGTCTGGATACCAAGGGGCAGCATATTTCCACCCAAGAAAACCGCGCCAGAGAGTACTCTATCTGGAGTGTGCCCGCAGAACTGCGCGCGTTGTACTATGTTATATTCACTGCGCTGCTCCTACTCGGAGCGACGTTTTTGACATGGTATGATATTGTCGGGCTAGAATCGGACGAAAACTATTTAGCCGTCATCGCCAAGGCCATACTTGTCATAGGGCCGGTCGGACTGTCGTCCGCCGTCATATCCATGCTGTTAGTGAACGGGAGAGACGCCATGGGAGTGATATTGGAAAATTACAAGAGGCAGCAGTATGCGGAGGGTCTTGCGGATGGCCTTGCGGAGGGTCGAGAAGAGGGGCGTGAGGTAGGACTTGAAGAAGGTCTAGAGAAGGGACGTGAGGAAGGCCGTGAGGAAGGCCGCGAGGAGGCGATGAGGGAACTAGTGGGTCGCATCGTAGATCTGGAAGCGGAACTGCGCGCTCGAAATGGCAAGGAAGACAACGAGAATGTGAGAGCGCACGTCGCCGACGAAGTTTCAAACCCCAGTGGTTTCGAGGCGAATCGTGAGGATGCGCTGAGACGCATAGCCGCGCTCGAAAGAGCGGTCGTGGAAATAATGGGGTCGCGCCGAGCCGATGATGATACGCGGAAGTAGATGGTCGTGTTCGTTGAATTCCCTGAACGCCAATTCGAGACTGTATGAATAAGATGGCTCTCATAGGATTCGTATATAACGCCCGAGTCGCCGACGCTCCTTCACTCATTGATGCGCTAGTCGCGGACTTGAATCTGGCCGAGCGATCATGGGTGTCTTCCGCCTATGACGTGGATGACCTGCGCGATAAGTTTCCTGAAACCTCACTTGTAGTAGTCGCCGGCGGAGACGGCACCATTCTGAGAACGGTCCACTCCATAGCGGCGCACTCCATTCCCGTAGTGGCCGTCAACATGGGCAGGGTAGGGTTCATGAGCGAGCTGACGGTGGGAGAAGCCATGGATCGGCTTCCTCTATACCTGAACGGCGATGTCCGAGTGGAGCGACGCATGATGCTGAGAGCGGTCGCAACGGACGCGAACGGCAGCGAAATCCTGAGCATGGACGCGCTCAATGACGTGGTGGTTGGCCGCGCGGGGGTCGCGCATCTCATGGATATTGACACAGTGGTTGATGGCGAATTCCTCACTACGTACAGAGCGGACGCGCTGATAGTTTCCACGCCCACCGGAAGCACCGGCTACGCGCTGTCCGCCGGCGGCCCCGTCTTCTTTCCTGAAGCGCTCATGATGATGCTCCAACCCGTAGCCGCTCACACCGGCCTGAGAGACAGCCTTGTCCTGCCTGACGACACAGAGATAATCCTGTCCACATCGGACGATAAACTCGCGCTGGTGAGCGTGGATGGCTTAGAGGACGTGGAACTGCCCCCCGGATCCATGGTCAGGATTTCGCGCAGCCCCCATGAAGCCAGATTTCTGCGCTCCAAACCGAGAACCGCATTTTACAACGAACTGACGCGCCGGCTCGGGCTGGTATATAGCCTCGCGTCCCCATCCTGATTCGCTGGGAGTTCAAGATGACTGAACGCATGGAAACCATCAACCAGGAAACCGTATTCTCAGGCAGAATCGTCGAGGCGCGCGTTGACACGCTGCTGTCTCCGGATGGCCGCCAGATTACCAGGGAGGTGATACATCACCCGGGCGCGGTCGCCATAATACCCATAGACGCCGACGACAACGCCCTGCTGGTGCGACAGTACAGATATCCGGTCGGACTCGATCTGCTCGAAATACCCGCCGGAGTAATCGAAGATGGCGAATCGCCAGACCACACCGCTCAACGCGAACTGCGCGAGGAGATAGGATACGCCTCTCGCAATCTGCGCGCTCTCGGCGGAATATACTCTTCGCCCGGATTCTGCGACGAGATACTGTACATATATCTCGCTCGCGACCTGGTGGAGAGCAAACTGCCCGGCGATGATGATGAGGACATAACGGTTGAGCGAGTCCCTATGTCGGATGTCGGCAGACTAATCAGATTCGGCGAAATACAGGACGCCAAAAGTGTCGCGGGACTGCTAATGGCGCTCCACCTGTTCGCTTAGCGCCGGGGATAGAATCCAACCCCATCTCAGGAGAAGATCAGATGCCAGACCTCAGAGCGATGTTCGCGCAGATAGACAGCATGGAAGATGAGATCGTAGCGTTGCACCGCGACTTGGTGCGGATACCGTCTGTGAACACCGGGTTCATGCCGACAGGAGACGAGACGCCCGTGTGCGAGTACATCAGGGATTTCCTGTCCGAGGACGGAATCGAGTCCCATATTCTTGGCCGAACCCCGGAGCGCGGCAATATCATCGCCCGAATCGAAGGACGGAACTCCGACGCCAGGCTCATGTTCATGTCCCATACGGACGTCGTGCCTGTCGAAGAGGAAGAGAAGTGGACGTTCCCGCCGTTCAGCGCCCAGATACACGATGGACGCATATACGGACGCGGCGCGTCGGACTGCAAAGGGCTGCTTGCCGCTCAGGTCATGGCGATGCGCCTCATCAAGCGCAACAACATCGAACTGAGAGACAGTCTGATACTGTGCTCCGGCGCGGACGAAGAGCACGGCGGCAGATACGGCTTCGGATGGCTCGCTGAGAATCACCCCGAAAAGATAACCGCTCCATTCGCCGTGAATGAGGGCGGCGGAACGCCCATCGAGGCCGCGGGAGCGCTGACATACATACTTGGCGTCGGCGAAAAGGGCAGGCTCCAGATAGAGTTCACCATTAAGGGCGTGAGCGCGCACGCGTCCGTTCCGTGGCAGGGTACCAACGCTCTATACCGACTGTCTCAGGTGCTGGGACGCATCGAGAATTATGAGGCGGAGCGCGACACGTCCACTAGCCTGTTCGCGCATCTGTCCACCTTCGCCATCGAGCATAAACCCTCGTCCGAAAACGTGGACGAAATCATCGAAGAAGTGCGCGAAGATAACCCGCGCTTCGCGTCCATGCTTACTGCGCTGTCCAGAATGACGATAACGCCCACTATGATCAACGGCGGAGTAAAATCCAATAGCGTGCCTGAACAGATTGATCTGACATGCGACGTGAGAACGCTGCCGCACCAGGACGACGACTATCTGCGCGGCGAACTGGACAAGATAATCGAGGGAATACCCGGCGTCACCTACGATATTGACTACATGGCAGTCCCCAACTCTTCGGACTTCGATACCGAACTGTCTGAGCATATACAGGCCGCCACCGCGATAGCCCTCGAACGAGACGACATACAGTGGGTTCCCGCTATCAGCACCGGATTCACCGACTCTCGCTTCACGCGCCCGCTCAACGTGATTACCTACGGGTTCTCAGGCTCTCACCCGGACGACGACCCGATGCTGAGCCGCGCGCACGGCACAGACGAGTCTGTCGGTATAGCCAGCCTCATTAGCGGAACCAAGATAATGCTCGCGCTCGCGTGCTCCATCTGCGGCGCAGACTGAGTTTCTCCCATGAAGACGATATATCTCGCCAACCCTTATGGCTTCTCTGAGGAGCAGAAAGCCATACTGCTCCCACGCATAACGGAAGCGCTGGAGTCGCTTGGCCTGGAGGTATGGGAGCCGTTCGAGCGCAATAACCAGGTGGACTTCTCGGACCCCGGCTGGGCATATCAGGTGGGGCAAGCCGACTTGCGGGACGCGCGCGAGTCGGACGCCATTTTCGCCGTGGTGAACGGCGTGCCGCCTGACGAAGGAGTCATGGTGGAGTTGGGCGTCGCCATCGCGCTCGGCAAGCCGACGTTCCTGTTCAGAGACGACTTTCGGCGCGTCGCGGACAGCGCCGAATACCCGCTCAACCTGATGCTGTTCACAGGAATGCCAAGTAATGGCTGGCGCGACTACTACTACACCTCAATTGGTGAGATTGCGTCCGAAGAAAAGGCCCTGGCGAAATGGGCGCGAGGCGAGCTTTAGAGGTCGGGCGGAGTTACGAACTCACACCTCGGTCCACTCGCGCGACTCAACCTCAGATCGAGCGTGACCAGAGGCAGATCCAGGTATTCGGCCAATGCGACGTACTAGCTGAAACCTCTGCTAAGGCAGGCACGCGCGATCAGCGTACTTGGCTTCTAAAATGTCTTCCGATGTGCCGCCGCCGCTCGCCGTATTACGCTTCCGAACCTGTTCCATCAACATCTCAGGCGACGGAAAAGACACGATGCGCTCCAGTTCGCGTCGCAGATACTCCTGCATGGACTGCCCCTTGAGCGCGGCGCGCTCCTTCAGTTCCTTGTGAACCGCGTCCGGAACGCCTTTTATGGTTATCTGCACTGCCATGGCGCTACTATGCCGTCGCACGCGCCATTTCACAATATGTCCTGATGTCCTGAGAACGCAGCCCGCTCATTTATGGACTGAGCTTAAGTTGACAAGATCATGGGATCTGATCAACGATCCTCTCGCAATGGCTGCATACGATACAGATCAAGCTCCCGCTGTTCGAATCGCGTTTCAGGATGGAACCGCGCCTGAACCAATCTGGACTTCTCCAGATGGCTACTCGTCGCTCTATGTGGGCGAGGCTGTCGAGACGCTCTCCGGCTTGCCGGACGAAAGCGTTGACTGTGTTTGGACCGATCCCCCATATCTGCTTTCCAATGGCGGCATTACCTGTGTGGCCGGGCGAATGGTGAGCGTGGACAAGGGGGACTGGGATAAGAGCAAAGGCATAGAAGCGGATTATCAATTCAATCTCGGATGGACGCGCGAATGCTATCGCGTTCTGAAGCCGACAGGAACTATCTGGGTGTCCGGCACTTTGCACATCTACCCAAGTATTGGGATGGCGCTGCTGAGAAACGGCTTTCGCCTTCTGAACGACATAATATGGGAAAAGCCGAATCCGCCCCCCAATCTGGGGCGCAGGACGTTCACTCACTCCACTGAAGTCGTGCTTTGGGCGAGCAAGGCTCCTAAAGGAAGCCGCCACAAATACACATTCAACTACGACGAAATGCGGCGCGAGAATGGCGGCAAGCAGATGAAGACAGTGTGGCGATTCACCGCCGCCGGAAAGAGTGAGAAGCGATTCGGCAAACACCCGACGCAAAAGCCAATCGCCCTGATAGATCGCTGCATTCGCGCCAGCACGAACCTGGGCGATGTCGTGCTGGACCCGTTCGCCGGGACGGCCAGCGCAGGGGTCGCCACCCTGAAACTTGGTCGCCGATTCATCGGCGTCGAGATTGACAGCGGATACGCGGAGATAGGCGAGAAGCGGCTGTCCGAAATCTCACCCCCCCCCTCGATCAGGAATATACGTATTGCAATCGCGAGAACGTCCCTCAGACTTCACGGCTCCTCGAGAGGGGAGGCTGAGATATGGCTCGACGCAATACTCGCACAGGCGATGTTATGGAGCGAATGGTTCTTCCCGCGCTCGATATGGGCGGGTACAAGTTTCAGCGGGGCGTAAATATAGGCTCTCGTTTTGGTGTCAGCCGTCATATCATAGATACGCTTGTAGATGACTCTGATGGTCGGCTGCATCTAGTATCGTTGAAATGGCAGCAAGTTCAGGGCACAGCAGAGCAGAAAATACCCTTTGAGGTAATATGC
This sequence comes from uncultured Dehalococcoidia bacterium, assembly GCA_964640295.1. Lineage (GTDB taxonomy): Bacteria > Chloroflexota > Dehalococcoidia > Lucifugimonadales > UBA1123 > VXRN01. The sequence goes on along the minus strand of CAZXFX010000029.1, from coordinate 13,848 downwards.
CTTGCTGAGGCGATGACACGCGACGAGCGATTCTATAAGGCGTATTTGGTGCTGGGTGGCGAGGGGTGGAAATACAAAGAGTTTTATATTAGCGGAGGACTGCGGCCCTATCTCACAAACGCGGATATGGTGAATATCATATCTCTGGAACGATTCGTCATGCTGGCGAATCAGGGAAAGCTGTGATGTCCGTTTTTGCTTCAGTGGATTGCCCTGAGCATGCTGGTCATCAGAATTCGGTAAACAGGGCGACTCTGGACTCTCTGATGAATGAACTTCCCAATAATCAATCTGGGAACGGTCGTCACAAGTGTGCATATTGCGCCTATAATAGAGGATACAGCGATGGGGCGCGAGAAGGTTACAGGCGCGCCTTGGATGATATTCAGACTTCGTTAGACAAACTTGTGACACGGGACATTGCCTCCTCTCAAGGATGAGGGATTGCCTTTGGGAGAAGCCTCTGCCAGCGCCCTATTGAGCAAACACGGACACCCGCAGAAAACCCCCACCATTCACTATTCCACTCTTGATCGCGCCAGACGAGTGGCGCGCTCGGCGTAGCGCGACATTTACGACGCTTCGCGCGCTCCATGGATGAAATGGGTTGCGCCCCCTTTTGACGCAATTCGCCGCGCGGTGGGCGTTGGATTCGGCAAGCGATATGTGATATTATCTATCCATCATCATTCCCTACCATCTTCCAAGACAACTCTATCGAGTCTCAGCGCAGTCGGAGTTGTCTCTAACGGCAAAGCCCATTCTCTATGTCAGCGTCCCGCTAACGCGCGTTGCGTATCAATAGCCCTGCGAACCCTGCGGTCAATATCTTCTGAACTTACGTGAGACCCCTTTCGTGGAAACTCTGTATAGCGACATTTTGATGTAGAAGCGTTAGATATATACTCATTGAGGGATTCTCGCCACCCGCGAATGCGGTTGCCTTCTCGGTTGGCAAGCTATCTGATGGGCATTGGAAGCAATAAGCGATAATTGATGAACCCAAGAACAAACGAAACACCGGAGCGTATGATGAATCTCGGAGAACTCATGACCAAGACCAACGATGAGCTTGTACAGCTCGCCGCGGATCTTGGCGCAAACACCAACGGTTCCAATAAGCGCCACGAACTGGTCAACAGGGTCGCCAAGGCTGTGGCTGAAAAGGAAGGACCCATCAAGGCCGGCGGAATACTCTCGATAGTCAATGACGGCTACGGATTCCTCCGGCAGGACGCATCCAACACGGGCGCCAACGACGTTTACGTATCGCAGTCTCAGATAAGGCGGTTCGGACTTAGAACGGGCGATCAGATTGGAGGGCAGGTGCGTCCGCCCAAAGACGGGGAACGTTATTTCGGTCTCGTGCGAGTCGAAAAGGTAAACGAAGTCGCGCCTGAATCGTCGCGAAATCGCCCGCGATTCGAGAAACTCACCCCCATCTTCCCCATCGAGCGCATCCAGCTCGAGACGAACCCCAGAACCCCTTCCACCAGGCTCATTGATCTGCTTGCCCCCATCGGACGCGGACAGCGCGGGCTCATAGTCTCGCCGCCCAAGGCCGGCAAGACATCCCTCCTCAAGGAAATAGCGAACGGCATAACCCTCAACCATCCGGACATACACATAATGGTCGCCCTCATTGGAGAACGCCCTGAGGAAGTGACTGACATGCGCCGCTCTATTGACGGCGAAGTGTATAGCTCCACTTTCGACGAACCCGTGGAAGACCACTGCCGCGTAGCCGAAATGGTTCTGGAGCGCGCAAAGCGCCTGGTGGAAGCCGGAAGCGATGTGGTTATCCTTCTCGATAGCATCACAAGGCTCACAAGGGCCTATAACCTCGCTGTTCCAACCAGCGGACGCACGCTCTCAGGCGGAATTGATCCCATCGCGCTCTACCCGCCCAAGAGATTCTTCGGCGCGGCGCGCAACACCGAAGAAGGCGGAAGCATGACCATCCTCGCCGCCTGTCTGGTTGACACCGGCAGCCGCATGGACGATGTGATATACGAGGAGTTCAAGGGCACCGGCAACATGGAAGTGCATCTTGACCGCATGCTCGCCGAACGCAGGATATTCCCCTCGATAGATATCGCTCGCAGCGGCACCCGCCGCGAGGAACTTCTCCTGGACGCTGCCACGCTCAAGCAAGTCTGGCTGCTCCGCCGCATGGTTGCCATGATATCTTCCGATGAGAAGTACCCCGGAGAATCCACCGAAAAGCTGCTTGGCCATATACGAAGGTCCAGAAACAACAACGAATTCCTCGCCAACCTTGGCAAGGATATGTAGAATGCGCTGACATCGGCAAAACGCTCTTGCCAACCGGAAGACGCGGATTTGAGAGACGCGCTCTCGTCAGGCTGTTAGCCGCCCGATAAGTTTCTCAGCCGCGCTACCCTCATCTCGCGCGGCATGTTGCTCTGGGTAACGTTCAGTCGTATCTGTGTTTCAGACGGCTCCACGTTCAGTTCGCTGAATAGCGCGCGCGCCGACCCGATGCCGTCTTCTCCCTCTTCCTGATCGAAGTGGACGGGTATGACTATGCCCGGACTCAGAACGTTCACAATTCGAGATATTTCCTTGACGTCCAGAGTCCCGCCGCCGCCAACCGGAACTATCAGCGTGTCCACAGACCCTAGCGCCTCCAATTGTCGAGACGACAGCTTGGCGTTGAGATTGCCCATGTGACACACCGAGATGCCTTCAGAGCGTATAACGTAGATAGTATTGACCCGCCTGCTTTCCTCCGCGTCGTTGAGAGCCGTTCCAATGCCCGTAATGTTGTACCCCAGCGTCTCGTACTGGCCCGGGCCGTTCAGCGTCTTTGGCGCGCCGTCCACCGATTTGTAGTCTGAGTGCGACGGATAATCGCAGCTTACCGTAACGATGTCCGCGGAAATGTCGCCCGCGCTTTCAGGATAGGGGTCCGCAAGAAGCGTAACGTCTCTGCTCACCATTTTTACGGACGAATGTCCGCGCCATGTTATTTCCATTTGGATGCCACTCGCTTGTTCAACTATTGGACCGCGGTTCTCCAATAAGTATAACTCAGACATGTCCGCCTAAAATAGCGAACAACCGCAATCGAACGCCTCGAATACTGTTCCGCCCGGCGTCTGACCGCCGAGTTTGGCGTTTACTATGCGCTACGATATGCTATGCTAAACTTATGCGCCGAGGACCCATAGGCGGCGTATATTATCTTACTATCTCTGAAGTGCGCGACACTGAATATGCTCACCACCCGCCAACAGCTAATACTTAAGCACATAGTCAATGACTATGTGCATGAAGCGACGCCCATAGCGTCCGACACTCTTACCAGAAATCACGGTCTCGGAGTTAGTTCCGCTACTGTGCGCAACGAGGTTGCGTCGCTGGAAGAGTCGGGATACATATCCCGACCATACGCTTCGGCGGGAAGCGTTCCGCAGGATAAGGCGTATAGATTCTATGTGGAATCTCTCCTCGACAACTTCGATCCGCGCGTTCCGCCCCAGGCCGGCGCGACAATCCAAGATCGATTCGACAGCGTTCAGCACGACGTGGATAAATGGGGAATCGTAGCGGCCACGCTGATAGCGCAACTCATGGATAATCTGGGGGTCGCCACCTTCCCCAAGACCAGCGTATCCAGGGTGCGACATCTGGAACTTGTTCCGGTGCAGGATGTTCTCGCCCTTCTGATAGTCGTCCTGGAGCAAGCCAAGCTGCGTAAGCAATTGATTCGCTTTGACGAACCTGTCGAGAGGTCCGAACTCGAATCAATGAGCGCGCGTCTCCGCAGACGCATGATAGGCCTCACCCACCAGGAGATGATTCGCGCGTCTATCGAAGCCAACCTGCATGAACGCCGCGCGATAGACGCCGCAATGGAAATGCTGGAAGAGGAAGACAGCGCCGACCATGAGGAATTCTATGTGGACGGGCTTCGCAATCTACTCGACCAGCCCGAATTTGACGACTACGAAAAGGTTCGCCCCATTATTCGCGGCGTTGAAGACGGAACTCTCATACAGGCGGCGCTGGACGAAGCGCCCTTGGGACAAGTCGTCCGTGTCGTCATTGGCGGAGAACATAGCGGCGAGGCGCTTAGGTCTCTCAGCGTGGTAATATGCCGCTACGGCATACCAGGCCACGCGCTCGGCACAGTGGGAGTGGTAGGCCCCACCCGCATGGAGTATTACCGCGCCATTTCAAGCGTCAGGTTCATCTCCTCGATAATGAAAGATATGGTTGAAAGCGTCTATGGCGCGGTCTGATATCGTCCACTGTACTTGACACATGGAGTTAGTTGATGTTCGAAGCCCTCTCTGAAAAACTCAACCATATTTTCCATAAGCTGGGCGATAAAGGCAGGCTCACAGAGAAGGATATAGACGCTTCTCTCAGAGAAGTGCGAGTGGCCCTTTTGGAAGCCGACGTCAACTTCAGGGTGGCGCGCCAGCTTGTTTCCGCCATCAAAGAGCGAGCGCTTGCCGAAGATCTGATGACAAGGCTCACCCCGGGTCAGCACGTGGTCAAGATAACTCAGGAAGAGCTGACTAAGGTACTCACCGGCGGCAGCCACAGGCTCGAAAAACCGCCAAGCCAGCCCGGCGTGATACTGGTCGCCGGCCTCAACGGCGCCGGAAAGACAACCTTGTCCGCCAAGCTTGCCCTGAATCTCCAGCAGTCAGGGCAGTCTTCCCTGCTTGTGGCGGCAGACCTACACAGGCCCGCCGCTATTGACCAGCTAGAAACCTTAGCCGCTCAGATTGACGTCCCTGTGTACGCCGACAGGCGCGCGCGCGATACGAGAAAACTGGCCAGGGACGGAATCGTAAAAGGGCGTGAATCCGGAGCCAATTGGGTCATAGTTGATACCGCCGGAAGGTTCCAGGTGGACGCCGAGCTGATGGACGAAATCGAGTCGGTTCACAAAGCCGCTTCCCCTGCTGAAACGCTCTTGGTATTGGACGCCATGACCGGTCAGGAAGCCGTGCGCGTAGCCGAAGAGTTCCACAGTCGCCTGAACGTGACCGGACTCGTTCTAACCAAGATGGACGGCGACGCTCGCGGCGGCGCCGCGCTTTCCATAACCAAAGTTACAGGCATCCCCATCAAGTTCATAGGAACCGGGGAGCGCATCGAAGCGCTGGAGCGGATGCACCCCGACAGGCTTGCGTCTCGAATACTTGGAATGGGCGACGTCGAGAGCCTTATAGAGAAGGCTCAACTCGAATTCGATGAAGAACGCGCGGTCGAGCTTGACCGCAAGCTCAGGCAGGCGCGCTTCGACCTCGAAGATTTTCTGGAGCAGTTGCAGCAGCTCAAGAAGATGGGGCCCATGAGCCAGATACTCGAAATGATTCCTGGATTCTCGGGAGTCAAAGGAAAGCTCAATTCAGGCCAGCTAGAAGGGGACAATCTCAAGCGCGTCGAGGCAATCATATATTCCATGACGCCTGATGAACGCAGAAGACCGGAAATAATTAGCGGCAGCAGACGCAGGCGCATAGCCAAGGGCAGCGGGACCTCTCCGCGAGAGGTCAACCAACTCCTCAACCAGTTCCGCCAGATGCAGAAGATGATGAAGCAGATGTCCACAGACCGAGGCCGCAATCAGATGATGAAGATGTTCGGGGGCTGAATTCCCGTTTCGCCGCTTACTTCCCCGCGGTATTCGTCGAGGTCTCCGCGGAAGTGGCAAGGTCATCCCCGCGGTCGGACGCGACTGTCGGTTCCAGAGACTCCGTAGCGTCCAAAATGGCCCCTGCCGCATTCGAGTCCGGCGCGACGATCACTCGCGTTTCGGTTCCGCCGCCGCCAATCCATATAGCGCCTCTGTCGCCCGCTTCCAGTATATGCCCCGATTCCCATTCCGCCCACACGTCGCCGCCGCTTATCTCCTCCCCATACGCTCTGAAAGCGGCCGTGAACTCGCTCGCGTCCTCTTCCGTATCCCATGTTATGAACATGAACAGCGCGTCGTCTCCGCCGGGCGTTTCCAGCAACAGGAATTCGTCTCCTCCCCATCCCGCCGCCGCTGTCGCCGCTGTCTCGCGGTCCAGGTCGCTCTCCAAGTACGACCTCAGGAACAGCTCTCCCATCACGTTTCTGTCGAGTATGGTCCACCCGCCGCCCAATAATTCAGTCGGATCGGGTATGGACACTTCTATGGGGGCCTCGCCCGCGTCATATTTCATCGGGTGTATGATCTGCTCGGTAGAAGCCGGAAGCGCTTCGTAAGCGAGGTCAATGGCTCCAAAATCGTTGTTCTTCAAGTACAGGTACACCGCGAATTGGTATCCGCCGGTGTACGGGAATGTGATGGAATTCTGTATGAACGCGGGCGCTTCGTAGAACGCGTCCATATCCGCGTTGCCGAGATTTCTCTGAACCTCCGCCTGTTCGTCCTCGTCGAAATAGGTCAGCATATAGAGCAATTCCGATAGTAGCGCGTCGCCCTCTATCAGCGCTCTCAGCGCCATCGCCCTGTCGTCGTGGTCTTCCGTGCTGTCTAGCAGCCCGCCTATGTCGAACGCATACTGTTGGAGCGCGTGAGTGGCTTCGTGCGCCACTGTGAGACGGTCGGTTAGAGTGAATTCGTCTTTCTCGGAGATGATGTACATCTTGTCGTCGTCCGTCTCGTAGAACCCCAGGACGATATCCGCGAAAATTTCGGTCAGCAATTGAGCCAGATCGTCGTCTTCATCGAGAATTCCCAGCCTCTGGTACAGACGAGTGTCAAGCGCCAACTCATCCGCGTCTTCTTCGAGTTCTTCCTGGAACATAGCGCGAAACTCTTCGACGGTTATCAGTTCGTGCGATACGAGCTCGCTGGTTGGCAGGTTTCTGGTCACCGACGCCTTGTAGGCTATCGCGTCCAGACGCTGGTCCAAGTCTGTTGGGAACGCGCTGGTTGGCGTCGGAGTGTCGTATGCAATCTCGACGGTGGGCAGAATTATGGGAGTGGGCGCGAACGTGGGTGTTGGAACCGGCGTGTTGGTGGGCCGCGGCGTCGGCGTCGCTGTCGGCTCAGGCGTGGAGGTAGGCGGAGCCGGCGTTGGTGTCAGCGTGGGCTCAGGCGTAGCGGTGGGCGGAAGAGGCGTTGGCGTCGGTTCTGGCGTCTCGCCGCACGCCGCCACTATGGCGACTATAAGAATGAGTATTGCAATCTCTCTCATCTGTAAACTGATCGCCCTAGTCGTCTGAGACGAATCCCAGCAGGTTCAGCAGAATGATGAATATGTTGAGAGCGTTTAGATACAATCCGATGCTTCCTATGACCGCTACCTGATTCGCGCTCTGCGTGTCGCCTCGCATAGCCGCTTCCTGCGCCAGTTCCTTCATCTGCTTCGTTTCCCACACCGTCAGCGCCAGAAAGAGCGGCAGTAGAATGATGTTGATGAGCAGGAACAGCATACTGGATTGAATCAGCAGTACGTTGATGAGACTGACGACTATTACCCCGATAAGTCCTATCAGCAGCATGGGGCCAAGCTTGGAAAGGTCTCTCTTGGTAGTTAGCCCCACAGCGCTCATGGACACGAACATTCCAGCGGTCAGAACGAAAGCCACTCCAATCGCGCTTGTGGTATATGCGGTGAGAATAGGGGATAGGAAGAACCCTTCAAGTCCCGTAAAGCTCAGGTAGAGCGCGGTTCCCAGACTCGTGTTGCCTCTGTTCGCGGCGGCGCTGGCGCCCATCAAGACGCCGAACATGATACCGAACATGACGAGCATACCAATCCAGCCGAAGCTGAATATGACTTCGCCCACGCCCAGCATATCCCCGATCCATATCGCGGCTCCGGTGGTGACGATGCCCAGCGCCACGAGTCCGTACATTCGCGCCATCGCGTCGGTGTAGATCGCGTTGACCCTGTCCTGTCCTATATAGATGCTGTATTGCTCAGTTGACATATCTGACCTCTCTATCCGAAGAATAACCTGCCGATTGGCGGCGAGGCAACGCTAATCGTTTGAGTTCTTGCCCAAAATAGTAACCCACCACTGCTCCAACCAGTCCGGAAGTCGCCGCGGACAGAGTTGTAATTAAACGTATAGCGCCATCTATGTTCATATTTGTAATAAACCAGACATTGAGGATAAAAGCTACAACGGGGATTAACATGAAAACGCCGAAGCCGGACAGAATACCAACCGCTATTCCAAATCTGACACGTTCAATCGGAGAAAGGCGCAACGAACGCTCTTCATCGTTTGGACAGGGGAGATTCTTGTCTTGGTTCACCATGTTTCGTCCCCAACTGCCTTGAACCCATTGGGTGAGCGCTTCCCTATTATTATACCCGCTCCTCAGTATATCGCCTTGGTTCGCTTCAGAGATTCCAGCGCCGCCTCGCTGTGTCCCAGCAGGTCGCCGATGACCGCGTCGTTGTGCTCGCCGAGCAGCGGAGCCGAGTAGTACCCCGGTCTTCGAATATCGCTGAACCTTATCGGCAGTCCCGCCACCTCGCGCGTTCCCACCTCGGTATGATCCATCTCGACGATGATTCCGCGCTCTCGAAAATGGGGGTCGCCCAGAAGCGCGACTGCGTCCATTATTGGCCCTGCCGCTATCCCTTCGGATTGCAGCAGTTCGGCGACTTCCATCGGCGGACGGTTGGCCGTCCAACTCGAAACGATGGCGTCCAGCTCGTCTTCGTTATCCTTGCGAGCCTCCAAGCTCGAAAAGCGGCTGTCCGCGGCGAGGTCTGAATTGCCCATTGCCCGGCATAAACTCGTCCACTCTTGATCGTCTTGGACCGCGATAGCTACCCATTGATCATCGCCCCCACAGCGATATACGTTGTGCGGCGCCATGCGCGGGTCGCGGTTGCCGATTCGTTCAGCCACCCGCCCGTGGATTGTGTAGTCCAGAAACGCCTCCGGAATCATGGCGCTTACCACCTCCGCCATGGCCGCCTCGATTCGCTGCCCCTCTCCCGTCTTGCGTCTGTGCCAGAGCGCGCTCAAAACGGAATGGACCATCATCGTCCCAACAAGATAGTCCGGCCAGTTGCCTCCCAGGTTTTGTGGCCTACCGCCTTCATAGCCCGTAACCGACGGCTGGCCGGCGTATGAGCACACATTCGGGCCGAATCCTGTCGCTTCGCGGTCGGGACCGAACGTACCCATGGAAGAGCCGCTCAGCATGATCAGGTCAGGCCTCACTTTTTTCAGGTCTTCATATCCAAGTCCGAGTCTGTCCAGCACGCCAGTCGAGAAGTTTTCCATGACTATGTCGCTTACGGCGACGATTTCCTTTACCAGCTCCTGGGCGTCGGGTTCGCGTATATTCAGTGTCACCCCACGCTTGCTGTGATTCAGGCAGTTCCATATAGCCGAGCGATTTCTTCCCGGGATTCCGTCCGCGCCGCCGCCCAAACCGCTTCGCCCCAGTTCCAGCCGCGCGTTCGACTCCACTCGGATTACCTCTGCGCCGAGCGACCCCAGCCATCCGCCCGCGTATGGGACTGATAGAATCCAGCCAAAGTCAACTATGCGCACGCCCTCCAGTGGGCGATTGCGTTTGCCGTCTATCGTCGTTTTCTCAGGGGGCGCGTCGTTGGCGGTGGAGGCCCAGAGTTCGTTAATATCGTCCTGGCCCAGTCGCGGAGCCTGCTTTCTCAACTGCCATGGCGTCTTCGAAAACCTGATGGTCGGGCCGGGCTGAACTATCGCGCTATTCCCAACCTGACTCTTCTGAGTGACGAAGAAACCGCGTTCCGTGTAGTGCGCCGACTTGACGATCTCGTCCACGCTCTGGACAGGGAAGCACGGTATCCCGCGCGCCTGAAGCGCCTCATAGAGGTCTTGCCTCTTGATGCCCTTTATCCACGCGGAAACATGGCGCTCGATCTCTTCCATGCCTTCCCTGCGTCCAGGAAACTCCGCGTACTCTTCCTTCTCTGCCCATTCCGGCTTCCCCATCGCCTCTTTGAGAGACTCCCACCAGTGATTCATCAGGAATGTGGCTGTGGCGTAGCCGTCCGCGCATTCCCATATCCACGGAAACATGGCTTTTTCCCTGGTTTCGGGCATCTGCGAAATGTCGTATGAGAACATGGCGAAGTTGCCGCGTATGTGGCTGGAAACGGCGTCCATCGCCGACACGTCAACTTCCTGGCCCAGGCCGTATTTCTCCCTGTGGAACAGGGCGCACATCGCGCCGGCCGCGGCTACCCATCCGGCGAAATACATGGATTGGTTTCCGCGTCCCCTCAGCGGAGTGTGTCGCTCGAGGTCGGTTACGAACATCGCGGGGCTTTCCCAGCCCATCCCGCCCATGTGCCAGGCGATCAGGTCGGTTCCCTTCCAATCGCGATAAGGCCCCTTGTTGCCGAACGGAGTGGCGTAAACTCGTATCAGGCGGGGATTCAGGCTGCCCATAGTTTCCGAGTCTATGCCCAATTCGGCCGCCAAAGCGGGCTGAACGTCCGTGATGAAGATGTCGGCTTTGCGTGTCAGCGAGCGGATGCGCTGACGTCCTTCTTCACGTGTCAGATCGAGCGTGGCTCCCTTCTTGTTCGCGTTCAGGTACATGAAGAGAGCGGAAGATTCCTGGTCGGGCGCGTCTTTCAGGAATGGGCCGGCCAAGCGCAGAGGATTGCCTTCGGGCGGCTCTATCTTCAGCACGTCCGCGCCAATATCCGCGAACGCCTTCCCGCACATTGCGCCCGAATGCCCGACGCTGTACTCGACAACCCTGATATCCGACAGCGCGCCAGCGGTCATGCTCATCTCCATCGCAGAATCAGAGGCCAGTCAATATCCCAACAGCCGCTAAACCGATTTCCATAGCCGAGAGAAGTTCAGCGCGCGCGGGCAGTGTCCATAAGCTTCTCCAACCTCGACTACCACGCCTTGAAGTATCTTCGCGTTTTCGTCGGGGTCAAAGACCTCCATCTCTACCTGCATATCGTCCAGTTCCGCTCTATCCACTATATGGGTTCGCCCGTTTACGCGAACGGTCTCAGGCGTTCCTGGTATGAAGAATATGAGCGCGACGTTCGGATTCTCGGACATATTCAGATATGACTGGAACAGCTTGTTGCCAGCCACATCGGGTATGAGAAGAGTGCGGTCGTCCAGTATCTTCACCCAGCCGGGTCTGCCTCCCTTTGGAGAGGCGTCGCACGTTCCGTCGGCGGAACTCGTCGCCATGACGAGGAAGGGAGATTCCTGTATGAACCCGCGAACCCGCTCGTCTATGAAATCTACGACCTTGGTTGCCGCTCGCCCTTTCGGAAACCCGAACTCGCGCGTGAACTCGTTGTCGAACTTGGCGTCTATAGCTGGAGCCTGTACCATTTCATCCCCTCTGATATAGCTTGAACGTAGCGCTCATCGCATTGTACGCCAACATCGCGCGACGGGCAACGCGCGCGAGCCTGTCGGAAGCGTAAAAAGAGTGTCGCGCGGTCGAGTTATATTACGTTGGTTTATGGATATTGAGATTGCGCTGGTGAGCGATCAGGCGAGTTGCAGGTGGTATGCTGGTGGGGCCTGGTACCTGCATTTTACCTGCAAAGACCTGTATTTACCTGTTAACGCGGTTTTTTGGGGCGGTTGGAAGGTCATCCATAAATCTCAATCAATGCACTCTCGCTACGCACCTATGTTCTTGATTCATGTATTGTAGCATAGACGCGGAAGGTGGAAGGGGTCGGTATCGAGGATAATCACCCCCATCCTAGCCTTCCCCCGTCGAGGTGGAAGGGATTTTTCGGTTGGCTAGAGCGTTTACCTACCCCTCTCAGATAGGCGTGGGGGAATAGTGAATCCCGGAGTGGCCGCTTCAGTTCATAGTCGCCTCTGCCGCAATTCTTTTTATCAGTACGGGCACTTCGACCGCGCCCAAGTCTTCGCCTGAACGCAAGCGCACGCCTACGGCGCCAGCGGCGATCTCTCGGTCGCCTACTATGAGCATATAGGGCGTCTTTTGCATCTGCGCTTCGCGTATCTTGAAGCCCATACGCTCATTGCGAAGATCTGTCTCCGCTCTTATTTCTTCTTGCAGCAGCTTGTGGCGAACCTCATCTGCATACTCGTGATGTCTATCAGCAATTGGGATGATAGTAGCCTGCACGGGCGCCAGCCAGGTGGGGAACGCGCCGCCAAAGTGTTCGATCAGAACGCCCATGAAGCGCTCCATCGAGCCGAAGAGCGCCCTATGCACCATATAGGGCTGCCGCTGCGCGCCGTCCGAGTCAATGTAAGTCAAGCCAAATCGGCGAGGAAGGTTGAAGTCGAACTGCACGGTCGTGCATTGCCACAACCTTCCGATGGCGTCCTCGATATGAATGTCTATCTTGGGACCGTAGAACGCGCCTCCGCCTTCCTCCACTTCGTATGCCATGCCGCGCTTTTCGAGGGTAGAGCGCAGCGAACTGGTGGCGACTTCCCATTCTTCCTCGGAGCCGACGGCCTTTTCCGGGCGCGTCGAGAGCATTACCGAATAGTTGGTGAAGTCGAACTTGTCCAGCAGATGGAAAGTGAGGTCCAGCACGCCATTCACTTCATCTTCGATCTGGTCGGGACGGCAGAATATGTGAGCGTCATCCTGAGTCATGCCTCTGACCCTCAACATTCCGTGCAGAGTTCCTCCTCTCTCGTAGCGATAGACAGAGCCGAGTTCGCCTATTCTCATAGGAAGGTCTCGGTAACTTCGGAGGCTGTTGCGGTAGTACATGATGTGGAAGGGGCAGTTCATGGGTTTCAGGTAGTAGTCCTGCCCGTCCATATCCATCGCCGCGAACATATTCTCTTTGAAGTTTTCCAGATGTCCGCTCGTTTCCCAGAGCGTGGAGCGTCCGATATGAGGCGTATAGACGAGATCGTAGCCCCATTTGTAATGCTCGCGCTTCCAGAGGTCTTCGACCAGGCCGCGGACGCGCGCTCCTTTCGGATGCCAGATTATCAGTCCCGGACCTGTCTCTTCCTGAAGCGAAAACAGGTCCAGGTCGCGCCCGACGACCCTGTGGTCGCGCTTGCGAGCTTCTTCCAGTCTTGCGATATGTTCGTCGAGCGCTTCCTGAGACTCGAACGCGGTGCCGTAGATGCGCTGCAGCATCGGGCGGTTCTCGTCGCCGCGCCAGTAGGCGCCGGCCACGTTCAGCAGCTTGAACGCAGGTATCTTGCCTGTGGACTCTACGTGCGGCCCGGCGCACAGGTCTTCGAAGTCGCGGTGCGTATAAGTGGAAATAGGTTCGTCGTCGGGAATTTCCGAGATGACTTCCAGCTTCAGCGGCTCATCGGCGTTTAGTTCGTTGATTTCCTCCCGCGAATACTCCCTGTACTCGAACGGATAGTTGCGCTTTATGACGCGGCGCATCCGGTTTTCTATCTTCTGTATGTCTTCCGGGGTGAACGGGTTTTCCACCATGAAATCGTAGTAGAATCCGTCATCGGTGGGCGGGCCGATGCCGATCTTGGCGTCGGGGAAGAGCGTCTTCACCACGTCCGCCATCACGTGGGCGGCGGAGTGTCTGATGCGCTTTCGCAGTTCTATTAGTTCCGAATCAGCTTGCGGCGTCATTTCATCTTCTCCCTCAATGCGGACAGCGTGTCTGTCAGATACGCGCTTTTTGTGAGATTCGTGGGTATTGTGGAACACGCAAAAGCCTCTCGCGCATTCGGGCGCAACCCGCGAGAGGCTATATAGTCAGGGTGGTTATTCGTCTGGAGAGAACTATGCGGTTCCCAATTCATTTAGTCCTGAACTGTCTTTGTCAATGATTCAAGATAATTTTAGGTCGTCGGGGTTGCGGCGGTCAAGTGAGATGAATGGCGGGAGTCTGTATCAGTTTAGCAACTGTGTTAAGAGTCAAGTGGTGGAGTGGATTCGATTGA
>CAZXFX010000028.1:3043-38307 GCA_964640295.1 uncultured Dehalococcoidia bacterium | reverse complement strand
TCTGTCACGCCCTTCCTGACTCTCTGTTCTACCATAATCTCAAGATACAAGTCGGAGGATTGGGTCACCCCCATCATCCTAACCTTCTACCATCGAGGGCTCACAGGGGTAGGTATTGAGGCTGAACACCCCCATCCCAGCCTTCTCCCATCAAGGTGGAAGGGGCTTTTGCGCGAGATGGAGCGCCGACTAAATCGTTACAGGTTCTCGTCAAAATCTGCCCTTGACGCAACTGCATGTATGCCCTATTCTCTTTTATAGAACATATATACTATACACATGACACGGAGGCAATGACAGAAATGAGAGAGGCTGCGGAACGGAACGGAGGCGGTATCGGAGGATGGATGTCGCGCTATCTTGGGCGAGCGCGTCGGAAGGCGGAGAATTCTCCCCTACCCGCGCCGCCGATGGACGCGCCGCTGGGTCCGTTCGGGCTGAACGAAAATCAGACCGCCGGCAGGTACGCGGACTACTTCTTGACCTCTGTCCCCGTCTATGCGGCGATCAAGCTCAGGTCGGACGCGGTGGCGAGACCCAGCCTGAAGGTGTATCGGGTCGGAACAGCGAGCGGGAAAGCGCGAAGGGAGTGGGTTGGGCATGATCATCCGGCGCAGGCGATTTTGGACAGGGTGAATCCGCACTGGACGGGCGGCGATCTGTGGAGGGCCACGGAGACGTATCTGAACCTGTGGGGAGAGGCGTACTGGTCGGTGGAGCGGGATGAATATGGAGTCCCGTTCGAGCTTTGGCCGCTGCGGCCCGACAGGGTGAGAGTGGCGCCCGACGAGCGAGAGTACATACGCGGGTATGTATATACGGGGCCGTCGGGAAATTCGGTCGCGTTCGCGCCGGACGAAGTTGTGCGGCTAAGATACTTCAATCCGCTGCACGAATACGCTGGGTTGTCGCCTATCGGTCCTGTCCGGATGTCGGTGGATATGGGTCGAGACGCGCTGCTTGGAAACAAGTCGGGCATGGAGAATGACGCGAGTCCGGGCATTCTATTCGAGACCGATTCAGGGTTCACAGACGATCAGGTGCAGGCGTTTTACAGGAGTTGGGAGCTGAAGCAGAAGGGGCCGAGGAACAGGCTGCGTCCGGGCGTGCTGGCGCCGGGCATGAAGGCGTCTCGGGTGGGATTTTCACCGAAGGATATGGAGTATCTGAATACGCTGCGATGGACAGTGGAGGATGTCGCGCGGGCATTCAACGTTCCAAAACCACTATTGCACGACTTGGAGAGGGCGACTTACGCGAACATTGAAACGACGCGGCGTATGTTCTGGGAGACGTGTATCGTGCCGGAGCTGAAGTTCTTCGAGGAGGTTCTGCGTGAGCGCTTGCTGCCGATGTTTGGAGAGCCGTCGCTGGTGGCGGAGTTCGACACGACCAACATCGAGGCGCTGCGGGAGTCTGAGACGGAGCGGGCGCGTCGAATAAACATGTATGTGTCGGCGGGCGTAATGACAGTGGAAGAGGCGCGGAGCGAGGCGGGTTTGGCGTGAGGTTTCCGCTCGTCGCTCATTTATATTAAAATGGATTCAAATCCGATAAGCGGGCGCAGTCCATGACATCTATCAGCGACCTATATGACCTTCAACTGCTCGACTGGGAGATTCAGAAACGAGAAGAGGAGTTGGCCGACATCCGCGCCAAGTTGTCGGACGACTCCAGAAGGATTGCCGCCAAGCGGCAGGTGGACGCGCTCGAAGATAAGATGGCGAAACTGGCAAGGCCAAGAAGACAAGCTGAAAACAACATCGAAGACATGGAGCGAAGAATCGCCGAAATTGACGCCCGACTCTACGACGGCTCTGTCACCAACCCAAGAGAACTGGAGGCGTACCAAGAAGAGCGCGCCAATTTGGAAGGAAACCGAAGCGAAGAGGAAGACAAACTGCTCGAACTTATGATAGAGAGCGACGACGCGCAGACTCTCCTGGACAGGGCAAAGGCGGTCTTCGAGCGCATTAACGAAGAGCGAGTCCGAGAGGTAGAAAGCCTGAGGTCTCGCGGGGGCGCCCTGTCATCGGAATTGCCGGATTTCAGGGAACGCAGAACGACGATGGCGTCCGAGCACTCCCCCGCCGCGCTCGCCACTTACGACTCGGTCAGGCGACTCAGGGGTGGACAGGGCGCCGCGCTCGTGGACAGGCGCGGGCTGTGCCAAGGGTGCCGACTCGTCATACCCACCACTGAAATGCAGCGCGTTCGCGCCGGCGAACAGATAGTTCAGTGCGGCAGTTGCTCCAGAATACTAATCTTGGAATGAACCTCGAACCGACGACTACAACATGAGAGCGCTGGGATACTTCAGGGCGGACGCCCCGACCATAACCGCGAAAGGCGGCAAATCGCGTGAGGAATTCGAGTCCGAATTTCTCAAATACTGCCGCGCCAATACTCACCAGCCGGTGAGTTCCTTCGGAGATTTGGACGCGCCACGCGACGGCGAATACCCCGGATACGACAGCCTGCTGAACTACATTCGGGAGTCCGGGTATGAGTTCCTCATAGCCGTGCCGGACGCCACTCATCTCGGAGGGGACCTGGAATCGGTGGCGCGCGCGTTCGTGTCTCTCGAAGGAATGGGCTGCAAGGTCGCCTGCCAGGATGAAGAGATGCCGGACCCGCTTCAAAACGCGCTGTTCGCGCTGAGGCCAACAGGTTCGTCTCGAACGCGCAGCGAGAAGATACGAATGTCCATGCAGAACCGCGCGCTCAGAGGCAAAGGGCTGGGACGCCCCCCATACGGCTACCGCAACGGAGAAGACGGCGTCCTGGAGATCGTCAAGGAAGAGGCGGCCGTCGTGGAACTCATCTTCAGACTGTACACGAAAGAGCGAATGGGGATGAGACTCATAGTCCAGCATCTGAACAAGCGCGGAATAACCACTCGCAGGGGCGGAAACTGGAACGTGGTAAGCATAAGGGACATCCTCAAGAACACCGTCTATATCGGCACGTATATGCGATTCGGACTGCGTATGACCGGCTCCCATGAGCCCATCATCCCGCGCGACGTGTTCAGACAGGCGCAGGACATAGTCAGAGAGCGTCGGCCTCTCGGCAGGGTGTCCAGAGCCGAACCGTATCTGCTGTCGGGCATCGCCTTCTGCGAGTATTGCGGCAACAAGATGATGGGGGTCACGCGCAGGCAGTTATGGCGAAATAAGGACGGCAATCGCAACCGCGCCACATATCGCTACTACCAATGCCAGTCGCGCAACAACCAGAGCGTGTGCGGCTACCACACATGGCGCGAAGCCGATCTGGAAGGAGCGGTGCTGGCGCAGATACCGCTTGCGCTCGAGGCGCGCGAACTCCGCAGACAGGCTTTCCCAGACCAGTCTGACGACTCAGAACAAGCTCTCAAGAAGATATGGGAAGAGAGGATCAAGAACGCGGAACGCAGATTCTCCCAGGCTCTCCGCAAGACCGCCTCCGGCGCCGCTCGGACAGACCAGCTCGCTCGATCGATTGCAGACCTGGACAAGGCGCGGTCGCTGGCGGAAAAATCGGAGCGGCCCGCTGACGTG
The DNA here is from genome assembly GCA_964640295.1 of uncultured Dehalococcoidia bacterium. Lineage (GTDB taxonomy): Bacteria > Chloroflexota > Dehalococcoidia > Lucifugimonadales > UBA1123 > VXRN01. The sequence goes on along the minus strand of CAZXFX010000028.1, from coordinate 34,765 downwards.
AACGACATTCTCGAAAAGTGGGGCGAGCGCGACTTCGACGAAAAGCGCGACTTCCTCCTAACTCACATCGCTCGCGTCGAGGTCAACGACCACATGGCGCGGATAGTCGCATGAACGGAGAGTTCGATTGGCGCTAGCCCTCATACCGCGCGCATACGAATCACTACTCAGGCCACTGCTGTTCACGCTGCCGCCCGAAAAGGCGCAGAAGGCAGCGGACGGCGCGCTCAAGGCATGGCCGCTCTGGCGCGCGCTCACTAAGGTAGGCGGGGACGTCTCCTCGCCCCGCGTCAAGACGCGCGTCGGCGGACTCGCGCTCGCTAACCCAGTCGGACTCGCCGCAGGCTACGACAAGAACTGCGAACTACTTCCCGGGCTCGCCTCGCTCGGATTTGGATATATAACCTGCGGGACTATTACGCTCGAGCCGCGTCCCGGCAATCCGGGCGTTCGCGTTCTGAGAGATAAGTCGCGTCACGCGCTGATAAACGCGCTAGGATTTCCTGGCCAGGGACTGCGACGAGCCGCCGAGAGAATCGCATCCGGCAGGCGGTTTGCGGGCGATACTCCAATCGTCGCAAGCGTGTCCGGTACAGAAATCGCCGACATCGCTACCTGTCACAAGACGCTGGAACTTCTCGTGGACGCGATAGAGGTTAATATCAGCTCTCCGAACACCGCCAATCTGAGAGTGTTCCACGACCCTCGCGTACTCGCCGAACTCCTAGACGCGCTAAACGGATCCCGCAGCAAGCCGCTCTTCGTTAAGATGCCGCCATTCCCGGCCCGCGAAGACGCGCCTGACAGCCACGACCTCGCGCTGTCTCTGGCGGATGTGTGCGTCTCTAAAGGCGTGGACGCGCTGACTGTCGCCAATACCCAGCCGACTCAAGACGCGCGGCTCGGCGTCGGATCCGGCGGACTGAGCGGCAAGCCCATCTTCGGCCATACGCTGCGCATGGTGCGCGAGACGCGGGAGCGAGTCGGAGAGCGCGCCAGCGTCAACGCTTCGGGCGGGATATTCACCGCCTGGGACGCCTGGCAGGCGCTAATGGCGGGAGCGGACAGCGTACAGGTATTGACGGGCTTGGTGTACAGGGGGCCGGGAATCGCGCGCGACATCTGCGCCGGACTAGACAAGATGGTTCAACTCCAGGGGATGAGCTCGATTGCGTCGGTAAGCGCTTGGCATGGTCGCGCTAACCAGGATAGGAGATCGAACAAAAATGCCTGAGTTCAAAGCGCTCGTAATAGACTTGGACGGGACGCTCATCGGGCCGGACGAACTAATTTCTCCCCCGGTGGCGGACGCCGTGCGCGACGTCGCGTCCAGAATCGGCGTCTCGATAGCCACTGGCCGCGAAGTCCACGAGGTATGCAAGTACGCCCAGGAACTCGGCCTTACGTGGCCGCAGATATCCGACAATGGCGCGATTATATTCGACCCGATCAGCGGCGAGATTTTGTGGAGCGCGCCGATTCTTGGTGAGGAACTGTCGCGCGGGATAGTGAGGCATATCATCGAATCAGAATGTAGCCTCTTCGCCACTCATCGAGACGGCGCCTTCACAGACCCCGCCAAAATCGACAGGTGGGACTTGATCCGCATATCCGCGCTGGATCTGGACGCGGACGCCGCTCAAGATATGATGGAGCGAACATCGGACATCCCGGAACTCGACTCGGTGAGGGTGTGGCTGCCCTACAACCGGCTGTGGGCGGTTGACTTCACCCGAAAGGGGGTGAACAAGGGCAGAGCGCTCGAGAAACTCTGCGCTCTCAAAGGAATAGAGCCGAGCCAGACTATCGCGGTGGGCGACAGTTTCAATGACAAGCCCTTGGTGGAGACCGCAGGGTTGGGGATAGCGATGGGAAATGCGCCGTCCGAAGTGCGGGACGCCGCCAAGTACAGCGTTCCGCCGGTCGAAGAAGATGGACTCGCCCTGGCTATTCGGCGCTACGTCATGCCGCTGCTCTAGCCCCATGCGGCGAGGAGCGTTCGCGGAGCATCCATGTTGCGCGATGGCTTATGAATACTTGGATGCCCATACGCGCCAAGAAAGCTATGTCCGAGACGGGCGACGACGCAGCGGCTGTCCGCTTCCATACGTAGCCACTCTCCACAGCCACTCCGCAGGCCCATATAGAAAGCGATTCAACCACGCTTCCGACCACCATATCTGAAGCGCCCACACTCCGAATACAAATAGCAATACCGCAGATCTGTTCACAAACTCAGCCTCGCTTAGCAGAACCGTCAAAACAAGCGTCCCCATCAGCGTCTGAGTAAGGTAGTTGGTCAGCGCCATTCTCCCTACCGCTCGCAGTCGTCGCTTGAGCCAGTTGTCCGCGCGCTTGTTCCAGAGCAGAATCAGGCTCATGTATCCCAGCGAGGCGGGAATCGTCCCAAGCGTGTTGGGAATCTGTCCAACGAAAGCGATCTGGCGCGAGTAGTCATTCAGGGCGGTAACGACTACCCCGACGGCGGCAAGGGACAGTCCTATCGCCAGCCCCGTCACCGCAATGATTTTGTACATCTTGGCGGGAAAATTCCCATTGATGAAACCATAGCGATACAGACCGGCGCCCACGATGATAAGCCCCAGCGCGCGCAGGAAATAGCCCATCAAAAAGGGAATCGCAACAACATTCTGGGTTGAAATCTGGCCTGGCGTCCAGAGTCCGGTCAGCGAGGCGCCAGATGTGTTTGCGATGTACTGCGCGCCCAGCAGTAAAGTGACCGATAACGCGAATATGACGACCCCGACAGAGATAAGCGCGCGGTTTGACAGCTTTCGCAGGGTTATGAGAAAGAGGGCTGATACCGCGTATATCGTCAGCACGTCTCCGTACCATAACAGGGTGTGGAGTATTCCTATGATGAACAGAAGCGCGTTCCGCCACAAGTTCAGCGCGACCGCGCGCCTTCCCCTGGCGCTGGCGCGATCTATGAAGAGTATGAGCCCGGCGCCGAAGAGCAGTGAAAACAGCCCCATAAACTTCTGGTCTATGAAGATTTCGCCGAATATGCCCACGGCCCAGTCGAGCGATGTTTCCGATCCGCCCGCATTCAGATTGAAGTAGGGCGCGGAACCAAACTTGAAGGAAACGGCGTTCATAATCAGAATGCCGAGAACCGCGACCCCGCGTATAAGGTCGAGGCTGATTATGCGCGCGGATTCGCTGACAGGGCCATTGTTTCCAGGTTGCGGGAGCGCCGACAATAGATGAACGCGCCTTTCGTTATGGTTATAGCTACACGCTACGCCTGCGCGAGAGGTTCTGGTTCTTCCTCGGCGGCCTTCTTGGGGGCGGGCGTGGCCAGGGTGAGCGCCGCGGCGAAGACCATGAGCGCGACGCCGGCCCACCACGCGGGGTCGTATTCGCCGGTGATGTCGCGGACGTATCCGGCGACGGGCGCTCCCAGTCCGCCGACTACCAGGTTGATAGGATTCACGAGGCCGCGTATGCTGCCGACGCTCTCGCGCCCGAAGTAGTCTGCCCAGATGAAGTTCTGCAGAAACATCATGCCGCCAATGCCGAGTCCGAATACAGCCATAGACGTAAACATGATCACGTCGTTGATGGCGTATATGGTCATGACGCTCGCGCCGGCAAGCATCAAGAATCCGGTCGCACCGAGAATGCGAACAGGGACGCGCTTTACCAACATTCCGAACGTAAAAGTCGCCGCGCCCGCGCAAACGGCGTCGAACGCTGTGGCATACGAAATGAGCGTGGGGTCGAATCCCTTGTCCATGAAGTCCGCTATTCTGTGCAGCGCGACTGTTCCGGTAGCGAGCGAGACCGCGCTGAATACTATGACCAATCTCCAGAGCGTGGTTGTGCGAACGGCCTCGGACACGGTCCACGACACTTCCGCGGAAGCGGCGCTCGGCGCGCCATAGCTTGGGTCCGCCGAGTCCGGTTCTACATCGCCGTCGGGGAGCAGTCCCATATCCTCGGGTTGTCGGCGGATGAATATGGCTCCGAGCGGCACGATTACGGCTACGCCGATGGCGGCCAGGATGATCCACGCCATACGCCATCCGACTTCATCTATGAGGTACTGAGTCAATGGCACGAAGAGCATCGCGCCGATGGGGATGCCCAATGACATGAACGCCAAGGCGCGTCCTCTGTTCAGAACGAACCACTTGAGGACGGGGACAGACGTAACGAGAGCGCCGGGTCCGCTCATGCCGACGAGTCCCATGATGGCAAACAGCGTGACCAGGTGCCACGCCACGCTCATATTGGCGAGTCCGACCATTGCCAGGCCGGTCACGAGGGCGGCTACGGGCAGCATTACGCGCGACCCGAAGCGATCGAGCAGCCAGCCGACCACGGGACTGGAGAGCGCGCCGGCGCCCTGACGGGCGGTATGCGCCCATCCGAAATAGGCGCGCCCGATGCCGAGTTCGTCGCCCATCGGCTTGATGAACAGGCCGAAGTTGAGCGACCCCATAGCCATGCTGACCGCGCCGGACGCGGCCATTACCCAGACGATGACCCAGCCGTAGAAAAAGCGGCGCGGCTTATCGTTCATGCGCCATCTCGGTCATAGAGGCTCCGTTCCTTCGTTCAAAATAGAGATGTATCGAGAGTATGAGAATACACGATTGCGGGGCTGTCCTGTTATCTCGCTCACTATTCCCAGTTCCATCAAGAGTTGCATACCCGAGGATGCGGTTGGGAATGTTAGAATGGCGCGGTCGCTAATATCAGAAAGAGATGAAATCGGACGATTCACCAACGCCTGATGAACGCGCAACGCTGAATTGGCTCGGCGACCTCCATTTGCCTGTATTCTTGCCCTATCCTGCTCGAATATCGCCAGCAACCGCTGGCATGTAGAGACTGCGCTCTCGGCAGTTTCCCTAACGCCTTCAAAGAAGAATACTAGCCACTCTTCCCAATCTCCAGTCATGCGTACATGTTGGAGCAGGTCATAGTATGTAGAGCGATTTCGCTTCAGGTAAAGACTGAGATACAGCGTAGGCTCTCGCAACGCTCCGTAGTGGTATAGCAGAAATGTAATGAGGAGACGCCCTACACGCCCATTGCCGTCCAGGAATGGGTGAATAGTCTCGAACTGAACATGCGCCATGCCGGCGCGGGCTAATATGGGCAAGCCATCGTCCTTTGCATGAAGAAAGCGTTCCAAATTTCCCATACAATCAGCCAACTCGGCATGAGGCGGCGGTACAAATGCTGCATTCCCCGGACGTGAGCCTCCAATCCAGTTCTGGGATCTGCGAAATTCGCCTGGGGACACATCGCTCCCACGGCCTTTCGATAGCAGGACTCCATGTATCTCGCGAATCAGCCTGTTCGAGAGCGGGAATCCTTCACGCAGTCTGGTTAACCCATGTTCAAGCGCGGCCACATAGTTGGACACTTCGGTAACATCGTCAATAGGGATACCCTGCATCTGGTCGTTTTCGAACATAAGGAGTTCGGAAAGGGATGACTGCGTTCCTTCTATTTGCGATGATAGGAGAGCCTCCTTGCGAACGTATGTGTAAATGAACGGGGCAGGGTCAGGCAGCAGAACAGAGACGCTATCCAATCTGCCAAGCGAAAGCGACGCCGCCTCAAGAGACTGTTGAAGCCGGCTATCCACAACGACTGGAGGAACCGGGGGCAGCGGGGCCAATATGAAGGAGCGAACTTTCTCTCCGCCATAATCGGCTATCTGGTATCTGCCCTTTTCTTCTCGTCGCATGACAGCATTGTTCTCCCGGCATTTGCGCAAGCCTCATCAGCGTCTCACCTTATTAAAAATTAGGGGCTAAATTTTAATAAGGTCAAGGCTTATTATACAAACTTTAATAGCGCGACACTCTATTGAAATTTGTACACTAACTTTTAAGAGCAATACGCTTCGCCATGCAATATCAACAAATGGGGCGCAAGCGAAGGGTCGCCGCGCCCGATAGTTTTCCTCGATAAGAGTGATGCGCTTCAGCCTCTGCCAATATATGGCATCTTGGTGGCCATTACGGTCATGAACTGGACGTTGGCGTCCAGGGGTAGGTTGGATATATATACTATGGCGTCGGCTACGTGCTGCACATTCATGGTGGGCTCGACCATGACTTCGCCATACGCCTGGAGGACGCCGACGCTCATACGCTCTGTCATGGGCGTGGCGGCGTTGCCTATGTCTATCTGGCTGCAGGCGATGTTGTATTTGCGCCCGTCGAGAGAGGTGGCGCGGGTGACTCCCGTCACCGCGTGCTTGGTGGCTGTATAGGGTATGGAGTTGGGACGCGGCACGTAGGCCGAAATAGAGCCGTTGTTGATGATGCGCCCGCCCATCGGGTCTTGATTCTTCATGATGCGGAACGCCTGCTGCGTGCAGAGGAATGTGCCGGTGAGATTGGCGTTCACGACGGTCATCCACTGGTCGTAGGTCAGGTCTTCGAGAAGGACGGCGGGAGCGCCGGTTCCCGCGTTGTTGAAGAGAACGTCCAGCCGACCAAAAGCCTCTTCTGTCTTGGCGAATAGGTTCTTGACGGAATCGGGGTCGCCGACGTCTGCCTGCGCTATAAGAGCGCGAGAGCCGTCGTCGCCCGCCTCTGCGACCGTCTCTTCCAATGGGGACAGGCGTCTGCCGGATAGCGTAACCGAGTAGCCGTCTCGGAGGAGCGAGAGAGCGGACGCCTTGCCTATGCCGGTACCCGCTCCCGTAACGATTGCGACCTTGCCATTTGAATCCATGTTCAAGTCTCCTAGTGTTTGATGTGTCGTATTATTTTACGCGAACTGACGCACGTTGGTCGTTGGTCATAACCTCAACAGGTCGGACAGGCGCTCATCGCCTCGGCGCGGCCCTACCACCGCCATGTTCAGACGCTCGGTTACCAGACGCTCGGACGCCACCCGCCGAATATCCGGAAGCGCTATCGAATTCACTCTGTCAATCACATCGTCAACTCCCACTATCGTTCCCAGCAGGAGCTCCTGACTGCCCATCCAGGCCGATACAGAGCGCGTATCCTCCATCCTGAGCATCATGCGTCCGGACACCAGGCGCTTGGCGCGCTCCATCTCATCCTCCGGCAGCGAATCTCGGACATCGGCCACCTGTTCCAGGATAGTGAGCGCGGCGTCATAGACGCTGGTCGGATCCACACCCGCCGATATGACGAAAGCGCCCGTATCCTCGAAGTGAGCGACACCACTATGCACGTCGTAGGCGAGGCCGCGTTTCTCGCGCAGTTCGACGAACAGCCTGCTGCTCATCCCTTCGCCCAGTATCACGCTCAGAAGGTCGAGCTCGTACCGGTCGGGATGGTTCATGGATAGTCCGGGAAGCGCGATGGATATATACACCTGCTCCGCGCTCTTGTATTCCAGCTTCATCTGAGGCTCGTTCTGCAGATGGGTGACCGGGATCGGCTCGCGGCGCTCCGAATCGGGCCAATCGCGCGACAGTCGCTCGCAGAGAGCCACCACTTCCGAGTGCGGGATATTCCCGGCCACACTTACTACGATATTGCTTGGAACGTAGTATTCGGCGACGTGATCGAGCAGCATCTCGCGGGAAATGCCTTCGACGGACTCCTTCGTTCCGCCAATGTCGCGCCCCAGGGGGTGGTTCGGCCACAGCATTTCGTCTATCAACGAGTCCACCCTCGCGGTGGGATAGTCGTTGATCATCGCCAACTCTTCCTGTATGACGCGCCGTTCCTTCTCCACGTCTTCCGGCTTGTACAGCGAATTGCGGAGCATATCGAAAAGCAGGTCGAGCGATTCGACGAAATGCGGCTGGGCGACCTTGCACCAGAAGACGGTCATTTCCTGCTCGGCGCTGGCGTTCATTACCCCGCCCGTCCCCTCAATTGCCGAGCTTATGTCCAAGGGGTCCGGCCTGCGCTCCGTGCATTTGAACACCATGTGTTCTATGAAGTGGGAAACTCCCGCTTCCTCGTCGGTCTCATAGCGCGAACCCACCTTTACGAAGATGGATATGGCTACGGAGCGAGTGTGCGGCATATCGCACGAAACTACTCGGAGGCCGTTGCCTAGCGTGGTCTTCTGGAAAATTTGAGCGGGAGCGGCGCTGTCGTTCATATTCGCGCGGCTACCTAGTAAATCCGAGATGCAGATACACGCTTCGCCTCCAAATACATATCGGGTAGCCGGCTAAATCAGCGAATCGCCGTCCAGCAGGGAACGCGCCAGAGCGTCGTCGTCCGTCTTGACCGCGACGATGGCGTGCCCTGAGAGCCTGTGCAAAATGTGGATTGTGCGTACATTGATATTGCGTTCGCTGAAGAGACTGGCGACTTGGGCGAGCGCGCCGGGCCTGTCTGGCAGCGAGAACACGATGGCGTCCGTTGTTACGGCGCGCAGGTCTGCCTTCAGCAGGGCGCGCAGAGCGGCGTCGTCATCATCGGTGCTGAGAGTAATGACGCCGAGTTCACCCGCCAGCCGGCCATCAATCATTTCGATGTTGATTTCCTCTTCCCCGAGCGCTTCCGCAACCAGCGCGAGAGCTCCGGGTTCGTCATACACGACGACTACGATGCGGCGGCGCGTTTCGTGTTCTGCGGAAGGGTGGCTCATGTATGATCTCCAGGCCATTCGAGACAGTCCGCTATCACCTCATCAATCATGTCGCGGGTGACGTGGGGCATTGCAATCAGGTGGGCGATGTCGCCGAGCGGCGCAAGCTGCCACTGAAAGAGCACATACGGAGACGGACGCGGGAATACGACGGTGACGCTGTTCTTGCCGCGCCACGCGGGGATTCCGTTCGCGTTGAACTGCCGGACCGCGTACTCGGCTGTATCGAGCATCCGCGCCACTACTTCCCGAAAGCCGTCCTCGCCGCGCTGGGTCAGCGAATACCAGATGACCACCGGCGTGAAAGCGTTGCGAGAGCCGAGCAAGGTCGTGTCGAGCGCGCCCACATATTCGATTGCGCGGCCTATCTGCGCGGTGTACTCTCGCTTGGTTACGACTACGCCGCATGGCAGAGGCGAGCCTATCATCTTGTGGCCGGATATGGCGATGCTGTCAATTCCGCTATCGAAACCGAAGGGCTGCGGGTCATCAACGAAAGGCAGTATCATTCCGCTCAGCGCCGCGTCCGCATGGATGTAGTAGCGAGTGAGCGCCAAATCCTCGATAATGGCGCGAATGCGATCCAGGTCGTCAATCGCTCCTTTCATCGTGGTGCCGATGTTAGCGACAATCAGCGCGGGCGCGTCTCGATTGATGCGGATAGATTCGCGCAGGTCGTCATAATCCATCTCGCCGTTGTCCTGGCTGCGAATCATTATGTTGCGGATGTTCAGGATGTGAAGTATCTTGAGCACCGAGTAGTGGGTGTCCTGCGAGAAGTATGCTATCGGCTCGCGCATCATCTCGCGGCCCACGTAGATGCCGTACATGTTGCCTTCGGTGCCGCCCGCCGTTACGTAGCCCCAAGCGTCGTCGGCTGGCAGGCGGGTCAGTTCAGCGACCATCCGCACCACTTCGCGTTCGGTTTCGTGCGTATTGGCGTGGTAGCGCGAGTGCGCGAACGGGTCTCCGATGTTATTGCCGGGAAAGGCGAGGAGAGGATAGAGCGCGGAATAGTCGAAGTTCTGGTTGACGGGGTAGCCGGCGGAAAACGGACTCACCAACTCGAACTCGGAGAGTACCTGCTGAATGCGGTGGTCAAGTTTGGACTGGTTCACGAAACACCCGATGATTTGGATGATGAAATCATAATCAGCTTTCTCTGAGTCTGTCAATGGAAGCGGCGCAGAAATGGCGCGTCTACTTCCATCCATGAAGGAGGCGAATCGGCGCAAAGGACATGCCTGCAGGGAGCGCGAGCGCGTCCTATGTTTGACATTCGGGTGTTCTCAGTACGCGCTGGTTTATGAAGATTCGACTATCTATTCGACTATCCATACGTGTTAAGAACACCGATATTCGACGCGCGCGCTGTCTGCGCGCACCGGGCGAACGCGAATCTCGTTCATCGTTGTATAATGGAGTGAATTCGACTTTCAGGAGGCTATAGACATGGTACAGACAGCCGTTCGCGCTCAGCGCATTTTAGTTGACCCCACAACCGAGCCCATCATCCCCGGCTTTATTCCCGCGCCGCGGCTGGACTCGCTGGAAAACAAGAGACTGGGACTAATTGACGACGCCAAAGACGGCGCTCAGGTCCTGCTGGAAGAGATAGCCGACGTAATGAGAGAGCGCTACGGCGTCGCCTCTGTCAACTACCACCGGAAGCCGTCGGCGTCCAAGCCGGTGGACTCAGACGCGCTCGAAGAGATGACCAAGGATTGCGACTACATCGTCATCGCAATCGGCAGTTGAGGGTCTTGCAGCGCGTGCAGTGTGCACGACGGAATTCACGCAGAGAAGGCCGGCGTCCCTTCGGTCACTATATGCACCGACATCTTCGAGGTTACGGCCCGCTCGATGGCGGAAATGTGGGGGGCGCCCACGTATCCCATCGTACTAACGGATCATCCGATAGCGGAACTGACCCGCGAGCAGCTAAGGGCAAGGGCAGAGGATATGATGCCGGAGATGGAAGCGATACTGCTCGGGACGCGGGCGTAGCTTGAGGGGACCGGGGCGGACTGTTTTCAACCGGTCCGCCCCGGCCACGTCTTCAGAGTCAGTTTCAGCTAGCCGCTCGTCGACAACTCTTCGAACAGCCCGCGCCACGTCTCGGCATCGCCTCCGCCCATTCTCTCGCGATAGATGATAATCCCCTCTGAATCGAAGGCTATCTTGGTTGACTGCCTGATTACGTTGAGGCGCAATAAGGCATCTCTATCCGAGTGGGTAAGCGGCCATGGATATCCCTGGTCGCGCTTGAAGTCTTCCAGTTTCTCAAAGCTGTCGGATGGATCAATGTTTACGGCGTAGAAATCCACGTCCTCCGCGTACTCAGGCCACACATCTATCAGACTCCGCAACTCGGAGCGACAGACCGTTCAAGTGGTGGCGAAGAAGAACAGGAAAGCGGGTCTGCCGCTGTCCAGCAGGCTGGCGGATGTAAGCTTTTCTCCGTTGTCGGTAAGCGTAAGATCAAAGTTCGGAAGGCGGTTTCCTATATCGCTGCCGATTTCCACTTCTTTAGCGGTTTCCGACGGGATCGGTTCAGAGACAGGCTCTGATTCCGCAGACTGCCCGCACGCCGCGATCAGCAAAGCGGCGAGAGCGAATACCCACAGCGCAACACGATTTAGCATCAACAACCTCACTCATTTACTCTTGGCGCGCCGCCTGAACGGCGCTAGTTTCGACGCAAATTCGGCGGCGACCGAATCTATTCCAGTCCCATGCGGCGAACCAAGCTCGCCAAGTCGCGCGCCTCCATGTCGGGAGTGGCGTCCGATGGGCGTGTCGCGCCTGTCTCGTTGCCGCTTCCGCGATTGACCCACACGGACGCGATTCCAAGCTGGTTGGCGGGCGCAATATCGTGGTAGAGGCTCTCGGCGATGTGCAGCCATCTATCCTTTTCGACTCCCATGCGCTCGATGGCGACTTGGAAGTTTCTGTGGTCTGGCTTGTAACTGCCGCACTGCTGCGCGGTAATCACCGCGTCGAGTTCCACTTCCAGGGCGTCCGCGGAGGGAGCGAACAGGTCGTCGTCCACATTGGATATGATGGCCAGTTTGTATTGGCTCTTCATGGCGCGAAGCGCGTCTATCGTATCAGGGAACACTGGCCACGCGCCAATAGTGTTCACGAGACAATTCATCTCAGACTCGGAGAACTGCACTCCCAGCCTTATGCCGATCATCGCCATTACGCGGCGCAAAACGCGACGATACTCCAAGTATTTTCCGCCCTGCTGTATTTGGGGCTCGACTTCCGAGAAGAGGTTCAGTATCTCGGATCTGGGCATTCTTATATCGTGCGCGACCAGCGAGTCGGCGACCGCGTCCGAAATGCCCGTCTCCCAATCAACAAGCGTGCCGTAACAATCAAAGCTAAGCCATTCAAAACGTTTGAAATCGAGCAACTTCTACTCCCTCCGTCTTGGCAATCAATTCTATGGCTACATATATCATACACAAAGAGCGCCCAAGCGCGCGTCCATATACGCGAGTAGCATTTCGCTCTAAGAATCATCGAACCATAAAGACCACAGTTCAGACATCAATAGCCCAGCCGGCAAATTGTGCGGGCTCTCAGAGTCGCTGGTATTCTTAGCGCGTATGGATATTCGAACCTTCATAGACCGTCGCGTACCATGAATACCGAGTCGCTGAGAACTTGACATCGCGATATGCCTTGATTAGCATCATTATAAGGATAGGAATGGATTGGAGGCTGCTGTGAAGAAGATGATGCAAAAACTGTTGAGAGGCGGGCTGGTTCGCAAGATGGCTTACGGCCCGGTCGCCTTTATGTTTGTGTACGTAGTCGGAGGCGGGAAAGCGGTATGCCCGCTCTGCGGCAATCAGGGCATCCATCCGTGGGAGTGGAGCGGGTCCATAAGCTTGTAGCCTGGCGGCTCCACCCAAATATACTCCAATAGCCGCGCTCGGACAAAGGGGCGGCTTCTTCTTCTGGACGCGGCGCTTATATTTTCCAGCATCGTCCGAATTCCATCTGTCATCGCCCTCATTCGCGCCGCGCAACGTCGTAATTTTCATCGCGCGGCGTGAATAAGCCAACTCAGTGTGGGTTGAGTGATGCAATCCATTCCCCGCTCTACTGTATCTGACACTGCCAACCCGAACGGAGGTTTACGATGAGGCTCGATGGAAAAGTGGCGCTGATAAGCGGAGGAGCGAGAGGAATGGGAGCGGCTGAAGCGAGACTGTTCGCGGCTGAGGGCGCGAAAGTGGTTCTGGGCGACGTGTTGGAGGAAGAGGGGCGACAGATAGAGGCCGAGATAGCGGAGACCGGCGGCGAAGCGATTTTCGTTCGCCTGGACGTAACGAGCGAGACTGACTGGCAGAACGCAGTCAACGCGGCGGTCGAGCGTTTCGGCAAGCTGGACATCCTCGTGAACAACGCGGGCATATTCAATCGCGCATTCGTACATGAACAGACAGAGGAAGACTGGGACAGGGTGATGGACATCAATGGCAAGGGAGTCTTCCTGGGTTCGAAGGCGGCAATTCCGGCTATGCGGGACTCTGGGGGCGGCTCGATAGTCAATATATCGTCGGTGGCGGGACTCATTGGAAGCGTGGCTTCGACATCGTACAACGCATCCAAGGGCGCTGTGCGTCTGCTCACCAAGAGTACGGCCATTCAATACGCCAAAGAGGGCATCCGCTGCAACTCTGTGCATCCCGGACCGATAGAGACGCCGATGCTGGATATGGTCTATCCAAGCCCGGAGGCGAGAACGCAGAGACAGGACGCCATACCGATGGGGCGTCTGGGGAATATGGAAGACGTGGCGAAAGGCGTCTTGTTCCTGGCGTCGGATGAAGCGTCGTATATGACCGGAAGCGAACTGGTAATAGATGGCGGCTACACTGCGATGTAGGGGTGGGACTGACTGATTTCGTTGACCGCGCTCTTCTGCGAGTGATATGGTTTCTCCACTATGAAGAACACTCTTGAAATTGACGAAGCGACGATGGAGCGATTGCGCGAAGAAGCTCTCCGACGCAAGACGAGCGTGAACGCCTTGGTTGAGGATGGACTGAGGCGCGTACTCGACGAGTGCGACAAGTCTTTGACTCAGGATAAAGACTCGCTCCCCTCTCTGCCTAAGTGGAGAAGCGGATTGCTGGTGGATATCTCGAACCGAGACGAACTCTATCGGATATTCGACGAAGATGCTGGTTTTCGATACTAACATATTAATCTATTCGGCTGACGAATACTCAGAATTCCACCTGCCCTGCAGTAATTTTCTGGAAACAGTACTACATAATCGAGAACCAGCTTTTCTCACATGGGGAATCTGTTATGAGTTTTTGCGCGTTGCTACACATCCTGGTATTTTGAGGTCCCCCAGAAGCATGGAAGATGCGTGGCGTTTTCTGGAAGACCTACTGGACACTCCCAATTTCGGAATGCTGCATCCGACTATGCGACACAGGGCAACCCTGTCCGGGATATTAGAAGAATTGCCCGACATCATAGGCAACGTATCCCATGACCTCCATACAGCGGTCCTGATGCGTAAACACGGCATAACCCGGATATGCAGCCGAGATTCTGACTTTCTGAGATTTCCGTTTCTGTCGGTGATTGACCCTCTGCGACCAGATACAATGTAGAGAGAGCGCCACTCTCAGTGACGCTTCCGCGGGCGCTGCAATCGTTGACCGCGCTCTTCTGCGAGTGATATGGTTTCTCCACTATGAAGAACACTCTTGAAATTGACGAAGCGACGATGGAGCGATTGCGCGAAGAAGCTCTCCGACGCAAGACGAGCGTGAACGCCTTGGTTGAGGATGGACTGAGGCGCGTACTCGACGAGTGCGACAAGTCTCAGGTGGATGACGGTTCGCCACCACCTATACCAACGAGGCTAAGCGGCGGAATACTGATTGACATCTCAAACCGAGACGAACTCTACCGGATACTTGATCAAGATGCTAGTTTTCGATACTAACATACTGGTTTACGCGGTTCACAGAGATTCACAATTCCACTCAGCTTGCTTCAATTTCCTACAAGAGTTCCGCAATAACTCAGAAAACGCTTTTCTCACGTGGGGAATTTGCTATGAATTTATGCGTGTTACCACACATCCCAATATATTGGGAACGCCTATGGATTTCCAAGAGGCCTGGGAGTTCTTGGAAGTTCTCGTCGACAACGCAGGATTTTCCATCCTAACTCCGACTATGCGACACAGGGCAACCCTGTCCGGGATATTAGAAGAATTGCCCGACATCATAGGCAACGTATCCCATGACCTCCATACAGCGGTCCTGATGCGTAAACACGGCATAACCCGGATATGCAGCCGAGATTCTGACTTTCTGAGATTTCCGTTTCTGTCGGTGATTGACCCTATACGAATGGACGCAATGTAGAGTACGCGAACCAGGATATACACTATGCCTCACCACACTGAAATATATCCCATGGCGATGTTCCCGACTCTGTCTGTCGCGGATATTGGAGTGTCCGCGTCGTGGTACACTGACAAGGTGGGGTTTTCGCGGGTCTTCGCGATTCCGGGAATGGACGGCGAGACGGCGCTGGAACATCTTCGCTGGAGCAAGTACGCGGACCTGCTGCTTGCGTCGGAAGCGGACGCGCCTTATCCTGCGCAGACTAAGGGGGCGGGAATGACTTTGTCGTTTCTGGCCCGGGCGGAGACGATAGATGATATGGCGGCGCGCCTGGCGGCGAGCGGCGTGGAGATGGAAGAAGGGCCGGTTGACAGGCCGTGGAATACGCGAGACATCGTCGTGCTGGACCCGGACGGTTACAGGCTGGTCTTCTTCGAGCCAATTGACACATCCAGAGATTTCGATGAAGTAATCGAAAGCGCAAGACGGAAGAATTAAGAGGGGCCAATGTCAACGCAAGAGAAACTTCAGCAAGAGATAGACCGCTTCGTTCAGAGTACCCCGATTTCGCAGAGAAAGCAGCGAGAGGCGCAGAAGTATCTGCCCGGCGGCAGTTCTAGGGGGACGGCGTTCTTCGATCCATATCCACACTTCATAGAGCGCGGCGCGGGCCATTATATCTATGACGCGGACGGAAACAGGCTCCTGGACTTCATGATAAACGCCACCAGCCTGATTCTGGGCCACGCTCACCCAGACGTAACCGAGGCGATCCAGGAGCAGGCGGCCAGAGGGACGGCGTTCACGGGACCGACCGACCAGCAGGTGAGGCTCGCGAATATACTCACCGAGAGGGTGCCTTCGCTCGATCTGGTTCGCTTTACCAATTCAGGCACGGAAGGCACGCTTATGGCTATTCGCGCCGCGCGCGCCTTCACTGGCCGCCAGAAGATAGCCAAGTTCGAGGGGGGCTACCACGGAGCGCACGAATATGTATCGGTCAGCGTGCGGCCTTCGCTCGACGAACTGGACCCGTCGGGACCTACTCCGATTCCCGAATATCCGGGTATGCCCGACAGCATTCTCGATCAGGTCATAGTTCTGCCGTATAACGACCTGGACTGGTGTGAGCGCGTCCTGCGCGAAAACGCGAGAGAAATCGCGTGCCTCATCATGGAGCCGGTCGTATCCAGCTTTGGATACTTGGCCGGCGACGTCGAATTCCTCAGCGGCCTGCGGGATATTACGACCGAACTGGGCATCGTTCTCATATTCGACGAAGTGCAGAGTTTTCGCATAGCGCCGGGCGGCGCGCAGGAGACGCTGGGCGTAATACCGGACATGACGTCTTTCGGCAAGATAATTGGCGGCGGAACGCCCGTCGGCGCGTTCGGAGGCCGAGCGGATATAATGGAGCTGTTCGACCCCACGAAGAGCGGAGCGATTCCGCACGCGGGGACTTTCAACGCCAACCCGGTTACTATGGCGGCGGGCGAAGTGGTGATGAATCACCTGACGCCAGAGGTGTATGATCGCCTGAACGCGCTGGGCGATGAAACGCGCGCCAAGTTGAGCGCGGTATTCGACGAATTCGAGGTTCCCGCGCAGATAACCGGCATTGGGTCTCTGTTCGGAATCCACTTTACGTCGGAACAGATACGGAACTACCGCTCTGTCGTCCGTTCCGACCAGACAATGAAAAAAGCGCTGTTCACCGGCCTGCTGAACGAAGGAATTCTGCTTCAGACCGGAGCGGCCGGAGCGATGAACTCGCTGACGACAAGCGAAGAGGTGGACGCGCTGGTGGACGCAACCCGCAGCGTCATAGAGCGCGTAAGATGAAATAGGCATATATATTAGGGACGGGCGATGGAGTTTCGATAGTTTACCGCTGTTCGCGCGCCTTCAAGCATTGAGCCTGCATCAGTTTGGTCGGAGGATTGGATCACCCCCATCCTGACCTTCCCCCATCAAGGCGCTGAGAGGGGGAAAGGACTTTTTCGGTCGGTTAGAGCGTTTACCTACCCCTATGAGCCCATCAAGGTGGAAGGGACTTTTGCCCGAAGTGGGTCACCGACTAAGTCATTACAGGTTCTCAAGCGTTTATCGGGGTTGCGAATTACGGAGATTTTTGGCACGATAGAAGTATGAGAATTAGTGAATT
The DNA here is from genome assembly GCA_964640295.1 of uncultured Dehalococcoidia bacterium. Classification (GTDB taxonomy): domain Bacteria; phylum Chloroflexota; class Dehalococcoidia; order Lucifugimonadales; family UBA1123; genus VXRN01. Next base: position 17,629 of record CAZXFX010000028.1, on the reverse strand, counting down.
TGAAGTAATAGAACCTGTGCCGGAGCTCAATCGCCCCATAGCGATAGCCATGCTGCGGCCTTGGATAGATGTTGGGCGAGTCGGAACGCTCTCTCTGAACATCCTGCAGCGACACATGGGCGCGCGGGAGTTGGGGAGACTGGTCGAACCCGGAAAGTTCTTTGACTTTACGAGATATAGACCCCGCACACGCACAGTGAATGGCGAGCGCGTCTTTACTACGCCCAACAGCATCGTCCACTACGGACGAGACGGAGCGACTGATCGGGACTATCTGTTCCTGCATGTCAGAGAGCCGCATAATTTTGGCGAGAGCTATTGCGGCGCCATTTCGGAATTGCTGACGTACTTTGACGTTCAGGAGTATTGCCGCATCGGAGGGATGTACGATTCTGTGCCGCACACGCGCCCGCTGCTGGTAACGGGGACGCTGTCGGATGAGCAGGCTGCGAAAGCGCGCGGACTTGTCTCTCAGAGAAGCAGTACGTATCAGGGGCCGACCAGCATCGTAAACATGGTCACCGAGTTGTTGACGGGCAGAGAGGTTGAGACAACGAGCCTGATGGCGCATCTGCCTCAATATATGCAGCTAGACGAAGACCACATGGGCGCCGCTCGCATCGTCGAGATACTGTGCGCGATGTACGACCTGCCGCGCTCGCTGTCCGACACTTCGCGGGGCGAACGCCAGTATGAGGATGTCAACCGGGCAGTCGAGGGCAATCCGGAAGTGCGCTCCCTCATAAGCAGGCTTGAGTCCTACTATGACAGGGTTTACGCCGGCGCTGAGGAAGAAGATGAAGATGTATCAGCGCCGCTCGCGCCGGACGTAGAACAGTTCCTGCGAGAGATCACAGGCGAAAGCGACCCGCAGGAAGAGCGCTGAACCAGACCATGAACGAACGCGATTTCATCGGCTACGGACAGCATCCCCCTCAGGTCGAATGGCCCAACGGCGCGCGCATAGCCATCTCCATAGTGGTCAACTACGAGGAAGGTTCCGAGTATTCTCTCCTGGACTGCGACCCAACGCGCGAGACCAACAGCGAGGTACCCTCTCCCCTGCCCCTCGATGAGCGCGACCTAGCGAATGAGTCCTTCTTCGAGTATGGCAGCAGGGCCGGGGTATGGCGGGTAATGCGTCTTCTGGAACGCTTCGGCGTTCCGGCCACATTCTACTGCTGCGCTCTCGCGCTGGAACGCAACCCGGAGGTGGGACCGGAAATCGTGAGGCGCGGACACGAAGTATTTGGGCACGGCTATCGCTGGGAAGAGTATTACCGCATGGACCGCGACTCGGAGCGGGAAGCCATCGCCAAGGCGGTCGAATCCATACGCCGCTCCACCGGCGAACGTCCTCTGGGCTGGTACACCCGGTACGGGCCAAGCCTGAATACGCGCGAGCTAGTCGTAGAAGAGGGCGGTTTCCTGTATGACTCGAACTCATACGCGGACGATTTGCCCTACTACGTGGAAGTTGGGGGCAAGCCCTGGCTGGTGGTTCCGTATTCGCTGGAGGTCAACGACACCCGCTTCTGGCGCGGGGGCATGAACAGCCCGTCGGACTTCTATGAGACGCTCAAGAACACTTTCGATGTACTGTACGAAGAAGGGGCAGACACTCCCAAGATGATGAACATTGGCCTGCACTGTCGCATCGTAGGCCGACCGTCGCGCGCCGCAGCGCTGAGAGACTTCCTTCAATACGCGACAGGCTTTCCGAACGTCTGGTTCGCCAGGCGCGTCGAAATAGCTCGCTGGTGGCGGGAGAAGTATCCGCCCAACCGTCCGCATTGATGTATCGGCGCTTGGTTGCGCGAAGGGGCTTGATTGCAAACCACCCACCTGCCAGAACGCTACACTGTCCTCGCGCCGGACGGTTCCGAAATCCGCGAACTTGTCCAGGCAAGCGGAGGCAGCATGGTACACTGTACGCTGCCGCCCGGCGTGGTTTCCGAACCTGTATGCCATCGAACCGTGGAAGAAGTTTGGTACTGCGTATCGGGGCATGGGCGGGTATGGCGAAAGTCGAACAACGAAGAGTCGGTGACAAATGTCGAGCGCGGCGTGAGCCTGACGATAGACACGGGAACGAATTTCCAGTTTCGCAACGACTCGCCCGATGAGCCGCTTGCCATCATCATCGTCACAATGCCCCCTTGGCCCGGTCCGGACGAAGCATACCCTGTTCCTGGCCGCTGGTCCGCCAATTCTGAATAGACCCGAAATACACTCACACAGGAAGAGTCCCAATGCGCAGCCACATAACTCACTTGGAATGCACCTACTGCAACGCCACCTACTTGGCGGACGAAGCGCATCGCATCTGCGCCGAGTGCGAGAAAGTCCTCTACCCACGCTACGACCTGCAAGCCGCCTCGTCCGATCTGGACCGGAACGCGCTGAAAGACAGACCCGCCAACATGTGGCGCTACTTCGAGGTGATGCCAGTGCGCGACCCCGCGAACGTGGTCACGCTCGGCGAGGGCTTCACTCCCATCTTCAAGGCAGAGCGATTCGGCGTCGAAATCGGCTGCTCCAACCTGTACATCAAGGATGAGGGTGTAAACCCGACTGCGTCGTTCAAGGCGCGCGGCTTGTCCGCGGCGGTGTCCAAGGCCAAAGAGCTTGGCATAACCAAGATAACCATGCCGTCCGCCGGCAACGCCGCGGGCGCGATGACCGCATACGCCGCCAAGGCGGGGATAGAGTCGTATGTGTTCATGCCCAAGGACGCGCCGGAGTCCAACCAGAAAGAGGTCGTCATAACGGGCGGCGAACTGAACCTGATTGACGGCCTGATAAGCGACGCGGGCGTCCTGAGTCGCGCGCGCGCCGCCCAAGAGGGATTCTTCGACGTTTCCACGCTCCAGGAACCGTACAGGGTGGAAGGCAAGAAGACGATGGGGTACGAAATAGCGGAGCAGTCTGGCTGGACCCTGCCGGACGCCATCATATATCCGACGGGCGGAGGCACGGGAATCGTCGGCATGTGGAAGGCGTTCGCGGAGATGGAGACGATGGGCTGGATCGGATCGAGCAGGCCAAAGATGTTCGCGGTGCAGGCCGAGGGATGCGCCCCCATGGTTCGCGCGTTCGAGCGCGGAGACGAGTTCGCAGAACCTTGGCAAGACGCGCAAACCATCGCGCCGGGCATCCGAGTGCCGGGCGGTATCGGCGACTACCTGATACTGAACGCGATACGCGAAAGTGGCGGTGGCGCGCTTACTGTGTCCGACGAAGAGATACGCGACTACATGGGCCGCGTGGCGCGGTCCGAGGGTATGTTCATCTGCCCGGAAGGAGCCGCCACCGCCGCCGCGCTACAGAAGTTGCTGACTGATGGCCGACTCGACCCGGACGAAAACATTCTGCTGCTGAACACCGGCTCCGGTCTCAAGAACCTGGACCTGGTATAGCTAACGGACCTCTATATCGGTAATGTAGGGCGCGTGAACGCTGACCGACGTCTTCATCATCATCTTGATGAGATCGTGGGTGGGAACGCACTCAGGGCACTCCTCGTTCACGCCGGGCGTGTACTCCACGACCAGCCTGCCGCCGGTCGCCTCGACGAACTCAATCGAGCCGCCCTCAGACGCCGCCACCACCTTTACGTTTCTGAGGATATTATCTATGCCCGGATCTGTGTTTACTGCCATCTGCCGACACTCCTGAAATGTGATTTGACATATACTAACACGGCTTTAGCCCAACGTGGATAGCGACTGTTCCCAGCGCCAGTTTCTTGCAGGCGCCGACTACCAGCCCCGCCTCTTTCATCGCATCCGACAGCTCCGAGGCGGACATGAAACTCTGAGCCGACTGCGGAAGATATGTGTAAGCCTCGCGGTCTCCAGCGAGCGCGCTTCCCATCCACGGAGTGATATACCGGAAGTGAAACCGAGCGAGGCGACTCACCGGCCCCTTGCCGTCCTGCCTGACGATCTCCAACGACACGACTCTGCCGCCCGGCGCCACCACCCTGGCCATCTCGCTCAGCGCGAGAGGCGCGTCAATGAAATTGCGTATCCCGAACCCGACGGTGGCGCATATAAATGAGTTGTCGGGGAACGGGAGGTGGTGCGCGTCGCCTTCGGCGAACGAGACTGAGTCGAAGACGCCTTGGCTTTCCGCCTTGGGCAGACCGAGTTCCATCATCTCGCGGGTGAAGTCCAGTCCGACGACTGAGGTCACTTCCGGACTACGAGCTAGATCGAACGCGAAGTCACCCGTTCCAGTGGCAACGTCCAGCGCTCTGCCATTCAGTCCCTCGACGGCCATCCTGGTCGCCATTCTGCGCCACGCATAATGCCTGCCGCCGGACATGACCGAGTTCATCAGATCGTAACGCGGTGAGATTCGGGCAAACATCTCTGTTACATATCGCGCCCGTTCGTCGCCTCTAAGCTGCGCCAAAAATCGCTCCTGCTACATACATCCAGACACCTTCCTTCACGCTGACTGAACGCTTGAACGCCTTTTCAGTGAAATCAGAGCAAGCGCTTGGATCAGATATGACTGACCCTACCAGTATAAGCGGGTCGGGAATCTTCACACAAACATAACAGCGGGTTAACAAGCGGTTAATGAGGAGCCTGTATGATGATAGTCAGAAACTAACCGACATTACTCCATTCCCTCCCTGTTATACGGTCCGCTGAAAGGCCACACCAGCGGACCGTATTTTTATTTTGATCTCCCGAGCGACAAACAGTTCGCTGCTGCTACGTCGCTGTAGAGTCGGTTGAAAAGAATGTATCCATCAATTAGCCAACCCACTCAAAAGATGGGTATATAGCTATTCAATGGACATACACACCCCCATGTGCCCCCCCGATAAATACATGTGAGCGTGTTTCTCTAAGACTTCCGGCATTAGCCACAAAGATAACTCATACTCTTCTCTTCATCGCCTCGCGTTTCCGTATAGCTTCCACCGTCTTCTGGATTGAGTCCTCAAAACCTTGGGGAAATATATCCGCGGACGAATTCGGGATGACGCTCGCCTGTAACCAACGAACCTGGGCTCAGTGCGGACGGATTGGAATTAGCCAGTTGTCGCAGAAATCGCGTTCGAGCGGGAATAGTTCAGCAGAGGGGCTACCGAAATTGGGATGAAGAGCTATGTTCAGCGAAGAGTGGAAGGCATAAAGCAGCAAAGGAGTTTCTGAGATGGTAGATAGGGACATAATACTGGTCGGAGGCGGAGAGTCCTCGAAGATCATTATTTCGTCGGTGATGGACAGATTGCGGCACAGGGTTCGGGGCGTCCTGTTCATTGATCACGACGCGTCCACTATACGCGAACTGTACGAGGATATGTCCCAATACAGTGGAGAGGGGGTGGAGGTCAGGGACGTGAGGCTGCATAAGCGGACGCTGGATAGAGAGAAGTTTGACGCTATCGCGGAAGATTTGGGCCTTTTAGGACAGGGAGTCACATGGGAGGATCCACTTCCCAACCATCCTCCAATGGTGAGGGTGCAGACCCGTCTGTGGGGTAAAGAGATATTTGAGGCGCTGTGGGATATGCTGCCCACTGTGGGCGCGGATGACGCTCATACAGGCACGCTAGACGGACCAAGGGTGATGATAGTCTCGGTATTCGGGATAACGGGCATGACATCTAGCACGGTGGGAGTGGAGGCTGCTGTCGTGATGCGCGACAGGCTTCGCAGCCTGCTGCTGAATGACCAGGGTGAGAATGCGGATGGTGTCATCAACAGCACTCTGGATATGGGCGCAATGCCGATGTTCGTGGGAGTGGGCTGCTTTCCACCCGACCCGACGGACGGCGCGGGGCAATACAACATTCCGCACGGGCTGCGCATGGCGCGCGTTATCAAGGAGAACCTGGCGCCATCGTCGTCTCCCAGAGAAATGCGTATGCGGGGCAAGCCCTTCAACAAGTTTCTGCTCCTCGACGGCAGCGGCGCGTGGCGAACGCAGGACAACCCGAATGATTACAGCGAGTGGGTGGCGCGAACGCTTTCGGCGCTTCTGACATGCCAATCGGTGGACGCAGACGTGAACGTGGACGGCACGTTCTACGACTCCATCGAATTGCTGGATAGCTGCGAGCCGTTTTCTCATGTCGGGCTTGTAATGGCTGGGCTAAGACGCAGCGACAAGAAGTTGATCGAGGCATTCCGATTCGTCAAAGAGAGCGTTCCGAGCGTCTATCCGGATCATGATGAATACCCTAACGATTCGCTTCTGCGCAATGTGATCGCCAGTCTGTTGGAAACGTCCGCGGAAGAAGTGGTTCAGGATGTTCGAAACGCCGCGAACGAGTGGCAAGACACGAAGTTGAGGATGGGTCCAAAATGGTGGAATAGCTGGATGCCCGGAAGAAAACGCGCCATGGAAGGGGCGCGTCGAAAACTTAGAAACGCCCTGTCCGCGCTGCCCGAACAAGTGGACGAGCATGTCGAAAAGCTCAATGATGAGTGGGAGGCTTGGTCACATCAGAAAATGTGGGCTATGCCGTTGCCCGCAAGCCGCTGGATGGACGACCCGCTGGAGGATTCGCTTCCGCTCAGGGTGCTCCACAATGACAACAACACGCCCAACGATCATAACATAATGCAGGACAGGAACGAGGCAAGGCAGTCCACACACGACATGGTGAGGATGCTGATGCGCCACCTGATTGATCCCATCACCACTAGCCCTATGAAAGTCGAGGGCGGCACGATGATGTTGGTTGCGTCCACAAGGGTCAAGCGGGACTATCCACTGCCGGAGCCGGAAGACATGAACGTATCGTTCGGCGGCGACTGGAATATCCTGATGAGCGAGTCGGTCGGACTGCGAGACCATCCGATGCACCTGCTGTTATGGTGGCGTCCGGAAGACGGGGAGATAATGCCGATGTACTACAGGGCGAACGATGAACTGCGAGAACTGAAATTGCCCCCTGTATATGAAGCATGGCCGTCTGAGTCCAAGTAGAGATGGGTAGCGAAAGGAATGAACGTAATGAAAACCATCGTTACCGCAATGCTGATGTTGGTTGCATTGTTGCTAATCTCATGTTCTGCGAATCCTACCGAAGGCTGCCGGATAACTCACGTAAACGGCGTGGAACTCAAACCCGCGGTGCAATTTCCCGCCAACGCTGAACCTGTCGCAATGAATCCGGGCGACTCGTATCAGGTATGGTGCGTCAGGGAAATAAACAGAAGCAGCGTGGGCGACATCATCACTGAAGACCGACAAACCCTCAGGATAGCGTCCCTGCCCGCCGACGCAGAGCTTGAGATATACCCGGACGAGCGCGAAGCCGTATATCGCGGGCATCCAGTACCCTCGTCGACTAATGTGTGGAATGGATTCGAGGAAGCGTCCAACAGCCCCACTCCTAACAACTGGATGTTAACGTGGGTGGGGGCGTTTATTCTTTCGGTCATCATAGTGATTGCTCTATTCATCTGGTTTCGCAGAGGGGGAGAGACTGAGCCTGACGCGATTAGATATTAACCCTTTAGAGGGTACCTGAAAGACTGAACTGGCGGAGCGCGTCTTTCGGACTCAATGGTCTGCATGGTACGCCGCGGAAGTTGCCGACGACTTCCGCGGCGTACCATCTTTTACATGAGCCTCCAATCTCACTATAATTCAATTGAACACTGCCTTATTCAGCACATTAAATCTTCAACCGCGGGGGAAGCGAATGCGTATCAACAGCAGCGACTTGGAAGCGCCGGAAAGTTTGGTCAGCGTATATGAAGCGATTTTTCGCAGACGCAACGTAAAAGAATTTACCGGCGAACCGGTTTCAGACGAGACGCTGGAGCGACTCTTCTCGGCGGCGATCTGGGCGCCGAATCATCGTCTCACCGAGCCGACGCGATTCTTTGCTATACGCAAGGATAGCGCGATGCGAAACAAGATAGCGGATGTAGCGTGGCGCGCTGCGTATGACGGCGTGGCGAATCCTAACCCGCGCCAGAAACAGCGGTCTGCGGACGCGAGCAAAGAGCGAGTCCTGAACGCGCCCGGTATGGTGTACGTTTACAGCCTGGGCGGTGATAACGAAGAGGTGGTCCAGGAGAACTACGCGACATCTTGCTGCGCGGTGCAGAATATGGCGCTGGCGGCGGTGGCCGAGGGACTGAACATGGACTGGAGCACCGGCGGACTGACGAAGCTTCCGAAGCTGGCGCAGACGCTGGGCGCGGATGAGGACTGGACCATGGTCGGAGTGATATTCATCGGGAAGGCGACGGAGATTCCGAACACGCAGCGCAGGCCGCATTCGGAAGTGGTGTCGTGGCTTGAGTAAATCTTTGAAATTAGAGAGATGTAAAACATGACGGAAGGTTTCCGCGGTGTATATGCCGAAAGGGAAGCCATCTGGACTCCGCAGACTTGAAATCCGCATAACCGCGGGACAAACGAACAAAACCCATACCAATAAGGCTATTCATATTGGGAAACAGAAATCTTAGAATTTCGGTATCACAACCCCAAAACTTTCCTGGCGTTTTCGAGCAGTATCTTGGGGCGAACTTCTTCGCGGATATCGAGTTGCTCGAATCCGGCGAGCCAGCGGTCTGGTGGCAGGTACGGGAAGTCTGAGCCGAACAACACTTTGTCTTGAAGCCGCGTGTTGGTCTCATGGATGAGTTGCTGCGGAATATACCTCGGCGCCCATCCGGACAGGTCAATATAGACATTTGGCTTGTGCAGCGCGACGGCTATCTGCTCTTCTACCCATGGCCATGCAGGATGCGCCATTATCACTGTGAGTCCGGGGAAGTCCGCCGCAACGTCATCAATGTACGGTATAGGCGCGGAGTGTTTCAGCTTCATCCCGCCCCCTCCCGGCATACCGACGCCGGACGCCGCGAAACCAGAGTGGAACAAGACTGGAACTCCAAGTTCGACGCACTTTTCATACAATAGATAGAAGCGGGTGTCACTGGGAAAGAAAGCCTGGTGAATTGGATGAAGTTTCAACCCTTTCAGGCCAAGTTGGGTTACGGCGCGTTCCAACTCTTCAACCGCGCGATCCTCTTGCCAAGGATCAACCGTGGCGAAGCCAATGAACTGTTCAGGATGAGCGTTGACGAGTTCCGCGACATAATCGTTGGTGTCGGGTCTGTCCCCGGTAGCCGTTTGCGCGTCCACCGAGAATACGACGCCAAGTATGTCCCATTCGCTGTAACGAGCGTAAAGTTCCTCAGCCAATTTGGGTGGATCGTTCAGTCTGAAGTAGCTACGCAGACTCTCTTCAACCACCATATCGGGCAGTCCGGGCTTCCGCGGTATGTGAACGTGCATATCAATTGCGCGCATGAGGGTTCCCTACCTGTATATACAAATCCCTCTCCTATAAAGAAGAGGGATAAATTCGGAATCACGCCGAATACAAACGATTCAATCGCAACAGGAAACGTTCCCGTTTTGCGAAACTAATTGGCGGCATGATCGTACCGTTCATCGCCTTTTTCGCCTAGATCCGTATAAGCCATGTCACATTCCCTCATAGCGCAGTTAAATGAGACCGTAGTCAATCCTGCGCAGGGGGTTTTCCGCCAATCATGGCTACCCAGAAAGATTGTTAGACGCTGGACTTGGGCTTGCGTCCTCTGCGTTTCGGCTCGGGGCCGTCGCCTTTTTCCCAGAAGTAAACAACGTTATCTTGTCTGGTTATGACAAGATCCCTGCCCGTCAACTGGGCAGCGGTAGCCAAACGGCGCCTTATCGCCGCGGTAGTTTCCTCCGCGTCTGCGGTAAGTTTGCCCGCTTGGTCAGTTTGACGGCTATCCAGATACTCAATGTATTTGCGTATAACCGCCCCCCGTCTGCCGGTAAGCGTCAACTCTAGCTGCGCGTCGTTCATTGAAATCACTTCAAATGTAGCCATGTTCATAACTCCGAATTTTGCTGCATCTTATGATAAGACTATATTCCAGATTATGCAACAAATTCAGCCATATAAGATTTTCAACAGAACTGTTATTGCGAATTCATAGAGACGGGCAATCTATTCAGAACCACTATTGCATCGCAAACTATGGATATTTCCGATATACGATTGTTTGGGATGGAATAAGCGGCGGGATCAATGATTGAAGTAAGCGGATTCTATACGACGAAAATTGAAAGAATTCGCATATTGGAGCTATCCAGACTCGAAGCCGCCGTTCCAGTGAAGTTGACGCAACTCCTGGGGCATATACTGTCGGAAGAGTTCGGCGCGCCGTATGAGGGCGCTGAGCCAATGTCCAGATGGAAGAAAGTCTGACGCCTCTTCACACGTCATCCACCTGTGTTCGGTATGCTCTTCGCTGAAAGAGAGGCGCGTTTCGTCAGGCACGGAGCATCCAAAGCTGACTCCAACCATGTCGTTGTCGGGAGTCGGCTCGCCCCTGTAGAAGTGAGTCGTTCCGAGTATGAACTCAATACGCGCTTCCACTCCCAATTCCTCTTTCGACTCTCTGAGCGCGGCGTCGGCGAATCCCTCTCCCTGGTCGAGCCTGCCTGAGCCCGTTTCCCACTCTCCGGCGGCGAAGTCTTTGTGAGGGGATCGCCGCAGCAAAAGATACTTGCCATCGCTGCGACGCCAGACCAAGAATCCGACCATTGCTATGAAACGACCTACCTGCATTGCGAGCCTCCACGCTGGCCATATAACGCTATTGAAAAGAGCGCGGCTATACTTGAGAAAATAGCCCGCGCTCCTTCTCTTCCATGCTGTCTATATGGCGGCGGCGAGGCGCTGCGTTCATCGAATCCAATATCTTGCCGACTTGGGATCGAACGCGAGCGGCCTCGACGCACTATGGCGCGACTACGTGGTTACCGCGCCTTTGGAAGCGGATGAGACCAGCTTGGCGTACTTGCCCAGAACGCCTGACGTATGCCTGGGCGCGGGAGGCAGCCAAGCGGCGCGGCGCCGCTCCATCTCTTCGTCAGACAGGTTTACATCGAGCGTTCGAGCGTTGACATCCATGCTGATGATGTCGCCGTTCTGGACCAGTCCGATTGGGCCGCCGACAGCGGCTTCGGGGGCGACGTGTCCGATGATGGGGCCGCGCGACGCTCCTGAGAAGCGCCCGTCGGTCATCAGCAGTATGTCTTCGCCAATGCCCGTTCCCATCATCGCGCCGGTGACGGACAGCATCTCCTGCATACCCGGCCCGCCTTTCGGACCTTCGTATCGCAGCACAAGCACGTCGCCTGCCTCTATCTCGCCGTTTACCACCGCGTTGAAGGCGGCGCGTTCGCCGTCATAGACCTTCGCCGGACCCTCATGCTTCAATCTCGCGGTGCTGGACACCTTCATCACGCAGCCTTCTGGGGCGAGATTGCCTTTGAGTATAACCAGCCCGCCGGTGGGACTCTTTGCGTTCGGTATGGAATAGATGACTCTGTTGTCCGGTTCGGTTTCGACATCGTCGAGATTCTCGCCAACCGTTTTGCCGTTGATGGTAAGGCAGTCTTCATGTATGAGTCCGGCGTTCGCCAGTTCCTTCATGACTACCGGCACGCCGCCCACCTTATCCATGTCGGACATCACGAAGCGGCCTCCCGGTCGCAAATCGGTGATATATGGTGTGGAGCGACTGAGCGAATCGAAATCTTCGAGAGAGAGTTCGACGTCCGCCTCGTGCGCTATCGCGAGCAGATGCAGGGCGGCGTTCGTCGAGCCGCCCATCGCCAGCACGACGCGGATGGCGTTCTCGAACGCCTCGCGGGTCATTACGTCTCGCGGCTTGATGTCCCTTTCGAGCAGGCTGTACATGATACTGCCGGAATCAAAGGCGACCTGGTCGTTGCGCGGGTCTATGGCAGGGATGGACGCCGCGCCCGGCACAGACATTCCCATCGCCTCGATGGCGGAAGACATGGTATTAGCGGTAAACATACCCGCGCAGGCGCCCTCGCCCGGACACGCTACGCGCTCCATGCCGATGAGTTCGTCCAGGGTAATCTTTCCCTGCGAGTAAGCTCCGACGGCTTCATACATATCCTGTATATTGATGTCTTCGCCTTTCCAATTGCCGGGCATGATCGCGCCGCCATATACGAATATGGAAGGCACATTGCAGCGCGCTATGGCCATCATCGCGCCGGGCATATTCTTGTCGCAGGCGGCGACGACGACTAGGCCGTCCATACTCTCGCCAAAAGTTACCGTTTCGATGGAGTCGGCTATCACTTCTCGGCTGACGAGCGAAGCCTTCATCCCCTCGGTTCCCATCGAAATACCGTCGCTGATGGTGATGGTGCCGAACATGAACGGGACGCTGCCCGCGGCGCCAAGCCCTTCCTTGACTTTCTGGGCCTGCCTGTTCAAATGTACATTGCAGGGCGTTACGTCGGACGCGAGATTGGCGATGGCGACGAACGGCTTTTCCATATCGCCGTCGCCCAGCCCTGTGGCGCGCAGCATAGCTCGCGCGGCGGCGCGGTCTGGTCCATCCGTAACGACTCTACTCTTCTTCTTAAGGTCAACTTGGACTGCGGTGGTCATCTGCTCTCTCTCTCCAGAAAATGGCGTTCGGGTTTCTAACAGATTATATATGAACTAGCGGGACAGTCCAAAATCGGATTATAAAACGAACCTGTATCGGCTTGGTCGGAGGAAAGGGACTTTTGAGAGAAGCCGCGCGCTGACTAAGTTGACGCGGGTTCTTACAAAACTCCCATATATACCTGTAAACTATGAATCCACAATGATAACTCATTCTCGAACATCACCCAGCGGGAGCTGGGCAGCCTCGTTCCAATACAGAGACTTCAGGTTTCTGTGGACGGCGACTGTCATTCAGTCGGTGGGGATGGGCATGGAATTCGTCGCGCTCGGCTGGGTGGTATTCGAGATCACCAACTCGCCTTTCGTGGTCGGAGTGTCTTCGGCGGCGCGCATGGCTCCTTTCTTCTTCCTGGGGCTAGTGTCGGGCGCGGTGGCGGACCGGGTGGACAGGCGGATATTCATTCGCTGGATAACGCTGCTGGGCGCGGTCATCGCGGGGTTGACCGCGCTGGCGCTGCACCTCTACTACGGTCCCGTCTGGCCCGTCATCGTCCTGAGCGTGGGAATGGGATGCGTTTGGGCGTTCACGATGACTCTGAGGCAAGCCTACACCTTCGATATAGTGGGACCGCAAGCCGCTCTTAATGGAATGTCTCTGGCGACGCTCAGCCAGCAGATTGGCGGGGTGCTGGGATCTCTGGTGGCGGGACTGATAATCGAACGGGCGGGCGTAGCGAGCCAGTACGCGGCGATAGCCGCCTGCTACGGGCTGTCTCTGGGAATGCTGATGTGGACGCGAGAGTCGGGACAGGCGGCTGCGCGCACTACCCAGTCTGTGATACAGAACCTGGTCGGCTACGTGGAGATACTGAGAACGAATCGCATATTGCTGACGCTGATGATACTGGCGGGAGTGACCGAGATACTGGGTTTCACTCATCAGAGCCTGCTGCCGGTGTTCGCAAAGGACGTGCTGGGGGTGGGAGCGTTTGGACTGGGGATAATGAGCGCGTTTCGGCAGGGCGGAGGGATAATTGGCCTGGTTTTGCTGGCGGGAATGGGCAACTTCAGGCGCAAGGGGCTGATGATCTTCATAATTGCGGGAGCGTTCGGGGCGGGCGAGATGGCATTCTCGCTAGGCGGGAATTTCTTTTCGTTTGTGCTCGTCCTGGCGTTCATCAACGCCTGCGCGTCGGCTATAGACACGCTGTATAGAACGCTGATGCAGGAAAATGTATCGAACGAGGAGCGTGGCCGCGCTATGGGGTCCTGGGTATTGAGCATTGGCATTGGCCCAGTGGGGCACCTGGGCGTTGGCGCGATGGGAGAGAGGTTCGGAGCGCCTCTGACGCTGCTGATAAACGGGTCTCTCCTATTGGGGGTGAGTGTGGCGTCGGGGTTGGGGCTGACCAGGGTCAGGCGCCTGCCATAGGAGGACCGATCAGGGCTATTCGGCGTGAAGAGCGGACTGCGGGAGGCTGTACCAGAAGACTTCGCTCTGGGGTACGTCCGTTATTCTGTTATCGCGGCGCAGCCCGACGATAGCCGCTCTGGTCTGTTTGCCGGTTAGTTGGGCGAGATATTCGGCGTTGCGGACAGACCGATCTACATCCCGCTGATCGGCGGTGAAGGATACTTCCACAGCTATATAGGCGACTTCGCCCAGTGAGTCGGCGACTTCCATAATCAGGTCTGCCCTGCGAAAACTCTTCAGATCGTCATAGGACTCCCCAGGCAAGCCCTTTCCGTTGACGAGTTGCCTCAGGTCACTGCGTTCCAGGATACGCACGAACTCGAATCCCATCTCCTCCGCTATCAAGTCAGCCTCTCTGATAGCCGCGCCCGCAGTGTGAGAATCTTTTATGGGCGCTATGTCGTCTCGCAACTGATTCAACTGAGAAGTTAAACTGTTGAACATATCCTTGGTCGCCATATCGGACCAGATATTCTTCTCGACTCGCGCCATATCAGACCGGACGCTCTTTTCGACTCGCGCTAAGTCATCCTTGGTCGCCATATCGGACCGGATATTCTTCTCGGCTCGCGCTAAGTCATCCTTGGTCGCCATATCGGACCGGATATTCTTCTCGGCT
>CAZXFX010000028.1:0-2943 GCA_964640295.1 uncultured Dehalococcoidia bacterium | reverse complement strand
GGCTCGCGCTAAGTCATCCTTGGTCGCCATATCGGACCGGATATTCTTCTCGGCTTGCGCTAAGTCATCCTTGGTTGCCATATCGGACCGGATATTCTTCTCGGCTTGCGACAGACCATCCTTCGTGGCCATACGTGATTCTATGGTGTCCATACGAGATTCAAGCCTTCTCACATCGGCTTTAGTAGCAACATCCACTCGCTGTTCCTCTGAAGAGTGAGAGTCTTCCATTACTGTCCGCTCCTTCGTAAACTCACATAAATTATGATAGCATATTTGCGTTACCTTGAATAGTGCGAAACAGCTTGAGAATATGATATATTCCCTTGCGGAGAGAATATGGAACTGAGAATAGTCAGACACGCAGAGAGCGCGGGCAATGCTGCTGGCCAGTGGCAGGGGCGCGACGACACCGAGTTGACGCGCAGAGGGCGAGAGCAAGCCGCCAAGCTAGGAAATGCGTTCAGGACGGAAGGATACCGGCCTTCGCATATATACTCAAGCCCGCTCACGCGCACTCTGGACACCGCCAAAATAGCTTCTACGCATATCGGCTTGGAAGATTCGATCACGCTCTGGGACGACCTTATGGAAACCGACGTCGGAGTGTTTTCCGGTCTGAATTGGGCAGACATAGAAGAGCGCTATCCTGAAATCGCGTCCGAGTTCGCGGAGACGCGCAACATGGATATCGTGGAGGGGGCGGAGACTCTGGCGCAGAGAAAAGCGAGGGCCAAGCGAGTGGTGGATCGAACGATTTCCGATCATGTGAATGAAGATCGAGTTCTGCTGGTATCGCACGGCGGATTCATGCAGTCCATCTTCGCGCAAATCGTAGGATCGAATCGTCTGTGGGGGCTGTCGGTCAAGAACACAGGCATATTCGACTTCAGCATAGACGTAGAGAAATGGCATCTGGATGGCCACGCGCTAGGCAATGTGAATGCGTGTAGAATCAACAGGTTCAACGATGTAACGCACTTGGAAATCAGTTGATACGGCCATAGTTTCAATCCATGTTTTCACAAAGGCGGGCGCGACCCCGTCTTTTTTATTGAATTGACATTATGGCTCTTTGATGAATACACTCGGCTCACCAACTTCAGGAGACTCGACCTATGCAGCAGGAACCCACCGCGCTCAGAATGGAAGACCCAGGCATACGCGAACTGTTCTCAGACGAGCGACGACTCCAGTCATGGCTGGACGTGGAGGCGGCTCTCGCGCAAGCCGAGGCGGAATTGGACATCGTTCCCGCCTACGCGGCGGAGGAGATTGCGCGCAAGTCGAAGCTGGAATATATGGACATGGACGCCATTCAAGAGGGTCTGGCTCGGACGGGGCACGGGCTGGTCCCCCTGATATGGGAGCTTGACCGCGTGTGCGACGGCGACGCCGGCGGCTATGTTCACTGGGGGGCAACAACCCAGAACATCACGCAGACGGGCAAGCTGCTTCAACTCCGCAAAGCGCACCGAATATATCTGTCGCAACTGGCGCGGATACTCACGCTGTTCGGCGATCTGGCAGAGCGAACCAAGGGCTACGCTCTCCCCGGCAGGACGCACGGCCAGCACGCAGTGCCAGCCACGTTCGGATTGAAGGTCGCTGTGTGGATAGACGAACTTGACCGCCATGTCGAACGGCTCAGAGGCTGCGAAGACAGGGTGTTCGTGGCGATGCTGGGCGGAGGCGCCGGAACGCTGGGGTCGCTCGGGCCAATCGGACTGGATGTCCAGCGAAAGATGGCGGAGATACTGGATATGCGTCCCATGCCGATGCCGTCCCGCACGACCGCCGACCACCTCTGCGAGTACGTTGTGACATTGGCGATGCTGGCCGCGACCTGCTCCAAGATTGGGCGCGAGATGTACACGCTGATGAAGCAGGAGTTCGGGGAGGTAGAGGAGCCGGTGCCTCCCCGAACCGTGGGTTCCAGCACCATGCCGCAAAAGCGCAATCCGAAACTGGGGCAAGATGTAGTCGCGTCGGCGGCGCAGATACGAACTCTGGTTCCTCTCGCTCTGGAAGCGATGATGACCGAACATGAAGCGGACCGCACCACCAGCGTGATGATGGACCGCGCGCTGAATCAGGCCGCGATACTGACGGGGGATATGCTTCAATACATGATCGAACTGTTCAACGGGATACAGGTGTTCCCTGAGCGGATGCGCCAGAATCTGGAACTGTCCGGCGGGCTGATCATGTCGGAGGCGCTGATGCTGGAGCTTGGCCGGCGCATAGGTCGGCAGCGCGCTCATGACGCGATATATGACGCGGCGCAGGCGTCGGTGGTCGAATCAAAGCCGTTTACCGACGCGCTCTCAGAAATCGCGGACGTTCAGGATAACCTGAGCGCGGAGCAGATAGCGACGCTGCTAGATCCGACTCAATATACGGGCGCGAGCGGCCTTATGGCGGAGCGATTCGCAAAGCGAGCGCGGGAATTGGCGGCAGAAATAACAAACTGTACGTGACATGGCAGTCTAGGACGCTTGCATATCCTTTAACTCGGCTAGACGTAAGTCAATAGATTCCAAAATATAATGGGGAACTGTGAAACGATTCAGATAGCATTCAATGAATTCAAGTTCGTTGAATGACTGGAATGAATCTACAACACCTCTAAGCCAAGGCGAAAGATGATGAATTCGTGGGGGTATCCCCTTCGCTAGTGAAAACTGATAGAAGTTCTTCAACTGATTCTTGATATGCAACACAGCCGGTATATAATCGGCATCCCCGCTAATCAGTATTCCCGCGTCATAGCTATGCAACTTTGAAATCATATCTACCGCTATCCCAACGTCAACGCCTTTCTCGCCAACACGTCGGCCTTGATACACAATTTGTAACCATCCCATAAACGGTGTATAAGAAAAAGGCAGGGAAACCTGTTAGGGTTTTGTAAATCAACCAAACCAAACCCCAAGGAGTCCC
>CAZXFX010000027.1:0-38593 GCA_964640295.1 uncultured Dehalococcoidia bacterium | reverse complement strand
TTTTTTTGCGCCCTCTCGGGACTGATTGATAAGCTGCGATATATGAGTAGTTAGTCGTTAGTTATTAGTGGTTAGATTGGCTTGCGCGATTTACGCATATTTGTTCTTAGGTTGTGAGTATTGTAGCACAGGGTGGGGGGATGTGTGAACTGTGATTTTTGTGATTCTGGGGATTTGCATGATGGGAAATTTTTCAGGCGGGCAATCCGGCCGGGGTGTAGCGGTCAGGCTGACAATTGAGGCTGATCATCCCCATCCGGGGAATTGGGAATGGTGAATGGTGAATGGTGAATTTAGAATTATCTGGCGTTGGGGTTGAGTCTTCCCCGTCGAGGGCTGAGAGGGGTAGGTAAAGTCTAAAAAGGGTATTAGAACTTGGAAATCGCATGGCTATGTGAACCCATCGAGGTGGAGGGGCCTTTTGCGCAATGTGGAGCGCCGACTAAGTTGATACAGGTTACCTCTAGGACGGTAGATTGCATTTCGTCCCCTCATATAATACGATGCGCTATATACAAATTTCTGACAAGCAGGTGCGCTATGAACGATGACATTCTGACCTCTGAGTCGCACAATCCCCCAATTGACGCTTCTCTGAACGGCGCGTTCGAGGATTCTCGAGACGATGAATCTGCAGCCCAGCGCGCCGAGCCAGTAGAGGACACGACCGATATTGGCGAGGAAAATCGAATCAGGTACTTTCGAGAAAACCTCTATCCATACGCTTACCGGATGCGAAACAAGGATTATAACAAGGAAAAGCTGTCTCTACAGGTGGAACTGGTCAAGCTTCAGAACTGGATTAAGGAAACCGGGGAGCGACTGATAATCCTGTTCGAGGGGCGAGACGCGGCGGGAAAGGGAGGAGCGATCCGGCGATTCATGGAACACTGGAATCCGCGCGGCGCGCGCGTCGTGGCGCTGGACAAGCCTTCTGATGTGGAGCTGGGTCAGTGGTATTTCCAGCGCTATGTTCGCCATCTGCCCTCGGCGGGAGAGATAGTCCTGTTCGACCGCTCTTGGTATAACCGCGCCGGAGTCGAGCGAGTAATGGGTTTTTCATCCGAAAGCGACTATCGCCTATTCATCCAGCAGGCGCCCATTCTCGAAAAGATGATATCCGACAGCGGCATCCACATCATCAAGCTCTACTTCTCGGTTAGCCGGAACGAGCAGCTCAGACGTTTCCAGAAACGCGCGGACGATCCGCTCAAGCAGTGGAAGGTGAGTCCCGTTGACATTCGCTCCATTGACAAGTGGGAAGAATATACCGAAGCGAAAGAGGCGATGTTCCTGCTCACCCATACGGAGAGCGCGCCTTGGACTATTATCAAGTCGGATGACAAGAAACGCGCTCGCGTCAACGCGATGCGTCACGTTCTGAACGTTCTGGGTTATGAAGGGAAAGACGCCGACGTGGCGCGCCCGCCGGACCCCTTGATAGTGGCGTCCTCATTAGATATCTATACCGCCGGAGCGCCGCGAAGTTAGCGATAGCGACCGCGTGGGTCCGCGGGACGGCGGCGCGGGTCTATTCAGAGAATGCGTCCGGTGGCGGTGTCCACCACGAGTATCTTGTCCTGAACGTCCAGGCCCAGGCAGTCCCGCGTTCGCCTCATAGCCTCAAGCGCGCGGTCGCGGTCGCCCCAGCCCACGTCCAGCATTATATCCATCAACTCGCGCCCAAGCGCGTTCGCTTCAGGCGCGCGGTCCGCGTATATGCTTTCGATCGGCGTCCACAGATGGCGGGGAAGTTCCATCTGGAGAAGGCAGCGCCTGATTGCCCACGTGAAGTGCCACGGCGAGCCATAATCAGGCGCGGGCGCCACGCTCATGCCTTGCATCGCCCCCTCCGCCATATTTTGCAGAATGAAGTCGTTCCTGAAGCCGAACGGTTCCAGAATCGCCTCCAGCGAGGGGTGGAGAACCATCTCCTCCAAGTCTTCCCCCACTCGCGCTTCCGCCGAGTCCAGCGGGTATCCCGCGCCTCGCGCGGTTCTGGGATACTTGCGCGCCTCCATAACCTGATGCGTGAGTTCATGCGCCACATGGTAGGCGAGGTCGTCGTCGGGCAGGGACAACCATCTGGGCTGATAGGGCGCGGTCGCGTCAACCCCTTGGTCTCCGAAGACCACGCTGAGACCGCTCTCGATTTGGCCCGCGTTGACCGATATTTCGGCTGAAACTTCCTCCCAGAACTCGGTGAACGGGTCCGCAAGTTGGCGTCCCAAAACCTTCACGCTCCACCTCTTTCCGCGGCGGCGGTTGGGCGCGACTCCGTGTCAAGTTCCGGCTTCTTCACCGTCAGCATTAGCGCCGCCCCCATGAACGCCATGATAGAGAACGTGAAGAAGGGAACGAAATACGACTGCTGAAGGTCGTACATGAATCCCGCGAACAGGGGCGCGAATATCATCAGTATGTTGTTCGGAACCTGGGAGAGTCCCATTATCGTGGCGAAAGACTTCCTTCCGAAATACTCCCCTCTGATCGCGGTCAGAAGGGGAATGCGCCCTCCGAATCCTATTCCGTACAGCACGGCGAAGATATAAGCGAGGAGAGCGGATTCCGCGAACGCGATGACCATTGTTCCCGAAGCCTGGAACATTAGAAAGACGAAAATGACCAGCGGCTTGGGGAACCTGTCCGCTATGTAGCCGGCGATGAATTGCGAAGGCAGCGCCACGAGCGTGTAGGCTATTGGCACGAAGGCAGCATCGCTCAGCGAAAATCCCATGTCCGTTAGTTTCGGCGCCAAATGCAGCGCCAGCGTTACGATGGAGATGCTCGACGATACGTGGACGATGGTCAGCGCCCAGAACGCCCTTGTTCTCAGCGCCTGCCGAGCGGTGAACTCTGGCTCTCCGTCATCGTCCAAATCATTTTTCGAGCCATCACTCGCGCCTGGCCCTGCATCTCCGTCGGGCTGAAGCCCCATGTCCTCAGGGCGATTTCGTATGGCTTTCGCCACCGGCCCGATTATCGCAAGCATGAAGACGCCGATTGCGAATGTCGTCCAGCGGAATCCGTAGTTATCAATGCCGAACGCCAGCGGCCACACCATCAACGCTCCGACGTGAACGCCGGACATCGCGGCCGCTATCGCAAGCGAACGCTTGCGAATGAACCAGTTGTTCACCATGCTTATCATGGCGAGCCAGCCGCCGAGTCCAGAACCCAGAGTGATGAGCAGGAATACCGCGTAGAACTGCCACAGGCTATCTACTTGCGAGAACAGCAGGAAGCCGACGCCCATGATTATGTAGCCGATGAGGATCATGCGCCGATTTCCCAGGCGGTCTATCAGCCACCCCTCGATAGGTCCCAGAACCGCGCCCTCCGCGCGGGCGAGCGCGAACGCCCCCGACATTTGGGTGCGTGTCCAACCGAACTGTCGCTCGAACGCGACGAGGAATGTTCCGAGTCCTTGGAAGACGGTCAGCGCCATCAGCGAAAGCATGAACACCGACAGCGCCACCAGCTTCCAGCCGTAGAAGGCGTTCCTGAAAGTGGAGATGGGATTGAATTCGGTTGGGCGGTTTATATTTCTCACTCCGAGAATACTAACAGACCCAATATCGCGCGCGTTAGGGGTCGCAACTCCGTTTATGCGACGCTTGGAGGCGCTGTGTCGCCTGAGGACAGCGTTCAGCCTTTCAGGCGGACGTGGCCACGGTCAGCCGGATTCAGTATAATCTTGAGCGAAGAACCGACATAAGGAGCATGGAATGGGACGCTACCTGGAAGAGGCGTGGGCGCTGTATAACCATTCGGTCAGGGAATTGGATGATTGGCGCAGAACAGGGGACTACATCGTTCTCCGAGATTCTGCGGAGAAAGCGTGGGGAGCGGTAACTCAAGGCGCAAATGAATTATTGGAGTTCCATGGTCGGGGGGTAGTTCCATCAGGAACTAACGCGAGGCGGAACGGCATCAGGGCGCTTGAGAAGGGAAACCGGAGGATACGGTCGCTGGGACTTTACAGGCAGTTTTCCACCGCCGAACTGATTTTGCATCGAGACTGTTTCTATGATGGTCAATGCCCACCTGACTTGGTGGCCGATTTCGTGTCCGACGACGTGCGCGAGTACCTGGACGACATAGCGGGCGTATCCAATGGAGCGCGATAGCATTCGCCTTGCGTTGAATTAACCCAGGTCTCTCACACGCCCCGCCGGGTCAGCCTCTTCCAACACTTGTGGCCTGTGCCCTGTATGTATGAAGTCCGCCAGCAGTTTGCCCGCCATCGGACCTCTCCCGAAACCCGAACTCGCCAGTCCGCTCACGATATACAGATTATCCCGCGACGGTACGCCTCCGATAATGGGCGCGCCGTCCATCGAGAAGGGCATCAAACCTCCCCACGTCCGCGCTATTGGCAGGTTGGACAGCATCGGAATGATATCTGAGGCATGGCCCTTGTTCACTTCGATTCCCGCATGGTCCACCGTCTTATCGTAGCCCATTAGCTCCCGGTCGCCGCCGAAGATGATCTCTCCATTGCGTCTCTGCCTTCCGTACAGGTGCCGCGTGATTCGTCTGCCGTTCTTATGCGTCAATTCGGGGGGATTGTCGGCGTCAGAGCCGTCATTCGCGCTCCATGCGTGAGCGGATTCGGCGGATGACTGGGTTAGGAACAGCGAGGGCGGCAGACTCTCCGTAGCCCACATTTGACCGCGCACGGGAACGACGGGTATATCAAGGCCGAGCATTCTTCCGACGGGTCCGCACCACGCGCCGGCGGCTATCACCAGGGACTCGCACGCGAACTTGCCCATATTGGTTTCGACCAAGTAGCCTCCGCTCGGACGCGCCTCTATGTTAGACACCGAGTGATTCGTGAAGATGCGTCCGCCCGCGGAGGAGGCCGCTCTTGCGAACGCGCGCGTGGCTTTCACCGGGTCTGCCTGCGCGCGGAGCGGCGTGTACATATACCCCAGCAAATCGGGATTCAGTTCAGGCTCCATCGCGCGCGCCTCTCGCGCCGTCAGAAGCTCGACTTCGAATCCATTTGCGCGCATATCCGCGACGCGGTCTCGCATATAGTCGTACTGATCCGACGTTTGGATAGCCGTTAGAGAACCCGATTGCCGAAACTCGATGTCGTATCCCAAGTCAAGCTGAATCTCCTTGAATAGCTGGAGGCTGCCCATCGTCAAGTACGAGTTGAGGTCGGGCATGTCGCCCCAGCCTGCGGCCCCTATCTGGCCCGCGTTGGCGCCCGACGCCTCCGAAGCGATTTCTCCGCGCTCCACCAGGGATACATCGCGTCCGCGCCGCGCCAGATAGAAGGCCGCGGCCGACCCCGCTATTCCCCCGCCTATCACCAGTATCTCAGCCTCTCGCGCCATAGCGGTTCTCCTAGGGGTAGAGAAGTCTTCCTTGTCTGTCCGTGAACGCGCGCAGGAGGTGTCCGTCGCCGGTCGTGACGTACAGCGTGGACAGGTCCTCGCCTCCAAACGTGCAGTTGGTTGGACGGTCCACGTTCAAGGGGTGAGTCTCGATAACCTCTCCGGACGGAGAGAATACGTAGATCATCGGGCCGGGGCCACTCTCTCGGTATCCGGCGGTCGCCACTATGTTGCCCTCGACGTCCAGGCACATTCCGTCAATGCCTCTATGCTCCCCGAAGTCGTGTATCACTTCGCCGTCGCCGAGAGAGCCGTCTTCGTTGACGGGATAGGCGCGCAACTCTCGCTTCTCTTCTGGCAGACGTCCGCTCTGCGCCACGTACAGCGTGTGGTAGGCGAGCGAAAAGAGCAGGCCGTTGGGACGGGTAGTGTCGAAGGTCACCCGCGTGATGGACCACGATCCGTCCTCCTGCGGGTCCAGCCTATAAACCGAGTCGTGATCCAGTTCCTTGTTCGAGCGGTCTTCCGACCACTTGCCGCCGGCGCCTTCGTAGAAGGGGTCGGTGAACCACACGCGACCCTCTGGGTCTATCGCCAGATCGTTCGGAATGTTCAGTTTGCCGCCTTCGAATCCGTCCGCCAGGACTGTCGCGCTTCCGTCAGCTTCATAGCGCACTACGCGCCGCCCGCCGCCCTCGCAGGCGAACAGCGTCCCGGACGGGTCCAGCATCAGCCCATTCGCGTTGTTAGAGCCTTCCTTGTATATGGTCGAAGAGCGCGATTCGGGATCGTATCTCATTATGTAACTCGCGGGTATGAACGTGAACAGCAGCCCACTTCCATCCCACGCGGGTCCCTCCGTAGTTCCGCCGTAAGGACCGTTGACATTCGTGAAGTTCCAGGACATATTCGCCTCGCCTCTCAGTATTCAGTCTTTGATCTAATTCCCGGACAGCCGAAGTATCAGTACTACTAGCGCGCCCAGATTTCCCAGCATGGCAAGGACGACCGCTATCAGGATTCCGACCGTCCACTTGACCAGTCGCGTCTCCAGAGCGTACAGGTCGCTCTTCGTCGCTATTTGGTCGCGTTCAAATGCTGTCAGAACTGCCATGCAGTTCGCTACTCCGCGCTATCTGGGTTTCAGTTTTCATCATTCTACCATCAATCAATCAATGCGGAGTCGTCAGCGCTAAATGACCTCGTCTGACTCGCCCACGTCCTCCGCTTCGCCGCCGCCTATCTCCGCGCCGACCGCCTTGATCTGCCCAAATTCCTCCCTGAAGCCGTTGTGCATCGTCCGCGCGTCCGAGCTGTACAGCACGAAGCGGACGCCCTCACGCAGCCACTTGGTCGTAAGTTCCACCGTCTGGTGGTGGAACAGGTTCGGCACGTTGTGCTTCTGGCAGATTCGAATGATCTCCCTCAGGGCGGCTTCGTAGTCGGGATGATCATACTCGTCGGGAATGCCCAGCGTAATGCTCAGATCGTTGGGTCCGACGAAAATCGCGTCTATCCCGCCCACCGACAGGATATTGTCCAGATTCTCGATTGCGGGAACGCTCTCGATGCCGATGATGCAGACGCTGTTTCTGTTGCGCGCTTCCAGATATTCTTTAGTGGACTGGGACGGAAATTCGCCTGTTTCGACCGCTTTGCGGACGAGAGCGCCCTTTAGCGGACGCCACTTCGCCGCCGCGACCACATCCTTGGCCTCTTCCACAGTCTCGCAGTACGGCGCCAGAATGCCGTGCGCTCCGGCGTCGAGCGCCATAGTCACATAGTGCGAATCCGGTATGGGGATGCGAACGATTGGAGCGACGCCGCTAAACGAAAACGCGGCTATGAAATCGGCCATCTCCGACCGGCCCCGCGGCGAGTGTTCGCTGTCTATTATCACGTAATCCAGTCCAAAGTTCGCCATCGGCGCCGTCCAGCGCGGATTCCGACTCATGCTTATCATCGTGCCGTAAACTATCCCGCCGGACTGCACTTTCTTCTTCAACTCGTAGCCGTTCATGATTTCTCCTAAAACGAGCTTATGGTGTACGATATATCCGCGCCCTTCATAGCGAGGTCGCGCTAGAGAGAGTTTATCAGCCCCGAACCAAATTGATAAGCGGGGGTTTCTCGCAAGTTGAATTCCAAAACGCTGCTTGTTGAGACTCGCTTGGTTATCGCATAATTGAGGAGGGAAGCATGGTTCTGAAGGTGATCGCGGGGACTGCGGGTGTTGTAATAATCATAGTGGGAATCCTAATCATACTCGGAACGCTATTCGGCGGCATCCCCATCGCTCTTGCGTTCTGTCAGGGATTGGATGCGCTCGAAACCGCCATACGGGCGGGCCGGGATCTGGTGGAAGCTGTCCAGACATTCCTGGACCAAACGACGGAGGAAACCATACAGGGCTTGCCGGAAGAACATCGAGAGACCGCAAGGACTATCGTGGACATCGGACAGCAGATACTCAATGTGTCTGGCGTCGCCTCGATTCTGGGGCATATAACGCCGCTCGCGGACGCGCTGCTTGAAGCAATCAACTCTTTAGACGGCTTTTGCGCCACAGTCAAAGCGGCTGCATAGACCGTTCGCTCAGTAGGGCTCAGTAGGAAGGGTGCAATCCCAATGAAACGTGTAATCATAGACACCGACCCAGGCATAGACGATACCGCCGCGCTGCTGTTCGCTTTCGGCAGCCCCGAACTTCAGATCGAGGCGCTGACAACCATATTCGGCAACGTCTCGCTGGAGCAGTGCACTCGCAACGCGCTGACCATCTTGCAGGCGGCGGGCCTCTCCGAGATTCCCGTCTATCAGGGAGTTTCGAGGACGTTTGGACTGGGCAATCCGCCATACGCGCCGCATATACACGGTTCTGACGGATTGGGGGACGCCAATCTGCCCGCGCCCGACATTGGATCCCAATCTCGCAACGCCGTGTTCGAGATAATAGAGCGGGTCCAGGCTTCACCTGGCGAGATAACCTTCATCGCGCTTGGCCGCCTGACCAATCTGGCTTTGGCCATCAACATCGCTCCGCAGATTGCCGAATCGCTGAGTGAAGTCGTGGTAATGGGCGGAGCGGTGTCCGTGCCCGGCAATGTAACTCCTGTCGCCACCGCCAACTTGTGGGGCGATCCGCAGGCCGCCGAAGTGGTATATCGCTCCGGCGCGCGCATCGCCCAGATCGGCCTGGACGTGTGCCGAGAAGTAGAATTCTCCCCCGAACAACTCCAGCGCGCGTGGGAAAACGACACTCCCGCCAATCGCCTTCTGCAGAACGCCGTCTCGTTCATACAGGCCGCGTACAACAGCAGAGGGCGGCTCCGAAATCCGGAAGGCGCGCAGTTCAACGACGTTCCCGCCATGGCGTATGCGATAGACCCGACTTTATTCGACACGTCCGACGCATTCGTGCGCGTCGAATATCGAAGTCAGCTTACCGCCGGACAGACAGTCGCCGACATCGAAGGCGTCACCGACAACCCGCCCAACGCCAAGATCGCGCTCCGCGTGGACGCCGACCGCCTCACCGAGCTATGGGTTGAACGGCTGACGGCCAAATCCTGACCGCAGTACAGCAATATCATTCCAAGAGAGGCGATATGACCAAGCAAACGTGGTACAGGGGCAATATACACACCCATACTACCGAGTCGGACGGCGACGAGGAACCAGCGAAAGTAGCCGCTTGGTACCGAGACCACGGATATGACTTCCTCGTCCTGTCGGATCACAATCATCTCACGCTACTCGACTACGGAAACGGACGCGACGGCTCACTTGGACCGCTTATGATTCCGGGCGAAGAGGTCACCATTCCCTGGAGCCACGAGGACAGGACCCCCGTACACCTCGGCGCGATCGGCATAGAGCGTTATGTGGAGCCGATAGACACAGGCGATGTCGCCACCACGCTCCAGGCAAACATAGACGCCATTAGGGACGCGGGCGGAATATCCTGCATCAACCACCCCAGTTGGAAGTGGGCTTTCGACCACGAAGCCATCTTGAAGACGCGCGGCGCCAGCCTGATGGAAGTGTTCAACGCCGCGTCCCAGTGCAACAACTATCCAATTCCCATACCCGGATTTCTCACCCCATCCCAGATATGGGACAACGTTCTGAGCGCAGGCGTCCCGATTTTCGGCGTCGCGTCCGACGACTCGCATCACTACCACGACTTTTCATACGACCTGGATAATCCCGGGCGCGGCTGGGTAATGGTCGAATCCGACGGTCTGGAGTCTGAAGCGGTGGTAGAGGCGATGGCGGCCGGACGCTTCTACTCTTCGACCGGCGTATTTCTCGGTCAACTCGACGCGCGTTCAGACGAAATATCCCTAAAGATTCGCCGACAGTCCGACGCCATCTTCCTTACCAGATTCATCGGCAAGGATGGCGTTGTTTACGATGAACAGGTCGGCAGGGAAGCCTCGTACCGGCCCGGCGGCGATGAAGGCTATATCCGCGCCCATGTCATGTCTTCCAATGGATTGCAGGCGTGGACTCAACCGGTCTTCTTGTCATAGAATACTTCATCCAAATATAGGAATGGCGGTTTTGGATATGCCCATCAGGCCAGTCGCGGCGGCTCTCTCATTCATAGCTCTATTGCTTGTGGCGGCGGCGTGTGGTCCGGAAGACCCTCTGCCGACGCCCACCGCGACGACCGCCCCCATAATTCAGTCCCTGACGCCGACTTCCACGCCCGCTCCCGCCGCCCAGACTCTGGCGCCGACTTCCACGCCAATGCCGCCTGCGCCAACCGTCGACGTCCCGGCTGCGCCTCCTACGCCAGAGTCGACGTCCACGTCCGTTCCGCCCACGCATACCCCGATTCCAACCTCGACAGCCGTTCCTACCGCTCCGTCGGCTACGCCTGTTCCGCCAAGTCCCACGCCTATGCCTGCCGTCCCCACACCTGTTCCACCTACGTCAACTCCGCCGCCACCACCACCCACTCCTGCGATTCTCAACCTGCCGCCGCCGCTTCCCGTGCCCGCGTTCACCCTAACCGTGCTGCACGCCAACAACGCCGAATCCAATCTCATCCCGGACGGCGACTTCGGGGGCGTGTCCCGTTTCGCTTCGCTCATAGCCGCTACGAAAGATGACGCCGCCAACAGATCCGACGGCGTTCTGACGCTCTCCGCCGGAAACAACTTCCTGTCGAGCCCGCAGTACAATGCCAGTCTCGATAAGGGCGACCTGCCTCATTACGACGCGCTCGCCATGGACATAATCGGATTCGACGCCAGCGGCATAGGCCACCACGAATTCGACTTTGGTCCTGACGCGCTCGCCGATTTCATAGAGAGTTTCGCGTCTGGCGCTCCGTTCCTGTCCGCCAATCTGGACGTGACAGGCGAAGCGAGGCTCGCCGCGCTCTACGAGTCTGGGCGATTAGCTCCCAGCGCTGTCTTCGACGTCGGCTCCGAGCGTGTTGGAGTCGTTGGGGTAACCACTCCCGACATCAGTTTCATCGCCAATCCGGGCGACGTCGTCGCCGGCGATGATATGGCGTCAGCCGTTCAATCACAGATTGACGCGATGGTGTCTGAGGGCGTCAACAAGATACTGCTGATAAGTCACCTGCAATCCATAGAACAGGACATGGAGCTTATCTCTCGGCTCTCCGACGTGGACGCCGCCGTATCTGGTTCCGGGTGGGGCATTCTCGCCAACGAGTACGATACGCTTATTCCGGGTGACGAAGAGTCCGTAATCGGGGCGTATCCTCTTTTCGCCAAGGACTCCGTCGGCGTCTCCGTTCCGATAGTAACCACCCTGGGCGGATACAACTATGTCGGCAGACTGTCCCTGACGTTCGACAGTTCCGGCCGCGTTCTCTGGGTGGGCGATATTTCGGGCGTGTCTCGCGTCGCCGGCGGCGACAACCCCGACGCCGTTCCGCTTCATCCCGAAATCGAGTCCAGGGTCATTGGGCCGGTCAGTGAATATATCGCGGGATTGTCCAATGAGCGAGTAGGGAAGACTGAAGTCGCCATAGATTCTCAATACCCGGATGGAGACCAACGAGGGCAACCTGATCGCGGACGCGCTGCTGTGGCAGGCGCGCCAGTCCCGGCCGGACATCGTAGACGCCGCTCCCTCAGTAGCCGTCTTCAACGGAGGCGGCGTGGGTATCGTCTCTATTCCCGCGAACGGGATACTCACCGAACTCGACCTATTCTCCATACTGCGATTTCCCGACCTCATGGTCATAGCGCATGATCTGAGCCCGGCGGGTTTCAAGGACACGCTGGAAAACGCGCTGTCCCGGGTAGAAGACAGTTCGGGCCGCTTTCCTCACATCGCCGGCTTCACCGTAGTGTATGACCCAAACGCAGAACCCAGGGTGGCGGATGAAGACGACAACCGCGTTTCGGCGGGCAGTCGAGTGGTGGAAATCACTTTGTCGGACGGAACTCCGATAGTCCGCGACGGCGCTTTGGTGGAGGGCGCTCCCGCCGTCAACCTTGTGACGGTTAGGTTCCTTGCCTTTGGCGGAGACCAGTACCCGCTTTCGCGCTTGCGGATGAGCCCGCTGGAAGTATTCACCCAGGACGCGCTGGCCAACTATATCCGCGACGCGCTCGGCGGAGTGATAACCGCTCAGCGCTATCCGGAGCGAGGCGAAGGCCGAATCACGCGCCGTTAGCCTCTACATCGCCGCTTCCAGCCGCTTCCCAAACTCCGCCGGTTCGCTGCGCTCTATCGCCAGATCGGTTGCCTTGTGGAACTTCATGAAGTCTCGCATCGCCCGCGCCACGCCGGATACCAGCCTAGCGCCCGGCTTTACTCCCGGCTCCAAATACAGATTCTTGATTCGCAATAACCCCGTCTTGCGTTCCACCTTCGGGTCCATCCTCCCCACCAACCTGTCCCTGTGCAGTATTGGAAGGCAGAAATATCCCCACCTGCGCTTCGGTTCAGGCACATAGCACTCCAGAGTCTGCTCGAACTTCCACACATCCATGACTCTGTTTCTCGCCCAGAACAGGCTGTCGAACGGAGTCAGGAACGTGGTTCGACTGGCTCGAACCTCGCCGTCAGCCGCCATTTTCAGCGACGGCGCATTCTCGCGGTGAACCACAAGCTCTCGAACATTGTCGTCTGCCAACTTCGCGTTCACCTTCTGAAAAATTCCATCTTCTATGAGCGACTGGACCAGCGGCTTCGCTTCGGTTCGCTTCATGTGAAAGTAATCTCCGACCTGAGCCGGCTCACACGCGCCCAGCGCTCGCAGTGATATTTCCAGCAGTCGTTTCAGGCCTTCTTCGTGGGTCGTCTCGTTCATGTCCACCCAGGCTGGCACAACTCGCTCGCGAACATCGTATATCCTCTGAAAGTTGATCCTGTTCGCTATCGCCAGTTCACCTATGTCGTAAAGATATTCGAGCGCGATCTTCGCGTCATCCCAGTTCCACCACGAACCCGGCGCGCGCCTGCCTGTCCTAAAGTCGGCGGGACGCGCCGCTCCCTCTTTCCTTATTCGTTCCAGCAAGGAGTCCACGAACCGCGCGTTGTCGGGGTCGGCCACCCACTTGCGATGCCAGGTTCCGCGTCCTGACGCTCTCCGTCTCATCATCGGCATGAACCAGCGATACGACGTCAGCGGTATGATGCATGCCGCGTGCGCCCAGTACTCGAACAGGCGCCGTCCGTTGTTCGGCGATGAGTTGCCGCCATCGAATAGCAGATTGTCCAGATGTCCCATGTCGTAGTCGCCCAGCCTGCTCCACAGCGCGATGTACTGGCTGCGATTGACAACTTGAAGCGTATCAATCTGCACCCAGCCGACTCGCTCCACCGTCGAAAGCGCATCCTCGACGCTCGGTTTCCCTCGCCGCCGAGTGGGAGAGGCGAGTCCCTGCGTATGCAGCGACAGGGCGCGAATCGCCTTCAGTGGATAGACTGTGTCGTTCGAACTCAAAGCGCTAACCTCTCAGATATAATGCAGGCATTATATCTTTTCTGCATCCGGACACGCCTGGTCAACCAGCTACCCCATCTGTTCTTTGTTCTCACGCATTTTCAGCCACATCCTCTCAGAAAAGATTGCGGCTAATGCGAACCGCGAACCAATGACAACGAGGTTGGGCCGCGAGGCGAACCGCGTGATGGCGCTCAGGCAATCACCCTTCACCCTCTCGGGCTTAGCACTTCTTCCATAAACGAGCCTGCGGCGGATGATAGCAGTGTGGTGAGGTGGGTGTACAGATACGAGACGCCTTGGTCCATATATCCGCGAATCGCCCGCGCGTTGCCGGCTGAGCCGGACACCTTTCCCGCCGCCGATATTGACCCGAAGACTCTTTCCATCGCCTCCCGAACCTCCGGCGCGTCTGGTTGTCCGGGATGTCCCAGCGACTGGGACAGGTCCGAAGGACCGACGAAGAACACATCCACGCCGTCCACCTGCACGATCTCTTCTACGTTCCTCACCGCTTCCGCCTCTTCCAACTGAACGCAGACCAGCGTCTCCGCGTTGGAACGCTCTGCGTATTCGGACATCGAGAGGCCGTATCCGTAGGAGGCTGACCGGACACCCGCCGCCAGTCCGCGCGCTCCCAGCGGATGATACTTGACCGACTCGACCGCTCTGCGCGCGTCCGCCGCCGTGTTCACGTGGGGTATCTGCACTCCCATTACGCCCCTGTCCATGAGTTGGCCGATAGCCTCGAACGAGTTGACGGGCGGTCTGGCGATGGGCGTGACGTCTGCCGCTTCCGCCGCCATTGTCATGACCTCTACGCTCTCCAGAGAGATGGAGCCGTGTTCGCAGTCTATCAGTACCCAGTCGAAGCCGAGCCGGCCCACCATGTCCACCGCGTGCGGAGACGGAAACATGATCGAGACGCCGAACGCGGGCTGACCGGAGAGAAGTTTGCGTTTCATAGGATTTGGGTTCATGTCGTCGCCTTTCCCGCTCTGCGGCGAGGATATGAAAGCGTTGCCATTAGAACATCCTGAAGGGCATATCCTTTTCCGCGTCGTCCGTCACTATTTCCAGCAGCGCCGTTCGCCCCGATTCAACCTCGCTCACGCACCGCTTCACGGACTGGATGATGTGTTCCGGCTGCGTAACTCGCTCGCTGTACGCGCCCAGAGCGTCCGCCATCTTCACGAAGTCGCCGCCAGTAGTCTTGGTGCCGTAGAGTTCGTGCGCCGTAGCGAAATGTTCGGGGCGATATATCCCCATGGAAGAATTATTCAGCACTACCGTAAGAATTGGGATTTCCTCACGCACGGCGGTTTCGAGATCAGTTCCAACCATACCAAAACCGTAATCTCCAATTACATTCACGCATAATTTATCTGGGGCGGCGAGCTTGCTGCCCATGGCCGCGCCCAGGCTGTACCCCAGTTGCGTTGACTTGCCCCAGGCGATGAAGCCGCGTGGCGCGACTGTCTGGTAGAAGGGAATCATCTGGTCGCGCGGACTTCCCGAATCGTGATTCATGATCGTATTCTTGCGGTCAATCGCCTTCGAGAGGTCGTTGAGCGCCCGATACGGGTTGATGGGAGTCGCGTCCGAGTGCATCTTGGGCAGCCACTCCTTCATCCACTCATCGCGCGCCGCGCTGATTTCGCCTGCCACGTCTCCCCGGTCCACCCGCTCATTTCCGCTCGTTGCCAGCATTCCCTTGATCTCCTGGAGGAGTTGGCGCATGACCAGTTTCGCGTCCCCAATAACGGCTACGTCGGGCGAGTAGTCCTTGTTCACGTCATCTTCGTCGTTGGTGATGTGCACCAATACCTTGCTGTCGAATGCGTCCGCGCCGTAGTGGATGCGGGTGAAGCTGCACCCGATTCCGAACACTACATCCGCCTTTTCCAGGAAGTGAACCACCATTCCGGTCGTCGTGCTGGACCGCGTTCCAAGGGAGAGTGGATGATCCTCTCGGAACGCGCTCTTTCCCGCCATGGAAGTCATCACCGGCGTCTGCGTCAGTTCTGCGAGTTCCTGAAGTTCATCCCACGCCTCTGCGTAGAGAACGCCCTGTCCGGCGTGTATAACCGGATTCTTCGCGCCCAGCAGGGCTTTGGCCGCATCTCTCACGTCCTGCGGGTCGCCCGCCGAGCGCCGCCGCCGCACCGGAATATACTCCGCGTCCCCGTCGGGAAGTTCGCCGCGCAGGATGTCGCTTGGCAACTCCAGCAATACCGGGCTTGGTCTCCCTAGTCGAAGTTGGCTGAACGCCCGGCGGAGTGCGTTCGGGATCTCTTCGGGCAGGCCGACTCTGCCCGACCACTTCACGACCGACTCGTAAGTGCGGCTCGGGCTGAATGTCGGATGCACCCCCGCGCGATTCCGGGGCGCCGACGCCGGCAGCAGCAGAATCGGCACCGAGTCCGCGTATGACTGCGCTACGCCCGCGAAGGCGTTCTCCGCTCCAGGCCCCGCCTGCATCGCGAACACGCCCGTTCGCTTGCCGTTGGTCACCCTCGTGTAGGCGTCGGCCATGTTCACGCCCACGCGCTCTTGTCGGAAGATTAGCGGTCTGATTCCCGCTTTTGCCGCCGCCTCTTCCAGGGAATTGAACGGGATGACTCCCATGAAGTCCACTCCCTCTTGTTTGAGAATTCTCGCAACCAGGTCCGCGCCAATCATATTACCTGCCTCTCGAATCTAAAAATCGCTGTATCCGTTCTGAGCGGAATACTAACATGTTTTGCGTCTGTCGCCCTACGCTATCACCTTGAAATTATACTGAGTCGAGTTCAGGGCGTCCTCATCAAAGCGGGACATACGGAGAGCGGATATGTCAACCAGCCTGGATTCGCCGTTCAGTATTAGTTCCGCCATGCAGACGCCGACGGCGGGCGAAAGCTTGAAGCCGTGCCCACTGAATCCGGTACAGATATACAGCCCCTCGATCCCGTCAACGCTATCCATTACCGGATGCAAGTCCGGCGTAGTGGTGTATAGGCCGGCGTATCCATGCGCGAGTTGACCCTCTTCGACGCCGGGGATGCGCTTGGAAAGCCTCTCCCAGATATCCATCGTAAAGTCGGAGCTTGCGCGCTGATTGTACGTGTCCGGGTCAACTTCGGACTCCCGATTGCCGTTGCCCACCAGCGTAAGGTCGTTCGCCTCCGGCCTGAAATAGATCAGGTTGGCCATGTCGCCTCCGCCCGGGTGAAATCCGACTCCCGTTTCGGCGCGGCGTATGAATATCACTTCGTGTCGCGTCGGCTTGAGCGGAAGCTGGATGTCCAGATGTTTCAGGAAGCGCGAAGACCACGGACCTGTCGCGATTACCGCCGTGTCCGTTTCGTATGTTTCGTTCGCAGTCCTCACCGCGCGAACGCGCCCGCTGGAAGTTACTACTTCCAGGGCGGGAGACTCCAACGCCATGGAAGCGCCGAGTTCTCTCGCCCGAGAGACGTATGCGAGCGCGGTTCCGGACGCGTCTCCGTGTCCGGACTGGTCTTCCCACGCGAAGTGTTCATCCTCGCCGTAGTGGAAGGCGGGAGCGAGTTCGCGCGCCTCCATGTAGCTGACGATTCGAGTGTCTATGCCGACTCGCCGCTGCATCTCGACATTGTGGAAGAATCCGTCGGATTCGGATTCGGGCGCGAACACCATGTAACCGGTTCGCGTGAAACCCGGATCCCCGTCGCCGCCAATTACGTCGCGCCAATTCTGGAAGACGCGCAGACTCTCCCACGCCAAACGCGCGTTCACCTCTGTCGAGTAGTGCATTCTGATCGCGCCCGATGAGCGTCCGGTGGAGCCTGAACCCAGCGTATCGCGCTCGAGCAGAACGGGGGCGTCCACGCCTCTTGACGCGAGATTGTACAGTATGCTCGCGCCCATTACGCCGCCGCCTATCACCACCGCTTCGGTAGTCAATGCCATGTTAGTGAGCCTTTCGAGGTTATTTGCCTGTATAATACGCGCGGCGCGGCGCCGATACAAATTAAGGAGATGTTCTCAAAATGGAATTCAAGATTGCCGTTTTGCCGGGAGATGGAATAGGTCCGGAGGTCATCGCGGAGGCGGTAAAGGTACTCGACGCTGTGGGCAGGCGCTTTGGACACAGCTTCAATTTGGAACGGGGCAGGGTCGGTGGAAATGCGATTGATGATTTCGGGACGCCGCTGCCGGACGCGACCGTCGAACTGTGCAATGAATCGGACGCCATCCTGTTCGGGGCGGTCGGCGGGCCGAAATGGGATGACCCGGACGCCTCCACTCGACCGGAGGATGGAATTCTCGCCATACGCAAGAGCCTGGGGCTGTTCGCCAACCTGCGACCCGTCAAGGTCTATCCCGCCCTCATCAATTCCAGTCCCATCAAGCCATCCCTGCTGCAAGGCGTGGACATGATAGTGCTCCGGGAACTCACAGGCGGCTTGTATTTCGCCCAGCCCAAGCGCAGGTGGGAAGAGGAAGGGGGACGGATGGGCGTTGACACCCTTTACTATACCGAGCATGAGATAGAGCGCATCATCCGCGTAGCGTTTGAATTGGCGATGGGAAGGAGCAAGAGACTCACCAGCGTTGACAAGGCGAACGTGCTGGAGACATCCAGGCTGTGGAGGCAAGTCGCTGAGGAAGTGCATGAGGAATATCCGGAAGTGGAGTTGGAACACATTCTGGTGGACGCCGCCGCAATGGCCCTGATTCGCAATCCCGCCGGCTATGACGTGATAGTCGCGGAGAATATGTTTGGAGATATTTTGACGGACGAAGCGTCTGTGCTGTCCGGCTCGATGGGAATGCAGCCATCCGCTTCTCTGGCCGGACTGCCTGGCGTTACAGAGAACGCCGAGTCAGCGGTCAGCCTCTACGAGCCTATTCACGGATCTGCGCCCGACATTGCCGGACAGGGGATAGCCAACCCGGTCGGAATGATACTGAGCGCGGCGATGATGCTCCGCCATTCGTTTGGGCTGGAAGACGAAGCGGAGGCTGTCGAGCGCGCTGTGGAAGGTGTTCTGTCCGAGGGGTACCGGACGCCGGATATCGCGGGCGACGGAGGGGATGTCATCGGAACCCAGCGCATGGGAACAGTTCTGGCGGGGCGGGTGTAGAGTCCTGACTGGCTCAGGGTCTTTCGATTATTCTACAATATGCCTACGAACTGACTGACAGCGCCGTTCAACAGGCATCCTTCGACAAGCTCAGGACGAACGGATCTCAGATAATCGAAAGGCCCTGCTGACTGGCTGGGAATCTGTTGTCAATCGAGTGTCGCGCTGATACAATCTCTTCACCGTCGGGCGGGTGTAACTCAGGGGTAGAGTGTTTGCTTCCCAAGCAAAATGTCGTGGGTTCGAATCCCATCACCCGCTCCACCGATATATGGCGGCCCGTCCCCTAGGATGAAACCATGGCGATGTCACGCCGCGCTATGAGGTACTCAATTGACATACTCAGTAGATGAGAATTACCGGAGCAAGGCGCGCAAGCCGGAAGACTTCGACGCCTTCTGGAACGATGTGAAGGCGCAGGCAGGGCGCGTTGACCTGAATCCGGAGGTTGTTGCCGAACCGATGCGTTCGGACGAAGAAGTAGAAGTATATCAGGCGTTCTACGACAGCGTGGATAATGTGAGAGTGGCGGCCTGGTACTGTCTTCCCAAGAAAGCGACGGGGCCTCTGCCCACGATGATCCTGGTCCCCGGCTACCAGAGCGACCCGGCCATTCCAAAGGAGTGGGCCAGGCGCGGATACGCCGCGCTGGGCGCCGCGCCGCGCGGCAAATTGCGATCCAACGCGCAGTTCAATCCAGGCTATCCCGGGCTGCTCACATACGGGATGGTTGACCGAAATGTCTATTCCTACCGCGGTTTCTACACGGACGCTTGGCGGGCGGTGGATTTCCTGCTGTCGAGGAACGAAGTTGATTCCGAGAGGATAGGGGTCGCCGGCAGCAGCCAGGGCGGCGGACTGACGCTCTGCACAGCCGCGATGCGGGATGAGATAAAGGCGGCGTCGGCCGGCGCGCCGTATCTGACAGGCTACATGGATTCTATCGAACTGACGAGTACGTACCCTTACCAAGAGATAAACGACTATCTGAGGCTTCACCCTTCGCGGCGCGAGCGAGTCGAGCGTACGCTGAACTATTTCGACTGCGTCAACTTCGCGGATAAGATAACCTGTCCGATCATCGTGAATATCGGACTTCAGGACAACGTCTGTCCGCCTGAGACGGGCTACGCGCTCTTCGATCGCATCGCCAGCGACGACAAGCGCTTGTACGCCTACGATGGGCAGGGACACAGCGCGGGCAGGGACGAACACGACCCGATAATCGTCGAGTTCTTCAACCGACATCTGGCGCGGGAGGGCTAAAGTGGCTGATTCAGATTACAGGAAGCCCGACGATTTCGACGGATACTGGGACGCCGTTCTCGCCCAGTTAAACGCCACTCCGGCCGAGCCTGAGGTCGAGCCCATTCCGTTAAGGGAGACCGACTTCGCCACTTTGTACGGCGTATCGTTGACCAGCGTGGGCCCTTACAGGCTATTTGGATACCTGAGCGTCCCCAAAGGAGAGGGGCCGTTCCCAGCCATATACTGGCCTCCCAAGTACGCCAGCGTCCTGGAGATAATTCCGCAGGGCACCGCCAACGGAGTTCGCGGCGAGTTCGTCACTTTCTCGCTGGCGGGACGGGGGCAGCGTAATTCGGATAAGCCGTTCGCCGCCATGTTCCCGGGTCTGCTCACAGAGGGAATAGCATCGCCGGGGGGTTACATCTTCAGGGGGATAGTCGCCGACGCGATACGCGGCCTGGAGTTTCTGGGATCGCTGGACTCGGTTGACCACGCGAGAAAGGCGATAATCGGGAACGACGTCGCCATGCAGGCGCAGGCGCTTCGCGGCGGCGCCACTCATCTCGTATCCACTCCCTCTCTCTTCTTCGATTCGCTGGATCTGGCGAAGAGGACGAACGGCTACCCCCTGGAAGAGTACAACGACTATATTCGGGCATATCCCGCAAATGAGCGGGCGGTTGCCGACACGCTGTCCTACTTCGATTTGCGCGCTTTCGCCCACCGCATATCAGCTACGACGCTGCTCAACGCGGGGCCGCGCGGGTCTATTTTGGAACCGGACGCGCTTCGGCCTGTGTCAGACGCTCTAAGCGGCGACGTTACTGTGTACGCATCCGAGCGTTCCAGTTATAAGGATGGCTTGTACCAGGAACGCTGGATAGCCGACAAGATGGGTCTCGAATCGCCCATCCTTCCCGAACATTGGCGGTAACCGCGCTTTATACACCCATTCTCGCATTATGGCTCGACACTCGATCAAGATAGAAAACGTTCTGTACGCGCTCACTATGGACGCCGACAGGCGCATCCTGACTGACGCCGCCGTTCTGATAGAGGGAGATACGATTGCGAGGGTCGGGAAATCCTCGGAACTCGCCGATGTTTCGGCTAACGAGACGATTGACGCCTCCGATTTCGTTCTGACGCCCGGGTTCGTTGGCGGTCACATGCACATCAGCTACGCGCACGCGACCAGGGGCATATTCCCGGACGACCTGGGTCCGGCTTACCTGCCCAACGTGTTCAAGCTCCAGTCGGCGATGCTGCCGGAGGAGGAGCGTCTGACCTCGCTGCTGGGAATAACTGAACTGCTAAAATACGGCACGACCACGTTCGTGGATCCGGGCAGCACGCAGAGCATAGCCGCTTGTATGGACGCCTACCGCGCCGCCGGATGCCGCATAGTTACGGGCGTTCAGGTCACGGACAGGCCGAACCCGCTCAACGTTCCGACCTATGACACGGACGAAGCGCTCGCCATGACCGACGCAGCGATAGCGGAGTTTCACGGCGAACTGGACGGCATGATGGAAGCCTGGGCGATGCCGTTTTCTTCTGAATACGCCTCGCCGGAGTTGCTGTCCGGCGTATCCCGAATAGCCAAGGATAGAGGGACGCGAGTCACGATTCATCACAGCTTTTCCAATTCGGCCGTTGAAGCGTGGAAGGCTCGCGCCGGGACCACCCCCACCGGTTCTCTCAGGCAGGATGGCTTTTTGGACGAGGACGTTCTGCTTGCCCACGCTCTTGGAATAACCGAGGACGACGTTCGCGTGATTGCGGAATCGGGCGTGTCGGTGGTCATGTGTCCGCCCGCGGCGGCAAAGGGCGGCTCGGGAATGACGCGCGACGCGCTGCTTCCAGAACTTCTGGACGCGGGCGTGAAGGTTGCGCTTGGGACCGACGCGCCGAATAATTCCAACCTCATAGAGACGTTGAGGAGCGTCTATCTCTCGGCGATACTGTACAAGGACGGCAGGCAGGACGTGTCCATGATACCGGCGGAGACAGCGCTCGAGCTGGGGACGATCAGGGGAGCCGAGGCTCTTGGCATGTCTGACAGGATTGGCTCTATTGAAGTCGGCAAGAAGGCCGACCTGGTTCTGTTCGACACGATGCGCCCCGAATGGCGGACGCTGTTCAACCCGGTCAATAACCTGGTCTATTCCGCCGATGGGCGCAGCGTTCACACCGTCATCGTAAACGGCAAAGTGGCGGTGCGGGATCATGTTCCCACTTTCGTGGATGAGCGTGAACTGATTGGTCGCGTTCAACGAATAGGCGAGAGCATGATGGACAGAACCGGCGTATCCTTCCCGCCGCGCTGGCCCGTGGAATAACGCGCCGCGATCAGCGAA
This sequence comes from uncultured Dehalococcoidia bacterium, assembly GCA_964640295.1. Taxonomy (GTDB): domain Bacteria; phylum Chloroflexota; class Dehalococcoidia; order Lucifugimonadales; family UBA1123; genus VXRN01. The sequence goes on along the minus strand of CAZXFX010000027.1, from coordinate 16,581 downwards.
TGGCCAGCGTCGCATGATGTCCGTCTCGATGGCTACGATTACAAGCGAAAAGCGATTCTCCGACCTGTGGGAGCGCTCCCTCGATCTTTGCCCGGATCTGATTGACCGCGATGGCAACAAGTACGAAATCGTATTCCCGGGCATAAGGAATCATGGTCCGGGACCGGATTTCAAGGGGGCGGTTCTCAGGCGCGACGGCGCGACGTTTGGGGGAGACGTAGAGCTACACCTGGAGGAGTCCGGGTGGAGGTCTCACGGACACCACAGAGACCCGGCTTACAACGGAGTGGCGCTGCACGTGGCGCTGAAGCTATCGCGCAATTCTCGCCTGCCGCCTGGACCTCCTACCGCAGCCGCTTACTTTTCGGAGAGACATCTTGGAATTGCGAAAACGCCCCAGTTTTCGCTTGCGGATATCGAGGAACTGGGGGTGGAGAGGTTTCGCGCGAAGAGCGACGGCTTCCGGATCGAGTTGGACGCTGGGGCATCTCCCAACGAGGCAGTGTATCGCGGCCTGATGGAGGCGATGGGCTACGCGAGAAACAGGAAGCCATTTCTGGCGCTTGCGAAGGCGGCTCCGATTTCGATGTTCGAGAAACTGAGAGGCGAGCCGCGCGGCGCGGCGGAATTTGGCGTATTCGCGGCGCTGGCGACAATCGGCAATGTCCTGAAAAGAGTTCCCGCGCTCGAGCGCGCTCAAATTCGGCGAGTGGCGCCTAAGGTTGGAGCGTCTCGTCGCCTGCCCGCCGAGGCTTGGAGTTTCTTTCGAGTCAGGCCGCATAATGACCCGGTCAATCGCATGAGGTCAATGGCTCATTTGGTAGTCTGCGGTTCTGACGATGGTCTGTTCGGTCAACTTAGGGGCGAGTTCGAAAGAGGAGGCTCGAGAGCGTTGGTGAAATGGGTATCCGACGCGCCGCGCGTTGGGCGGGGATTCGCGCTGACCGTCGTCTCGAACGCGCTAATGCCTTGTCTATACGCGGTTGCGCCGTCTGATCGGGTCATTTCTGAGTTTCTCGCCATGCGCGCTCCGCCCTCCGATTCGGTTACCAGAGGCGTGAGCGGCGTTCTGGGCATAGACGCGAAGGCAGTGAACGCGGCTCAGCATTTCGGTCTTCACTCGCTGGCCAAGTCGTCGTCGTGGCCGGGCCGCGCGCTTGAGAGAGCGCAAGGTTTACAGGCCGGAGAGCAATAGACGCGCTTCTATGATTGCGTTGCGGTCTCTGATAGGGTTCGCTACTTCGATGGCCTTTTCCAGGTCCGCGCGCGCGTCCGTTTTTCTATCCTGGTCCAGATGGACTTTCGCCCTTGCCACGTAGGTTCCGGCGTAGTTGGGTTCGAGTTCAGCGGCCTTGTCGAAATCTTCGAGCGCGAGTTCCAGTCGCTCGTCGCCATAGAACGCGAGGCCTCGTCGGTAGTACGCCCTTCCAAAGTCGGGCAGCTTTCTGATTACCAGATCGAAGGCGGTGATCGCGTCGTCGAATTCCTGGACTTCCAGCAGTCTTACGGCGCGGCTGTACTCGAACAGCGCCGCCGTCTGGACAGTCGGGGTGGGCTCAGGTTCGGCGGTCGGCTCGGGCGTGGCGGTCGGATCGGGCGTCGCCGTGGGAGCGGGGGTCGGCGTCGGGATGGGCGTCTGTGTGGGGACAGGCGTCGGCTCCGGCGTCGGAGTGGGTTCTGGCTCAGGGTCCGAACAGGCTATGAATAATGCCGTCAGCAGGAGTCCCAATAGGAGTGTCGAGATAATCTTGATCATGCTTTGATCCGTCGGTGTCTTAGATTCGAATAATCGTTTGTCATTCAGCATAGCATACGCGATATAGCGCGCAGGGGTTTTCTATCGGGGTAAGATGCAATACAGTATGTTGAACCACTTTTCGAGGATGCGCCGTGATTAGGACTTTAGACGGAATTACGCCCAGAATTCACCCCACCGCGTTCGTGAGCGAGGCGGCATACGTAATAGGCGATGTCGAGATAGGCGAAGGTTCCAGCGTATGGCCTGGTACCGTTATCAGGGGGGATATGGGCAAGATAACTATTGGGAAGTACACCTGCGTGCAGGACAACTCTGTCGTTCATTGCGACACGGACGCCACGATAGGCGACTACGTGGTCATTGGGCACCGCGTGGTGTGTCACGCCAAGAATGTAGGGACTCGGACCCTGCTGGGGAACGGCTCTGTCGTGAACGACGGCGTGAGCATAGGAGACGAGTGCGTGGTAGCGTCGGGCGCAGTGGTGCTGGACGACATGCAAATTCCGGATCGCTCGATAGTAGTCGGGGTTCCGGCCCGGGCGCGCGGCCAGGTGCAGGACAGGCATCTGAAATTGGGCGAATACTTCAACAAGGTGTATGTCCTGAAGACGCAGCGATACAAGAGGAACGGCGGGCTGGAGTAGTCCCCGATTCACGCGCCTGCGAGCGGAGCGGCGCCTTCTCCGCGCCTTCTCCTGCATTTACATTTTGTCGGGGGCGGACATTTCCATGAGGGACAGGCAGCGCGCGAGCGCTATCTTCGACGCGAGGCAGAGGCGCAATCTCGCCTTCGTGAGTTCCGCTTCGCCCTCGGACGCGGATATGACCCGGCACTGCTGGTAGAACCAGTGGAACGCCGTGGCGAGTTCCTGAGCGTAGTGGGGCAGGTGATGGACTTCGAGGTTGGAAGCCATGACTTCCACCAGTTCGGGCAGCTGCGTTATCTTGCGAATGAGGGCGAGTTCCGCTTCGTTCTCAAGAAGCGAAAGATCGGCTTGGTCGAATTGGATATTCCGATCCTCGGCTGCGGCGAGGATGCTGGCGATGCGAGCGTGAGCGTACTGAACATAGTACACGGGGTTGTCCGATGACTGGCGAGCGGCGAGTTCGAGGTCGAATTCCATCTGGGTTTCGGCGGCTCTGGACAGAAAGAAGTAGCGGCAGGCGTCCGCTCCCACCTGGTCAACCAGGTCGTCCACCGTGATTATGTCGCCCGAGCGCTTGGAGAGGCGCACCAGTTCGTCGCCCTGCTTGAACGTGACCATCTGGTAGATCATGAGGGTGAGGCGATCCGGGTTGACGCCCATGGCGGAGACGGCCGCCTTCATGCGGTTTACGTGGCCCTGGTGGTCGGCGCCCCATATATCCACGACGCGGTCGAATCCGCGCTCGATGAACTTGTTGTGGTGGTATGCGACGTCCGAGGCGAAGTAGGTGGGAATGCCGTTGGAGCGTATCAGGACGGCGTCGTCGTCTTCGCCGAACTCTGTGGCGGCGAACCATACCGCGCCGTCGCGCTCGGCGCGATAGCCGCGCTCGTTCATAAGGGTCATCACCCCTTCGAAGCCGCCCTCGTCGTAGAGGCTGCGCTCGCGGAACCAGACATCGTAATCCACGCCGAGCCGGTCGAGCGAATTCTTTATGGCGTCCACCATCGCTTCCAGCGCGACTTCGCCGATGGCGGCGACGGCCTTATCGGGTTCCATGTGGAGGTACTTGTCGCCGTGGATTTGCCTGATGTCGCGCGCGAGATCGTTCATGTAGTCGCCGCGGTATCCGTCTTCGGGTATCTGGGCGTCTATGCCGCACTGCTGGAGATAGCGGGCGTAGGCGGTGCGGTAGAAGAGTTCCATTTGCGCGCCCGCGTCGTTGACGTAGTATTCGCGCTGGACATTGTAGCCGGCCGCCTCGAGCGCGTTTGCAAGCGCGCTTCCTATCACGGCGCCCCTGGCGTGTCCGACATGCACGGGGCCGGTCGGGTTTACGCTAACGAACTCCACCTGCACGCTGTCGCCGCCTCCGATATCGGAATCGGCGAACGCGCCGTCGAGTTCGATGACGCTGTTCACTTGGGATCGCAACCAGTCCGAGTCGAGTTCGAAGTTTACGAAGCCGGGGCCGGCGACCCAGGCTCTTCCGACTATTTCAGAGTTGGGAAGCGACGCGACCAGCGCCTCGCCGATGGCGCGGGGGTTCATTCTCATGGGGCGGGCGAGTTTCATGGCCAGACTGCAAGAGTAGTCGCCGTTTTCGGTCGAGCGCGGCCTCTCGATGGAGAGGTCGGTTACTTCCAGCGCGGGCAGTTGCCCGGACTTCTGCGCCGAGGCAAGCGCGGATCTGACGCTTTGCGCTATCTGTCTGCGAATTGATGCGGTCATGGAGCGGTTTACCTCGTCTGGGTGGTGTTGGATGGGCGCGCTTGAGTTTGATTATAGAAATTCCGACTCGCGCTCTACAAGTTGGGCCGCTCTTTTCGACAGGGTCTTTGGGTTATTCTATGATATGCCTACGAACTGACTGACAGCGCCGTTCAACAGGCATCCTTCGACAAGCTCAGGACGAACGGATCTCAGATAATCGAAAGTCCCCGTTCTTTTCGAGCGGGGTGTAGAGCGCGGACGCTCTAAGCGCTACTATCTGGGAACATGGTGATTCATCTTCCGGGGCGGCGCCTCGATGAACAAGGAGAATGTGATGGGAGTTCAAGAAATCGGGGACGCGCTCGTGTCGAGGGGGCAGACGGTGTCTGTCGCGGAGGCGGATACATGCGGGCTTGTGGGATATATGTTCAGTACGGTTCCGGGCAGTTCGAGGTGGTTCCCGGGCGGCGTGATAGCCTACACCGGCGGGCTGAAGCAGAAGGTACTGGGCGTGTCGGACGAACTGTATGAGAGCAAGGGGACTGTCAGTCCGGAGATGGCGATTGCGATGGCGGCTGGGGCGAGGGATCTGACCGGGACGGATTACGCGGTGTCGGTTACGGGAATCGCGGGGCCGACGGGCGGGAGGTCCGGCCTTCCGATCGGCACGTTCTATATAGGCGTGGCGGGACCGGACGGCCTGGAGGTGGCGGAGCGCATACATACGGACACGGGCGACCGCGACGGCAACAAGCGGCAGGCGGCGGACGCCGTCATCGCGCTGCTTGGCAGACAGCTTGCGGGGTAGCGAGAGACTTGGCAGCTATCTCAAACTTGAGATAGCCATATACAGAGGCGGAACCAGTTTCCGCCTCTGTATGTAGTATGCCGTTTAGACGGGTTTAGGTTGGACTATTGGCGCGGCGGCTGAGGCGGGACGGGGTTGATCAGGCCTGAACCCAGGGATATGGGGATTAGCTGATCAAGTTCGTCCAGCGTCCAGCGTCCGTCTTTGTGTACGCTGCGGATCACGTGGCGCGGCGAGTAGAGTGTCGCCTGCCATCCGCTGACGCCAACGACCTGTCCGGTTATGTTGCCCGCTGCCTCGGTGCAGAGGTACACCGCCTTTGGAGCGTTGTTGGCGGGGTCGCGCGCTTCGGGCGGGCCCTCGATGGGGGCGCCCTGGGCGGCCATCGGAGTGGGCTGCGCCTGCGCGCGCTGCTGCTGCCTGAGCTGGGTTGTGCTTTCGGGTATGGACGCGGTCATGCGGGTCGCGCCGCCGGGGTACACCGCGTTGGCGGTTATGCCGTAAGGGGCGAGTTCCTTGGAGAGCGAGCGGGCGAATCCGACCATTCCCTCTTTGGCGGCTGCGTAGTTTGCCTGGCCGGACGCTCCGAGACCGGATCCTGAGGAGAACAGCACTAAGCGGCCATAGTTCTGATTGATCATGTGGGGGACGCAATGGCGCACCATGTTGAACGCGCCGTATAGATGCACGGACAGGACGCCGTCCCACTCCGCTTCGGTCATGTTGAAGACCATGCGGTCTCGCAGTATGCCGGCGACGTGGCAGAGCGCGTCAACGCGCCCGAAATTATCAATGGCGGACTGCACGACGCGGCCGGCGGATTCGTACTCGGCGACCGAGTCGAAATTGGCGACAGCCGAACCGCCGGCGTCGCGTATCTCCTGGGCGACCAGTTCGGCGGGGGCGCTGGAGTCGCCCGTACCGTCGAGCGAGCCGCCGAGGTCGTTCACGACGACGGACGCGCCGTCCGCCGCGGCCCACTTCGCCACTTCCGCTCCGATGCCGCGGCCCGCGCCTGTAACGATTACAACTCTTCCTTCAAGTCTGTTTCCCATTTCGCTCCTCCTAGAACCCGTTCCCGATCATCTTCGGGAAGAGGACGTCCATCTCATCCATTGTAAAGTTGCCCCACTTCTGCACGGCGCGCTCCACTCTGGGGTTGGAGTAGAGATAGATGCTGCCGCCGCGCACGCCGAAGACGTTGCAGTTGATGTTGGGGGAGGCATAGGTGCAGAGATAGACGGCGAGCGGGGCGACGTTTTCGGGGTCGTCCGGCCAGCCGGCGCCCTCCCAGCCCACGCTGTCGGGGGTGAAAATGCCGGCGCGCTGGTCGCGAGTGGGTTCTTCTACGGACGCCACTCTGTATGCGTCAACGGAGCCGGGGAAGAGCCTGGTTTCCACCATGGGGGAGATGGCGTTGCAGGTGACGCCGTAGCGCCCCATGTCGCGTCCGACGGTTCGGGTGAGGCCGATGATGGCTTCGGACGCGGCGGCGAAGTTGGAGCGTCCGACATCGCCGAGGCCGGCGTCGGACGTCATGTTTACGATGCGTCCGGAGCGCTGCTGCCTGAACAGTATGCAGGCGAACTTGGTGGGAGCGAACACGGCCTTGACGTTGTTGGCGATAGCCCTGTCCCAGTCTTCCGGGGTCATTTGCCAGATCATCCTGTCGCGCAGCGAGCCGACGCAGTTGGCGAGGACGTCCACCTGTCCGTAGGCGTCCACGGCCTGCTGTATGACGGCTTCGCCGCCTTCCATGAGCGCCATGTTGTCGTAGTTGGCGACGGCTTCGCCGCCGCGCGCCTTTATTTCTTGGACGACGCTGTCCGCGGGCGCGTTGGAGCTTCCGCTTCCATCTACCTCGCAGCCGAGGTCGTTCACGACGACCTGGGCGCCTTCTTCGGCCATCAGGAGCGCGACGCCGCGGCCAATGCCGCGCCCCGCGCCCGTGACCACCGCAACCTTGCCTTCAAGACGATTGCCCATGTAGCACCTCCGGTTTTTAGTGGTTAGTAAGTAGTGGTTAGTGGTTGTCTTAAAACCATTGACGCGGGTTTCACCCTCACATCAATCCTCTCCGACGACTATTTTAAGCGGGTTCTTTTGATTTCGGCTTCGCTCAAGCGGCAAGCCACACAATAATATACTGTATGCGGGAAGCGTTACGAAAGTGGGGATTTCAGTCTATTGCCCAAGGACGCCAAGATTGGCAACAGGGGATACGCAAGAGGAGCCTCTATGGTATGTGTGGGCGAGCGTCGCTCGTCCAGCACTATCAAAGGTGGCTCGCCGTCGGGTTCTATTTGTGTTAGTTTATGTATATTGAGATTTTGCTGGCGCCCGCGCAGGCGGCTTGCAGGTTGCCCGCTGGTGACGTGCAGGTGTCTTCAGGCGGATTTTAGACCTGCATTTCACCTGCAAGCGCCTGTATTTACCTGTTCAGTAGGTTTTTTTCGCCGACTTGGAAGTTCGTTCATAAATGACAGCAAATATGAGCGCTTACGTTCTTGCTGTATGGATTGTAGCATAGCGAGGTGGAGAGTGAAACAGGTATTTTTGATCCACAGGACGCTGATGAATTGGATGGCAGGGATTTTGGGGAGGGGGGCATCCTTCGACAGGCTAGGGGAGAGAGACCGTAACGGACTGGCATCTCGAAACTGACCAAGTATCCATATCTACCAATCTGAACACGATAATTGCCCCGGAGCTGGCTGTGTTCTTCTCGCCTTTCTAAGACGGATACTCGATAAGTTCGACCCTCTGGCCAGGTCCGTCAATTACCAGAACATACTGCCCGAGGATGTCCATTCCAATGATGGCGACGAACCCAAACTGCTCTAACAGCGGGATAGCTCCAAATGTAGCGGGAATCGTAATATCCCAATCGGGCAGATATATCGCTCCGGTGAACTGTCGCACCAACACTTCTCCACCAATTCCGGCAACTGCGTTTTCGTCATGAAGTTCGGTTTCAGGCAGCGATAGGGTGGATGCCACCTTCATGTCCAGGACTGTCATGGTCGCGCCGGTGTCCGATCAGCATAAGTCCGTCTCCGATGGGAACGGATGAAGCGACTCCGCCTTCGGGATTTACCTTGAAATCGCTCTGGCTTCCGATGTATCCGTGAACAATTGGGCGATTATCGGGCATGGTCTCGGATGCGTTCTATCTGAAGCGACAGCGGCAACGTCCTGGCTCTGTATCCTATTTGCCGGACGAGGCAGGCGCCGCTCTGAGTTAGCGGAAGCGCGGCCTCGGAAGCCTCCGGGTTGGAGTCATATACTCCCACCAGCTTTCCGTTCGCCACGACCGCCCATTTGCCCAACGACTCGGATTCGAGTTTCTCGCGTATCGTCTCGTAGTAGTCCGACAAGGATTCCAGGGTGTAGCCGGTTTTCCACGACTGGCGTAATTTCGTGTTTCATCTCAGATCCTCCCCGATAACCGACGTGGCTCGGCAATCGGCCAAGCCGTGCAGAGAAAATTCTATCAGGTTTGCATGGAAAGAGCGCGTCAGCGGCTGATAGAAGGAGGGCGCCGGCTATGTCGCGGGGCGGATGAGGTTAGCTCTCGTCTTCGGGGTAGAGAATGATTTCGTCGGGGCCGGCGTTCTCGGCAACTGAGAACAAAACTGTGTGAGAGGGCTGACAAACTAAAGCAATGTCAGACACCTGTGTTCTTGACACGTATGGGTATTCAAATCTTTATGGGCCATTGCGTACTGAGAATACCTCAGATACCTGATGCACGGCTTGTCTAATCGTGGTAATATATGTCGTCGGGCGTTGTCTTGCCTATCATCAAGTCGCTCAGTTCAGAGTTTCGCCTACGCAGACGACGCATATTGGCGGGGCCTCTGTTCGGCCTGATGAGCAATAGGGGTGTGAACTGACGCCTATCATATATGGCCGACGCTTTCCAATGGCCACTGACGCGCGCCTCTCATCCATGTGAAGGGGAACGAAAGAAACGGAACATTCATTTGAGACATTTAAGAGAAGCAACGTTTGAGGAGCAGAAACAGATGAGAGTGGAACTAGAAAGAATAGGATGGATGCCGCGCGGCGCCGTTATGCGACTGGCTTTGGCAATCGTCCTTATTGGCATCGCTGCGGCCGGGGCGTTCGGCGCCACTACGGCGAGCGCCAACCAAAACGCAGAGCTTCCTTCACCGCCAACGGTAGAGAGCATCGAGACTGCGGCCTGGGAAGACGATGCGGGCAAATACGCAGTCCGCGTCGAATGGGAGCCGAACGGCGCCGAAGACTCCATCGAGGACTTTACGATTGCCCGCCGGTACGCGGGCGACGTTTGGAAGACCAAGAACGTCACTGGCGAACACCACCTGTACAAAGGCGGAAAGAGCGCGGGACTGAAATATGGCGCGGAGTTCCACTTCAGAATCCGGGCAAACAGCGCCGCGGGCGCCGGGGAATGGTCTCATATACATAAAATAGTCGTTGGCAAACCGAACGCGCCGCCCGCGCCGATCAAACTGACGGGCGCATCGGGCACCAGATGGAGCGAATACGGGATCGAACTGCGCTGGCGGAACGTTGATGGATGGCGAAATCTGCGAAAACTGATCCAGGGATATCAGGTGAAGTATCGCCAGGCCAATGGTGACAAAAATGATTGGAAGATTGTGAAGAGGTTTGATGAATGGGACAATTACACCAACTTTTTTCCCGAACAGAGGCCAGATGACGCCAGCGCCATGACACGGTTACATGCCGATGACCTTCTCGATTCCGCAGGCAAAGGATATGGAGAGGTTTTCCAGATTCGTGTTCGCGCGACAAGCGAAAATATATATAAAGACGACATTGAATATGGCCCCTGGTCCGACATAATCGAGGTGGCATACCTGACTCCGCCTCAAATTGTTTCATTGTCTCTTTTGGAGCCTGGGGGCGCGGAAGAAAACAGCGGCATACATGTCCAGTGGGATACCAAGATTCACGATTACGATGGAATATCGGGAAATGTAAAAGACGAGCGCTATCGCGTTGAAGTCCGCGATCAGTCTAAGAAGGGTAAATCGAAGCGCGTTTCCACAGATAAAGAGCAGATCGAAGTGCGAAATCTGGAGCAAGGCAAGTCATATCGAGTTCGAGTACGCACCGAGTATGGGACAGGCGCGAGCGCGGTCAGGAGTAAGTGGAGTTCGTGGTCGAGAGCGATCACTATTCCTGTTTCCCCAATCCGCGTGAGTATGAGCCCGTCCGGCGACTATATACTCGCCGCCGGCGAGGACTTGAAAGTTACGTTCACGGCAAACATCCCCGAAGGCCAATCACTAACTCGGCCGTTCATCATAAAATACCTGGTCCTCCCTTCGGCGCGCATCTCTGGCTCTGACGAGCCAATATCTGGTCTTAGAACCTTCAAACTCGAGAAGGAGGGTCAAACCAGCGTGACAATCACGCTGCAAACCTATGAAGGCGGTGAGTTTGGGGTGTATCTACTTGTACCTTCCTCCTCGGGTTCCTCCCTCCAAGTAAAACCAAAGCGCTAGGCCAGGGCGTCGGCTAACCTCTGACGAGCGCAGCCCCCTTCACTTGAAGGGGGCTGCTTGCGTTTCTTGCCGTTGCGCTACCGTCTTCTTACGGGCCGATCTTTCTGTCAGAAGGTACTTCCCGTCGAATCTCGACACTCGCGACCGCGTTGACAATTCATTTCATCCAAAGGCAGGTCTTTCTCATCGGCGCTCTGGGTTTCGCGGGCGCGCAGAACTCGGTCGCGTCCTATGTACGCTATCTTCATTGCGCGAATCCTGACGTCGCGAGGGCACGGATGACATCGGGGTCGTAAGGCAGGTCGTCGTCGGGGTATTCCCAGGAGTCGAGCGCTCCGTTGGGAGCGCCGATGCCGCTGGCGAGTCTGCGGTAGGCGATTTCGGCCAGTTTGGGGAGCGAACGGACATCCTCGGCGTTGTAGCGGATGAGCGTTCGCAGCGCGCCCTCGTTTCCGCGCGTCCACATGCGCCACATTCTCACCGCGTCGTAGCCGCTCAGCGCGGAAAGCTCCGAGGGGCGTCCGACGCCCATGCGCCGCTCAATTGCCTTCAGTCCGCCCTTGAGTTCGAGCCGTCCCAATACGTGTCTGAGGTCAATGTGCGCCTTGTGTTTGAACACCGAGCCGAAGAAGTCCTCGATGAACGGCAGGTCGAACGACGCGCCGTTGTAGGTGACGATGAGGTCGTACTTTTCAAGCGTTTCACGCAGGTCGGACAGGTTTTGGTCATATACGTAGGCGTGATAGCCGTCCGTGTCGAGTATGCCGACCAGCGTAATGATGGAGGAGCGGCGCGACATTCCCGTCGTTTCGATGTCGAGGAAGGCGGCTGTGGCGCGGAAGTCGGCGTACATTCGCCAGGACTCCCGGCGCGGGATGTTCTCGGAGAAGTAGCGGGCGTCCATGTTTGCCAGCCGGTTGGCGCACTCGTTTAGAATGGGGCGCGCGAACACCTGCGCGGAGCGCGCTCTGGCGGGCAAGTGGCGAGCGTGGAGGAAGTCGCGCCATGTGTGAACGCCGGAATCCCAGATTTCGCGTTCGGTGACCGCGCCTATTCGCGGAATATGGATGAACGTGTTGTTCAGCACTGTATCAGACCGTCTGCGATTTGGAATGAATGCGGTCGCGCACTAAACGAGTCAGTCGGCGGCGGCGTGGGAGTAGAACATCTCGCCGCGGTAGATGCGCCTTATCGTGGCGCCCTGCCAGCTTGCGAGCATTACCACTATGAATCCGATTCCGCCGACGAGGAGCAGTAGAGAGGCGCCTCCGCTGCTGCTCAGCATATCGCCGAACACTGTGCCTCCGAACAGGTTGGCGGACGCCATCATAGCGCTGATTATATCGGCGAACCAGCCGTTTATCAGGTTGGCGGACGCCATCATGCCGCCGATGTGGACGGAGTAAACGGCGCCGACTCTGCCGCGCACGCCGTCTTCGGTTACGGACTGGATCATCGTGTGGGTGAGCGTCATGAATCCGGCCTGAGTCGCGCCCATGATGGCGGCGGCTATGAGCGCGGTGGGCATATTGACGGACACGGCGAGGACGGCGGGCGCGAGTCCGCTCAGGACGCCGAGATTCAGGAACAGCTTTCCCTTGAGCGATTCGCTGGTGACTCCCGCGAGCAGGACGATGGAGACCATCGCGCCCGCGCCGACTGCCATCATCAGCAGGCTGAAGCCGGCGTCCTGGGCGTTGAGGCGGGTGTCGGACAGCACGGGAAGCAGCGACTCGAACGACATGGTGAGTCCGCAGTGGAACAGCGCCATGACGACGACCGCGCGAAGAATGGGCTGACGATAGACGTATTTCAGCCCTTCCAGCAGGTTATTCAGGAAACTCTGGCGCTTGTCTATGTTTCCGGTGGAGTAGGTCTTGATTCTGAGCGCCTGAATGAGGCTGATGGCGTAGAAGCCGGAGCATAGCACGAACGCGCCTTCGACGCCGAACCAGAAGAGGAGCGGCGCGATGGCGAGAGGGCCTATGAGGCGCGAGCCGTTCATGGTGGCCTGGTTCAGCGCGATGCCGTTCAGGAGGAGGTGGCGCGGGACCAGATTGGGGATGAGCGCCTGTCCGGCGGGCATTTGAGCGGCGCGCGCGGACCCGTTGACGAACGACAGAATCACCAAGTGCCATATTTCGATGACGTCGAATAGCACGAAGGCGGCGAGAGCGATATTGTGGACGAGATTGACGGCGAACATGATGGCCATGATGTTGCGCCTGTTGAATCTGTCGGCGAGGTATCCTGTGAACGGGGGAATCAGAACGCGCGGTATCATCGCGGCGAAGGTGACGATGCCGACCCAGAGCGACTCGCCGCCGGTGAGGTCATAGACGAGCCAGCCCCTGGCGACTATGAGCGCCCAGGCCGCCGCTCCGGACGACAGGCTCGCGGTCCAGAGGGTTACATAGTCGGGATAGGCGAGCGCGGCCGTATAGCGATGAAAGATGGCGGATACGTGAGATCTGGGTTCTATTTTGCAGGACCTCCGTGTTGGCGGTTAGCGTAGGACGCGCGACGGAATCGGACATCCCACGTCTCTTGATTCGCTATCTGGCGAGGTTACACCAATCGCGGGAAAATGCCAATCAGAAATCTAGGGGCGAACAGACACTTCGACCGGCTTGACGCCGTTCACCATGTATCCGAGTCGGTTCCAGCGCGTTTTCATTGGCTGAACATTTCCGCGCTCGTCGGTGGCGCGCGACATCAGCGTGTACTCGCCGGGCGCCTGGGGCGTCCACGAATAGCGCCAGAATCGCCAGGCGTAAGGCTCGGAGGGGCCGACCACTTCGGCGGAGTCCCATGTTTCGCCGCCGTCGCAGCTAACGTCAACGGCGACTATTCTTTCGCCGCCCGACCAAGCCGCGCCCTTGACACAGACTTCGTCCATGGGGACGCGGTCGCCTTGCTCGGGGGAGCTGATGATGGACTTTACGCCCATGTTGCTGAGGGGCTCCGCGCCGCCGTCGTCGTCTTCGATGATGTAGCGGTCCGTCTGGAAGAATCCTTCGTAGTGATAGTCCAGCGCGGTGACGCGCTTCACCCACTTTACGCATGCCATTCCGTACCAGCCGGGCACCATGAGCCTGACGGGGTAGCCATGTTCTATCGGCAGGTCCTGGCCGTTCATTTCGTAAACGAGAAGCGTGTCGGGATGTTTGGCGACGTCAACCGGGACACTTCGCAAATAGGGCATGACGGACGCGCCGGGTTCGGGGGAGCCGGAGTCGCAGCCTTCGAATAGGATTTCCTTGGCGCTGTCTTCTATTCCGGCGAGCGCCAGAACTTCTCTTAGCGGGACGCCCGCCCAGAGAGCGGCGCTTATGGCGCCGTTCTGGAATTGGTTGCCGGGGGTGGGGGGATGCAGGTCGCTGCGGTTATTGCCGGCGCACTCCATCGTGATGGGCATCTCGACGCGAGGGAGCTTCTTCAGTTCGTCGAGGGTGAGAGCGGTTTTCTGAGAGACCACTCCGTCAATGTGAAGTTTCCAGTCGGCGCATTGGATTTCTGGAATGTCGAAGTGGTTTCGGACGTAGAATAGAGGGTTGGGGGTGAGCCAAGTGTCGAACGCGCTTTGCGGGGTCTCGCCTATCATAGGCTCGCGTTCGATGGTCACCAGGGCCGCCGCTTTGTCGTTTGGCCGGACTTGCGAGTATTCACTCAGCCCAGCCTTGCTACATGTGCAATTACACATCATATCGCCTCCACTGATTATTGGCATTTCAGCTTTGAATATGGCTTTCGCGCCACTTTAGCCCATTCGATAGAGGATTGCAAGCGCCTGGTCAATCTGAAAATTGCGTCAATTTGGCGAGTGTGCGGGAGCCTGTAGTGGTCGGAGGATTGGAGCACCCCCATCCTAGCCTTCCCCCATCAAGTTGGAAGGGACTTTTGCGCGAGATGGAGCGCGGACTAAAATGGTTATAGATTCAGTGGGCGGTTGGCGGTTGACGAGGGATCTCGCGCCACGCCGAGCGGCTTGTTTGCTAGAATGGGCGGCGTCAACGTGATGACGCGCTCAAAGAAAATAATTTAGAAGTTAGAGAGGTGGATTGACATGGCTCTTCAGCCTGCGATACTGGAAATTGGAACCGGCATAGATCTGCACGGGCAGGACTATACGGAGGCGGCGAGACGCGCGGTTTGGAACGCGGTGCATCAGAGCAGCCTGATGTTTCTGGGGATGCTCGGCCCGGAAACGTCCAAGGAGATGATAGTGGACGTGACGGTGGCGATACCGCGGCCGGACGCGGTGGACGCGGAGACGGTTCTCGCCGTTCTTCCGCACGGGAAGGGGAGGCTGACGACAGTTCAGGGGGGCCTTGAGATAGAGCCGCGCGAAGGGTCGGGAGACAAGACGGTCATAGCGAACGCGGCGGTGGTTGTGAGGGTGGATGTCTGATTTGGAATTGCCAACTTTAACTTGCGCGCGCGTTTGCGGGAGGGTTGGGGCCTGGCTGGGCGGGCGGCGGCGGTCAGCGCTGATGATTGGGACTGGGACTGGCGGGGGCCAGTCCCGCGAGTTGGGGCAGTTCGCGGAGAGGGATGATTCGGCCTTCATCTTCGTAGGTTTCGATGAGCGTTCGCATGTCGTCCGGGACGCGGCGGGAGACGCCAGCGTCGCTATCGAAATCCACGTAGATGACCTCGGCGCGGAGAAGCGGTTCGCCTGAATCGCGGCTGCGTATGAGGCACCGCGTGGTGACGCTGGAGTTGCCGATGCGCTCCACCTTCCAGTGGATGTCCAGCAGGTCGTCCACTCGGGCTGGGGAGAGGTATTCGAGCGTCGCCTTGACGGTAGCGGTGTCGAAGTGGCGTCTGCCGTCCGGATCGTAGATGGCGAACCCCAGATTTCTGAAGTATTCGGACTGGGCGACCTCCAGATATTCGAAATAGGCGCCGTTGAACACGATGCCCTGAGCGTCGCACTCCGCCCACCGGACCCTTACTACGCAGCTAAATCGGAATTCGTCTTTTGGCAAAGCGTCTCTTACCTTTCATGGCATTCTCAGTACGCGATGGTTTATGAAGATTTGAATATCCATACGTGTCAAGAACACAGGGTCTTTCAGTTATTCTACAAGATGACTGTGAACTGACTGACAACATCCTTCAGCAGGAGTCCTTCGACAAGCTCAGGGCGAACGGTTCTCGGATAATCGAATGACCCTGGTCAAGAACACTTTTTTCTTGACACCGATTTCTGCGTAAAGATATACTCAACCCCATGAATTCGCAACTCACAGCAAAATGCGCGGTAATCCACCCGGATGGTCTTGAGGTGGAGATAGCGTCGGGCAGCATGACGCGGCTGGCGGGCGTCTCCAAGGCGCTGGGCGGCGCGGAGGGCATACATCTGGCGATAGCCACGATTCCGCCCGGATGCGCGTCCAGTCCACACTATCACGTGAACTGCGAGTCGGCTATCTACGTTTCAAAGGGAAAGGGACGATTTCTGACGGGCAAGAATCTGGAGACGACGCTGGATATATCGGCGGGCGACTTCATATATGTGCCGCCGGATTCGGTTCACCAGCCGGTGAACGACAGCCTGTCTGAGGAGATGGAGCTGATCGTGGCGCGCAACGCGCCCGTGGAGATCGTCGTCGAGTTCGACCCGGAGACGGGCGAGCCGGTAGAATAGCCTTCCCGATATCCCTCTCCTTTCAAATGGGCCATTAGCTCAGACGGTTAGAGCGCAGTCCTGATAAGACTGAGGTCCCTGGTTCGAGTCCAGGATGGCCCACCAAGATTTGGATCCTGTCCGTATTTTCACTTGTCATAAATTTCAAGCCAGGCGATGTAATCAATTGGAACCAACGCGGAGGAGACATCGTCGGACATTGGAACGAATGCGGGCAAGCCCTACCCCGACTGACATTAGGTGGGCGGAGATCGAATCGTTGCTGAACGCTCTCGGAGTCAATTTGGTCGAACGAGCTGGTTCGTCGAGCTTGGAATTGAGCCTGTCGCGCCCACGGCTGTCACAGTTGCCGGCTAGAGCGTAGTCCTGAGTTGAATTTGGAATTGTCTGGTGACCGAGTGGGGTTGAGTTTTCCCCGTCGAACGGCTCACAGGGGTAGGTATTGAGTATTTCGTGTATTTTCATGGTAGATGAGCTTC
>CAZXFX010000026.1:0-39426 GCA_964640295.1 uncultured Dehalococcoidia bacterium | reverse complement strand
CACTGAATATGATCCCGCCTATCCGTGTCTCTTCAGGCGACCGGTCATCTTTGCCCATTTTTCCGCGAGGGAAAAAGCGCCGACGCTCAATGGAACTAAAATCAGGCCGAAGATGACCAGAATCGCAAGCGTTCCGACCATTTCGGTTATGTTCTGTCCATCCAGAAGCGCGCCCCGTATGCCTTCCAGCATATAGGTGGCGGGAGAGACATAGGATATGGCGCGAAGCCAGGCGGGCAATACGTCCACGCTGTAGTAAACGCCGGACACGAGCAGAACGGCGGCCTGCACCATGAACGACATTTGGGGGCCGCGCTCAGGGTATAGAAGCGGCAGTATGCCGGCGAGTATGGCGAGTCCGACGACGCTGACGCTACCAACGGCGATGACGGCAAACGCGGCTATCCAATCTGCGTTCGCAATGTTGATATCGAAGAACGGGGCGGCCATTGCGAATATGAGCAGGGTTCTTAGAATGGCGTGCGCTACGCCGAATACTGACATGCCGACCAGATGTATTACACGCGGGACGGGCGCCATAAGAGTGTGCTCGATTGTGCCCTCCCAGCGTTCCCAGGCGACAACCAGTCCGACGTCGTCCAGGACCGCGGATAGATAAGCCCACACCAGTGTCCCGATGAGCAGGAACATGACGAGTCTGTTGACTTCGTTTCTGCCGACAATGCTGTCCTGCCCTACCTGCTCTGCTATGAAGGTGATGGCGAGCGTGTTTACTACGCCATACGCCAGCCAGACCAGTTCCCAGCACCAGTATCGTTTCCAGAGGTTGATTTGGCGTTCGAAGAATGCCCACGCGAGCGCCATTGGGCGCGGTCTTCCGAGCGCGGCGTGAAGTTGCAGGTTAATCATGCGTCTCCTCATCATCTTCTATGCTTCTGCCTGTCAGTTCAAGATAGACTTCTTCCATGTCAACTTCGTTCGGCGGCCTGCCGTCGGCGACAAGAGCGCGCAATTGCGAAGGCGTTCCCTCAGCGACAATGCGGCCTGCCGAGAACACGGCGATTCGGTCGCACAGCAGATCGGCCTCCTGCATATCGTGAGTAGTCAGGAGGATTGTGGCATCGTGGTCGCGCCGGGCCGCGCGAATGAAGGATTGAACCTCGCGCCGGCTGCGCGGGTCCAGCCCAGTGGTGGGTTCGTCCAAAAGCATCAGGATGGGCGAAGTGAGAAACGCGCGCGCAATGGCCACTTTTTGCTGCTGTCCTCTGGACAGGTTTTGCATTGGGTCGCGCGCCTGTTCTCTGGTCAACATTAGACGGTCGAGAATATCGAAAACTCGGTTCTTTATTCCTGAGGCCTCCAGGCCATAGACTCGCCCGAAGAACATGAGGTTTTCTATGGCGCTCATGCTGCGGAAGAAAGAGGGGTCGGCGGAGACGCGGTTTATGGCCGGTCTCACTTTCGCGGGTTGATTGACCACATCGAAGCCGAATATCTCCGCCCTGCCCGCGTCGGGCAGCAAGAGGGTGCTCAACACGCGAACGAGCGTTGATTTTCCTGAGCCGTTCGCTCCAATGATTCCGTATATCTCGCCCCGTTCTATTCGGAAGGAGACGTTGTCTATCGGCCTTACTTTGATTCTTCTCGGCCTGTTTCTAAGGATAGGGACAACCTGTCGCCAGTCGGGGCCGCTCGGAAAATTCTTGATGAGCGACTCGACATTGAGGGGGACTGATTCATTCATAGATTTTCTCTCCAATATGTATATGAAATAAAAAGCCCACTACCGGGAAACCGCGATAGTGGGCGAATACAGCGTCTTGAAAGAGCTTGACTCAGGTCGAAGGCGCACTCCCCCCACGAACGCGACCGCCGCGCAAGGCGCGGGTTCTCACGATCATTGTGGTGGCTGGGGATATGTTCCGCATTTCGAGAATCAACTCCTGATTCATTGATGCTAACGACTCGGCAAATCGAAAGTCAAGAGAAAGATTTAGCTCCGACTGCCGCGGTAATCTCTGAAAGGCCCGTCGCGCCATTCCAGAGCGGATTTCAACCCTTCCGCCTTAGAGCGTCGGGCGAACTCCTTGACTATCGGCGCCTGGTGAGCGATGGCGTCGGTTTCGGCGGCGAGATACTGAAGAGTGTTGCGTCCCATGAGCTCGAGCGCCCTGTTTACGATGCTCTTGTTGGCGGCGAGCAGTTCCCACGGTATTCTGGCCATTGTGCGGGCCAGTTCTTCCACGGTGTCTTCCAGTTCGTCGCGGGGGACGGATTTCCAGACGAAACCGATTTCCTCGGCGCGCTTGCCGGACACTGACTCTCCGGTCAGCAGGAACCATTTCGCCCACTGCGGGCCGACCATATACGTCCACATGTGAGTCGGCGGAGCGCCCATAGAGCGAACGGGCGGGAAGCCTATCTGGGCGTCGTCCGCGGCGATGGATATATCGCAGTGCATAGCCAGGTCTGTCCCGCCCGCTATGCAGTAGCCGTGTATGCCGGCGATGACCGGTTTGCTGAGGTTGAGTATATGCGCCATGGTGTTCGGGGTCTGCTTCATCCGGTGAATGTCCACGCGGATGTTGTCGCGCGCCATTTGGGCGGACGCCTCGGCTTCGGGAGTGTCAGGCGGCGTAATGTCATAGCCGGCGCAGAAGGCGCGTCCCCTGCCCATAAGCGTCATGACGCGGATGTCAGGGTCGTCGTCCGCCTTCTGCATACAGTCCACGAGCTCGGCTTGCAGTTCGCGGCTGAGAGCGTTGAGCTTCTGTGGCCTGGCGAGGAAGACTCGACCGATGCCGTCGGATGCGTCGTATTCGATGAATTCGTAGGTCATTGCAATATCCTTTGCGAGAAATATGAATGTTGAGTGGAAGCGGGCGCATTGTATCATACGACTACAATTCGACAGACCACTATGTTATGCTTGAAGAGCCGAGCGGGAGTAGCTCAGTGGTAGAGTCCCTGCCTTCCAAGCAGGCTGTCGCGGGTTCGAATCCCGTCTCCCGCTCCACCATACCAAACTCTGGTCTTCCCAACATTGAACTCGAACGAACTTCGGCGCTGGTTGCGGCGCCAAGGCCGCTCTTTTCACTCACATAAAGGCGGCAGTGGACACCTCGCAGTCCGGCCAAGAAACCGCGCATCCCAATTGCCCATGCGCGGCAACCGCAAGCGGGAGTTGTTCACGGGGTCAGTATCAGTCGGTTGGAACGCGGGTCCCCAGTGAGGAGTTCTGCATGATAACTGTGGCTTTATGGGCTATTGCGCCTGCGCTTCTCGTGTTTCCGGTTGGATACTGGCTCAGCAATTTCGTCTATTCGCCGCCTGACGGTTTCGACACCTCTATATCTCAATTCATCATCATGGGAATCGTGAAGATAGCG
Organism: uncultured Dehalococcoidia bacterium; assembly: GCA_964640295.1. Lineage (GTDB taxonomy): Bacteria > Chloroflexota > Dehalococcoidia > Lucifugimonadales > UBA1123 > VXRN01. The sequence goes on along the minus strand of CAZXFX010000026.1, from coordinate 36,076 downwards.
TGGTGGTATTTTCCCATGATGGCCGGCATTTTCGGTTTAACCATAGGAATTCTCAAATATGTCAGGGGACATATTATCTCAGAGCTTCAAAGTGGCGACGGCGAATGGATGGTGTCGGCGGGCTTCGACGAGAATGGTTACGAGCGCTGGGTGAAGTTGTCTGATATTAACAAGGACGAAGAGAGCCAGGCTGAACGAGAAAGTAGAGGTGAACCGCCATCAAACGCGTAGGATTCTTGCTCAAAGTCAAGCGAGATATGCTTGACGAATATAAGCGACACCACCGGAACGTGTGGCCTGAGATGCTGGACGCGCTGCGACGCAACGGGTGGAGGAACTACTCGCTGTTCGCGCGGGAGGATGGTCTGCTGTTCGGGTACTTCGAGGCGGATGAGGATTTCGCGGCGTCGCTGGAAGGGATGTCGTCCGAGGAGGTCAACGCGCGCTGGCAGGAGTTCATGGCACCCTATTTCGAGATACCGCCGGGCGCGAAGCCGGACGAGATGATGCTGGAACTGGAAGAGGTATTTCATACGGAGTGACCGGTATTCTTAGCATGTATGGATATTCGCTTTGTCGTAAACCATCGCGTACTATGAATACCGAATGACCTGGCCGTTGAAAATTTTGGAGACAAGCCCATGAGACTGGAGAACAAAGTCGCCATCGTTACAGGCGGCGCGGCGGGCATAGGACGCGCGATTTGCGAACTGTTTGCCCAAGAAGGCGCAAAGGTGGCGATTGGGGACATTGACGCAGACGGCGGACAGGAGACTGTTTCTCGAATCGAGCGGGCGGGCGGGAACGCGATATTCGTCCCGACCGACGTGTCGCAAGAGGCGCAGGCGCAAGCGCTGGTAGAGAGCGCGGAGTCCGAGTTCGGCGCGGTGAACATACTCGTGAACGACGCGGCGGCGTTCGTGTTCGGGGAAGTGCAAAATATAACCGACGCGGATTGGCAGCGGGTATTGGGGGTGAATGTGCTGGAACCTTCGTACATGGTGAAGCGCGTCATGGAGCCTATGACGGCGGCGGGCGGCGGCTCCATCGTGAACGTGGCGTCGGTGTCCAGTTTCGTAGCGCAGCCGGCGTTCGTGCCTTACAACACGTCCAAGGGCGCTCTGCTTCAGCTCACTCGATGCCTGGCGATGGACCTCGCGCCGCGCGGCATCAGGGTCAACTGCGTGTGTCCGGGCGCGATACTGACGCAAGCGACCGAACTGCATCGGCGGTTCACGGGCGAAGAGCGTGAGAAGTTTCTGGCGGACGCGGCGAACTCGAATTTCCTGAAGCGTCTGGGCGACCCTAAAGAGATTGCTTACGGAGCGCTGTTTCTGGCATCTGACGAATCATCGTTCATGACGGGCCAGCCGCTCATCATTGACGGGGGCGCAACGGCGCAATAGCCGGTTTCAACTTCGCGCGCCGACTCTCAGAGAATCGAGCATCTTGCGGGATATGGCGGCAATGTCTTCTACCGCGTGATCGAAAGCCGCCGCGTTGGCCTTGGACGGCTTTCTGTACCCGCTTATCTTGCGGACGAATTGAATCGCGGCTTCCCGTATCTCCTCATCGGTCGCAGGTCGCTCCGCGTATCTCAGTTTCTTTATGCTTCTGCACATGGTCGCTCCCCCTATCTCGGCGGTCATTCAAGAACCTCGTAGATGGAAACCTCGTCCGAATCGAACACCTTGCTCAAGTAGGGCGCGAGATCGCCTTCGAACTTGGCTATCCCCTGAGGCGAATAGTACGACTCTTCGAGTTGACCCACATAAATGTATTTGACGCCGTATCTTCGCAGCAAGTCCATTGCGACTGATGTATCCTCCGTCGAGTATATCCGCTCTACATCCCTGATTCGGGGAGCGACCATCTCTCGATAGTCCCAGCGCTGCTGCTCTTGGTGCCACTGCCAACCAACGACGCTCGGCAGTCCGGTATGTATCGAGACGCGACTACCCCAGCGATAAGTGGGTGTATTGGCCTCGAGGATGATCGGCGAACCGGCGACGTTCTCCCGCAGCCACCTGATGCCCTCGAAGTCGGCGTCGAGGTCAATTGGACCTTCAGGCTCGTTGTAAGTAGCGCCTTCCATGTAGGCGAGTCCGTCGAGCGTCAAGGGCGTAACGTTGCCATTGAAGCGGTCTCGCAGTCTGTCCTGCGTTCCCAGGACGGGGTAGATAAGCGCGCTCACTAACACGACCGCCAGGCATCCGGCCCAGACGTATCTGTATTCCCAAGGCCTCTTTCCCGCGAACATCGAGGATGCCAGGAGTCGCCAAAGCATGAACGCTGACGCTAGCGCGAGCAGTACCCAGACTTGGAGATAGAATTTGAAGACGCTGTTCATGCGCTCGATGTCGCCCTCTACCCTGACTACATCCAGGCCAACGACGACCGCTATGCCGGCGCCCGCCAAGAGTGAGACGAACAGGGCAGTCGGATCCGAAAGAGAGCGCAGCGCGACTAACGACAGCAACACAAGAAGCGCGACGCCGAATATGATCGTCCCACCCGCTCCGTAGCCCGACGCAAGCGCGGTGAGCAAGTAGCCCGCGGCGAGGGAAGCGAGAATCAACGTGAGCGGCGCTCTCACGCCAATCCGCGCTTGAGGTGATCCGCGGTTCACGTCGCGTTCGGCGAGCGTATCTACAATGGCGTCAAGGCGAGGGCGAATTCCGGCGAACGCGAATGCCACATTGGAGCGCAAACGCCACAGACAGAAAGAACCTACGACGAATACGAACAGACCGCTTATGGCGAGGAATTGCCACAGAGGGGTCGTGTTGGTCGTTCTTTCCACGCTGTTGAAGAAGGTCTCGTAATTCAGGTGGTAGGGCAGGAACGCTGCGTATCCAACTAGAAATACGAGCGCCGCTTTCACGCCGCTGCGCAACAGCATAAGCAAAGAGAGGCCGCCATGAGCGACATACTCTCCAAGCGCGATAGCGGCCGCGCCAAGCAGAAGATAGGTGGGATAGTCCCACGTATTGAGTAGCCTCAGCGCGCCGACGGCTATGCCCAATATGACTATCCTCGTCAGGTCTTCGATGATTGACGATGAGCGCGAACGAGAAGCGAGACTGAAGAAGATGGCGGCTGATATTCCGACGCACAATACAGTGAACGGGAGCGCCCACAGGTGGGCGTGCGGATCGGCGAACAGGAATGTGAAGAAGGGAAACTCGGTAATTTCGTGTCCGGGTGGATCGGGTGGCATCATGCGGCTGGAACGCCAGAAATCGAACTCGCCCATCGGGGAACTCTGGACGACCGCGCGCCAGGCGCCTTGTATTAGCTGTATCGCGCCGTCCAGATTGCCGAGCGCGACTACGAACAGGCCTCCGAGCAGTCCGGCGACAGTCGGCGGCGCGCGACCAATCACCCTTCCGCCGTCTCTCGCCGCGCAGGCGAGGTTGTAAACGACGGAGTATGAAAAGCCGAAAGTCATTGCGAAGAATAGCGGGATGGCCAGGTTCACGGCGATTTCGGGCGCGACGCCTGTGGCGTGAATCAGCGTCCCTACGAGGAATTGCCCCCAGTAATAGTAGTTGATGTAACCGCCGCCGAACCACGGGTCATAAGGGGGCATGAAGCTGGATTTGAGAACGGCGTTCAGGTAGGCCATGTCCATCGGCTTCTCGCCGCCCCTGTACGGATGCCACAGGTCCGGGTTGGCCATTCGGATGAGTATGAACGCGGCGAACGCGACAAGGAAGATGAACTCGGCGGTGAGGACTACCCTCCAACGCCTCCTGAAGAAGTCTCGCATTTCCGGGAATCTCAGGACTAGCAGAACGGCGTTGACCGCAAATAGCGCAGCCAAGCTCACATAGACTGTAATACGCGTAAAGGGCATCAACTCCAGGCTGGAAAGCAGCCATACCATGAGGCCAAGCAAAAGCAGCCCGAGCCCTTTCGAGAACAGCCATCCCTTGTCTCGCAGCGGTCGGAATGCGTAGAAGGAAAGCGGGAAGACTATCAAGGCCGCTACTTGGACGACTGCCATCCAAATAAGGACGGCGACCCAGCCGGACTGTATGTCAGGGTTTACTATCTCAGCCCACGCGCCGCCCGACTGCCTGTCCTCTAGCTGCTCGGCAGTCAGCATGAGTTGGCGTGATTCGCGCGCGTCGGAAGCGGGAATTGGGACGTCTGACAATCCAGTCGGAAATCCGCCCGACGATTCTAGGATGCGGTCGTAGATAGTCTGCGAATCGAGACGGTCGGAGTTGCGAAAGAGAAGCAGTTTGGGGTGGTCGTACACCGAGAAGCTTTCGTCTGCGAATCCGAAATTCAAAGCTATGGTAGAAGTGTCCAACTCGGTCAGACCGGCGGGGACGGGAAGACCGGGCCGGCCAAACGTGTCGTCCAGAATACTGACGCCGAACAGGTTGGGATGGGACTCGAAATGGGCGGCGAGCGCATATCCCAGATCGCCCTGGAACAGCAGTTTGTAATACTCGCGCGTCACGGGATAACGATCAGGCAGGCGCGGGATAGTCCCGTATAGGCGGTTGCTGTATATCAGGATGTAGTCGCCGGAGGCGAGTTGGTCGCTCAATGGGGCAAGCTTGGATTGAGTGTCCGGATTGTAGAGTTCGAGGTCGCGCCATTCGTACCCACCCAGTCCCGGGACGCCTTCGTCCCAGTGTTCTCTTAGCATGAGAGAGTCGCGCGGTACGTTCTCGCTAATCCACTGCCCCGCCCGGACAGCTGAGTGCGTCTCGCTGTATATGCCGAGGTATGATACAGCGTAAAAGAGGGTGGCCGTGAAAGCGACTGCGCCTATCAGTCCGAACGCGATGAATGCGGGCTGTTTTAGCCGCCCCGCTCGTCTTCCTATGGCGCGCCAGCAGTCCGTGAGCATTTCCGCGCCGAACAAGAGCATGAACGGCGTGATTGGTATGAGGTAGCGCATGAACTTGACGTCGAACGCGCCCGTTATCAGGAAGTACGGAACGACCCAGCTCAGCGTCATAGCCGTCAGCCGAGTGTCCGCGGCGCGCGTCGGAAGGGTGACTAACAAGGCGCCGACAGATAACGCCGCGGACAGCGCGATGCCGATTGCGCTTCCGCCTGTAAAGACCAGGACCGCGGCGGGAGCGAGCGCGCCCACGAGTATGTAACCAGCCGCCCAGAAGAGGCGGAGGCCTTTTATGGCGGCGTATATCGTTCCCGCCCATGCGACTAATCCGAGAGGGAGACCGAGACCCCATACCGACAATTGCTGAACGTGGTAGAGATAGGGAATCGAGCCGATATACTGGCGGGTATAGGGATAGTCTCTTATGCGGCGCACCATCTCGGACTGTTCGGTGATGTCGGATGAGAATTGCGCCCAGTCCAGCAGCGCGTAGGGCTGGGCGACGATAAAGGCGATGATGGCTGCCAGAATTCCGAGAAGGGCGTTTTCAGCCGTCTTGGATATTCTGTCGAGGATTGGCGTGTCCGAAGGTTCGTCATGTCCGGCGAGTCCCAGAGCGGCCATTATATGGGCAACGAAGAACGCGGCGAGAATGGGGGCGACGCTAATCTTGGTGGCGAGTCCCAGTCCTAAGAAGAGGCCCGCGAGAATCGAGTCTCTCGGTTTGCCGAATCGGGCGACCCTGATGAGAAAGAATATCGCGGCGACGCACAACAGCGCCATGAGAGTGTCCACAGCGAAGAAGTGGCTGAGTTGTATGTGAATTACCGCTACGGCGACGAGGGCGGAAGCCAGCAGCCCGACGATTCTCGACCGAACAGTGGCTCCGATAGCATAGACGAATATGATGGTCGCCACATCCGCAAGCGCGGATAGGGCCCTTCCCGTCACCCTCAAATCGTTCGAATCCAGATCTATGAAGAACCCGCTAACTGATCCAGTTATCTTCAGTAGATATAGTGGGAAACTGCCATAGGGAAACCAACCGGGGTTCCAGGGGCTTTCGTCGGCGTTCAGGAGCAGGGACAAATCGGAAAGGCCGGGGAGGGATAGTTCGGCGACCTTGAACATGATCGCCCGCTCGTCCGGGTGCGGCGTCCAGCTAAAGCCGTCGTCCCAATTCAAGCCGTAGAGTCTCAGCGCGAGAGCGAGTATGATGACGACCGCGAGTCCCAGAAGGGCCGCCCGCCCGCTCAGGTCTTCATCGCCTCTCCTCGCTGGCTTGTCAGTGGCTGAAATGCTCACGCTCGTCCTTCACCGAACAGCGAATCAACCTCGTGGCGATAGGGCATCGCCTCTTGGGCGCCACTCTTCATTACGGCAAGCGCGCCCGCGGCGGACGCGTACTCGATTGCGGAAGGCAAAGGCCGGCCTTCGGCAATCGCCACTCCAAGCGCGGCGCTGAAAGCGTCTCCAGCCGCCACAGTATCCACAACGTCCACTTCAAAGGGCTGAACAAATCCTTCGCCCTCCGCGGTCGCATAGTACGCGCCAAATTCGGCCATTGTAACTACGCAAGCTGAGACGCCCTGTTCGACGAGTTTGCGCGCCGCCCGCCGGGCGGAGGCGGTGTCGCTGACTGGAATGCCTGTCAGGTACTCCGCTTCAGTTTGGTTGGGAGTCAGTACATCGCACAGGTTGTATAAGTCGGGGCCCATTTCGAGCGCGGGAGCGGGGTCCCAGATGACATGGACTCCCCCGCTTTTGGCGATGCGCGCCACCTCAGCGGCCACTTCCAGGGGCGTCTCCAACTGGAGCAGCAGCGCGTCCGCTCCTTGGAGAGCGGTTTCCGCCGCCCTGACCTGATCCTGGTCGCTGGCCAGATTCGCGCCGTATATGGCTACGATGTAGTTCTGCTTTTGGCTGTCCAGCAGAATGACGGCGATGCCGGAGGAGTTGTCGGGGTCAACGGCGACGCCAGAGACGTCTATTCCCTCGCGGCGCATCCCTTCCAGCAGCGCGGGGCCAAACTCGTCCTGTCCTACGCGGCCCACCATTCTCACTTGCGCGCCCAGTCTTGCGGCGGCCACCGCCTGATTCGCGCCCTTGCCGCCGGGCGCCGTGTGAAACGCCTGGCCGAATACGGTTTCGCCGGGCGCGGGCATTCTCTCAGTCGTTCCAACCAGGTCCATATTGATTCCGCCCAGAACGACGATTGTGGGTCTCTGTGAAGCGCTCATCCTATAAGCCCCCTTTCGAGCAGATCGTCCAGCGCCTGCGCGACGCCATCATCTTCCATGGGGGGCGCGACGAGGTCAGCCACCGCGAGCGCTTCGTCCACAGCGTCTCCAACCACCACGGCCATACGCGCCCATTCGAGCATGTGAACGTCATTGTAGCCATTCCCAAACGCAATCGTCTGATCGCCGCTAACGCCCAAGTATCCGCACAGCCACTCCAGCGCTTTGTCCTTGCCTCCACACGGATGCAGTATTTCGCAAAAGTAGGGCAGCGACCTCGTGACGTACATATCGCCGCCGAACCGGCCTATCAGATTTGATTCCAAGCGCTCGATAACTTCGTCCTCGCCGCGCGCGACGATGCGAGACATTGGAACTGAAACGAACTGATCAGAGTCAACGACCCTGACTTCAACCCCGGTTCTCACTCCATAATCCCGCGCCCAATCGGTCATTTCGGTGACGAATATCTCGTCGCCCAGATAGCCCACGGCCTGGACATCCTTCCAATCGGAGAGCGCTTCGAGAGCGGAAGCGGTCATTTCGGATGTCAGCGGCATGTGCCAGAGCGCTTCGCCCGTCCTCGGATCGGCGACATGAGCGCCTTGGAATGTAACTATGGGGGTAGTGAGGTTGAGGTCGGAGGCGGCGCTAGCTCCGCTTCTGTACGAGCGTCCGGTGGCGATGGTTACAAACGCGCCCGCTTCCTTGACGCTTTCAATCGCGCGCCTAGTGTGTTCGGACGCGGGGTGGTCGTGGCTGCGTATCGTTCCGTCCACGTCTAGCGCTATCAGTTTATAGGTCAAGTGCGACGTTCCTTATTTCGGCTATGATTGTGATAACATTCCACGCAATGATAGAAGCCGTTCGATTCAAGCAAACAGGATGAAACGAAATGTTCCGCTTCAGCCCTAGAAGATTGCTCTGGACAATAGTCGTCCCCCTGGTCGCGATAACGCTGGTTCTGGCGTTCAGGGCAAATTCCTGACATATTCTATAACAGCCGAAGGATAGATTTGAATTATTAGAGGAGAAATCGCATTGAATGATAAGACTCGGGTACTGGTCACGGGCGCCGCGGGGCAGATAGGCAGAATCATTCGGGACAAGCTTGGCTACCGGTACGATCTGGTCGGGCTGGATATAGTCGAGTGTGGATGGGATGATTCTCATGTAGCGGACATATCCGACTTCGACGCGATAAGGCCGGCGTTCGAAAATGTGGACGCGGTCGTTCATCTCGGGGCGGACCCGAGTCCGAGCGCGTCTTGGGAGTCCACGCTGAGCAACAACATCGTCGGAACGCGAAACGTGTATGAGGCGGCGCGTTTGGCCGGAGCGAAGCGAGTCATACTGGCCAGCACGAACCACGTCATTGGATACTACCCGCTGAAGGACGACCCGTACAAGGCTATATACGATGGGCGATTGTCTGAAGTGCGGCGTCCGTTCAGGGCGCTGGACCACCGAGATATGAGGCCGGACAGCTTCTACGGGGTGAGTAAGGCATTCGGAGAGGTTCTAGGCAGTTTCTACCACGATGAGTACGGGCTGTCGGTAATATGCGTGAGGATTGGCTGGGTAATGACGCCGGACGATCCGACATTCCATCCCGCCGCGCTTTCTCTTTGGCTAAGCCACCGCGACGCGGCGCAGATAATTCAGAAATCGGTGGAAGCGCCCAAGTCAGTCGGGTTCGCTATCGTGCATGGGATGTCGGACAACGACCTGCTTATCTGGGACATCGGAGACGGCGAACGACTCATCGGGTATAAGCCGGAGGACGGCGCGGGCGAAGAGTGGACGCCACGCGAGGGCCAGAGGGACTTCATGGGACGCTAATGGGCATCCCGCTCATACTGGGCTGGCGAGAGCGCGAAAAGGATTGGAAGCGGGGCCTGCGCAAAGCAATGGAGTCCACAACGCGCCCTCTGGACCCGTATCTTGTGGAAGGGCGCTCATGAGTCTTCGACGATGACTGCGGTGCCGTAGGCGAAGATTTCAGACGCGCCTTGCGCTATTCCGGCGGTCGTGAACCGCGTTCCCACTATCGCGTTGGCTCCCATGGACTCGGCCTCCTCGGTCATTCGAGCAATGGCGAGAGCGCGGGATTCGTCCAGCAGGTTCGTATATTCGGGCAACTCGCCGCCCACTAAATTGCGGAAGCCCGCGGTTATGTCTCTGCCAATGGAGCGAGCGCGTACCGTGCTGCCGCGCGCCATGCCCTTAACCGCTACTATCTTCTTGCCCGGTATGCTGTCCGTGGTAATTATCAGCACTGTTGGCGCTCCTGAAGTGTGTAAATACGAGCGTATAGCTATGTCTCCTCAAGTCTATCAGAGTTATTCAGACATTGGTTAGGGCGAGAGAATGGCGAGAGTGAGCCTGTATCAGTTTGGTCGGTGGATTGGATCACCCCCATCCTAGCCTTCCTCCATCAAGGTGGAAGGGATTTTTGCGAGCGGTTGGCGCGATTACCTATCCCTGACCCCCGCGCGTCTTCAGGGTATTATGCTGGGCGCGTCGGGCGCTCTGCGAATAGAGCTTTGCTGGAATCCCCGTCCGCCAATTTGCGAACTCACTGAGCGAATTGGGATAAAAAGTGGTTCAATGATGACCATAATTATGGTAGATTTCTAAGTGATGAATCTCTAAAGTTCGGCTGTCCCGCCTCAGGCGGCCACGGACATTTCTTGCGCTTCTGAGCGCGTGTTCATCAACCCGTCAATTCACGATTGCGCCTCTCGCATGAGGAAGGAGTGAGCGTCGAATGAAGATATATGAATACAGAGTATGGGAGAAGAAGACATGGGGCGGACATGTTACTCGCTGGTCGCCCATATTCGCAACCGATGATATGGAAGCGTTGGAAGTGGTGAAAACGCGAGTCGGGCATGATTCGCTAATAGCCAATTCGGGCATATCCGAGGATCTGCACCCGCTGGATCAGATACGCGCGTTCGCCGGATACGGACGCCATGGCGCGGGCGTGCACGTATATGACTTCTGCCCAATTTGCGACGAGTCGTTCTCCGTTGGAGATTCAGCGTCGTCGGAATCGCACCTGTGCGCCGCGGACTAAGCGGAATCGGCGAGGGACATGGTCTCGGACACGAACAGGTCGGCGGGATCCACCGCCTCGGGAACTACCCCCTGCTGGACGTTGAAGTCCATGAACGCCTCCAGCGACTTGCGCGAACTCTCGTAGCCATAGGGAATCGGGTTATCGCCCACTATTTCCGCCATCTTCAGAACAGACTGATCCCACGGCTCGTTGGCGTCTCCTGAAAGCAGTCGGCAGGTGTACTCCGACTTGGCTTCTCTGAATAGCTCGAACAGGTCGGTCGCCAGGCCGTCGTTCTCCTCCAATGCAGCATCTTTAGCCACCAGAAGATGGCTTATGGGGTACAGTCCCGTCTTGCGATGCCACGCGGCGTCCGACTCCCCCGCTTCCGGGAACATGGGCAGTATGTCGGGCGAGTCAACGGGGCCCGGCGCTATCGCGGCATCTATCTCTCCGCTGAGCAGCATACGCGCCAGATCGTCGTTCGGCGACGATACGACATTGGACGGGGCGACGTATTCTTCCACGTGTTCGTCTCCGGACAGCACCCACGTGACCGCGCTCAGGTCAACGCCATATTCGGAACTGAGTATGCCGCGCGTCCAGACTCCGGGAGTGAACGTATAGCTGCGTACCCCTACCCTTCTGCCTTCGAGGTCCTTGGGCGATTCTATTCCGGAGCGCCTGTTGTAAACGAGCGCGCCGTGATAGAAGTCTCTGGTCAGGAAGATGGGTATGCCGGTGAACCGCTTGCCGTGAGCGCGGGCGCAGAAGTAGGTGGAGAGCGCCATCTCGGCTACGTCGAACTCCAGATTGCGGACCATGCGACGGAAGATCATGGGGACGGGCGTTATCTCGACGTATTCCATATCGAACCTGTCGGACGCGATAGTTCCGTCTTTGAGGGGCGTGGTGTGTCCGTAGTTTCCGATAGATGTACGCAGTATCAGGTCTGGCATCTTTTGTCCTCTCCGTGCATTCGAATCTTGAATCGTCTGATTATAGGGGATTGCGCTGGCGAACGAACAGGTGGGTTGCAGGTGGGCTGCTAATGGGGTCTGGCGCCTGCATTTCACCTGCAAAGACCTGTATTCACCTGTTTAGAATATACGGATAATCATCGTACTTGCGGTCTAACCGCACTATGTATGGAGGCGGAACAATCGTCGGTATGGCGTTGGGGTCAAATGGCGGCGGCAGGCGCATAGTCTCTTCCGTGATGACCACGGGGTAGGCTCAGCCTGAGCGAGAATCATCGTGTTGTTATCTGAATAGAAAGTTCCCAATGCGAATCCAATGACGAACGCTACCAGGATGACGGATATGCCGACCAGTGGCCAGCGTTCGAGCAGCCACGCGCCGATGTCTTTGGGGGTCATTATCGCCTCCTTGTGTCGGCGCGTGGCTTGGTAGATGAGTGGCTAAACGAGCGGCCTGGTTTCGAATAGGCGCGCCTGTCTTTCGTAGGCGTGGGCGACGTGGAACACCGCCGGTTCGTCGAACGGCTTGCCGGCGATTTGCAGTCCGACTGGCAATCCGCTCTGGGTGAATCCGCACGGCGTGGAGATGGCGGGCATCCCAGTCAGGTTGTAGGGGCCGGTGAAGCTGGGGCTGCGAGAGGTGGTCATCGCGTCCATCTGGTCAAAACGGGGAGCCGGGTTGGACATGGTGGGAGAGGCTATGACGTCAACCTCTCTGAGAACCTGGGCGAATTGGCGTTTTAGCGCGTTCCGGACGCGCTGCGCCTGGGCGTAGTCGGACGAGGCGAATAAGCCGCCGGTCCTGAAGCGCGCCCTGACCATGTCGCCGAACAGTTCCGGCTTGTCGCGCAGGTTGTTTTGGTGATAGGAAAACGCTTCGCTGAGCGTGATAACGGGCTGGGCGGCGCCCGCGTGCTCGAGCATGGGTATATCCACGTCCTGGATGTGGGCGCCCATGTCCGCGAGCGTCTGAAGCGCGTCTTCCACTGTGGAGAGCGTGTCGCGGTCTATGCTGGGATCGTCGGCGAAGAAGAAATGTCTGGGGACGCCGATCTTGACGCCGCGTATGTCTTCGGAGAGCGACGCGGAGTAGTCTGGGACGGGCGCTTGGCTGGAAGTGGGGTCTTTGCGATCGTAGCCGGCTATGGCCTGCAGCATTATGGCGGAGTCCTCGACGGTCCATGTCATAGGGCCGCAGTGGTCGAGCGTCCAGCTAAGGGGGACGACGCCGTATCGGCTGACACGCCCGTAGGTGGCTTTGATGCCGGCGATGCCGCAGTAGGAGGCGGGGCCGCGTATGGAGCCGCCTGTGCAGGAGCCGAGCGTTCCCATGCAGAGGCCGGCCGCTATTCCGGCGCCGGAGCCGCTGCTGGAGCCGCCGGGTATGTGAGCGGTGTTCCAGGGATTGCGCGCGAGCGGGAAGCCGTTGGAAGGGTCTGGTCCGCCGAGAGCGAACTCGTGCATGGCGAGTTTGCCGAGCAGAATCGCGCCCGATTCTCTGAGCCGGGCGGTGACGGTGGCGTCTTCGTCGGGTATTCTGTCTGCCATCACCTTGGAACTGGCGGTGGTTGGGACGCCTTCGGTGTCGTAGAGGTCTTTGAGCGCGATGGGTATGCCGTGCATGGGGCCTCTGTAGTCGCCGCGCAGGATTTCGGCTTCGGCCTGTCGCGCCTCCGACATCGCCGCGTCATGCAGTACGGTGATGTAGCACTCCAGCGTGTCGTCCAGCGCCTCGATGCGATTCAGAAAGGCGCGCGTAAGCTCGACGGGCGAGAGCTTGCCGCCCTTCAGCAGTTCGCCCGCCTCCGCAATGGTGAGATAGTGCAGTTCTGTCGTCACGCTAAACCTCCGGGTCCCACGCTGGCTCGAATATGACGGCCAGGTCTTCGTCGCCCAGGTCCAGCGCGTTCATGCGGGCGACGGGTTCGAGAAAGTGTTCGTACATCGGTTTGAGATGAGCGAGTTCGTCGTCGGTCAGTTCCAGTCCGACGCGATTTGCGAGGGCGCGGAAATCGTCCATAGAGATTGTGTCGGTCATAGCCGCTCCTTTCAGTTGCAGGGTTCTATCTGCCGAGTTCGGCGAGCGTTCGGCGGGCGCCGTCCACGACCCAGGGGCCGTCGCCGCCTGTGGTGAGGAACAGGCCGCCCTGTTCGTGTCGGCGCAGCGCCTCCGACGCGCTTCCCGTCCAGATGCCTGGTATCTTGCCGGCGCGCTTGGTGGCTTCGAATATCTCGACTATCAGGTCGTCGTGCGCCTTTCGGCCCGCTTCGTCGGAGAGGTCAACGCCCATGGACATACTGAGGTCGCCGGGTCCCACCCAGCAGCCGTCTATGCCCTCGACGGCGAGGATGTCCTGCGCTATCTCGGCGGCTCTGACCGTTTCGATCTGAACGGCGAGGAAGATTTCGTCGTTCGCCCACTGCATATAGCCGTCGCCGAGGAAGCCTGTCCCGAACGCGCCGCCCGAGCGGCCTCCGACGGGCGGGTATCGCACCGCCTCGGCGGCGGCCTCCGCCTCTTCCACCGAGTTCACCATTGGGACGACGATGCCCATCGCGCCGCGGTCGAGCAGCCTGCCGATTGCGCCGAATTCGTTCTTGCGAACGCGCGTCATGGGGGTGGCGGATCCGAGCGCGACGCTGCGGAACGCCGACATCGAGCTATTGTCGTCCCACGCGCCGTGCTGGTTGTCCACCAGGATGAAGTCGAAGCCGAGCCGAGATATGAGTTCGGCGGAGAGAGTAGAGCCGAGTCCGACCTCCGCGCCGAACGCGGGCTGTCCTTCGAGCATACGCTGTTTCGCTTTATTGATTGCCATGAGTCCCTTCCTCTTTTTTTGGTAGGCGTGAATATATTTCCGCCTATGATAGCGCCGCGCGGGTCATAGCGAAATCGCGGTTTGACAGTGAATATGGGTTAACCTAACATTGAGATAAATTTGCGAGGCGATGATGCGCAACGAATTTACCGCCATCATAGAGAAGGACGAGGATTGGTATATTGCGTACTGTCCTGAGATTCCGGGCGCGAACGGTCAGGGCAGAACCAGAGAAGAAGTTCTGGAAAACCTGTCTGACGCTATTTCTCCTATTTTGGAAGACCGTCTGGAAGATGGGTTGCGGGGCGCTCCGTCTGACGCTATCCGCGACAAGGTAACGGTTGGTTGAATCGGCGCGCTACCATATAGCCCTCATAGCCCTCGGAGCGTGTATTGACCAGTTTTGGCATAACTTCCATTTCCGGCATACGTGTCGGACACTACACCGATTCGGACAACGCGACTGGCTGCACGGTGGTTCTGTGCGAAGACGGCGCGGTCGGCGGCGTTGACGTTCGCGGCTCGGCGCCCGGAACGCTCGGCACGGACTCGCTGGCGCCCACCGCGATGGTCGAGCGGACGCACGGCGTTCTGCTCAGCGGAGGCAGCGCGTTCGGACTGAACGCGGTGTCGGGCGTGGTGGGCTATCTGGAGGAGAGAGGGGTCGGCATAGAGTTCGGCAGCGCCACGATTCCGATAGTATGCGGCGCGATTCTGTTCGATCTGGGACTGGGGAATGACGCGGTACGTCCGGGGGCGGACGAGGGACTCGCGGCGTGCGCGGCGGCTACTTCGGAAGTCGTAGAGGAAGGGAGCGTGGGAGCGGGAACGGGAGCGACAGTCGCCAAACTGCTGGGACGGGACAGGTGCGTCAAGGGAGGCGTCGGGACATATTGCATGGACCTGGGCGATGGGCTGATGGTGGGGGCGATTGTCGCGGTGAACGCGGTGGGCGGAGTGGTGGATCCCGAGACTGCCGAGATAGTGGCCGGGCCTCTTGTGGACGACGGCGCGACCATGCTGGACTCGATGAAGCTGATAACCTCGCCCGGATACGACGCCGCGCGTCCACGCGCCGGTCAGAACACCACGATAGGCGTCGTCGCCACTAACGCCAGGCTAACCAAGTCGCAGGCGAATAAGCTAGCGGCGGTATCTCACGATGGCCTGGCGATGGCTGTCCGCCCCGCGCATCTGATGAGCGATGGCGATACGATGTTCGCGCTGGCGACTGGAGGTCTGGGGGAAGAAGCGGACATGAATCGGCTGTGCGCGGCGGCGGCGCTGACGACCAGCCGCGCGATAGTCCGCGCCGTCAGGAACGCGACAGGATTGGGCGGAGTGAAGGCGGTGTCCGAACTGGTCTAGGAAACGGAGATGCTTCGATGGCGTCAGGTTTCGGTTTCGTATTGAACGGCAATGGGAAGTTGCTTCTAATAAAGCGGGCGAACGGGAGGCATCGGGGAAAGTGGAGCCTTCCCGGCGGACGCGGCGACAAGGGGGAATCCCAGAAAGAGGCCGCCGTCCGAGAGACGCTGGAAGAGACGAACATACTTCTTACGCCGAATTGCAAACTATATTATCAGAGCAAGAATGGCAGAAGAGCGAAGGTGTTCAGGGGCAAACGTCTGGGCAAGACAAAAGTGAAGTATCAGAAGAAAGAGTGTCTGGACGCGGGCTGGTTCAGCAAGATGGAATTGCGGAGTCTGCTGGACGATGACAAGCTGGCATTCGACTTCGACAAGGCATGCGCCAAGAAGTGGCTGAGAGAGTAGCGGAGAGTTACGCCGCTCAATATACTGCTAAGCCTGCGATTCTGGAAGGAAGGAAAAGAGCAGTTTCGGGGAATTGCGCAAGGCGGACAGGAGTACAGAGGAAAACTTGAGGTCTCGACATCCTGCAATGAAGCCTGAATGGGTGATTCAGGTAATGGAGAATCCCGTGAACAACGAGTTGAAGAATTCAGATCAATGTAATTGGACCGCTAGACTCGGGGCCAAGGTGCGGTAGGGAAAGCGAATACACACATGAATGGATTGAACTTCAACGCAGTAGATGTAGAGACAGCCAACTCCGACAGGTCGTCGATCTGCCAGATTGGGATAGTGCATGTTAGAGATGGACAGATAAGCGATAAATGGGTATCTCTAGTCGACCCAGAAGACTGGTTTGACAACTGGAATATAGCTATCCACGGCATCTCGGATAAGATGGTCAAAGGAGCGCCAACTCTGTTGGCGCTAGACAATGAACTTCGCGTCCGACTTGGGGCGTCGGTTCTCGTTAGTCACACTAGCTTTGACCGCGTGGCTATTGAACGCGCCATGGAAAAGTATGGCTTGGATGAACCTCAATTCACATGGCTGGACAGTGCTAAAATTGTTCGTAGAACTTGGCCAGACCGATATTCACGCAGAGGTTATGGACTGGCTTCGGTAGCCCATGAACTGGGTATAACATTTCGACATCACGACGCTCTTGAGGATGCCGTCGTAGCTGCAAAGATCGTAATGCGCGCCTCGGCGGAGACAGGGCTAGACATTGCTGGATGGATTCAACGCACTGCAAAGCCAATCAATCCAGATAGGAGGAGAAGGAAGAGTAATAAGAATATCCAAATCAAGGACGTGAACCCTGATGGGCATCTGTTCGGCGAAGCCTTGGTGTTTACCGGAAGCCTGTCTATGACCCGCCAAGACGCAACTGACTTAGCGACTCAGGTGGGTTGCGAGGTGCAGCCAAATGTGACCAAGCGAACCAGCATCGTAGTAGTGGGATTACAGGACAAGAATAGGTTAAACGGATACACCAAGAGTTCAAAGCATAGAAAGGCTGAGATACTTATAGGAAAGGGAGCTGATATCCAGATTCTGTCTGAAGAGGACTTTCACGCGATGGTTAGGGATGCCGGTATATAGTTTGTCTTATCCCGTCGTTTGCCTGTCTGAATGGGTAGCGTAATTTGCGGCTAGTGAATATGTGGAATGAGCGCGAGTGATGAAACATCGAATGCTTGATGAAAGTACCCTGGACGACATCATACGGCGTGTGGTGGAAGTCGCGCGGCCTGATCGGATCGTCCTCTTTGGGTCCGCGGCGCGTGGGGAGATGGGACCGCACAGCGATGTGGATATAATGGTGGTGAAAGATTGCGCCAGTCGCCGAGGTATGAGCGCGAAGATACGACGGAATCTATATGGGGTACAGGTCCCAGTGGACGTAGTAGTGGTCACGCCGGATGACCTGAAACGATTCAAGGACTCACATGGATTGGTCATCAAGCCCGCGCTTCGGGAGGGGACGGTGGTGTATGAATCTGCTATGGCCGCGTGAAAACGGTGTCTGAATCGCGCGGGGAAATATGATGAATATCAACGAAGCCGAGGACATACTGCGAAAGACGTATCGCAGGGCGCCGGACGGAAGGAAAGCGGCGGCGGTTCACCTGTTCGGGATAATATACGCATAGGAATTAGGTTCGATTTCGCTTAGAGACTTGCTTGAACTCGCAGGCATATCGCCTTCATACGTGGTGGAAATCAATAAGGGCAGAAACCTATCGGAATATGTAGAGCTTAAAGATGGGCTTGAACCTCAGAATTTCTTGCATGGATATGGATGGGGATAGCAAAGGTGTCATCTTTCGACAAATCCACAACCATAGGCTTCATCGGCGCGGGAGCGGTCGGCGGATCGCTGGCGGGCGCGCTGAGTGACGCTGGCTACCCTGTCGCCGCGGTCGCCAGCAGGACACACGCCTCGGCGGAGGCGTTCGCAGAACGGATTCCGGGCTGCTCTGTCCATAGCGGTTTCCAAGAGTTGGTTGACTCAGTGGGTTTCGTGTTCATCACGACGTCGGACGACGCGATAGGGGCGGTGTGCGACTCCACGCGATGGAGAGAGGGACAGGGCGTGGCGCACTGCTCGGGAGCGGCAAGCCTGGAACCGCTTCAGAGCGCGGTGGAGAACGGAGCGGCGGCGGGCGCGTTTCACCCGCTGCAGGCATTCTCGTCCGTCGAGGAGGGAATTCAGAACATACCGGGAACGACCTTTGGCATCGAGGCGGGCGAAGAGCTGCATGGCTATCTGGAGCGCATGGCGCTGGATATTGGCGGCAATCCCATATTCCTGAGGCCGGAAGATAAGGTTTTGTACCACATCTCAGGCGTGCTGATGGGCAATCTGCTCTCGGTACTCACGTCAGTTGCCGCCTCGGTGTGGCCCAAGTTCGGGCGCGACAGAGACGAGGGCGTCCACGCGCTCACTCCCATGATGGCGGCGGTGGCGAGAAATATGGACGCGAAGGGAGTGCCGCAGGCAGTCGCGGGGCCATATCCGCGCGGCGACGTCGGGACGATTCGCAAGCATCTGGAAGAACTTAGGGCGAGCGCGCCCGAGTATCTTCCGCTATACTGCGAATTGGCGCTGGCCGGACTGCCCTTCGCGGTCGAAAAAGGAGCGTTGGACCCCGAACTGGCGGAAGAAATAGCGCGAATAGTGGAGAGTTATCGGCAATGAACGGACTTCACTCCAAAAGAGGAGGTACCAGATATGCGTGTAACGATAAGAGACCTGAAACAGATGAAGCGGGATGGGGAAAAGATTCCCATGATTACCGCCTACGATTACACTTCCGCACAGCTTGTCGAAAAGGCGGGAATGCCGCTGATACTGGTCGGCGACAGCTTGGGACAGGTGGTGCTGGGATACGATTCCACTGTGCCGGTGACGATGGAAGACATGATCCATCACATAAAGACGGTGGTTCGTGGGACAGAGCGAGCGCACGTGGTCGGCGACCTGCCGTTTATGAGCTACCACACGTCGGTGTTCGACGCGCTGCGAAACGCGGGACGGCTGCTGAAAGAGGGCGGCGCGCAGTCCGTGAAGCTGGAAGGAGGCCAGAGCCAGGCGTCCACCGTGAGTCGCATCGTGCAGAGCGGCATACCGGTAATGGGACACATTGGGCTGACGCCGCAGTCGGTCAATCAGCTTGGGGGGTATCGGGTGCAGGGCAAGAGTCTGAAGGCGGCGCTGCAACTCATGGAGGATGCGCGCGCGCTGGAAGAGGCGGGCGCATACGCGATAGTGCTGGAGTGCGTTCCCGCGCCGCTTGCGCGCATGATAAGCGAGCGGCTCGAAATCCCGACTATTGGCATAGGAGCGGGAGTTGGCTGCGATGGACAGGTGCAGGTGTTCCACGACCTGCTGGGGCTGTACCAGGACTTCGCGCCCAAGCACGCCCGACGGTACGCCAACATGGGCGACGCCATAGTGGAGGCGACGTCGGAGTACATCGAAGACGTGCGGGACGGAATCTTTCCTGACGACAGGGAAAGCTATACGCTCGGCAAGAAGGTGGTGGACGCGCTTTCGCATCACTCTGTCAGCGTCGTGTAAGCGCATGACTTCGCCATCCGATCTGGACGCCATCATCGAAGACATGACCGAGGTGATCGCCCGCGACCCATGCGACGCGCAGGCGTACTTCAGGCGCGGAAACGCCCACTCCAATAAGAGACAGTACGTCGAAGCGCGAGAGGATATGCGAAAAGCGGTCGCGCTGGATCCCGCCAACGCAATGGCGCGCAACAACCTGGGAGTCGCCAATCTGTGCCTGGGCGATTTCGAGTCGGCGGTTCGGAATACGACGGAAGCGATAGAACTCGACCCCAAGTATCGAGACGCTTTCCACAACAGAGGTCTGGCGCGCTCCGAGATTGGCGAGCTGGAACTCGCGCTAGCCGACTTTGACCGCGCGGTCGCGCTCGATTCCGAGTACTGGCCCGCATACCGACACAGAAGCGTGGTGAATCACCTGCTCGGAAATTCGGACGCTTCCTATCGAGACTTTCTGAAAGCGCGGGAACTCATGGACGACTCGCAGTAAGCGACAAGATTCGAGACACTGGTACTATGATTGCGCGATACGCCAGACGCATAACCGGCTGGCAGCCGAATTACGGGATGGCTAACCTGAAGGGCGACCTGTTCGGCGGCCTAGTGTCCGCCGTGATGATGGTGCCGGT
This sequence comes from uncultured Dehalococcoidia bacterium, assembly GCA_964640295.1. Taxonomy (GTDB): domain Bacteria; phylum Chloroflexota; class Dehalococcoidia; order Lucifugimonadales; family UBA1123; genus VXRN01. Next base: position 16,077 of record CAZXFX010000026.1, on the reverse strand, counting down.
CGCGCTCGGATTTGGGGCGTTGTCCGGACTGGGTCCCGTGGCGGCGTTCTACGGCGCGATAGCGGTCGGGCTATTTACCGCCGCGTTCGGCGGCGCCGCGCCGATGATCTCCGGCCCCAGCGCGCTCATCACCATATTTACAGCGGTCATCATCAGCTCATACGCCGACAGCCTGGCCGAAGCGTTCACGATAGTGATGCTGGCGGGCCTCATCCAGATAGCGTTTGGAGCGCTGCGGCTCGGCAGGTTCGCCAATTGGCTGCCGTTCTCGGTGGTGCGGGGCGTATTCGTCGGAGTCGGCGGCTATATATTCATGACGCAGACGCTCTGGTTCCTCGGCTCGCCCATCGAGCCGGGCATAGGGCTGTTCGACATAATCACATCCTGGCCTGAAGCGATTATGAATCTGAACGCTCACGCGCTCGCGGTGTCCGTCATAACGCTCGCCGTATTCATCCTGTGGCCGGACAGACTGCATCGCTATGTGCCGGACGCGCTGGTGGCGCTAATAGTCGGCGCGCTGGCGGGCTTATTGTTCTTCACGTCCGCGCCGCGTCTGGGCGACACCCCGATTGGCCTGCCCGTCATTCAGGCGCCCATCCTGGACACCAACGTCTTGCTGGACGCGATACAGCCCGCGCTCATACTCGCTTTCCTCAGCTCGATGTACAACCTGCTCACGGCGCTGATAGTGGACCCGATGACAGGGCGCACGCACAAGCCGGACCGCGAACTGATTGGCTTGGGGGCGGGCAACATCGTGACGGGCATGCTCGGCGGACTGCCCGGCGCCGCTTCCGCGCCCTGCTCCCTGCTTGCCGCGCGGGCTGGCGGTCGGACCGCCATAACCGGCATGGTTTGCGCCGCGGTTCTGCTCGCCATACTCTTTGGACTGGGCGGAGCCATCTCATATATACCGCACGCCGCTTTTGCGGGAATACTCATAAAGGTTGGCTGGGACATGATGGACATACGCTTCCTGCGACGCATCCCCAAGCTGTCCGCCGACATCGGACTCGTCACGCTGCTCACCGCGCTCCTGTCCCTGGTATTCGACGTCATATCGGCAATCGCAGTCGGATTCATCGTATCGGGCATGGCCAACGCGATGCGCTTCCAGAGCCAGCAGCTAAACCAGACGGTCTCCACTCCCCTGCTCGATATGCTCATCTTTCCGGACGCGATGGACGACCCGGAATTCGATCCGTTCCGCGCACGAGTCGGGCTTCTCTCGCTGCGCGGAAGCTACTCGATAGCGTCCGCGAGGGACATAGTGCGCGTCATAAGCCCCGACTTGGCGGACCACGAGATAGTCATATTCGACTTCAGCGAGACGACGGGCATGGACGACAGCGCCGCCATGGCGGTGGAAGACCTGATAAATTCAATCGTGCGCGATCAGGACAAGGTTTGCATCGTGTCCGGCTTGTCCGAGAATCTGGAACAAAACCTCAGTTCGCTGGGCATATTCGACAATGTTCGAGAAGAGGATTTCGCAGAGGACATGGACGAAGCGAAAACGATTGCCGCGCGGACGCTGCGAGGCTGAACGGGGCGCTGTGGCTACCCTCCGATGGCGGCGTCCACCTTGTTTAGCGCCTCAGCCATGAGTCGCGCGTGTTCGACCGTCATGTTCATGTTGAAGTCGAACCGCAGGCTGCGTCCCAGTATGTCCAGCGTCTGCGGACACATATCCTTGGAGTACTCCACGTCTCCCTTATAATTGGGGTCGTTCCAGGGGTATCCCGTAGGGTGATGCGAGCGCTTCTCCAGTATCGAGTCCCAGTAGGTGTAGATATGCCTGTCCGGGAAGCCGTCGTTATACACCGTCGCCGCCTGAACGCCTTCGGCGTTGAGCGCGTGGGCGTACCCGACAGCCAACTCTTTGTCGTGGACTATGACAGACGCCGACACGCCGGTGTCGCCTTCCGGATCGTCCACATGCTGGATGCGGTATCCCTTCGCCTCTTCCAGCGCGCCCAGAAACGCGCTCTTGAGCGACTGCTGATGTTCCAGAATATCATCCAGCTTGGATAGCTGCGCCCGCGCGACCGCCGCCAGAACCTCGCTGGGACGATATGTCTGCCGCGGGAAGGGCTCGTTGCGCCACTCGACATCATCCTCGCCCGCCGTCCACATCGGCAGGCCCGGGTCTGAGGCGAGGCAGGCGCGCTCGTATATGTCGCGGTCATTGGTGAACACGAGTCCGCCCTCGCCTGTGGATATCGTCTTATAGTAGTTCATGCTCCACGCGCCGGCGTCTCCGTATGAACCCACGCTCCGCCCCTTATACGCTCCGCCGACACACTGGCAGCAATCTTCCACCACTTTCAGCCCGTGTCCGCGAGCGACCGCCAATATATCGTCCAGGCGAGCGGGAACGCCGCGCATATGCACAGGCACGACCGCTCGCGTATGCGGCGTTATCTTCCGTTCGAGGTCCTGCGGATCAAGTCCAAGCGATTCGTCTATCTCGGCGATGACAGGCACGGCTCCGGCGGCCATAACCGCGGCTGCGGTGGCGATATAGGTGTATCCTGGTACTATCACTTCATCGCCCGGACCCACGCCCGCGCCGGTGAGCGCGGTTATCAGCGCGCTGGTGCCGGAATTGACCATCAGCGCGTACTCCACGCCAAGCCGCGCCGCCGCCTCTTCCTCGAAACGCGCCGCCTCACTCTTGGACTTGGGGTAGCGGAACAGGTTCTGACTCCTCAGAACCTTCGTAACAGACGCTATCTCCTCATCGCCGATAACGCTGGGGCCGGACACCCCGGTCGGCAGAGGCTCTGACACAACTGGCTTTCCGCCATCAATCGCAAGCCGACTATCTAGCATGGCCGCTCCTCCTGATTACGCTTGGGATATGGCGGATTATATCACAAAGACAATGCGCGCAGAGACGCTGGAGAGATTCGGCGCTTTTCCCGTAGCGACGGCCTCAATACACTGGAGTTTGAGAGCCGAAAGTCCAGCAACCGAGGAACGAGCCTATGAATCCTATTTCCATTGCGCCGCTCAATTCTCCATCGCTGAAACCGGTTATCTCGTTAAAGTTCATAGCTTCCTCAAAGCTCTTGGACTGTGTAAGCAACGCGCCTAGCGGTCCAATAATAGCTGCCCAACGTTCAGTCATACAATCATTCCACATGCGTCTTGCAGTCGCTTCGTTAGTATCCAGCTTGAAGATAAGCTCAGAAGGCTCTTTCTGACGTTCTATCTCAGCAGTCAGATTCTTGATCGCCGTTCTAGTGGATATACGTTGCTCCTTCACTTCAGCAGCAACGCTGTCTATGCGCTCTCTCTGGTTTTCAAGTGTAACGCCCACGACTTCGAGTTTTCCCTCCATGTCTCGCAGCGTCTTTTGCATTGCAGACACCTGCCAGACCAACCAGACCAGCAAACCCCCAACTATAAACAAGACCAACAGAGTCATAACGCTCCATACACTTGTCCCGCCCGTTTGACGCTGTTCGTTCATATTCTGACATTCCTCATTCTCGCTCCATCGGTATCCAGAGGTCATAGTAAAGCTGCGGGTAACGCTGCCTGCACTCCCGACTATCTCCTCGGTAATCAACTATGAACTGAAGCATCAATCGCTCTGTCACACTTAGCGAATCATAGGGCTGACTCAGGACTGCGTCTCCCAATAAATAGTCATCCGCTATCCCGCAGTTCCACTCATGGTTACGCTTGGACGCATTCTCGGTCGTTATCTCCTCAGTCCACAGTTCTGTGCATGGCAAATGGAGCAAATCATGCCAATCGCTGTCTATTTCGTCGCGCAAAACATTTCCCCATTCGATACGATCAGCGTCTGTCATATCTTCAGGTCTCAGTTCCCGAAGATTGCGGCGTATTAGTGAGGAAACTCCGTAGAGTTCAAGAAACGCGAGGCAGTTGACCAATCTGTCATCGGCTAGATCGTCGCCATATCCGGGGTTTACGAAAACCGCGGGATATGGGAAGTCCAGTAGCGCATCCTGGCCATCCAGCCCTCTAATGGCGGCGCCGTCGTTCAATGATAATTCGCGCGCTATGGCAAATTCTTCTCGCACAGGGCCGAACTCCAGCGTAAGTCTAGGATTGTCTATCGTTGCAGGAGTAGTGAGACGTAGGTATCGAACGTCTCCATTTCCCGAATACTCGACAGGCAACTTTAGTCCACTGGAAGAAGCTATACTTGTATTTCGAGCGCCGGGCGGCGCTTCCGTGAATACAGGCTCGTCGAATACTACGACATACCTGCCGCTATTGTTGGTCGCTTGCCCATAATGAGTGACCGCCACGACCTCGGGCGCGTTTGAAATTTTACCTGGCGACGCTTTCGCAGCCTCTATGATCTCATCAATGGATATGGGTGTAGGAGATGGATTTACCGTCGGCGAAGTCGCCTGCGCCATAGGACTTGGAAAGGGAATTTGAGGCGGAATAGGACCGCCCGTAGTTACCGTTGGCGTAGTATCTGATGAATCAGCCGGCGATGATATGGAATCCTCAATATGTGACGCGACAGCAAGAGCCACATCCGGGCATATACTGGAGAGATCGTACTCTTCAAGAGCGTCTCTGATCGCTAGACGTTCGAGACTTCCCCATTCGTCCGGGGACCGCTCCATATAACGTAGAATTAAGCTCGGCGCGCCCGCCTCATCCGCCGCCTGAATGCAGTCGTTTGGTAGGTCGAGAGATTCGTCGGAACATGCGACTGCCAGAGAAATGGCCATCAGAACGAATAGCAGTATTCTCACGTTCTACCCCGAGGTTCATGTAATGGTTAGCTATCAACTCGTAGTAATCTATAGATAGAAACCATGTTCCTCAAGGAAACTATGGACAAAGATTCAGAGATATAGGGCAACCTACAAAGGTGTCTTTACGTCGTATGTAACCCGAAATCCCGCAGCCCGATTCGCGCTCGCGCCTACCGTCCGGCGTTGCGCTCAGTATGGCTGCGAGGACGACATCTGCCATGCACCCTGCCCTACCCTTGTTCGGGTCTGCGAATCAGGCGTGTTGGCGTGTCCACTATGTAGCCGGACAGGTTCAGCGCGGTATGGATGAGGCCGATGTGCGAGTACGCCTGCGGAAAGTTGCCCAGTTGTCGGTTGGTCGCGGGGTCGAACATCTCCGCGAACAGGCCCAGATGGTTGGAGCAGCGCGCCATCGTCTCGTGGAACAGGTCGAGCGCCCTGTCGGCCTGGCCCGTGTAGATCAGGTTGCCCAGCAGCCAGAAGCTCAGCAGCGTGAACGCGCCCTCCGGTTGCGCGTCTAGGCCGTCGTCCGTCTCTTCCGGGATGTAGCGCCATACCAGCGGGCCGTCGGTCAGCTCCCGCTCAATGGCGTCGAGGTTCTGACGCACGCGCGGATCTTCGGGCGGAATAAAACCGAAGAAGGGGATCGCCAGGTTGGAGGCGTCCAGGGCGTCGCTGTCGTAGCGCTGGCGGAACGCTTGCTTCGATTCGCTCCATCCGAGTTCGAGTATCTCCGTCTTTATGATGAACGCCGCCTGCGACCAGCGCCGATACAGTCGCCGCTGTTCCACCGCCGCCGCAATGTAGGCGGCAGTGTCCAGAGCCGCCCAGCACATCACTTTGGAATAGACGAAATGTTTTTGCTCGCCGCGCACCTCCCAGACGCCGCGGTCGCGCCTACGCCAGTTCTCTATGACCACTTCCGCAAAATTGCAGACCAGTTCCCACGCCTCCTGCGGAATCTCGCCGCGCAGCACCAGTAGCGAATGAATCGTCGCAATCACTTCACCGAATACATCCAGTTGCAGGTGTTCGGCGGCGCCGTTGCCGATACGCACAGGGCGGGAATTCTCGTAGCCGCTCAGGTGATCGAGTATCTCTTCCTCCAGCGACGACGACTGCGTAATCCCGTACAGGATGCGCGTGCGTTGGCGAGTCAACTGGCACTGTTCGAGCAGCCAGCGTATGTAGTGATCCGCTCCGTATAGATCGCCGAGACGATAGAGGACATCTACCGTGAAACTGGTGTCCCGCAGCCATGAGTAGCGATAGTCCCAGTTCCGCGACCCGCCCAGTGTCTCCGGCAGGCTGGTCGTCGGGGCGGCGACGATGGCGCCGGTGCCGCGGTACATCATCAGGTGCAGAACCAGAAATGACCGCACCACCTGCTCTCGCCACAGTCCGCCGTAGTTCATTCCCGCAACAAGATTCTGCCAGTATCCCTGGGTCAACTCGAGCTTCTCGCGCGTGCGATATTGACCGAGGCTTGCTGGCCTCCCGTCGCCATACGCCAGCACGAAGATAGCCGACTCGCCCTGCGCCAGCGCGAACTCGCCTCTTGCGCCATGTGCGCTCGACTGCAATGGGACGCCGCTCAGCAGCAGCATACTCTGTCCGCCGCCCTCAGTCTGGACCGCAGAGCCGTTGCCGTCGCTTCGGATTTGGCGAAACGACGGCGCGGCGCGCGCGTAATCGTGTCGCGGCTCATAGTCGCAGCGCATCTTCACGCTTCCAGACATGCACGTGACGATCCGATGAAGTTCAGGGGGAACGGCGGGATTGGTGTCCGGCTTGCCGTCTTTGTCGTTATCCTGAATGGGCATGAAGTCGGTTATCTTCACCGCGCCGCTGGGCGTCTCGAAAATTGTTTCCAAGATGTTGGTATCCTTCATGTAAGCCTGTCGCGAGTCCGTGTATCCGCCGCTGGGCTGGATGCGGAAACGGCCTCCGATATCCTTGTCGAGGATGGAAGCGAAGACGCTGGGCGAGTCGAATCGGGGCAGGCAGCACCAGTCAACAGAGCCGTCGGCGCCGACCAGCGCAGCAGAGGACATATCGCCAATCAGTCCGTAGTTGTACATATCGCCTCCTCGATATCAGGTGTATGATCATTCTAACATCTCAAAGCGAAGAGCGGACTGGAAGCTAGACGATTGGCTGGCGCAGAGCGTAGAAGACAGAGCAAGCAGAGAGGAAAACCGACATGGACAACGAGATGACACTTCCGCCTCGCGCCCTGGACAATCTGGACGCTTTCTCCCAGATACTGGGCGCCGGCCGCGTGGGGCTGTTCAGCGACTTCGACGGGACTCTTACGCCCTTGTTCGATGACCCTCGGGACACGACGCTGGCTCCATCCATGCGAAACGCGCTGAACGAGTTGTCGCGCAAGATGGAGTTTGTGGCGGTGGTGTCGGGAAGAGGCGTGGCGTTCCTGCGAGAGACGGTCGGCTTGGACGGCGTGACGTATGTCGGAAATCACGGGCTGGAAGAGTGGAAAACGGGGGGCGATCGACAGGAGTTCCAGACGCAGGTAGCCGACGGCCTGTTGGAATATGTGGCGGAGAGGGTTGCGGGCATTGGGATAGCGGGTCTGTACGTGGAGAATAAAGGGCTGAGCCTGGCGATACACTATCGGAACGCCGCGGACCCCGAGGCCGCTCGATTGGCGGTGTGGCGAATGTTGAATGTCCTGTCCGCCGAGCATAGCCTGGACATCAGGGAAGGAAAGATGGTGTTGGATGTGGCGACCGGCGCAGGCGTGAACAAGGGCGCGGCTGTGATTCGGTTGGCGCGCGAGTTCGAGTTGACCGGGGCAATATCTCTTGGAGATGACGTAACTGACTGCGACGCATTCGACGCGCTGCATGAACTGATCCGCGAGGGAAGCGTGAAGGGAGCGGCTGTTGCCGTCGTGGACAAGGAGACGCCGGAGGCTGTGCTGAGAAAGGCGGATTATCGTCTGGCTGGATATGACGAGGCGGAAGAGTTTCTGCGCTGGCTGGCTCAGGCGTCGGTCAAGGCTGAGACGAAACTGTAACACCAGTCGCTCGCCGTGTGTCCGCTCACATACTCGAAAAGGGCCTCCCAGCGCCGTTGACGCTCATTCCTGGGCATGGTCAGAGCGCGGTATATGGCGGAGGCTGTTCCCTGATAGTCGTAAGGATTGACTATCAGGGCGTCCCGCATGGATTCCGCCGCGCCGCAAAAGCGGGAGAGCGCCAACACACCCGGGTCGGATGTCTGTGAGGCTACGAACTCCTTGGCGACCAGGTTCATGCCGTCCCTGAGAGGGGTGACAAGACAGACGTCGGCTTCACGGTAGAGATACGCCAGATCCTGCTGGGAATAGGAGCGATGCAGAGGGTGAATGGGCACCCAGTGAGTCTCTCCAAACTTGCCGTTGATCTTGCCGACGAGGGAGTCGAGCCTCTCGCGTTCGCGCGCGTATTCGGGGATATTCACACGGCTGGGCGCCGAAATCTGGATGAGGGTGACTTGACCTATAAGCTCCGGGTGATCGTCCAGCAGCCGCTCGATAGCTTGCATCCGCTGGACTATCCCCTTCGTATAATCTAGTCTGTCCACTCCAATGAGAAGATGTCTATCATTGGGAAAGTCATCCAGGGAACGGCTAACAGGTGTCGAAACTTGGTTCAGAGTCATATCGCGAAAGGCTTGGACGTCGGCGCCGACGGGGAACGGCAGCGCCCTCAGGGTTTTGCCCTGGTGATGTACGGTGTCGGCGATGAGCGCGGCGCCCAATTCATCGCTCAGGGCTTCATGAAGATTGTGGACGTATTTCTGGGTCTGAAGGCCTACGAGGTCGTAGTCGAAGAGGAGCGTGAGCAACTCTCTGGCCCAGGGCAGGATTCCAAAGATTTCGGACGGCGGGAATGGGACGTGAAGAAAGAAGCCTGTCTTGCCTCTCCATCCGAGTTGGCGAAGTTCGCGCCCGAGGGGCAGGAGGTGGTAGTCGTGCACCCAAACCAGGTCATCGGGACTCAGAATGTCTATGAGGGAAGCCGCGTACTTACGATTTACGTCGCGGTACACCCGGTAGCTGTCATGGCTAATGGTGGCTTTGTCGGGGAAGCCGTGAAGGAGAGGCCAAAGGCTGCGGTTGGAGAAGATGTCGTAGAAATGCGCCCTTTCGTTTGCGGAAAGGGAGACGGCGGACAAGCGAATGCCCTCGTCCTCGGTAATGGTTACGGGGGAAACCCCTTCTCGACCGTCGGACTTTCCGTCCCAGCCCATCCAGACGCCGCCCGTGGTCTTGAGGAAGGGGCGCAGGCTGCTCACGAGTCCGCCGACAGGAAGGCTGGCGCTGGAAAGCGTGGAAGCGGGCGGAAGCCTGTTAGAGACTACTACTACTTGTCCTTCGCCATCCATGATCGCTCCAATCGCTTTGTGTCCGCAATTTGCATGAAGCGTCCACAGCGGCATTGCAACGCAAGACATCACCCTGATTCTACTCTCAGATTCGTGTTTTTCGCAAGTCGCCATGAGACATCAAATCATTAATGATTTGGTCTTCGCTCACTCTAAATAGAGAGAGCGGACGCGCTCTTTCAAGGGATTTCGAGTTCGACTGTTCTCGCTCATACTGAAGCAACGGTCGCCAGATGAATTGGCATTGGGGCGTGGATAGCGCGCGTCAGGAAGTGGGGGGATCCTCATCGTCGTCTCGCCGACGCTCTTCCATCAGCCTGCGGAGCTTGGCTTCCGCTTCGAGTCGAGCTTCTCTTTCGCTATCTGCGCGGATTCGCTCGCTATCTGCGCGGGTTCGCTCGCTATCTGCGCGGGTTCGCTCGCTATCTGCGCGGATTCGCTCAAACTCAGCCAGTTCTTCGGCTCGTTCTGCGCGCTCTTCGGCAAGTTCAGATGTGACCGCGAGGTCTATCGTCTGCCCTGTTAGCGGGTCGCGTATGTCGAAGCGGTATCCGTCCCAGTAGAAGTCGAGCCCCAAAACCTCGCTGCGAGACCACATCGAACCGTCCGACTCTATGTTCAGTTCATACGCGACATACTCGCCGTCCACCAGCCTCTCACCCATCAGCGCGGCGCCGTACAGGTCGCCTCCCGTCGGATCGAACTTCCAGTACTCACGCGCTCCCAGCCTCGCGTACAGGTCGCGCTTGTGGCCGAGATCGTTGGACGCTGTGCTCGGAGACGCCACTTCCATGACCACATCGGGCGGCTTGTTCACCTCCCACAGGAAATAGTTGGGGAACTCATAGATGAACGCAGGGTCAGTATCCAGCGCGACTATGCCGTCCGGACTCAGCTTCTCTTTTGCGTTGAACTGATTCCAGAAGATGAATCCGCCCGCTCCGACGAACACGTTCCTTCCTCTGAACCAGTGTCTCAGCATGTACAACAGCAGGGTGATGGTCGGTTCCTGTTGCATTCCGTCCTCTATCGGCTCCGGTTCTTCGTAGAACGCCTCGGGCAGTGTTTGTACATCGGCGGCCACTTGCATCGTCATCTTAAGCCTCCGGGGTTCGTCGAGTCGCGTCCCGACCCGTATTTCGTCCAACCATTATACAGTATGCGAACTTGGCGGGCTGTGAACAAGAAGGGCGAACCTGTAACGACTTAATCGGCGACACGCTGAGTGAACATCGCCCCACATAGAAAACCCTACTCACCGCTCACTAGCCACCAGCCAAACTGATACGGGCTCAATTCCCAATTCACCATTCCTAATTTCACCAGCCCTATGTTACAATACCCACAAGCCAGAACAAACATGCGAAACATATAGAGTCTGTATCATGCCAATCCGCGCTATTCTGAGCGAACATAGACTGACGCACAAAGCCCTACTAAAAACTAATCACTAACGACTAACATATATCAGAATTTATCAACCAGTCCCCACGAGAGCAGAAAAACTTTACTGAACTGGTGAATACAGGTCTTTGCAGGTCAATTGCGGGTGAAAACAGGTGGCATAATCCACCTGAAACCCATCAGCGTTCACCTGCAAGCCACCTGTAGGCCCATCAGAAGAACTATAAACCAAGGTGAATGGATGAAAGCGTGATGCGGCGCGCGGATTAAATTGGATACAGGCTTGCGCCGTCTGGAAGATATTCTCCTCAAGGTGGTATCCTCGCTTTATGCAGCCGGTAGCGCCGCGGAGTGACGCGAATGACAGACTTCGACGATTATCTGATGCAATCCTACGAGACGCGCGAGAAACTGGTCGCGGACAAATTCAGGCCGCGATACCATTTCGCGCCGCCGGAGGGACGCTGGAACGACGTCAACGGCGCCGTCTTCTGGAAGGGCAGATACCACATCGGCTATCTCCAGAAGATACCCAACTCCCCCGGCGAACTGGACTTCTCTAGCTGGCAGCACATCTCCAGCAGAGATCTCCTCCATTGGCGCTATCACAAGGCGTCGCTGCGCGAACCGCTGGAAGGCGAGCGAGGCGACTACCTCAACAGCGGCGACGTAATCGAGGGCGCGGACGTTCCCACCATCATCACCAATATGCCCAGGCGCGGCATCTGCATCTACCAGTGCCATGACGACAATCTGGATGACTGGACGCCGCTGGCGGAGAACCCGGTGATACCCGTGGATCCGGACGGCGATACGCCCAGGTCGTCCAGAGCGCTGCCGGAGTGCGTAATCTTCGACCCGAGCGGCTGGAAGGAGGGCGACGCCTACTACGCGCTGATTGGCAACAAGAACCACCGCCCCGGCTATGAAGGAGACTCTACCAGCCTGTTCAAGTCCAAAGATTTGAGAGAGTGGGAGTATATCGGCCCCTTCTACAAGTCGGACAGAAAGTGGACGGAAGAGGTCGAGGACTGCGCCTGCTCGGACTTCTTTCCGTTCGGGGACAAGTATATGCTGCTGATGCACACTCACCGACCATACGGCAAGGCGCAGTACTACATCGGCAGGTACGAGAACGAGCGATTCTACCCCGAGGTCAACGGCCAGTTGAGCTATCTGGGCGGCATGGTCGCCGGCCCTGAGACGCTCTTGGACGATAAGGGCAGGCGCATATTCTGGGGATGGGTCAGGGAAGCGCGAGGACACGACTGGGAGATGTATGGCTGGAATAGCATAATGACGCTGCCGTGGCGCTTCAGTCCGGCCGCTGACAACGGCCTTCTCATTGATCCGGTCGAGGAGTTGCGCGCCTTGCGCTTCGACGAGCGCCGATATGGCGACGTCACCCTGTCTGAGGGCGAAGAGAGGGTTATCGAGGGCGTCGAGTCGGATTGCATGGAGATGAAAATGGCCATCGAGCCGGGCGCCGCCGCGCGATTCGGCGTCAAGCTGCTGCGCTCGCCCGGCGGCGAGGAGGAGACGGTCGTCACCTATGACAGCGAGCGAAATCAGTTCGTGGTTGATTTCTCGAGATCGAGCGAAAATGACAACCTGTCTTATGGCCTCGACCCGCGCGACCTCAGCAGAGGCGTCCGTCAGCAGATAGTCCCCTTTTCGCTGAAAGGCGAATCGCGGCTGGACATAGACGTATTTGTAGATCGCTCCATCATCGAGATATTCGTCAACTCCCGCGTCTGCATAGTCCAGAGGGTCTATCCCGTCAGAGACGACAGCAAAGGCTTCTCGCTGTTCACCGAGGACAGACCTGTCAGCGTCAAGAACATCGTCAAGTGGGACATGGACGCGACCAACCCTTGGTGAGTCAGCGCAATCCGGTTCGCAAATCCCAAATCACAGGTCATAGAGATCAATCATCGCAGTCACCGACTTCCACACGCACATCTTTCCGCGCTGGCTACGAGACGAGCGCGATAAGTGGATCGAGCGAGACGCCACCTTTGGCGCGCTGTTCACGGACCCGAAAGCCAGAATGGCCAGCGAGGAAGACCTGATACGCGCGATGGACACCGACGGCGTTGACCGTTCGGTGGCTATGGGTGTCGGCTGGACCGACCTGTCGCTTGCCCGCGAGGTAAACGACTACATCATCGAGGCGACACGGACGCATCCTGGACGCATAGCCGGCTTCTGCTCGGTGAATCCCGGCTGGGGAGAGATGGCCGCGCTCGAAGTGGAGCGCTGCGCCAAGGCGGGACTCGTCGGCGTCGGCGAGATTCACGCCGACACCCAGCGCTTCGACATAGGCGACGCCGACACGATGCGCCCGCTGCTCGAAGTGGCGGACCGACACGGCCTGATAATGACCATCCACGCCTCCGAGCCGGTCGGCCACCTGTACCCCGGGAAGGGGCATACAACGCCCGATGCAATAATGCGCTTCATAGAGAACGCGCGCGACTATCCAAACGTCAAGATAGTCTGCGCTCACTGGGGCGGCGGCCTTCCCTTCTACGCGCTAATGCCAGAAGTGCGGGAGGCGCTCCAAAACGTGTGGTTCGATACCGCCGCCTCGCCATTCCTGTACTCTTCCAACGTGTTTTCCATAGCGTCGCAGCTTGTCGGCGCGGACAAGATTCTGCCCGGCAGCGACTTTCCGCTTATACGCTTTGGCAGAATACGAAGACAGATCGAGGAGTCTGGTATGATGTTGGAAGAGTTTAGCGGCGGACGCCTGTTGGAATGGCTAGAGCGGTAAGCGGCCATTGGTCGGGTCGCTATGAGTGGTGACTAACCGCTCCCCTTTCTCGCACCAGATACGTCGAGACCGCCCCGACCACAGCCAGAACCAGCATTATGAAGAACGCGCCGTCATAGCTGCCGGTGGCGTCGAATATGACCGCGCCTAGGACAGCGCCCAGTCCGCCCGCAACTTGGTGCGCCATGTTGATCAGACCGCTCACGTTGCCGAGATGCCTCGTCCCGAAGATGTTGCTGGCGAACACGACGGTTAGCGGCGCGGTCATCGTAAAAGTGAATCCATATATTAGCGCGAACGCGGCGATGCTGAACTGGTCCTGCATGAATGGGATGTACGCGAACAGCGCTATTCTGATTAGGAAGCACGCCATCGTCGGAGAGGACGCGCCCAGCCTGTCCGCGATCGCGCCGGACAGTAGCACGCCGGCAAGCGCGGCCAGGCCCATGAACGCCAGCACGTTTCCGGCGAAGAACTGGCTGATTCCCTGGTCCTGCGCGAAAGCGACCACGTGAGTGGCGACGAAGAAATCCTGCGCGCCGCATATCGCAAACAGCGTTATCAACATCCAGAAATCTCTCGACGCCAGCACGGGGCGAATCGAAGAGCCTGAAGGCGTATCCGCTTTCTGGCTGTCGCCGTCGCTATCATCTTGCCCGGATGGACTCGACCGTATCGTGAACAGAACGAGCGGAACGACCACAATCGCGTTGACTATGCCCAGCGCCATATATGCCGTCCGCCATCCTATCGAAGAGAGGAACGAGGTCAGCAGCGCGATGATTACAAGCTGACCTGTACCATTGCCGGTTATGGCGACGCTGGACGCCAGCCCGCGATTGTTGGGGAACCATCTGCTCATTAGCACGCTGACAGGCGCGACAGAGGTCGCGGCGAAACCGACCGCGTACAGGACGCCATAGAGCGCGAACACCTGCCAGCCATCGCCGACGCTGCCCATCAGACCGATTGCAACCGCGCTTACCACCGCACCCACCGACATCACGACCCGTATGCTGTGGCGGTCTATCAGCCGCCCCACTATTGGCATCGCCAGCGCCGAAACCAGCATGAACAGCGTGAACGCCGACGACAGAGCGGAGCGGCTCATTCCCAGATCATCGGTCATTGGAATCAGCGCAAGCCCGAACGCGAAGCGCGTTCCCGCGCTGAAGAACAGCGCGGCGAAGCCTGTCGCTAGTATCACATGGGCGTATCTGAGGCGAAACATTGGCGAGCGTATTCCCGGATTCCTATAAGACCCATAAAGCTGACCAGCCAAGTGTACTACTATTCGCGTCCGATCTGCTGAACCTTACGCTGGCGTCGCCAAGCGTGAATCGCAACCAGAAAAGGGCGAAGGACGCTGGGAAATGGCTCCCGGCCCGAAACAAGCGTTGGTTTGCGGACAGGGTGGTCAAAGTTCGTCGGAAATACGGCCTTACGATAGACCGGCGCGAGGCAGACGTTCTGGAGCGGACGCTGTCGGGTTGATCGAGCTTCGAGATGATATTCTATACAGACCCAGTTCCTACGCATACGCCAACGCCGGTTGCGAAAAAAGCTAACGCGCTGGAACTATATGACGATAATGGCAATGGGAAGATTAGCTGCGCCGAAGCGCGCAATCACGGAATAGCGCCCGTCCATAAGGGCCACCCAGCCTGCGAATATATGAACGACAGGGATGGGGACAGCGTCGTATGCGAGTGAGTCTCGGGACTGGACGCTGATGTAGTTGTTGAGGCGAAGCGTTGACGAGCCTAGCTCTCGCCCCGCAGACGACGATTCTCCGCCTCCAACTTCTTGATGCGTTCGTCGGCCTCCGCCGCGCGTCTCTCAGCGGCCATCCGTGTCTGCGCTTCTCGCATCCGAGCCCGCGATTCCCGCATCCGAGCCCGCTCTTCTCGCATCCGAGCCCGCGATTCCAGTATCTGCGCCCGCGCTACCGCTTCGATGGGTGTGAGCAGATACGCATCCGTCGCCGGGTTGAAGAATCTCAGTTCGCCATCCTCCCAGCACAAATAGAGTCCCAGGAACTCGCTGTACCCGCGAATACCCGCGCTCGTTCGCTCCATTTCGATAGGCTCATACCTACCGTCAACCAGCCTGTCGGCGGCAAGAGGCGCGTCGTGCCACTCGCCGCCAGTCGCGTCGAACCGCCAGTACTCGCGCACTCCGTATCTCTCGTAATCGTCGCGCTTGTTCGTGTAGTCCTTTACGCCCGTATTTTTGGACGCCACTTCCAGAACGAAGTCGGGTGCCTTGCCTTGTCTGTCTATGGCGTAACCGCCCTGCGATTCCATCAGGTCGTCGTCGCCGTCTTCCATCACAGAAACGTCGGGGATTCGGTATTCGCCCCAGGGGTCGAGCGTGGGGGCAATCGGAACTTCCGAGGCGACGGTTACGTTCGGATCGTCTTCGTAGTGCATGTGCAGCGCCAGCAGAGCGCCGGTTCTGTGCAGGTGTAGCCAGTTCTGCATATCATCTCTCGGTGGGAACTCAGGGAAATTCTCGAGCGCCTGCCCTTCGTGCATGAGCGTGGACGTTTTGGTGGTCATCTTCGGACTCTCCCGCAATCTCGCTTTATAATAGAATTATACCAGTGTAGGTTGAGGAGCGCATCTCATCCAGAGTAATCCAGAGGGCTGAACCTGTAAAGATTTAGTCGGCGCTCCATCTCGCGCAAAAGTCCCTTCCACCTCGATGGAGGAAGGTTAGGATGGGGGTGATTGTCCTCAATACCTA
>CAZXFX010000025.1:0-39845 GCA_964640295.1 uncultured Dehalococcoidia bacterium | reverse complement strand
CGCGCATACGGCTTAAGTCTCTATACCCTTCAATACAAAAGTGTTGAACCACTAGTGGCAGCTTGGACACCCTCCTCAGTCTGCCTTCTCCTTACCCTCTGCCCAAAAATTCTACGGGTGTTGGCAGGAAAGCAGAGCGTTTCACGTTTAACACGCCACCAGCGCTGGATTCGTGTGAATCAACCCCAAACAGGTTTCCTGTCTTTTTCTTACACACCGTTTATGGGACGGTTACCGCTTTGAGGGTAAATGAGCCAGTCCGATTCAGAGTCAGACCCGATCCCGGATTGCCAGTGAAACATCATCCCAGTTCCGTGGGTTCGGCTCGACTACTAACTTTTAGATACGGCTACTTTCCATGGCACAAGCCAAGCTGAAGACGTCCTGAGAAATGCCGGAGTTGACCCGCAGCAAAAGGCACTTGAATTGCATCGGCACGTAGAACAGCCTCGGAGACAGAGACTTGAGCCGTACTTCATATGGAATGAACCAGACGCCAAGGCGATGAGACTCAGAGCCCGGCATTGTAAGTGCGAGGGTTGACGATCAAATGGGAAGACTCGGACGTCGTCATAGATTCATTTCCAGTACGAAGTCCGCTAGACATTTCAGCGGCGGACTGATTCCACGACGCTCGCCTCTCAGACTCCTTTGCAGTAGGCAGAGTTTCCTGGAGAGAAAACGACTGTGGGGAAATTTGTGGGGAAAGAGGCCAAGTAGCCCATAAACAAAGCTAGAAATGGAGCGGGAGAGGGGATTCGAACCCCCGACATCTTCCTTGGCAAGGAAGTGCTCTACCACTGAGCTACTCCCGCTCGGCGCGATTTCTGGTGCCGAGGGTCAGAATCGAACTGACGACACCAGCATTTTCAGTGCTGTGCTCTACCAACTGAGCTACCTCGGCCAATCGGCTTATATCATAGTAGGCTCTGCAACATTTCAGTGTCAAGGCTTTCGGCAGTTGGCGGCCAGTTATTAGTGGGTGGGTCTGCATCGAGTTTCGTGGCGAGCGAGCGAGGTTGGGGAGGAGCCAGGCTCTGAGATGCGCGTCTGTTTCAACTTGGCTTCTCGAATCGCTTTTCCGGTTTCAAACATTTTTCGCCCCCAGTTCGAATAGCGCGCCCATCGGGACTGCCGACTTTACCCCCAGCGCGCCTCGTGGCCGCCGGAACCCGTCTCAAGGCTCTTGGCTAGTTCGAGCAGCGCATGGGTAACCGCGCGCTCGCGAATGCGAAGCCGTCGAGTAGGATAGCTCCCTGACCGAGCGACTACTCCCCTGCCCGTAGCTATGCCAATGTGGGTCGTTCCCACCGGCCCGGATTCCCCGCTCTCTTCGGATACGAGCGGAGTCATAGAGAGACCTACATCCGCGTTCAGCCGCTCTCGGACTGCTTGCGCCAGGTTCGAGGCGTCCGTAGATGTTGGGCTGGCGGAGTTGGCAACTCTGGCGCCCAGCGTTAGCCGGTCAGACGCTCCTCCGGTGATGACTACGCCTCCCACGAATACCTCACCGGCTCGCTGCGAATCCAGCAGGGCGCTGGACAGCAATCCACCGCTGAAACCCTCGGCTATCGCCAATGTCAGGCCTCTTTCCGAAAGAGCGCCCAACGCGGCCGATACGGGCGTGTCGTCGTCTTCGCCCCAGATCGCGTGTCCCACCATCTTCCTTATTTCGCTCTCCATCGGCTCGATTAGCGACCGAGCCTCCTCCTGGGTGGAGCCGCTGGCGATTGCTCTGAGGTGGATTCCGTCTCGCTTGGAGTAGATGCCCAAGTTTGGGTTCTCGCTTTTGAACAGCGACGACAGCATTTCATCGAGGCCGCCCTCGGTGATTCCGAAAGTCTTGAGCGTTCTGGTGGCTATCGCGATTTGCGGGTTGAGCGAACGAATTCGCGGGCCGACTTGATTCTCCCACATATAGCTGATTTCTCTGGGAGGTCCGGGCATTGCGGCTATGACATGTCCGCCCCGTTCCACCCACCAGCCGGGCGCGGTTCCCATCGGGTTCGGGATGACCTGGGCGGACGGTATCAAGGTTGCCTGTTTGATGTTGGTGGCGGGCATCGAGATGCCGCGGCTTTCGAATTGCGACCGCAGGTGAGCCAGCAGGTCGTCCTGAACCTCCATCTCTTCGCCGAGAACGGCCGCGATTGACTCCCTGGTGAGATCGTCTGAAGTCGGGCCGAGACCGCCGGTCATAATGGTGATGTCGGACCTGCTCATAGCGCGTTCTATCGCTTCTTCGAGTCTGCCGGAGTGGTCTCCGACTTTGACGCCCCACCGCAATTCCACGCCCAACTTCGCAAGCTCGTCGGCGATATACGCGGAGTTGGTGTCCACTATTTCGCCCATCAGGATTTCCGTGCCAATCGAGATTATCTCAGCGTTCAATGCCTATTGCCTCGCGCGCGCTTTGATTGCCGCCTGAGACAGATAGCGGCAGGCGGCCTTGGTTTATCTGAGCGCAAGTATATACCTGGCTGGGGGTTGGTTGAAAGACGGACAGGGGCGCGTCGTTTAGCCTGACTGAGCGCTCGACTCTTCGGCGTATGGCACATTGTCCACGAGGTCGAACATCTTATCCGCCCACGCCGCGTCCAGAAGCACCACCGGCGCCAGAGTCTGGTCGGTGGCTGGAATCGCGTAGTAGTGTTCTCCGTCCTCTGTCTTGTTGCCTAGCAGGAAGAGGACTCCGTCCGTGTACTTGGTGCCGCGATCCGTGAGTCCTGAGAAGCGTATTTCTATGGAGAGATAATCAGGGTCAATCCCCCAGTCAACGTAGTCGCGGTCTCGCACGCGGTACTCTTCCACCTCTATATCGCCCGGCCCGCCCATGAGGTTCTTGTACTCGGATGTCCACATCTCTTCATCGAGCGGCCTGTTGTCGGCGTCATGACTGAAGTGGCGAGCGAACCATTCGCCGTCCTTGTTTTGTATGCGAAGATAGGGAGAGTCCATCTTGCCGGGTTCGCCCAGCACGATGTTGACTTCGGAGATTGTTTCCGGGTCGCGAGTTTCCCACCACTTGGGAACGGGCGGCTCGTTGGCGAGCCTGGCCAGCACCTCGCCCCAGAGGTCGGCTATCAGGAATAGCTGAGGGAAGCCTATTACCTGGCCGTATGTATGGTTTCCGTCCGGAGTCTCGTCGCCGAGTCTAAACTCCAGTTCTCGCTCTCCCGTCAAACCAATGTTGACGATGAGACCCGGGTCGTCAAGGCCGTACTCGGCGGGGTTATCTATAATTGGACGAACGGTTGAAAAGTCTCGGGCGGTCTGAGGGCCACTGAGAAGCAACACTATGCCGCCCCATCGCTGATGAGATGGAGGAATCCCCTCAAGATTGTCGAAGACCCAGGACCCTTCGCCAATCTTGGTAAAACTCTCCACATTGTCGCCCGACCGTACCTTGATGTGAATGATGTCGTCAAAGCTGACTTGATAGAACCAAGGATCCTTCGCCGCTCTCTCTTCTTCTCCGGCGAACGGGTTTATGTACGCGACGGCTCCGATTGCCGCGGCGATTATTATCAGAGCTACGGTGAATTTCCAGTTCATGTTCGTCGCCTGTTAGCGGCGCCTCCACCAAACAAAGATTGCAAGTATGAGCATTATCACCGGTGGAACGAACCAGCTCGACCACTTGATGAAGTCGCGCTCTCGCTGGTTGACCACAAGTTCGCGGAACGGGATTAGTTTTGGTCTGATAGAGATTAGTTCGTAGTCTTCCGCGAGCCAGTTTACGGAGTTGAGCAAGAGATCAGCGTTATCGCTGCTGAAGAAGAACTTGTTCTTCGCGAAGTCCGAATCTCCGAACACCGCTATCTTGGCTACCGTGTCGTCCGCCGTGATCGGCTGTCCCGTCAGGGTGGCTCCCGCCTGTATGACGGCGCCGACGTCGAACGGGCCCTGCGCGTCATCTCCCGGATCGTAATTTACTTCTTCCGGGTGCGATTCCAGCCAGCTTGCTGGCGTTGTATGGGTCAGAGGGCTATAAGTTATATAAGGCGGAAATTCGTCAAGGGGTATGATTGGCTGCACGGCGGTGGCGTCTGTAAAGAAGACGACATTTAGCTGGTCAACAATCGGAACGCCGGTCAATCCGCTGGAAACGAACTGCGCGTTCGACTTTTGGGACATGGGCGACTTGGCTTCGCCCGCCACGTTGCTTATAAGATCGGCGATTGGGCTGTTCCCTATGAACAGTCCCCATTCGGCCAGCAACTGTCGGTACGAGTCGGGCGCGTCCGGGTCCAGCAAGATGGTCATCTTGCCTCCCCTGAGGAGATATTCCATGATCGCGTCCATCTCATCGCGGTCCAGATCGCTCTTTGGGCCGGCGACTATCAGGACGGCCGAATCTTCCGGCACACTGCCGTCCTGCTTGAGATTGAGAGAGCGCACCTGATAGTTATCTCTCTGCATTCCCTGAAGCGCGAAGTCGAGGCCTTCCTCGTCGGTCTCGCCAGTGGACGGGTCTCGAGTGAAAGCGGATTCCTGGTGTCCGGTGAGGAAATAGACGCGCTTTTGCTGGACGCCTGTGGCGACCAGAATGCCGGTCACGAAGTCCTGTTCGGTCAGAGTGAACACGCTCTGCTGGGCGCTCGTCTCCAAGTCTTCGAAGACGACCACCGGAAAATCGCGCACATCGTACTGTACCGCCACGCTCCTGTTCAATTCAGGGTCTATGAACCTGTATGTGAAATTGGAACTGCGGCGCGAGAACTCATTCAGCAAATCTTCCGCCTGCTGGCGGCTGGCCGCGGTTCTCGAATCGTTGGGTACGAAGAAAGCGTTCGCTCTCACAGGCGTGTCGAGTGTCTCCAGAACCTGAGTCGTTTGTTGAGCAAGACTGAAGACTCGCGTAGCGGTGACATCCAGCCGGGTTGGGCTGCGGAACATCAGGAAATTTATGAGGATCATTATTACGAAGAAGGCTATCGTCATCACAGCGATATTGGCGCCATAGCGTCCCTGACGCCCCGCCATGAAGACCGCTATGGCTCTGGGTGAGAGAACCAAGGCGATGAATAACAGAACCAGCCCGATTATGAGTACTGAGACCGCGAAATTCTGAAGTTCGTCCACCGTGAGGAAAACGATTGTTCCGCCCAACGCGGCTATCAGGCCGACTACCGCGCCTATCGCGCTCCAAAAACCGGTTGATTTGAGTGATTCTATGAGATCGAGGCTTAGCGCCGATCTTCTGTCAGACTGCCTTGCCACTTATCGCCACCTGCGCGTTTCCAGAGATCTGATCGTCAAGAAGATGAAAACTGCCGTAAGAGAAAGGAAGAACACAACGCTCGACGTATCTATCACGCCCCTGCTGAAATCGCCAATGCGCTGATTCATGGACATCCCGTTCAGCACCGACGAGGCCAGTCCTGTAACGATGCCTCCTATGAAGTGCACATACGAAAACATCAGCAAAATCGCTATGCCCACTACCGCCGAGACTATCTGGTTGCTGGATATGGAAGACCCAAGCATTCCTATCGCCAGAGCCGCCGCGCCGTACAGGGCCAGACCGAAATAACCGCTGAGCACGGGCCCTGAGTCCGGTTCGCCGAACACATATAGAAGCAGCACGTAGTAGAAAGTCACCGAGAGTATCGCCAGAAGTATTAGCAGGCTCGCGATATACTTGCCGATCACTACTTCCCAATCTCTGACGGGGGAAGTCAGCAGGAGTTCGAGAGTGCCGAGTTTCTGCTCTTCCGCGAGAAGTCTCATCGTAAGAAGCGGCGCTAGGAATATGATGAAGAAACTTGCCCAGTTCACGATTCCGCGAACGCTGGCTTCGGCGAACGGCGCGGTTATGTCGAAGACGAAGAACACCCCGGTAAGCGCCAGAAACATCGCGCCTACGATATAGGCCGCGGGCGTCGCAAAATAGAGCTTGCTCTCTTTCAGGGCAATGTTGATGGTATTCACTCTTCAGTCCTCGGTGGTCAGTTTGAGGAATATCTCTTCCAGAGACATCGTCACTGCGTCCAGTCTGTGAAGCTCCCAGCCGCCTTCGATCACCTTATGGGCCAGGGCGGCGCGTATTTCCACCCCAGACTGGGATTCTACGCGATACTGGGGTATGACGCCGCGCTCGATATTGATGCGGCGCGCCTCTTCAACGCCCTCTACACTCTCCAGAGCCACCAGCACTTCCTGCTGAGGCCCCTTTACCTGCAGGTCAACCCGCTCTCTGCCGAGCAGTCGTTTGGCAAGGTTCTCCGGTTCGTCGGTGGCCACTATCTGGCCCTCGTTTATGACGATGACGCGCTCGCACAACTGGCTCACTTCAGGCAGTATATGCGTGCTGACGATAAGCGTGTGGTCTCCCCCCAGGCCCTTGATGAGTCGCCTCGTCTCCACCACCTGTATCGGGTCAATTCCGATTGTCGGCTCGTCCATTACCAGCACGTCCGGCTCATGCAGAATGGCCTGCGCGATGCCGAGCCTCTGCCTGAACCCTTTTGACAGCTTTCCGATGATAGAGGAGTAGTAGTCTTCCAGATGGCATATTTCAACGACATCGTCGATCCTGACGCGGATTCTGTCCGATGTCATGCCGCGCAACTTGCCCATATAGTCCAGGTACTCGCGCACGGTCATATCCGTGTAGAGCGGAACAGTTTCGGGAAGGTAGCCGATATGCTTCCGCGCCTCCAGGGACTCGTTTACCACGTCGTAGCCCGCGACTGACGCTGAGCCGCTGGTAGGCGGTATGAATCCGGTAATGATTTTCATGGTGGTGGACTTTCCCGCGCCATTGGGGCCCAGGAAGCCCACTATCTCACCCTGTTCGACTCGGAAGTTGATATCCGTTATCGCGGGGAAATTTCCGTAGTATTTGGTTACGCCGTTGACTTCTATCATAGCGTTACGACGTCCTGTCGCAGATATTTCGAGTCATCATAGCAGACTCGATAGCATCTACGTTCAGCGCGCCTCTTAGGATTCACGAAATGCGCTGAACGAAATCTTACGGATTCTAATTGATGAGCTTTGAGCTAATCAAGAGCGCCGCCGCGCCGGGCGCGCCAATTTTGTTGATGGTTGACCGAATCCATTCCCGTTCATATAATCGTGCCACCTGAAATTGGAAGGCAGATATGGCAAACGCTCAACTAAGTTCGAACTACATTCACTTCGACGACTGGAATGAAGTTGTCGAAGAATATATGAAACGAGGATGGACGGACGGCCTGCCCATCATTCCTCCCACGCCCGGCCTTGTCGCCGAGTTCCTGGGCGAGGCCGGACGAAGCGCGTCCGACATATTGGGGACAGAGCCGACGAAAGGCAGGGTCATCACCGCCGAGAAAGCGGCCGTCAACGCGGTCATGGCGGGATGCAAACCTGAGTATTTCAAGATAGTGGCCGCGGCGGTGGAAGCGATGTGCGAGCCGCAGTTCAATCTCCACGCGGTTACCGCCAGCACTCAAGGGTCCGCGGTTCTCGTAGTGGTGAACGGCCCCTTAGCGAAAGAGGTGGGACTCAACTCCTCGATAAGCGTGTTCGGCCCCGGGCATCGCGCTAACGCCACGATCGGACGCGCGATTCGGCTGGTTATAATCAACGCCACCGGCTCGGTATCCGGCGAGATTGACAAAGCGACGCAGGGGCATCCGGGCAAATATACCTGGTGCATAGCCGAGGATGAGGAAGTGTCTCCTTGGGATCCTTTGCAGACCGACAGAGGGTTTGCGGCGGAAGACAATACCGTATCCATATTCCCGGGTCTGTCCGGCATCCAAGTTGACAATCACGCATTTCAGAAGCCCGAAGAGATACTCATATCTTTCCGCGACGCCATGTTCGCCGGGGGCGTGGGTATGAACCAGGGCGAGGTAGTTGTCGTACTTTGTCCGGAGCATTTGGGCCATCTCAGACGCGCGGGCTGGTCTAAGGAGCGGGTGAAGGAGTTTCTGTACGACGCGGCGAAGCGAAAGATTTCGGAGTGGCGAGAGGCGGGACGCTTCATACGCGACTCGGCCGGCGCGGACGACGACTATCTGCACTCAGTGGTGTCGCCGGACGCGATTACGGTACTGGCGGCAGGAGGCCACGCCGGAGCTTTTTCCAGCGTGATACCGCTATGGAGCGGCGGAACGGGGTCGCGTTCTGTAACGAAGCTGATAGAATAGGTTCACTTCAAGAAAGGGAGGCGCGGAATGAATGGCTCATCAGGAATTGCGGTATTGGACCCCACGGTAGCGCCGCTGCCGGCGGAGGGAGTTGTCGCGGACAGACCCAAGACCCTGGACGGGGTCACGATTGGACTATTGGCGAACGGCAAGATGAACTCGGAGGAGATGCTGACGGCTCTGCACGAGGTTTTGGCGGACAGATACGAGTTTGGGGGCGTGGTCGAACGCAACAAGATGAACGCGTCTCGTCCCTGTCCCGAAGATATTATCGAGGAAATCGTCGATGAATGCGATGTGGTGATCACCTCATCGGGCGATTGAGGCTCCTGCTCGTCGTGCAGTGTGCACGACGGACTTACTCTCGAGCGTCTCGGGATTCCCACGGCGGTCATTTGCACCGAGCCGTTCGTTACGAGCGCGGACGCGATGGCGGCTCTGGGCGGGGTTCCGGACTATCCCTACGTAGTAGTTCCTCATCCGCTTGGAAGCTTGACGATGGAACAGATTCGTGGATTGGCGGCAAAAGCGGCGCCAGACGTTCTGAGCATTCTGCTCGCTCAGAGATAGCGTATTCATCGCCGGTCTGCGATAGGCCGAAGGAAATAAGGAAATATAGAAGAGACGGGGTGGAATTCCACCCCGTCTCTTTTTGCGCGTTCGCTGGCGGGAGCGAGAGGGAGTCGAACCCACCGCGCCAACCGCTGGGTTGCCGCCGGACGGTTTTGAAGACCGCGAGAGCCACCAGGCCCTATCCGCTCCCAAGTTTGGAGAAGAGAAGATGGGCGTCCGCCGCTTGCGAATTTCAGGGCGGGGCCGCTCTTCGTCCTGTCCCTATCTACGCGAGGACTTGTTCAACTCGCTCTTTGATCTTGGACTTGGGAAGCGCGCCAACTATCTGATCAACGGGCTTCTCGTCGCCGTTGAATATCAACAGCGTCGGGATGCCGCGGATGCCAAACTGCATGGGAGTCTTGGGATTGTAGTCAACGTCCATCTTGGCGAACTTGACCTTGCCCTCGTACTCCCCGGCAAGCTCTTCTACTATAGGCGCGATCATCTTGCAGGGACCGCACCACTCCGCCCAGAAGTCGACGACTACGGGGACTTCGGAGTTGACGACCTCGTCGGTGAATGTCGCGTCGGTGATTTCAACAGTGTTCACATTATCCGCCATTTTTCGCTCCAATCTGAATTAGGCTTTAGAAACTATGCCCCTCTATTATATTAGATTACACGCTCGAATGTTAGGCTCAGCGTCTGCGGTATTCCACGTAGTCGAGCACCACTTCGTCCACTTCATCCCACCAGAGCGTGCCGAGCGTGATTCCCTTGGGAACGTCGAACAGAATCCAGCCTGAAACCTGGAAATTGCGGTCGAGCTGTACTTGGCCCCATAGCAGTTGAGTGCATCTGCTCAGGTCTTCATCGTCGCCCGGATCTGTGAGAATCGGATCGGATCCCGGCGAATCAACTATGGTAGATCGCTCGAAGGGGTCCATCGCGAAAATCCTGTCTCCGCGTCGGTCGCCGAGCCGCGCCGCGTCAGGATTTATCTCCAGCGGCATCACGGTGCTCGTGCGATTCACGACAGTGACGCAGACCGCCGCCATCTGGCGATTCGACGCCTTGGGCCTGAAGATGTAGTACTGGTCTCCACCGGGAGCCGCGTATGTGATCTTCTCGGATACGACAGGCCTTTTGGCGTGTATCTCTATGCTTCGTCCGCGAACGCCGATGGCGTCTGAGTCGTCTGAACATCCGACGAGCGCAAGCATTACTATGACCAACGCCATAGGCAGATAATTCTTGCTTAAGTCGCTGAATTTGAAAGATATTCCTGAGTGCGTATTATGAGTCTGTTTTAGCATTTAGTTTCATCACGCTGTTCTGTTGCATTGTTAGTTTTAGATACCGGATTGGCTAATGGCGACACAGACATCGCGCATCGAGCCCCTGTCGAGTTCATGGCGGGCGAATATGAATCGCATAGATTCGGGCTCATACGCCCGACAGCGACGGCATGGCGCGCAATTTGGAAACCAGGTCGGCGAGCGTCTCGAGAAGATAGTCCACCTCTTCATCTGTATTGTCTTTTCCAACGGTTATACGAAGGCTTCCCTGCGCCAGATCCGCGGGGAGTCCTATCGCTGTGAGAACATGGGACGGCTCGAGTGAAGCGGATGAGCAGGCCGAGCCGCTCGAAGCGCATATCCCCGCGAAATCCAGACCCAGCAGAATGGGTTCGCCCTCCACGTTCTCAAATGACACATTCACATTGTTGGGAAGCCTCCGAGTGGGGTGTCCATTCAGCCGAGTTCCCTCGATACGCTCCTGAATCCCGTGTATGATGCGATCCCTAAGTCTAACGACATGTCGAGAAGCTTGTTCGCGTTCGGCGTCCGCCAGGCGCATCGCTTCCGCCAGCCCGACGATGCCGGGCAGATTCTCTGTGCCTGAACGCCTGTCCCGCTCCTGGCCGCCCCCCGCTACGAGCGGTTCGAACGGCGCGCCGCGCTTGATATACAGAGCGCCCACTCCCTTGGGTCCCCCCAGCTTATGAGCGGACAGGCTGAGCAGGTCCACTCCAAGCTGACGCGCGTTCACTTCGATTGCCCCCACGGCCTGGACTGCGTCAGTATGAATATATATTCTTCTGCCGAGGTCTTCGGCTTCACGCGCGACCGCCGCCGATATTTCGGGGATGGGCTGTATGACCCCGATTTCGTTGTTCGCCAGCATAACGCTCACCAGAATGGTTCGCTTGGTTACCGCTCTAGCTACATCGTCCGGGTCAACCAATCCGTGGCTATCCACAGGAAGGTATGTGACCTGGAAGCCGAATTGTTCCAACTGGTGACAGGTGTGGAGGACTGCGTGATGTTCGATAGCGCTGGTGATGATGTGGTTGCCCACGTTTCTCAGCGCGAACGCCACGCCCTTGAGCGCAGCGTTGTCGGACTCCGTTCCGCCTGAAGTGAAAATCATCTCGCTGGAGCGGCATCCTATTGACCGCGCGACGGCGCGGCGCGCGTCATCCAGCGCGCCGCGGCTCTGCTGCGCGAGTTCGTAGATGCTGGATGCGTTGCCGTAGTACTCAGAAAAGTACGGCATCATAGCGCGAACCACTTCCGGTCTTACCGGAGTAGTCGCCGCATTATCCATATATATTATTCTGTCGGTCAAAGCCATCTGGTACAGTCGCAACCTCAGGCGATTTCAAGCGGCGTGAATAATTGTACCATGTACTTATCCTTCACCGTACATGATGTAGCCCATCATCTTGTACGCAAGGCGGGCCGCTGTGGCAGAACAGGCGACAGGGCCTTCTTCCGGACTCAATTCCACGATGTCGAATCCAACCACATTCGACTCGACCGCCACCTGTCTCAGCAGCGCAGTCGCCTCCCACCATGTCATCCCGCCCGGCTCAGGCGTTCCGACAGCCGGCATTATAGACGGATCCAGCGCGTCCAGGTCTATGGAGACGTACACGTTGGACGAAAGTTGCGCGCAGACTTCCGCCGCCAGTTCGGAGTAGCTTCCGCTTGGAGGCCAGAAGTAAATTGGAATGCCGACCGACTCGGCGAATGAGTATTCGGCGGCGCTGATGGAGCGAACCCCCACCTCTACCAGGCCGCAGATTTCGGACACTCGCGCGGCGACGGAAGCGTGCCCCCATCTGGCGCCCATGTAGGAATCCCTGAGATCGGCGTGCGCGTCCAGATAGAGAACGCTCAAATCGTCGTAATGTTCCGCGCAAGCCAGAACTGCCCCTGCGGCGACGGTGTGTTCGCCTCCAAGAATAGCCGGAATCTTGTCGTCCGAGAGTATTTTGGCGACTGCCGACCGAATCTGCCGCACGAGTGATTCCGGGCCCGACATATCGGGAGAAATCTCGGGAAGCGTGTAGATGCCCTGTTCAGACGGGTCAATGCCCAGTTCTACGTCGAAATCTTCAAGATGGCGAGACGCGTCAATTATGGCGGCGGGGGCGTATCTCGCTCCGCCTCTGAACGATGTCGTGCTGTCGTATGGAACGGGAACCACGACTATTCGCGCTTCTTCGTAAACATGCTCCTCCGGCGGCGTATCCAGAAAAGTCTGCCAGTAATAGCCCTGTGGCGCCACGGCGCGACTACTCAGCGTTGACCGCGCTGACGCGCAGCCCCATGCGCTCGCGCACCATGCCGGAATATGTCTCCCTGCCGCCAATATACTCCAGGCCGCGCTCCAGCGCGCACGATTCTACGCCAGACAGTCCGAATATGCGCTTGATCGCGGAAAGAGATGTTGCGGCGTCGAATTCCTTGCAGGAGAAGACGTCAATGTTCACGTAGCCGCGCTCCGGAAAAGTGTGGACAGTTATGTGGCTCTCGGCTATCAGAACGAATCCCGAAAGGCCCCAGTCGCCCGGTTTCTGGCCCCGGTAGGTATAGACCTGAGGCGGGGCGATCTTACTCATTCCTATCCTGTCGGGGAAATCTTGCAGAAATTCGTAGAGCAGATCGACATCGCCAAGCAGGTCGGGATTTCCGTCATATCCATCAATTACAAGATGCAACTGCGCCGGTCTCCATTTGAACTGTCGCGTTAAGGCGCCTTCCAGCAAGCCAAGCGATTCTGGAACGACGCTTCAGTTTGAGAATCTAGCTTATCACTACTGCCAAAGTCGGTACAACATTCTCTGGACAAAGGTCTTTCATAGTACGAGATGGTTTATGATGAAGCGAACATCCACAAATGCTAAGCATGCTCTGTACAAAAGAGAACCTGTAACGATTTAGTCGGCGCTCCATCTCGCGCAAAAGTCCCTTCCACCTTGATAGGGGAAGGCCAGGATGGGGGTGATCCAATCCTCCGACCAAACTGATACAGGCTCTACAAAGGAAATCGAAATGCGAACATTCGTATCTTGTGATAGAATTGCGCCGCGACGAAATCCTTGAATCAATCGAATCCATAAATTGAGGAAGAGACGAATGGTTGAAGCCAGAGCGTCAATGCCGGACCCCTTCCCGAACCCAGCCGGAGACGGACCGCCCAGGTTCGCGCATCCGAGCGAAGAGGAGTTCGCCAGAATACTCGACTTCTACGGGCTGCGCTGGAACTACGAACCCATTTCGTTCCCGCTGGAATGGAAGAACGACGGCCCAGCCGAGATGATGACTCCCGACTTCTATCTTCCTGACCTCGACCTCTATCTCGAACTGACGACGATGAAGCAGTCGCTCGTTACCCAGAAGAACCGCAAGATACGAAGACTGCGCGAAACATATCCGGACGTCAACGTCAAGCTGCTTTACAGGAAGGACTTTCACCGACTCCTCGCCAAGTTCGGATTCGGCCCTCTGTCCGGACCCGGCGTTCCTCGAATATCCAGCGTTCTCTACTCCGAGGCGCGGATAGCGCGCAAGGTGGAGGAACTGGGCAAAACGCTCTCGGCAGACTACGCGGACACGCGCCCCGTACTCGTCGGCGTTCAGAGGGGCATGGTCTGTTTCATGGCTGACCTCATGCGGCACATCTCCCTGCCCATACGCATGGACTTCATGTCAATATCCCATTATTCGGGCGAAAGAGGCCCTGACATAAAAATTACCAAGTCGCTGGATATTGATATAGAAAGAGAAGACATCATTCTGGTAGAAGATATAGTTGACACCGGAATGACGCTGAATTGGCTAATTGGGTATCTGCGCTCGCTTTCGCCCTCGAGCTTGGAAGTGTGCGCTCTGCTAGACAAGAGGGCAAGGCGGATAGCGGACGTCAAAATAAAGTACGTCGGCTTCGAAGCGCCAGACGAGTTCCTGGTGGGCTACGGACTCGACCACATGGAAACGTACAGGAATCTGCCGTTCATAGCGACGCTCAGTCCAGAGGAAAGCGCTTGAAAATGAGAACGCCCCAACAGGCCTCGCCTATCTGTCCTCAACCCTCCAGAACCCGGCGGGTGGGCCGCCTGATCCCCGATGGTCTCCTCCATTCGACTCGGTCCATTGGGACGCAGATACATAATACGACGCCCTTTGACGTTTGTCAACACTTTTTAACCGAATTTTAAGAAATTGTTAAAATTGGCCATATTTGGCCTAAATCGCTTTCAATGACCGTATGATACGCAACCTAAGAGCTTGGAAGGAGAATCACATGACAACATCAGCGCCGACTGTGACGACTATAAGCAAGACGGAGGCGCGATCCGACGGAGGCATGGTCGCCACGAAGGACATTCACGCCACCAAAGCGGGAGTCCGCATGCTGGAGATGGGGGGCAACGCGGTTGACGCCGCCGTGGCCGCCTGTTTCGCAATCGCCGTAGTAGAACCCTGGTCCTGCGGAATAGGCGGCGGCGGATACATGGTATATCAACTCGGAGACCGTGGAGGAGTCGTCGGATTCCCCATGAAGGGGCCGCTCGACGCTACTCCCGATATGTACGAGTTCACCGGCGAAAAAGCTGTCGGCAATTTCGGCTGGCCCGGAGTCGTCAACAATGAAAACCTGGAAGGTTTCAGGTCCATCGCCACGCCCGGAGCGGTCGCCGGCCTGTGCGAGGCCAATAGAAGGCTCGGAAAGCTTCCGCTGTCGGAAGTGATAGCCCCCGCGCTGTCCCTTGCGCGAGATGGGTACTCCCCGGGCTGGCACAACATATACTCGCTCGGACTCATGTCCGACAAGCTGTTCAAGTACGACGAACTTAGAAGCGTGTTCATGCCTGAAGGGAGGCTGCCCGCAGGCGACCTGACTTCACAGGCCAATTTGCGCCAGCCCGAACTCGCCAATGTCCTCGAAGCTATCGGCAGGGACGGCGCGTCCGCCTTCTACTCGGGCGACATAGCCAAAGCCATTACATCCGACATACAAGCCAATGGCGGCGCGCTGTCAATGCGGGACCTCGCCGAATACAAGCCGTTCGTGTGGGACGGCGGTCTCGAATTCGACTACTCCGGACACACCGTGAGAGTGCCGCCGTTCGCCTGCGCCGGGACTACATCCGCCATGACGCTCAAGCTTCTGGACGGTTTCGACATCGCGGCGATGGGGCACAATTCGCCAGAAGCGCTCCACGCATACATCTACTCCGCCAGGCTCGCCTACGTGGATAGATTCAGATACATGGCCGACCCCGCGTTTGTGGACGCGCCTTGGGCGGGACTGATATCCGACGGCTATACCCAAACCCGCCGTTCGCTCATTGATTCAGCGCGCCTGGGCAAGATAGAGTCGGGCGACCCCTGGGCATTCGAGGAAGGCTCCCCATCGCGCGTATTCGAGGCGAGCGCGCCCGCTCTCGACTCAGGCACCACCCACCTCTGCGCCATGGACGCCGACGGAGGCGCTGTCTCCCTCACCAACACGCTGATGGCCGGTTTCGGCTCCGGCGTCATACCCAAAGGCACGGGCGTGGTGATGAACAACGGCATGATGTGGTTCGATCCCGTTCCGGGCAGGGTTAATTCGATTATGCCCGGCAAGTATCCCCTCAACAACATGACGCCCGCGCTCGTCATGGATTCAGACGGCGTAAGACTGGCCGTTGGCGCGTCGGGCGGGCGCAGGATCACAAACTGTGTGACCCAGCTCATCACCAAGGTCGTCAACTACGGCATGGGCCCGCAGGAGGCGATAGATTCCCCCCGCGTGGACTGCTCTCTGCCCGTCACGAGCGTTGACCCCCGACTGCCAGCCGACATCGTGGCAGAGCTTGAGTCCAGGGGACACCGCATATACACGATTGGCAGCGGCCAGGTCGAGGGCGGATTCGCCAGTTTCGCCAGCCCCGTTGCCATAGTGCGCGACCCTGGCTCCGGCTTCCGAGCGGGCGTGGACACGTTCCACTCCGCCTACGCCGAAGGCCCGTAGGCGCCCTAATCGAGAAGCGGAGCGCCTGTAACGATTTAGTCGGTGGCCCACTTCGGGCAAAAGTCCCTTCCACCTTGATGGGGAAAGGCTAGGATGGGGGTGGTCCAAATCCTCCGACCAAACTGATACAGGGTCAGAAACGGAGGAGAGATTGTCTCTCTCCTCCGCCTCGGCTATATTTAATGGAAGCCGAGGGGATGTAGCCATGCAGAAAACCGATTCAGCGCAAGGAGAATTCGATGACGACCACAGCCATTAAACTGGTCACAGCCGATGAACTTCTTGCGCTGTACAGCAAGGGGGTGCGTGGTGAACTCATAAGAGGGGAGCTTTGCGAGACTATGTCCAGCGGAGGCAAACACGGCGAAATTGTGATGAGATTGGGCTTTTTTCTGAATAGCATCATAATGCCCGCGCGTCTGGGAAGGCTTGCGGGATCCGACTCGGGCGTTCTGCTGGAGCGTAACCCGGACACCGTCCGCGAACCGGACATAGCGTTCATCTCAGCCGAGAGACTCCCCCTCGACGTAGAGGTGAACGGATACTATGAAGTCGCTCCCGACCTGGTGGTCGAAGTAGCGTCTCCGAGCGACAGCGCCAGAGAAGTCATGGACAAGGCGCTCATGTGGCTAAGCTACGGCGTTCGCATGGCGTGGGTCGTGAAGCCGCAATCGCGCTCCGTAGATGTTTACAGGGCGGGCGAGCGAACGATTACGCTCACGGAAGGCGACTCGCTGGATGGACTCGACGTTCTGCCCGACTTTGCCTGCCCAATAGCCGACATATTCGGGTTTTAGAGATCATTCCAAGCGACTCTCGGTCTCGTGCCCAATTGTTGAAGAGGTTACCTATGTCATGACGACCACAGCCACTAAACTCATAACCGCCGATGAACTTCTTGCGCTGTACAGCAAAGGGGTGCGTGGTGAACTCATAAGAGGGGAGCTTTGTGAAACCATGCCCAGCGGAGGCAAACACGGCGAAGTCGTAGTGAAAATCGTCTTCTTTCTAAGTAGTTTCGTAATCCCGCGCCGACTGGGAAGGCTTGCGGCTTCCGACTCGGGCGTTCTGCTGGAGCGGAACCCGGACACCGTCCGAGAACCGGACATAGCGTTCATCTCAGCCGAGAGACTCCCCCTCGACGTAGAGGTGAACGGATACTATGAAGTCGCTCCCGACCTGGTGGTCGAAGTAGCGTCTCCGAGCGACAGCGCCAGAGAAGTCATGGACAAGGCGCTCATGTGGCTAAGCTACGGCGTTCGCATGGCGTGGGTCGTGAAGCCGCAATCGCGCTCCGTAGATGTTTACAGGGCGGGCGAGCGAACGATTACGCTCACGGAAGGCGACTCGCTGGATGGACTCGACGTTCTGCCCGACTTTGCCTGCCCAATAGCCGACATATTCGGGTTTTAGAGGTCATCCACGTTCAGCTATCAACCGCAAGTACTCGGCGGGTAACTCCATGGAGTATCGAACACAGTGTTCGTTCAACTACCCATCTGCGCTGTCGCCAGGTCGCCTTGCTATCTCAAGCGTCCAGCCTGTAAACTCCCTCACCCACTTCTCAGGAAATAGAGCGGCGCGGTTTTTCGACTTCCGCGACGCGCCTTACGAATTCCTCGCTCTTGAGGCTGCGCTCAAGAATGGAGCGAATATAACGGGAGTGGATCGCCTCCACTTGCCCCTTGAGACAGTCGCTCAATCTTCTTGGCGCGCCCACATCCCGAAACCGTCTCGAACGCTGGAGTAGCCTGAGAACCCGCATGGCCCTCTCCGGGATACGCGCCTTGCCGCCGACTCCAAGCGACCTGCATTCAGGGCATAGCGCTCCACCACCGCCAATATCCAGTATATGGTCGCCCGGCTCCAGTTCATCTCCGCACTCCACGCACGCCTCCAACTCAGGCTTAAATCCAGACACGTTCAGCAGCCACGCCTCGAACCATCTGGACACAAGCCACGCGTCCTCATCATCGGAAAGCAGGTCGAGGGCGGTGATAGTCAGTGAGTACAGAGAGCGGCTGGGGGAGCCTTCTTCAGTAAATGAGTCGGCTAGTTCGCATACATAAACGGCGCTGGACAGCAGCGTGAGGTCGGAGTGTATTCGGGGATGGCTATCCTGTACCTGAGCGTCGGTGACGATATCCAAATTGCGTCCGCGCGACGCCCAAAAATCAACAACGTTGGTAAGGTCCAGATGCCCTCTCAACTTGCTGCGCGGTCGCCTCACGCCCTTGGCTACTACGCGCACTTTGCCCATGTTCGGGGTAAGAATGGAAAAGATGCGGTCCGCCTCCCCCAGCGCGTACTGCCTCAGGACAAGACCTCTGCTTTTATATGAGCGCGATCTCAAAAGCGCTACCCCGCCTGACAGTTAGAACGACTGCCTGCCCTCGATTGCCCTGCCCAGAGTGGACTCGTCTGCGTATTCCAGGTCGCCGCCGACCGGCAGGCCTCGAGCCGGCTTGGTTATGGCGATTCCGAGCGGAGCCAGCAGCCTGTAGATATACATGGCAGTGGCGTCTCCCTCCAGGTTCGGGTTGGTGGCCAAGATGATCTCTTCGATTGGCTCGTCACCCATTCTGGCAACTAAGGGCTGAATCTTGAGGTCGTCCGGACCGATTCCATTCATGGGGGAGACCGCGCCGTGAAGAACGTGATACAAACCGCGGTAGCTGTGAGTGCGTTCCAGAGCGAGAACATCCAGCGCCTCTTCTACGACGCACACCCTCGTCTCGTCTCGTTGCGGGTCAGAACATATGCCGCATGGATCTGCGTCGGTAAGATTGAAGCACTTGGAACACATCGCCACCCTGTCTTTGACCGCCACAATAGCGTCCGCCAATTGATGAGCGCGCTCGCCAGGCATACGGAGCAGGTAGTAAGCTAACCGCTGCGCCGTCTTGGGGCCGATGCCGGGCAACTTGTTGAACTCCTCTATCAGCCTGGCGATTGGGTCTGAGGAATGTTCCACAAAATCGTTCATATTTTAAGTAAGGCCGGGGATATTGAGCCCCCCTGTCAGTTGGCTCATCTTGGAATTTGCCATATCCTGGGCCTTAGCGAGACCTTCGTTTATGGCTGCGGTTACCAGATCTTCAAGAATGTCCACGTCGTCTGGAGACACGACTTCGGGGTCTATGGAGATGGACTCTACGGTCAGCTTGCCGGTTATGACCACGCTGACCACGCCACCGCCCGCAGTGGCCTCTACTGTGGTTGATTCGAGTTCCGTCTGAAGCTCGGCCATCTTCTTCTGAAGCTGCTGGGCTTGGCGGATCATGCGACGATTCATTATTCGGTTTCCTCCTCAAATTTCTCGACGAGCCTCGCTCCCATCCTTTGGGCGGCCATCACTAAGTGGCTTTGGTTGGCGCGTCTAGTGTCGGAACCATTGTCTCTTGAAATCAGTTCTGGCACAAGTTCATATTCTCCTCCCCCAATTATGCGGGAAAGAGCCTGCTTCAGTTCTCGCCTGACGCTTGGATTTTCGATTTCTTGATTGATACGCTCGACATGAGAACTGTGTGCGAATCTGACGACCAGCTTGTTGTCTTCCAGCGCGTACTCCCGCGAGCCGCGCAACAAAGCGCCCAACTTGAATCTGACGCCGGTTGTTCTCAGAGCGCGCAAAGCCTCGTTCCACATTGCCGGATCCAGGCCGCCGCCGTCCCCGACACTTGGCCCAACTGAACGGGCGCCTCCATTCGCCAGTGGCTGGTTGCGAGGGGGACGCGCGTTAGATCTGGCGGGACGGTTTCTCGCGGGCGGCTGAGTCTGTCGCTGGGGGCGTTGCGCGGGCGCGGGATCCTGTGTAGAACGCGAAGGGGGACGCGTGGCGGCGGGCGCGGCGGGCGCGACGGCCACCGGCTCTACGCTGGACTCTACCAGCGCCAGTTCCAGGGGCAGCGGCGACGCAGAATCGAGTCTCAGGTCGGCTTCGGAGATGGCCTTGAGGGCCCTGAGTATATGGCTCTGGTCAATGCCCCGCGACATACTATTCAGACGTTGGGAGATGTCATCTGAATATCCCAACGTCTCTTTCACCCCGGCCGCTATGAGCATCACCGACCTGAGAAAGCCGGTCAGCGCGCGTTG
Organism: uncultured Dehalococcoidia bacterium; assembly: GCA_964640295.1. GTDB lineage: Bacteria > Chloroflexota > Dehalococcoidia > Lucifugimonadales > UBA1123 > VXRN01. The sequence goes on along the minus strand of CAZXFX010000025.1, from coordinate 19,737 downwards.
GAGTTGTCTCAAGTCCGCGCCTTGGGCCGCCACTCTGTTCACGATATTAAGACTCTCGGATACATTTTTTTCGACTACCGCCCCGCATAGTTCGAGAGCGTCTTCGTCGCCGGACAGTTCAAGCATATCTCGCACCTGTTCGGCGACAATAGGCGAATCGTAGGACACTACCGCCTGCTCAAGAAGGTTCTCCGCGTCCCGAAGGCTGCCCGTCGAATGTCTGGCTATCAACTCGAGCGCTTCCCGTTCGACTTCTACGCCTTCGGCGCCGCACAGTTCAGCGAGCTTGTTCGTAATGTCGTTTAGAGAAATGCGACGAAAATCGTAGCGTTGGCAGCGCGAAACGATAGTCAGCGGAACCCTGTGGACTTCGGTGGTGGCGAGTATGAATATCGCGTGATCCGGAGGCTCTTCCAGCGTCTTGAGAAGCGCGTTGAAAGCCGGGTCGGTGAGCATGTGCACCTCGTCCACGATATAGACCTTATATCTGAACTCGGTAGGGGCGAAGTTGATCTTATCGCTGAGGTCTCGTATATCATCTATGCTGCGATTGCTTGCCGCGTCAATCTCGATGAGGTCCAGCGCCCTGCCCTCGTTCACAGCGACGCACCTGTCGCAGGCGTTGTCAGGCTCGCCATCGGCAGGCGCGAGACAGTTCACGGCCTTGGCTAGAATGCGGGCGGTGCTGGTCTTGCCTGTTCCGCGCGGACCGCAGAACAGATAGGCGTGAGCCAGCCTGCCTGACGATACGGCGTTCTTGAGCGTATTGGTCACCACGCCCTGGCCGACCACATGGTCGAGAGCGCGGGGACGCCATTTTCTGTATAGAACTTCAGCCATGTTAGCTTTTAGTTTTCAGCCATTAGTCTTTAGAAGACGCTATCTTCCATTCGGATTTCCATAGCGGCAAGCGTCTTTCGAGTCTGGCGCGCGCGGGGAAGGCGACCGCTACAATTACAATTGTAAACGACGCTCAAGGGCGACAATCGCCCTGTTTTGAATGCCAAACATCTCGGCCGCTTCATCTTCCCGCTCATGGTCGTAACCTAGCAGATGCAAGATTCCGTGGGCAAGCATTACGGCAAGTTCCTTTTGAACGTTATGGTTCGATTCGTTCGCCTGTCTGACCACTTGCGGATAGGAGATTATCACTTCGCCCAGGTTGTCGGAATAGCCGGGGGGAAGCGCGAATCCCTCGTCATCTGTTTTTGGGCGTTCGCCCTCTCCATAGTATTGACCTGAATGGAGATTGGAGAAAGAGAGCACGTCGGTCGTTTCATTCAGTCCCCGATATTCCAGATTGAGCGCGGTTACGCACTCGTCGTCTCCGACCACTACGCTAAGGGATTCGCGCGCCCATTCCGGCTCCATGGACAAGACGCTCTCCGAGACGGCGCGAATCCACTCAGGCGCGACGGCTTCGTCGAATTCATCGAATATGTGTATCTCTATACACTGTGACATTCAGAACGCTCCGCAGTAAATCGAGAAGCAGGAATGCTCAGCACATCTGTTCTGCTACGGATAGAGTGTACCACAGCGACCAGGCGGATGAGTAGTTCCACATATTGGAAGCCTTGTCTCTGAACGCGAAATCATGTCCGCGGAATCTGAAGTCAGGCTACTCCTGCCCGAAATCGCCGCTCAGTCCGCTGGGCGACTGTAGGAACTCGAACAACTCGCTGTCCGGAGGGAGCACTACTGTGGAATTGGTTTCCAGTATCTTGCGATACGCCTCCAGGGAGCGCTGGAACGAATAGAACTCGGGGTTGGAGGAGACGGCGTTGGCGAATATCTGCACGGCCTCGGCCTCGCCCTCGCCGCGTATTATGTCTGCCTGTCTCTGCGCGTTAGCCCTTATGATGGTAGCTTCCCTGTCCACCTGCGCCCTGACCTGCGCGTCAATCTCGGCTCCTTCCGCCCGCTCCTTGTCCGCCAGGCGTTTTCGTTCGGCCTGCATACGCGCATAGACAGAATCTGAGATCTCGGGCGGGAAGTCGGCGCGCTTGATACGCACGTCAATAATGTCCAGACCGAACTCTTCAAGCTTGGGCTTAACGTTGTCCCGTATGCGGTTCATTATATCTTCGCGCTTGGTGGTTATGATCTCGGCCTGATTATCGCTTGCGATTTCGCGTCGAAGCTCAGACGAGAGGATGTCCACGGCGCGCGCCTTGCCTCCTGCCTCGGTGCGCACGGTTTCCCTGAAGAGCCTGGGGTCAACGATTCGCCCCCTGGCGTAAACGTCTATTATGAGGCGCTTCTTGTCCTTGGTGAGCAGAGAGTCGGGCGGCGCGTCGAATATGAGAAGACGCTTGTCGAAATAGGTGGCGGTGTCTATGAACGGAGTCTTCACATACAGACCGGGGCTGTATATGGACTTCTGCACTTCGCCAAAGCGAGTTACGATAGCAAGCTGCTTTTCATCCACGACGAAGAACAACTGCGGACCGATGATCGCGGCTACGACCGCCAAGAATATCAGTGTGAGCGCTATGAATCTCAAATTTCAGCCCTTACTGGCTCCGACCAAGCGTATTGGGCGGCAACTGTCCGTCATCCGTCAAAGGCAGCAACGGAAGGAAATTGCCTCCAATCTGGTCAGACACTATGTACTTGGTTACTCCGGGAAGGATTGCCTCCATAGTCTCCAGGAACAGACGCTGGCGCGTTACCTCGGGAGCCTTTTCATACTCGAACAAGATGGACTTGAAGCGTTCGGCCTGGCCTTGAGCGACGGCTATGCGTTCCTGCTTGAAGCCTTCGGCAGATTCTGTCAGCCTTGCCGCCTCGCCTCTGGCCTGTGGAAGAATAGATTCTTTGTAGGCGTCGGCCAGATTGATTATCCGCGCCTTGTCTTCCTTGGCTCGGACAACATCGTCGAAGGCGTCCTTCACCTGTTCAGGCGCGAACACATTGAGCAACTTGACCTCGCGCACGTTGATGCCGGTTTGGTAATAGTCAAGTAGTCCCTGAAGCTGCAACTTGGTTTCAGCCTGTATGTCCTCTTTCTTGTCGGTAAGAACATCGTCAATCGGACGGCTGCCTATCACCTGGCGGAGCGCGGTCTGGGTAGCGTCCTTGATAGTCTGGCCGTCCGGGTCGGACACCCGGTACAGATAGCTCTCCACGTCCTTGATGTCATATTGCACCAAGAGCTGCACGTCAACGATATTGGGCGCTTCTCCGGGCTGTCCCAGCTCATCGGGGTCTCCCGTGATCATCAACGACTCGCTGAGCACCGGATTACCGCCCGCGACGCCTACTTCCAGCTGACGAATGCTGTCCACGAATACGATGTCGCGCGCGCCGATGGGGGCGGGCCACCACCAGTGCAGACCGGGCTCCTGTATGCTGTCAAACGCGCCCAGGCGCCGAAGAGCGGCCTGCTCTCCCGGCTGGACGGTGAACAATCCGCTACCCAGCCAGACCGCAATCGCCACAAGGAATAGGCCCACTACTATGTACGACCCTATTCCTCTTCCGCCTCCACCGCCTCCGCCTAATCGAAAGCGACCAAAGAAGTTGCGAATTCGCTCCATTACCTGATCAAAATTTACTTCTGGTTCTTCAGGACGATACATCGGCTTCCAAACTTTCAGGCGCTGATATATTTTGGTTCTTAGATAATGGTATCACATTCGATACCTCTATTCGATAGCGTTTTCAGAATCGAACCTGTAACGATTTAGTCGGCTCTCCATCTCGCGCAAAAGTCCCTTCCACCTTGATGGGGAAAGGCTAGGATGGGGGTGATCCAATCATCCGACCAAACTGATACAGGCTATTCAGAATCCGGACGCTTATCACAGGCATACGTCCAGGATTCAGGCGGACGCCGCTTCCCGCTCGACTTCTTCCAGAAGTTCGAGGAATTCGTCGTAGCTCGAAACCTGGGACACCAGAGAGATGAACTCGCCGAAGTCCCGCGACAATTCCCTCAGACGCCTCACCTGCCCGCCAATCGGATTCACGGAGGCCGCGCTCTCCGCGTATGTGCCGCTGAACGCAAAGTAAGCCTGGTTCAATTTCCGAATCGAATAACCGTTTTCCACGAATATCTTTCTGCGCGATTCCATATAGGACTCCGCTATCTCAACCTCGCCTTGAGACAGAAGCGCGTCAACCGTCCGGCGCGTCTTCTGCATCTCTCTCCTAAAGTCGAACCCGCGAACGCGGACGAGCGCGGACTCCATAGCGTTTGGGGTCGGCCCAAGCGCTGTCGGAACAGTGGCGGGCATTCTCTCTTCTATTCGTTCGAACGCCACGGCGCCCAGCTCTCGTCCGCCCAGGTCCGCGACAGTCTCATTCAGGGTGTACATATCTGGCGAGTCAAACATATTCCATCCAAGCGAGTGCAGGAACAGGTAATGGTGCAACCATTCGTGCGCAATGATGGTGAGCGTCGCCTTCAGATCGCCTTCCGTATAGACCGAAGCGGGATAGGTAGCCACTCCACCGACATCAACGATTAGCGCCGACACGTTTTCAGATTCCAGCAGTCTCGCTTCGACTTCCTCTCGGCTCTCCACGCTCATGTGGGGAGACAGCAACCCGCCGTCTCGTCGCTCTATCCTGTCCCGCGGCGACATTATCAACGCCTTGGGGGTCTCGACCAGGCGAATATCCACCGGCGGAATGAGCGCTTCTCCAAACAAGCCCATGCGCTCGGCGCGGACGACTGAACTGATCTCCGATTCCAGCGTTTCCTCAACGTCGTTTCTGATGTCATGTCGCAGCCTGCGTGTCCGTTCCAACTCCGACTGAAGACGGATCGCCTCCCCGCGCGCGGATACGTTCGACGAAACGGCGGCTTCTATTCGACTTTCAAGGTCGTTTTCAACGCGACCCAGCCGAAAGTATTCATCCACGAGCGCGAGTTTGTCGGCATCCGAAAGCTCCTGACCCGGAATCGCTCTGACGAGTCGGTGCGTCCACTTGCTCATGGCGTTGGACAGGTGCCAGCCTATCAGGTCATACGTGTACTCATACGAGGCTTGCCGGGACGGCTCCAGATTGAGCGTGTCACCGCGAATCAGAAGCGTCGCCGCGACCGCGATAACCGCCCACGCAAAGCGCCTGGCCACCGTTGGTCGTCCAATCATGGAAAACAGACCATCCATCCTGCGAGCGGTCGCGCTCACGCTTGCGCGGGAGCCGGCCAAGACAGCCCTAGCGACGCCGGAAGAGGTTGAGGAACCGGTCCTCATAGAATTCGAACGCGCCCCAGCGGTCCAGTTCCTGCCTGAGCTCCTCCGGATTGCGGCCCCGCTCCGCCTGCCTGAACATTCGCTCAATGTTCTGAATCGCCGCCTGAGGAAGTCCGCCGGTGGACGGGCTGGGGTCGAGCATTCCGCGGGTGCGGAAATCCTCCGCGTTATGGATAGCGGAGCGCGACGTGAACTCGTATATGAACTTCAGCAAAGCCACGTCCCAAAGTTCATCCACGCCAACCATTACGACCGAGAGGTCGTCCTTCTTCCTGTCCAGATCGTCGCCAACGCGACGCGCTATATCCGCCGGCGCGCCGCTCAGTATGTCCATCTTCTCAGCTTCATTCCGATACTGGTACAGAATGCCTGGACTGTTGGGTCCGTATTCCTGCGAAAGATGCCTAAAATAGTCATAGGCGTCATCGCTGAATCCTTCCAGGCTCATCGCGTAGAATGGCGTCACTATCGCTGGCTTCTCAGCCACCACCTTGCCCTGCCTTACAACGCTCTCGGGATCCTCCGGCTGCAAGTCGCGGTATATTGGTTCGGTAACCACATAATATGACAGGCTCGTCGTCCCAAAAGTAGCCAGACGCTGCTTGGGGTATCTAACGACCCATGTCTGCTCCGCGGCTCGAATCAGGTCTCGTTCATCTTCCATCTGCTAACCTTTCCGTCTGCGCAGAGCCAAGCCGATTAGTCCGAGCGCGAACATCGGCATAGTCAAGTCTCTCAAACCGAGAGAATCATTAGCGGGAAGCCCGCAGCCGGAAGCGCCGTCCGAAGCAGGCTCTTCTTGGTCCGTTTCAGGCCTCGCCTCGGACGCCGGAATCGGCGTCTGAGTGGGTTCCAGCTTGACCACAGCCGGCGGCGCGGTGGGAGTCGGCTGCGGCGTGGACGTTGGCGGCGGCGCGGGCGTCGAAGTTGGTGTCGGGGTTGGCGCCATGGCGCCGACAGGCGCTGAACCCGCCTGCGGAGTCAAGCTGTACAACTGCACGGTCGGCCTGGATATTGGGGTAGGCCGCGCGCTGTCGCGCTCCGGCGGCACATATTCCGGCGCTCCGATGATTTCTCGCCACCGATTCTCCAATTCTATGCGACTCACGCCGTAAATCTGCTGAATCGCGTCGTCCATATTCGTCCCTTCCTTGAGAATCGCAAGCAATTCGCGCATAGCGCTTGGGCCATAGGCGGCTATCATGAACTCTACTATGCTTCGAGCCTGACCGTAGAAGATGATCACATCCTCTGGGTCTCCGGGCAGCGTCGGCATGGAGGTAATCGGAAGAAGCCTGTCCGTTCCTAGGGCAAACTCCAGAGCTATGTCGTATGAAAAGCCGGGAGCGACGTTCCCAAATTCGGCGAGTCCCTCATCCAGCCACGACGGAATGCGTCGAATGATGCTGTCCCCCGCCCTGTGATTCAGGATGTGAGTCAGTTCATGCGAAGCGGTGCCAGTCGCGCCTCGTCCGCCGCCAAGCACGAGTAGAGTGCCGATGTCGGTGAACGCCTGGCCCTCTGTGATCAACTCTCGCCTGATGGTGCTCGACCCTGGAGGAAGCGCTTCCAGCATCTCCTTCACATTATTGTACATGGTAACCCGAATCGGTATGGTGGTATCCGCGCCCAGAAGCGGCCCCATGAAATCCAGCGTATCGGTTATCGCTTCCAGCACTATTTCCGCGCGTCTTCTCACGGGGCCGTGGTACGCGACCGCGACAGGCCCGTCCGACACTTCATCCCACTCGAATCGGGCGTCATAATAGATGAACTCCGCAGGTTCCGTGGAAAACTCATTTCCGGCGACGTCCGTCACCTCGAAATGGTACGTGATTATCGTGCCGGGCGGAATATACTTGCCGCGAACGCCGGTGCGCCAGAAAAGTTCGGACTCGATGGGTTCGCCTTCGTCGAACTCGAAATACTCATAGACGCTATTCTTGTTCTGTCCCACCCTCATCCTAACCGAGATTTCCTCGATTTCGTTGTCGCTCTCCACCTCTATGAAATAGCGCATTCCTTCGGGGAACTCGCTGGCGACGCTCGACGAAACCACTCTGATACCGGCGTCTTGGCCCTGCGCTGCGGCTGCATGAGGCTTCGCCGCGGCCAAGAGCAACGCAAGCGCCGCCGCGACAAGCGACGCGGCGAGCCACGCGGAGCGATTCGATTTGCGAGGGACTGAAACGATATTCAATGTGATATACCCTTTGCCAATAATGATGATAAATATGCCAGGCGGCGGGCCGCGCGAGACAATAACTCTCCTTTACAATACGCCCAACCGCCCGCGCGAGATTCACCGAAACGCGCAAACGGGCGCGCCTACTTCCCAGACTCCAAAGACCGCCACGTATGGGTGAGCCTGTGAATCGCCGTCAGAACGGTCAGCGCGGCTATGACGCCCAGTACGACGAGCATGACTACCGGAATCCAGTGCGCGACGATGAGACCAAACCCGGTAAGAACGACTCGTTCGGGTCTGGTCATCACCCCCACCTTGCAGTCTATGCCCAGTCCTTCTGAGCGCGCCCTCATATAGCTCACCATTATGGAGCCTACGAGCGCCACATAGACAAGCATGGCGCCCGTATCGTTGTCTTTCGTCAAATAGAAAGCCAATACGCCGAGCAGTATGACCGCCTCGGAAACGCGGTCTATGGTGGAATCCAGCAGCGCGCCGAAGTCAGAGGCGCGTCCGGTCGCCCTGGCGAGCGCGCCGTCGAACATATCGAAGACGCCGGCGAAAAGCGCGACCAGTCCGCCTGCCCACCACAGTCCGACACCCACCAGATACGCAGCCGCAACGGCTATCAGGAGGCCGATCATGGTGACCAGATTGGGCGTCAGCCCCATGCGACTCATCATCGAAGCGACGGGCGTCTCGATATATTGGGAAATGGCGCTCCGAATTTCGTCCCGACCTACCATCGTTAAACCGCCTGAGTTTGTCTAATCAGGAAATAGTAGAAAGAATTCGGTCGGGAGGTCAACACGATACCGACAGTTTGGGGGCGTCGCAGGAACGCGGAACGAGATCATGGTAGTAGTCGAGAACGCGGCCCGCTACCCTCTCCCAGCGAAAACTGTCTGCGGTGCGCGCGCCCTGTTCAGAGAGGCGGCGCCTGAGATCGGGGTCGCTCAGCAGAGCCTGAATGGTCTGAGCAAGCGCCTCGTCGTCTTTTGGGGGAACCAGCATGCCGTCGCGCCCGTGTTCCACGACGCTCGCGTAGCCGACTATGTCGGTCGCCACCACCGGCGCGCCGGCGGCCATCGCTTCGAGCAGCACAATGCCGAAACTCTCTTTGTCCACGGCCGGGGAGCAGTAGATGTGGGCTGATTTGAAGTATTTGGCTCTCATTTCGTCCGAGACGCGGCCCGTGAAGACTACGTCTTGCAAATTGCGCTCGCTCATAATGCGGTAGCACTCGGCGTCGGGTTCGCCCGGGCCTACGACTATCAGGCGTAGGTTCGGGAAATCCCACTTCAGTCTGCTGTAAGCCAAGAGCAGGTATCTTAGCCCTTTGCGCTTTTCCAGCCTACCCAGAAACAGCAGGTTCATCTTGCCGTCCATGAGTTCGGGCAGCGGTTCGGCGAGCGCGAATTCGTCAACGTCTATGCCGTTGGGTATTATCTTGTAGTCACCTGGGAAGTGCTTGCTGATGAACTGCATGGCGGGGTCGGATACGGCTATCCTGCCATCCAGTCGCCTTATGAGCGGTTCCACCAGTTTGTCCGAACCTATCGCCCACCATGTTCTGCGTCCTCGGTAGCTGTGGAAAGTGGCGACATTGACGGCGGAGCGCTTTTTGAGCGAACTGAGCGTTCCGAGCGGCACCATGCCGGCGCAGGGTTCATGGATGTGCACGACGTCGAAGCCCTCGTCTTCCAGCACGCTCTTGATGTTGGGGGTAATCCAGACTGAGAGGGACACTCTGGCGACGGAGCCGGCGGTCGGCAGCGGAACAGGCTTGCCCATGGGTATGAAATCAGGGTCTCCGATGGAATCGGGGGAGGAGCAGGGCGCGACTATCCGCACTTCGTGGTCCCAGCTTCTGAACTGGTCCGCAATCTGGATGATGTGGTTGCGGACTCCGCCATGAAAGGCGTGGTCGTAAGGTGAAAACAGGCCGATTTTCAGGGGCCGATCCATACCTTTCACCTCGACTGACCGTTGACTGGGATAGCGGTCCCGATTGCGTCGCCCATTGGTGGGTTCGCGTTCAGGATAATGTCATTGTATAGATATTTGGGTGAAATGGCTAGACGGGCGAGGGGCGACGAAGAGCGTTATAGCAATGCAGGCTGCTGACTACTTGGCCTCGAATAACAGACCAGCCTTATCGCCGGCGTGGATGAACAGCCTGTCGCCGAAGACTTGGTAGCTTTCCAAGCGGGGCAGCAGGTCCAGATAGCGTCGGACTTGCTCCATAATATAATCTCGCGTTTGTTCCGTCCAACGATCGTAATTCTCACAGTCATCCCTCTCTACCATCGCAACAGAACCGATTGTGATCCGGGAACCTTCGACACTCAACGGCGCTTCGAACGAATGGCACTCCGCCAATCCGGACATGGTTGTCTCGTGAAATGAGAGGGTAACTTCAGAATCTGCGGGAATGTTGTAAGAGCGAGGCGACCATATACCGGGTCCCAACTCTCGGTCCTCCACCAACGACCTCAGTCGCCATTCCCTATCGGCAATGTCATCTATTGCCGCGGGTCCCATTGATTCGAATACCAAGTCTCTACCCCTACTCGTCCGTAGATAAAGACGACTTGCGCCATCCTCATCGTGTATCGAGTAATCATCGGATCTACTCAGATCGGTGGTGAACTCACCCTCTATTCTTCTCGTCTCATTTGGGCATGAAGCCCCGGTTTCAGTCATACTTAGCGACGGAAAGTCAACGCGCCCAGCGGAGACGTGATAGCCGGCGATATACCCTCGGCAGGCTGTAACGCCGGTCGCCCAATGATCATTCAGAAATACGAGGGTTGCAGGGCGCGCAGCGCCTTCCTCGACCATCAACCGCCATGCTGTTCCTGACAGATTTGCGGGATGGCCGGGCAGCGGAGATTGCTCGACGAACATTAACCTGACCACTCCCGATTCGTCGAGAATCTCCAGGCGACCGTCTGACATGCGAAATCCCCTACCCTCGGCAAGGATGTCTATATAGGCGTCCGACTGGCCATTCACAATGTCCCCGCATCCTATGTTCGTCCTGAAATAGGACGGAAACAGGAATGTCCCGTCCGATTGGGCAACAGGCTTACCGTCCTCGGACTGCCCACCGAAGGTATTGCAGCCATCGAATCCTTCCGAACTATCCCCATCCAGTCTGAGCCAGAGAAAAGTCTCGTCTATCGGAGGATTGCCATCCATGGATTCCAACATCCACCTGCGGTCATCTACAAGAGATGTATCGGAGTCGCCGGAATCCAGAACGCCGCAGGCGGCTACCGCGATAAAAGAGATGGCGATTAGAATGCTCAGAACAGCATAATCGGTTTTCATGGCGTTCAAACTGGAGACGTCGCCGCTAGTTGTCCCTGCCGGCTATGAAGTCCTCCACCATCTCCTTGGCTACCGAGTCCGTGTACTGCACGGGCGGAGACTTCATGAAGTAGGCGGACGGCCCCAGGATCGGCCCGCCGATCCCCCTGTCCTTGGCTATCTTGGCGCAGCGGATGGCGTCTATGACCACCCCAGCGGAGTTGGGGCTGTCCCAGACCTCGAGCTTGAGGTCTATATTCAGCGGGACGTCGCCGAAGCTGTTTCCTTCCAGTCGTATATGCGCCCACTTGCGGTCGGACAGCCACGGCACGTGGTCAGAAGGGCCGATGTGTATGTTGCCGGGTTCGAGTTCGGCGTCAATCTGCGACTGGACGGATTGTGTCTTGGATATCTTCTTGGAGGTCAGGCGCGAGCGTTCCAGCATATTGAGGAAGTCCGAATTGCCGCCGAAGTTGAGCTGGTAAGTGCGTTCCAGGTCAACGCCCCTGTCCATGAACAGCCTCGTCAGAACGCGGTGCACGATTGTGGCGCCCACCTGCGACTTGATGTCGTCGCCGATAATGGGAGCGCCGGCGTCCCTGAATCTGCGCTGCCAGTAGTCGCCCTCTCCGCTGGCAATGAAGACGGGAATGCAGTTTATCATGCCCGCGCCGGCGGCGAGTATCTGCTCGGTGTACCACCTGGTGGCGTCTTCTGAGCCGACTGGCAGATAGTTGATGACCACGTCAACTTCGCGCTCTTTGAGGATTCCGGATATGTCGTCGGTGGGGCCGGGCGCCTTTTCTATTATTTCGGACATGTACTCGCCCACGCCGTCGAGGGTCATGCCTCTCTGGACGGTTACGCCGGCGTGTGGAACGTCGTAGAACTTGATGGTGTTATTCGGCGGAGCGTATATGGCCTCGGAGATGTCGAGTCCGACCTTATTCGCGTCAACATCGAACGCCGCGACCACATTTATGTCGCCGATTCCATATTCGCCGAGTACCGGGTGCATGATGCCCGGTATGCTGTCGTCCGGCCCCGCGTCGGCGTACTTGTGAATTCCCTGGACCAGAGAAGAAGCGCAATTTCCGAGTCCGATTATCGCTACATTGATGTCAGCCAAGAGACCATACCCTCACTCCGGCGCTCTATCCGAAAGGGCGGCGCCGATCTACTTGCGATTAGCGTTTACACTCGTGAAATTCTAGCGCAGGGATGTGACTTCTCACAAGTTGAGAGTTAAACCTGAACCTGTAACGATTTAGTCGGTGGCCCACTTCGGGCAAAAGTCCCTTCCACCTCGATGGGGGAAGGTTAGGATGGGGGTGATCCAATCCTCTGACCAATCTGATACAGGTTCGTTAAACTTGGAAGTTGTATCAGCATTCAGTGCCGAGCCTGTATCAACTTGGCAGGCGTTTGAACGCCCCGCTATGAGTATGAAAGCTTTTCCGCCCATGCGAGCGCGTCGCGTATGCCGTCCTCTACGCTCAGGGTCGCGCGCCAGCCCAGCAGTTCAGCCGCCTTGTCCGCGTTGGCATAGGCTCCGGCGACGTCGCCGGGCCTGGGCGGCGCGTCCTCCTGCGGCAGCGGCGCGCCGTGAACGCGCTCGAACGCCGACACCAGCTCACGAACCGTGACGCCCTCGCCCGTTCCCAGATTTATGACGATGAAGCCGGGGCCGTCCGGAAGCGCCTCGTCAATCCTCTCCACCGCCCTTACGTGCGCCAGCGCGAGGTCCCACACATGAACATAGTCGCGTATGCCCGTGCCGTCCCTGGTGGGCCAATCAGTTCCGGTCACCCGAAATACCGGCCTCTCGCCATTCGCCACCCCGACCAGGACGTTCACTATCTGGGTCGCCTCTCTCTGCGCCTGTCCGGACCTCAATTTGGGGTCCGCGCCGATGGGGTTGAAATATCTGAGCGATATGGCTTTGAGTCCATAGCTCGCCGCCATGTCCTCGAGCATCATCTCAGTCATCAGCTTGCTTCTGGCGTAAGGACTCTGGGGGCGTGTGGGAGACTCTTCGGTGACCATGAAGCCGGGAACGTTGTCATAAACCGAGGCGGACGAACTGAAGATAATGTTCCTGCATCCGCGCTCGGCCAACATTCGAAATAGCTCCGCCGAACCCGCTACGTTATTGCGATAGTACTCGTATGGCCGCGCCACCGAATCCGGAACCACCGCCAGCGCCGCGCAGTGAATCGCAAAGCTTATGTCGGGATGATCGCTAAAGATACGCGAGATTACACCGGGGTCGGCGATGTCGCCGCGGTAGAGCGGACGTCCCATCGCGAACTCTTCGCGCCCGTTGACAAACGAATCGAGGATGACAGGCGAGTGCCCTGAATCCTCCAGCGCGGAGCAAATCGTACTGCCAATATAACCGGCGCCGCCGGTGACCAGTACCTTGCGCGGGGCTGGTTTCATTGCTGTCTCCGTATCGCTCATAGGGCTCATAGGTTTAGGCGTTTTCAGTATTCAGTCATCATCCGTTAGTGGGGATTCTGTACCAGTCAGCGTCCTTCGACAAGCTCAGGACGAACGGTTCTCAGATAATCTAAAGCCCATGTTATCGTAAGCGATTCGGACGCCGACGCTCAAGCGAATATGATATGCTGAACGAAGAACCATCAACTGAGGAGCGGCGACAAACTGTTGGAAACGAGCCACGATACAGAGCGCGCGGAACGGCAAGCCGATGCGAGTCGAAAGGCGATATGGCGGGACTGGATTGTGGCCGCAACCGCGCTCGCCGCGCTTGTAGCCGATCAGATTAGCAAGTATCTGATCCGGGAGAACATGGCGATAGGAGAGTCATGGCCAAGGGAAGGCTTCTTTCGGCTGACGCACGGCACGAACACAGGCTCCGCCTTTGGCTTGTTTCAAGACCAGACGACTATCCTGACGATAGCCTCTCTCTTCGCCATAGGCTTCATCATCTACTTCTACCACTCCCACAGCGACCGAGCGTGGTTGACGCGGTTGACGGTCGGACTTCTTCTCGGGGGAGCGGTCGGCAACCTGATAGACAGGGTGTTCGCGGGGAGAGTCACCGACTTCATAGACGTGGGGCCGTGGCCCATATTCAATATCGCGGACTCGTCCATCACAGTTGGAATCACCCTTCTGATAGCCAACCTGATCCTTTTCGGCGGCAAATCGGAAGAGGCCGCCGAGTCCAGAGAGGTCGAGACATCCGACTCGGCTGAACGATGAGCGACGTCAGGGTATTCACATGCCAAGACGTCGGCGAGCGTCTCGACAAGTTCCTCGCCAGCCAATGCGGCGACCTGTCCCGTTCCAGAATCAAGCGGCTGATAGCCAACGGAGGCGCGACTGTTGACGGACGGACGCAGAGCGCGGGCTTCAGACTCAAGCAAGGACAGGCGGTGTCTCTCGCCGTACCCGCCCCCGCGCCTACGCGCATGACGCCGCAGCGCATCCCCCTCGACATAGTTTACGACGACCCGCACTTGCTGATAGTGGACAAGCCGGCGGGTATGCCGGTACATCCTGGCGCGGGACACCCCGACTCCACGCTGGTAAACGCGGTTCTGGGGCTGGATCCCAACATCGCAAACGTGGGCGGGGCGACGCGCCCAGGCCTTGTGCACAGGCTGGACATGGACACCTCCGGCCTGATCGCGATAGCCAAGAACGATCAAGCCCACGCCTCCCTCACCGGTCAACTGCGAGACAGAACCGTCAACAAAGGATACCTGGCGCTTGTAGTCGGTACGCTGAGACCGTCGCAAGCCATAATAGACGCCCCGATAGGCCGACATCCGCAAGACCGCAAGAAGATGGCGATAGTTGAAGACGGTCGCCCAGCCACAACTCGTTATAAGACAATCGCCAACTATCGAGGATACACTTACGCTGACGCAAGACCAAGAACAGGCAGAACGCACCAAATAAGGGTTCACTTCGCCTCGATAGGGCATCCCGTAGTCGGAGACGCCCTCTACGGCAGAGAGGACGCGCGCGTCGGCAGGCATTTCCTGCACGCCGCCTACCTGGAATTCGATCACCCGGCGAGCGGCGAGCGAGTTCATTTCCACTCCAACCTGCCCGGGGATCTTCAAGAAACGCTCGACGGGCTTGCCAGACGATTCAGTCATTGAGAGCGGAACCTGTAAAGATTTAGTCGGCGCTCCATCTCGCGCAAAAGTCCCTTCCACCTTGATGGGGGAAGGCCAGGATGGGGGTGATACAATCCTCCGACCAAACTGATACAGGCTCTTCTCAACTGCGTAAGCCCTAAGAAGACAGGAGTCATTCACTATGCTATTCGCTGAAACAGTCTATAAAAGCGCAAACGTGATCACGGTTGACCCACGCAATCCGAGAGCGCAGGCCGTAGCGATCCGAGACGGCAAATTCGTCGGCGTTGGAAGCGACTCAGAGATCGAAGGGCTAATCGGTCCTGGGACCCGCGTGATCGTCGCAAGCGGTCTGACTATCATACCCGGCCTCATTGACGCTCACATACACGTTCTCAGCAGCGGAATCAGGCACGTGATGGCAGCCGACTGCGACCAAAGATCTATTGCGGCGATTCAGGCCGAACTGCGCTCGCGCGTGGAGAGAGCGTCGCCCGGAGACTGGATAGAGGGGTTCAAGTTCGACGACACCAAGACAGCGGAGCGCAGGTTCCTGAATCGCCGCGATCTGGACGCAGTTTCGACCGAACTCCCCATACTGGTATCGCACCGCGCCGGACACGTTTACTACCTGAACTCCAAAGCGCTGGAACTGTCCGGATACGACGACGAAAGCCCGAACCCGCCCGGCGGCAGGCTTGGACGCAACCCGGATACGGGCGCGCTGGACGGTGTGATATACGAACGCGCCATAGAGCCGTTGGGAGAGATGCTTCCGCGAGTGACGCCCGAAGTCCGGCGAGAAGGGCTTCGGACTATCTGCAAGATGCTGACGGCGAGCGGGCTTACAAGCGTCCACGACGCGATGGTGTCCAACGATCAGCTATATACATACGCGGAGGGGCGCGACAGCGGCGACCTGAGTCTGAGAGTGTATATGCTGGCGGCGAGGCCGCACTTCCCCGCCCTGCGGGACGCCGGGATGCGTTCTGGGTTTGGAGACGACCGGCTGAGACTGGGCGGCATAAAGATGGTGTCCGACGGCGCGATAGCGGCGCGCACCGCATATATGTCCGAACCGTACATTGGCACGTGCGACCATGGCATCGAAGCTATGACTCAGGATGAGATAACCAATTCCGTAATGGAGATTCACAGGGCTGGATTCCAGGTGTGCATACACGCCAACGGCGATTTGGCCATCGAATCAGTTCTGAACGCCTACGAGCGAGCGCAGTCCGAACATCCGCGTCCGGATCCGCGCCATCGCATCGAACACTGCACTCTCGTCAATCCCGATTTGCTGTCCAGAATGAACCGCCTCGGAACGATAGCCACTCCCTTCTGCACCTACGTTTACTATCATGGCGAGAAGATGGAGTTCTATGGCGAAGAGCGGCTGGAGTGGATGTTCGCGCAGCGCTCGTTCATAGACAGCGGCGTGGTATCCACCGGCGCGACGGACTATCCGCCCGGTCCGTTCGAGCCGCTCATGGGAATACAGAGTTGCGTCACGCGGACCGATATAAACGGCAGGGTATGGGGCGCAAGCCAGCGCGTCAGTATAGAAGAGGCGCTGCGGCTCTATACGCTCAACGGCGCCTACGCCTCTTTCGAGGAAGACAAGAAGGGAACTATCGAGGCGGGCAAATTGGCCGATATGGTAGTTCTCGATCAGGATATAACCGCCGTCGAACCTTCCTCGATAATAGATATACCGATAGTGGAAACCGTAGTTGGCGGCAAAACCGTGTATGAAGGTTGAAAGACAGACCTGAAAGCTTTCATAATTCCAAAGTAGATTGCGCTCACAGAATAAGGAGATTCCACCGATGCCAGCCGACACCAACCGCAGAATAGTCATGGCCTCCCGACCCGCGGCCTATCCCGAACCTGATCATTTCAGACTGGAAGAAGTCCCTACGCCAAAGCCGTCCGAGGGCGAGGTTTTGGTCGAGGTCGAGTGGCTGTCGCTCGACCCGTATATGCGCGGACGGATGCGCGAGGGACCCTCATACGCAACGCCCGTTCAGATAGGCGAGGTTATGACGGGTGGAGTAGTCGGTCACGTGGTAGAGTCGCGGACGCCTGAATTGGCGGTCGGCGATATAGTAGAAGGCTCTTTGGGATGGCAGGAGTACGCGGCGGCCAGACCCGGCCAACTCAGGAAGGTTGATCAAAGCCTGGCGCCAATCTCCACCGCGATTGGAGTTCTTGGAATGCCGGGCATGACCGCCTACTTTGGACTGCTGGACGTCGGGCAGCCTGAAGTGGGCGATACGCTGGTGGTGTCCGCGGCGTCGGGCGCGGTGGGACAGATAGTTGGCCAGATTGGCAAGATAATGGGATGCAGGGTCGTCGGAACTGCGGGCAGCGACGACAAGATTGACTTCATCGTAAACGAATTGGGTTTCGACGCCGGCATAAACTACAAGACGCAGGACGTTCCGTCCGCGCTCGCCGAATCTTGCCCCGACGGTATAGACGTCTATTTCGACAACGTTGGCGGCCCTGTAACTGACGCTGTTCTGCAACTGATAAACGACCACGCCCGAATATCCGTCTGCGGTCAGATCTCGCAGTACAATCTGCCAGAGCCTGAACTGGCTCCTCGCCAAATGGGCATCCTCATTCAGAAGCAGGCGAAGATGGAAGGCTTCCTGGTATTCAACTTCGCGCATAAGCACGAGCGAGCGCGTCAGCGAATGGCTCAGTGGATACGCGACGGTCAGCTCAAGTACAGAGAGGATGTGGTGGAGGGTCTGGAGAACGCGCCGCGAGCGTTCATAGGCATGATGAGCGGAGAGAATTTCGGCAAGTTGCTGGTGAAGGTGAAGGGCGAGTAAGCGAAGGGAGCGGAAAGTTCATCCCGCATCTTCGTCCGATGCCGCCCCAATAAACCGAGACACCGACACTTCCACGTCCTCGAAAGACAACGGCGACACCGACTCCCCTGGCTGGTACACGCGGGAGTCGGTGTACTCACCGTCCACCGGATCCCTGTACACCTCTACCACGCGGGCGGGTATGTTGGCTATCCAAACTTCGGGAATCCCAAATCGGGCGTAGAGCGGAAGTTTGACATTGCGGTCGTATGACAGCGACGAATCGGACACCTCTACGATCAACAGAACATTGTCCGGGCCAGGGGCGCTGTGACGATAGTAATCTTCTCTTCGCTTTAGAATCATTAGGTCTGGTTCCGGCTGATTCTGTTCGTAGAGTCGCAAGTGCGCCTGGACCCTGACGATGGCGCGACCGGTGACTAGTGGGACCAGAAAGTCGGTTATAGTATCCACACTTGCGGCGTGTTCATCGCCGATGGGCGACATGGTTATTACCTCTCCGTCTATCAGTTCCACACGCTCGTCTATGCCAAGTATTCCCACTTCCGCCATGGCGTAGTATTCGTCCACGCTGAAGCGGCGGCGAGTCGGTTCAACATGAACCTGTAGTTCGACCAGAGTAGTCATGTCCGCGCTCCTGTCCGGACTTCGCTTCGCAACAAATCGGGCAGATTCTCTAAAGCTCTCATCGGCTATCAACCGCGTCCGATGCCGCGCCGATAAACCGGGACACGGGGATTTCCACGTCGTCAAAGGCGGCGGGCGATATAGTCTCCCCCGGCTGGTACACGCGCTCGGCAGTGTACTCACTATCCACCGGATCCCTGTACACCTCTACCACGCGGGCGGGTATGTTCGCTATCCACACTTCGGGAATCCCAAATCGGGCGTAGAGCGCGAGTTTGACATTGCGGTCGTAAGCCAATGTGGAGTCGGACACCTCTATCAGCAGCAGGATGTCGTCGGGCGCGGGCGACTGGATTTCGTATAGGTCGTCGCGCCATTTCAGGAGAGCGAGGTCTGGCTGAAGGCGATTATTGTCGTCTAGGCGCACGTGACCTTGCACTCTCAGCACGGCTCGTCCCTGAATGAACAACGGAGCGAGAAGACGATTCGCTGCGGATGTCCTGGCTTCATGGGGATTTCCGATTGGGGACATCTCGATTATATCTCCATCTATGAGTTCCACATGTTCATCCTCAGCGAAAATTCCCGCTTCAGCCATCTTCATGTATTCGTCCACGCTTATGCGCCTGCGAGTCGGTTCAACATGAACCTGTGGTTCAACCAGGGTAGTCATGTCCGCGCTCCTGTCCGGACTTCGCTTCGCAACAAATCGGGCAGATTCTCTAAAGCTCTCATCGGCTATCAACCGCGTCCGATGCCGCGCCGATAAACCGGGACACGGGGATTTCCACGTCGTCAAAGGCGACGGGCGATATAGTCTCCCCCGGCTGGTACACGCGAGAGTCGGTGTATCCGCCATCCACTGGATCCCTGTACGTCTCTACGATACGCGCAGGGATATTGGCTATCCACACTTCGGGAATCCCAAATCGGGCGTAGAGCGGAAGTTTGACATTGCGGTCGTAAGCCAGTGTGGAGTCAGACACCTCTATCAGCAGTAGAATGTCTTCAGGACCGGGGGCTTGATAGCGATAGAAGTCATCACGCCATTTCAGTAATGCCAGATCGGGCTCTGGATGATGATAGTCATCCAAACGAACATGATTCTGCACGCTGACTATTGCTTTGTCTCCAACATATCGGGATAGGAAGTGATTTCCCATGTCAACACTGGCTCGGTGTTCATCGCCGATAGGCGCCATGGTGATTATCTCTCCATCTATGAGTTCTACACGCTCATCCCTGCCCAGTATTCCGGCTTCCGCCATTGCGTAGTATTCGTCCACGCTTATGCGCCGGCGAGTCGGTTCAACATGAACCTGTGGTTCGACCAGAGTAGTCATGTCCGCGCTCCTGTCCGGACTTCGCTTCGCAACAGATCGGGCAGATTCTCTAAAGCTCTCATCGGCTATCAACCGCGTCCGATGCCGCGC
>CAZXFX010000024.1:0-42766 GCA_964640295.1 uncultured Dehalococcoidia bacterium | reverse complement strand
ATACCACCTGCAACCCACCTGCGCGCTCACCAGAACAATTCCAATATCCATAAACTATCATAAATGCAACTCGGCAACCCCTGTCAGCCCTGATGCCCGACCCAGTCAGTCATCAGATAATTCCAAATTCAGCATTCACTATTCACCATTCAGATGGGGTGTTCAGCCTCAATGCCTACCCCTCTCAGCGCCAAACCAACGCAGAACTATTTCCTACAGCAATCTTGCTTGGAGACGCCAATTAGGATAGAGTACAAACCATAGTGGGACGCCGCGCGTCGGTCGTCTCCCAAAGCATTGCAACGCACATACCAAGCATCCAGCAGGAGGAATGACGTGACCCTAATCGGTGAGAGCATAAAACGCCGCGAAGACGAAAGACTGATTACGGGCAAAGGCGCCTATGTTGACGATGTACGCCTCGTGGGAATGTTGCACCTGTCCCTCGTTCGCAGCCCGCACGCCCACGCCAGAATCACCAATGTTGACGCCTCCGCCGCGCTGGATTTGGCCGGCGTAGCCGCTGTATATACAGGCGCGGACCTCCAGGAACAACTCGGCTCCCTCATCTGCGGATGGGTCGTCCCCGACACCAAGGAAGTGCCGCATCCGCCAATCGCCTTCGATAAGGTGAACTGCGTCGGCGATGTCGTAGCCGCCGTTGTGGCTGACGACCCCCGCGTCGCCGCAGACGCCGCCGAACTCGTCATCGTTGACTACGATGTATTCGACGCCGTTGTGGACATGGAAGCCGGCGTGCAGGACGGAGCCCCCCAGATCCACGAAGACGCCCCCAACAATATCGCCTTCGAATGGGAAGTAGGCGGCGGCGACTACGAAGCCGCGGCCGCCAGCGCGCAAGTGCGCGTCTCCGAACGCATCGTCAACCAGCGCCTCATCCCCAACCCCATGGAGCCGAGAGGCGTCGTAGCCGACTTCAACTCGGGCACCAACCAACTCACCGTTTACACGTCCACCCAGATACCCCACCTCGTCAGGCTCCTGCTCGCGCTGGTCACAGGCCATCCCGAGCACCAAATCAGGGTAATAGCCCCAGACGTCGGCGGCGGTTTCGGCTGCAAGCTCTACCTCTACGCCGAAGAAGTCATCGCGGGAATGGTCGCCAAGAACCTGGGCAGGCCTGTCAAATGGATCGAAGGCAGGCAGGAAAATTTCCTCGCCACCACGCATGGCCGCGACCACGTCGGCCAGATGGAGATCGTCGGCGACTCCGACGGCAATGTCACCGGACTCTCCACCGACATCTACGCCAACATGGGCGCCTATCTCTCCACATTCGCGCCCGCCATCCCTACATATCTGTTCGGACTCATGCTCGTCGGCCCATACAGCATAGACAACATTCACTGCAAGGTAACAGGCGTCTTCACCAACACCACCCCCGTTGACGCATATCGCGGCGCGGGACGCCCCGAAGCCACCTATCTCGTCGAGCGCATTATTGATCGCTACGCCGCTGAAATCGGCATGGACCCCGCGGAAGTGAGACGCAAGAATCTCATCCCGCCCTTCGAGGACGGCCACGAAGTCGCCACCTCAGTTATATACGATAGCGGCAACTACGAAGCCGGACTGGACCGAGCGCTCGAACTGGTCGGATATGACGATTTCCGCAAGGAGCAAGCCGCCGCCCGCGAAGAAGGCCGCTACCTCGGCATCGGCCTCTCCACCTACGTCGAAATCTGCGGCATGGCCCCCTCTGCCGTCGCCTACACGCTTGGCGCGCGCGCCGGCGTCTGGGAAAGCGCGCTCGTCCGCGTCCATCCCACCGGCAAAGTAACTGTCTTCTCCGGCTCTTCCGGACACGGACAGGGACACCACACCACCTTCGCCCAACTCGCCGCCTCCGAACTCGGCGTTCCAGTCGAAGACGTAGAGGTGATACAGGGAGACACCGACAAGGTGCAAATGGGCACCGGCACTTTCGGCTCGCGCAGCGCTGTCTGCGGCGGCAACGCCATACACATGAGCGTCGAAAAGATCCAGGACAAGGCGAAGCGCATCGCCGCCAACCTGCTCGAAGCCGCCCCTGAAGACATCGTAAACGAAGACGGTCAGTACTTCGTGCAGGGCGCTCCCGCCAACGCCAAGACCTTCCAGGAAGTCGCCCTCGCCGCCTACTGGTACGAGAGTCTCCCCGAAGGCACAGAACCCGGCCTCGAAGCCGTCAGCATATTCGACCCCCAGAACTTCACGTGGCCATTCGGCACCCACATCGCGGTAGTCGAGGTTGACGGCGATACAGGCGAAGTCGAATTGCAAAAGTACGTCGCTCTCGACGACGTCGGCAACGTCATCAACCCCATGATCGTCGAAGGCATGGTGCACGGCGGAGTAGCCCAGGGCGTCGGACAAGCGCTCCAGGAAGAAGCCATATACGACTCCTCCGGCCAACTCCTCACCGGCAGCATGATGGACTACGCGCTCCCCACCGCCGAGGACATCCCCTCCATCATCACCGACCGCACAGTCACGCCCTCTCCCACCAACCCGCTCGGAGTCAAAGGCGCGGGCGAAACCGGCACCATCGCCGCCTCCCCCGCCGTGATGAACGCCGTCATAGACGCGCTCTCCCCATTCGGTGTCAAGCACATGAACATGCCCGCCAAACCCGAAAAAGTCTGGCGCGCCATGCAAGGCTAACCTGCTCAGAGTAGCCACCTTGAAAATAACGGGTGTCAGGTGGATTAGAAAGATAATCGAAAAACTGGAATCGAAACACGGCGTCCGCCAGTACGAAGTTGAAGAGGTACTGTACGGACGCCCCTATTTTCGCTTCGTTGAAAGAGGAGAGCGATCTGGAGAAGATGTGTATTCCGCTCTTGGACGAACAGAGGGCGGAAGACTTCTGATAGTCTTTTTCATACACAAACATGATGGAAAGTCGTTGGTAATATCCGCCCGAGATATGTCAAGGGCTGAAAGGAGAAGATATGACAGAAGGTAAAACTTCTATATCCAATGCGAGTTCCTACGATGAAATCGGCGAATTCTGGGACACTCACGATCTCTCCGACTACTGGGACCAAACTCACCCTGTTGAATTTGACGTAATAGAAGACATCCATCCCAGCAAAATCTACTACCACGTCGAAACCGACCTGTCCGACCAAATCCGCACTATCGCCAAGCGCAAAGGCGTATCGGGCACAGACTTGCTGAATTCATGGGTTCGCGAAAAACTCCTTGAAGAAAGCGTATAGATGACTTCCGAAGCGGGATTGGTGAAAGCGTTGAACAAGCGCACAGCCATAATCAGGCAAAATGACGACTGGGTAACCTGCCTGCCTCTTACGCCACTACAGACAGATGATTATGTATAATAGAGGCGCGAGGGATAATTCATCCCACCAAATCTAGAATTCAGGGAGGCGAATGATGCCCGAACAACCCAGTGACAAAGCCATGCAGCGTATGCGCCGGTTGGTTGAGAACTTCACGAAGAAGTCCGGCTCATACACATCTCCAGTAGAAGGAGTGACCGAGTCCGTAATTCTCGGACTCGCGCAGAATGTAGATGAAGTAGGACGCCCTCTCTGTCCATGCAGGTTCTACCCTGATAAGAAGGAAGAGGTCAAACACCGCACGTGGATATGCCCGTGCGACGACATGCAAATCTATAAGTACTGCCACTGCCTGCTGTTCGTGGACGAGGAAGGCATGCCCATCACCGAGCATCTCCCCGAAGAACACGAAGGCAAGCAGATGTACGGGCTAATCGAAGACCCGCACCCCGACAAAGGACGCGCGCTTCGCCACAAAGCCGAAGAGCGAGAGATCGAACGGCGAGAACGCCCATCCTGAGCGAGGACGTGGGAACACTGCATAGAAAGACTATCCGCTAAGGTTAGGAGGAATAATGAGTACGGCAAGCAAAACAGTAGTCGTATATTCGACAGTCGGCTGCGGATACACCGATATGCTGAAGCAGCAGCTCGACCGCGACGGCGTCGAATACGAAGAGATAAACCTTTCCCTGCACCCCGACCGCTGGCCAGAGGTGCTTCCCCACACCGGCGGCGAGCGCATCAGCCCCGTCATGGTTGACGGCGACGAAGTCACCGTCGGCTTCAACGGCATAGGCTGCTACGGCTAGAATTCAGATTTCTATTCCGCTATACGATTCCCCACATACCACTCGAAACTCAGGAGAAGCGAGATTTGGCTGAAAGCGGCGTACTCATCTATACCCACCCCGAATGCACCATCTGCGTCTCCGTCAAAATGGAACTCGACGAGAAGGGCAAGGTGTACGAGGAAATCGACCTTGGCGACCACCCCGAGCGGTGGCCCGAGCTGCAAGAACTCACCGGCGGCGACAAGATTACCCCCGTAGTCGTCGAGAACGGCGAAGTCACAATCGGATACCACGGCATAGGCTGCACCTTCTACTAGCCCCCGAGCGTCGCCCGCCGAACTGGAGCGGCGCCGCATTTTGGTTATCCGAGGTTCGTTCGCCCTGAGCTTGTCGAAGAGCGATATGCCTGCCAAATTGATACAGGTCCGCTCGGTTGCGCCAAGCCAGCTCCGCCTATCACACCCCGGGCAGGCGCCTCACAGGGGCAGGCAATCGCTCTAACCGACCAAAAAATCCCTTCCACCTCGATGGGGGAAGGCTAGGATGGGGGTGTTCAACCTAAATACCTACCCCTCTCAGCCCGGCCTGCCCTGAGCGCTCAGCCATTTCTGCCGCTGCTCATGCCGCGCTCTCTGGTCCGGCGGCGTGAACCGTCTGTGAAACTCGCCCCTGTACGCCCCAAACGTCCCCGCCAATATCGCCTCCCTCATCTCCTCCATCATCCTCAATATGAAGCGCAGATTGTGGAGCGTGGCCAGCCTGTACCCCAGCAACTCTCTCGCCTTGAACAGATGATGCACATACGCCGCCGAAAAGTTCTGGCAGGTGTAGCAGTCGCACCCCGGCTCCACCGGCTCATCCCTCTCTCGGTGAGGCGCCGAGTATATGTTGACGCGCCCATTCGCCGAAAACAGCGCGCCGTTCCTCGCTATCCGCGTTGGCAGCACGCAATCAAACATATCTATGCCACGCGCCACGCTCTCTACCAGGTCTTCAGGCGAACCCACCCCCATCAGGTAGCGCGGCGCGGCGGTGGGAAGCGCCGCCGTCGAAATCCCCGTCATGCGATACATCTCATCCTTAGACTCGCCGACGCTCAACCCCCCGATAGCGTATCCCTCGAACCCGATGGACATTATCTCCTCTGCCGACTTCATCCTCAGATCCTCATACAGCCCACCCTGAACTATCCCAAACAAAACCTGATCGTCACGCGTATGCGCCTCCTTGCAGCGCGCTTCCCAGTCGGCGGTAAGCGAACTCGCCCTCTCTACCACGTCGCGCTCCGAGTTCGCCTCGACGCACACATCCAGCGGCATTATGATATCCGCCCCAATCTTTTCCTCAGCCTCGATAGTGGACTCAGGCGTAAACTTATGCATCGAACCGTCAATATGAGACTTGAACAAAATGCCGTCTTCGTCAATCTTGCGGAGGTGCTTGAGACTGAAGCCTTGGAACCCGCCGCTATCCGTAAGTATCGGACCGTCCCAGCCCATGAACGAATGCAGCCCCCCAAACCGCTCGATCAACTCCGTCCCCGGGCGCAGGAACAGATGATACGTATTGCCCAGCACGATGTTCGCCCCAACGCTCCTGAGGTCAGCCGGGTCAGCGGCCTTCACAGACCCCTGCGTAGCCACCGGCATGAAGAACGGCGTCGCTATCTCCCCATGCGCGACACGCAAGACACCCGCCCGCGCGCCTCCATCCTCGGCTTGCAACTCGAACGCGCGCCTTCTGGCATCGCCAACCCCTGATGTTGCGCATTTTGTCTGCTGTGGCGACATTTACCCTTCACCTAACGTAATATGTAGATACTATCAGAGAATCGCTCGGACGTATAAACGAAAAGGCTACCGCGAGCCTATGAGCCTGCATCCATTTAGTCGGGAGCCGCCAATATGGCATATCCTGGCCGAACGATGCTCGCGTCTCGCTAACCCTGAACCGTTATCAATCAGGAGTCAAAAAGGATGAAAGTAACAGATTTCAAGACAATGGTCGTACAGAATGAGCCTCCATATATCGGAGGCAAATACCTGCTGTTCCTCGAACTTCATACCGACGAGGGAATAATTGGACTAGGCGAGCGCATCACCGGCGGCGCCTACTCCGGCAACATCGCCGACCTCAAGACGCAGATTGGCCTCATCGAGGAGATGGTCCGCAATTTCGTACTCGGCGAGAATCCGCTGAATATCGAAAGAGCGTGGGACAGGATGTACGCGTCCAGGCACGACTTCCGACATCCCAGCCTCTACGCCACGCCCGTCATAAGCGGCATAGACATGGCGCTTTGGGACATCGCCGGCAAGGCGGCGAACCAACCCATCTACAACCTGCTCGGAGGCAAGTATCACGAGACGCTCCGCGCATACGCCTATATGCCCGGCGGCGCGTTCCAGGACAACCCTGAAGCGGCCGGCGAAGTGGCCGCCCAATTGTTGGAAGAGGGCAACTCCGCCTGCAAGATAGACCCGTTCCCGCCAAGCTACCCCATCCCCAGAGACATACCCCTCTGGGAAATCGAGCGCGCCTCCAAGATATTCGAGAGCATAAGGAACGCTGTCGGTAACAAGCTGGAAGTCGGCATCGGCACTCACGGCCAGCTAACCACGTACAGCGCCATCCGAGTCGCTGAATACCTTGAGCCATACCACCCCTTCTGGTTCGAGGAGCCGGTTCCGCCCGAAAACATAGACGAGATGGCGCGAGTAGCCGCTCATACCAGCATCCCCATAGCCACCGGCGAAAGACTGGTGACCAAATACGAATTCGCCCAACTCCTGGAAAAGAAAGCCGCCCAGATAATCCAGCTAGACGTAGGACAGTGCGGAGGCATAACCGAGGCCAAGAAGATAGCCGCCATCGCCGAGGCGCACTACGCGGTGATAGCTCCGCACATGTACTGCGGCCCGATAGCCGCCTCAGCCGCTGTCCAGATAGACACCTGCTCCCCCAACTTCCTCATACAGGAAGCCAACATGGGTCCGCTGCACAGGATCATCTTCAAAGAGCCTATCATCTTCCAAAACGGCCAAATCATCCCCCCGACAGGCCCCGGCCTGGGCGTAGAATTCGACGAGGACGTACTGAAGAGCCGGCTGGTGGAGTAGGGGGGACTTGGATACTTGAATGTAGGAGGTCTTAGATCGCAATTGCCTCTGAGTTGAACCTGGATTGAATTGACATTGGTGCAAATGTTCTATATCATCTTGTAAATTCAGACTGATAGGAAGAATTTACAGGATTGGTGAAATGAACATACCTATGGATTTGGATGATGCGCCTGGTGAAAGCATTTTTCCCGCTCAGCCCATTGATGAACGGCTAGACCATCTGCTGGATGAGGTGCATAACACGGATTGCATTGATTTGATGCGCTCAATGCCTTCAGACTCAATGGACATGATATTCGCGGATCCGCCATTCAATCTTAATAAGAGATATGCCTCCTACAAGGATAACCTTCCATTCAACGAATATATGGAATGGACTGAGGAGTGGATTACTGAGGCCTGTCGCATCCTCAAGCCTACTGGCAGCATATTCGTTTACAATATACCCAAGCTTCTGACATACACGTCTGCAATACTCAACTCACTTGTTGAGTTCCGTCACTGGATCGCATGGAATTCCAATGGACAGCCATTAGGAAAAACGCTTCAACCCGCCCACTACGGGATACTCTTCTACACCAAAGACCGCAATAGCAAATTCTACGACGTTCGCGCCCCGCACAAGACTTGCAGAGTCTGCGAGGCATATCTTAAAGATTATGGCGGCAAAGAACATCTGAGACATGAATTTGGCTATCAGGTCAGCGACGTATGGGATGATATTCACAGAGTGCGCCACAGGTCGAAGCGCATTGACTCGCATCCTTGCCAGTTACCTGTCCACCTAATAGAGCGCATGATACTTATGACCACCGATGAGGGGGATATTGTGTTCGATCCTTTCTGTGGGGGAGGTTCGGCGGCTATCGCCTCGAAACAGTTAGGGCGCCGATATATAGGCGCGGACATAGACGAAGGCTACTGCGAGGCCGCTCAGGCTAGACTGGATCAAGCTAGACCGGTAATAGTTGATGAGATGTACGTGTCCATACATCTCAAAAAGATAGTCTCTGTCAGGGACATGGACTTGCGAAGGAGTAAGGGCGATGTCCCCACCAAGAAAGGTTACTCTCGAAGATCTAAGAGACAATATGCAAGTGTTTCTGGACTTCCCGAACGTTGAAAAGACTCTTCAAGAGGAAATTTAACAGGCCGTTGCCAGGATCCTATTGTCAAAAGCCCAAAATGGCGGCAGACCTCCGGTGGATGTTCTGACAGACTACTTGAACGCTCGGAATGTCAAAGACATGGAAGAGCGTCTTAAAGTCATTATTGGTTTCTCG
This sequence comes from uncultured Dehalococcoidia bacterium, assembly GCA_964640295.1. Classification (GTDB taxonomy): domain Bacteria; phylum Chloroflexota; class Dehalococcoidia; order Lucifugimonadales; family UBA1123; genus VXRN01. The sequence continues at coordinate 34,262 of CAZXFX010000024.1, read as the reverse complement.
CATGGCTCGCTGGAAAAGGTCAAACGCATCTATGAAGGCATATTACCTGGAGTGAGTTGGAGCAGCCTTAGGTATGACGAACATAGACGGCGCAGGATAGCGTCTTTCCTGATCCATCCGGAATCGGAAGAATTCTTCGTACCGCCCTTCATCAGGAAGAGTTTCTCCCTTCCTCACAACTGGATAGAACTGTTACAGGATGAAGGCTACTTGAATGCGGTCATACACGGCAATATGCAATCTCGATATGCAGTCCATATCGGTGAAGCTCTGGAAGAAGAAGTACGCAAGATAGCAACAGACACTGGTCTCGGTTCACAAAAAGGCGCGGTGCATATCGTTGATAACAAAGAGGTGGATATAGCGATTCCAAATTCCGATGAACCTCAAATCCTAATCATGTCGTCATATCAACTCACCACGTCATCATCTCAGAGTAGCAAAGCCAATGAACAATTGAGGATGTATCAGGATATCAGAGGATACAATAGCAGTAGAAGACAACGTAGTGAACTCAATGTTCTATTCATAAATGTGATTGACGGTGGAGGATGGCTGTCTCGCCCCAACGATCTACAAACAATGTGGGACGGATGCGATTATTGCTTTTCATATTCCAGCCTAAACGGACTGAGAGAAGTCTTGAAATATCACTTAACGCTATAGTCAGGCCAAAATAGTATTAAAACATACTGGCCTGAGAGAACCAAAACCTGGGTAGTTTAGGGTTGTTGATAATGAAAGATACTATAACTAATGCGGTCCGGATGGACAGTGTGTATGTAACCATAGAGAATGCAACCAAATGCATTCAGTATGAACCACTAGGCTACGATAAAGTAATTTGCTTCCAGGTTCCCAGTATACGCAGACCCTTTGCTGCACTAGCTACGGATAAAGTACCTGATCTGCGCGTCTTCTTCGACGGCACACAATGCCTCCCCCTCTACCGCTACACCGAGGATGGCGAGCGCGTTTCCAACATCACCAACTGGGGTCTGAAGCGCGTCAACAACCACTATCGCGAGAGATGGGGCGCGGGCTTCTCTGAGATATATCCCAATGGAATATCCGCCGAGGACATCTTCGCTTACACCTACGCCGTCCTCCATGACCCCGTGTACAGACACGACTACAAGAACGACCTGCTGCGCGAGTTCCCGCGTCTCCCGCTATATCAGGATTTCGACATCTGGGCTGAGATGGGGCAGGAACTACTCGATCTGCACATCAATTTCGAGTCCGCTGAGCCGTACCCGCTCCAGCGGCGCGACGCCGACAAGCCCGCCACCAGGGTCATGCTTCGCGCCAATAAGCGGGACAAAGAACTCGGCGTCATCCACATAGACGATCAGACTACCCTCAGCGGAGTCCCCGAATCCGCGTGGCGCTACACGCTCGGAAACCGCTCGGCGCTAGAATGGGTTCTCGACCAGTACAAAGAAAAGAAGCCGCGGGACCCTACCATCCGAGAACGCTTCAACACGTACCGCTTCGCCGACTACAAGGAGTCGGTAATCGAACTGCTGAGGCGAGTCTGCGCGGTCAGCGTCAAGACTATGAACATTATTGACGACATGGCGTACTGGGACGATGAGGGAAAGCTGGTTATGTTCCATGACAGGGAGGAGTATGAACTATCTGCGCTGTCGCTGTCGCAGTAGTTCGAGCGACCGGATGAACAGGAGCGGGAGGCGCCGCATGGTCGTCGGGTACGTAGTTGAATCCCTATTTCCCTACACCGATCTCAGCGATGCCAAGGCGCGCCCCGTTGTAGTCCTGAGAGACGTCGGTATGGGGGGGATTGTTTGCGAGGTAACCACACGCCTTAGCAGCCGCCGTCCAAGGGCCATCCCGCTTTCTTCCGGAGATTTCAGTCAGGGTGGATTGCCTCGTCCGAGCGTAGTGCGTTTCGACCGCCTTCACGCGCTCAACCAACGTGTTTTCGCTCGAAACTCCAGTGGGCGCCTGACCAACGCCAAGTTCGACGAGATTTTGGCATCGGTGCGCCACCTTTTCTAGAAGCTACTCCGCTCTCGGAACTGGTTCAGCGGCTTAGATGCTTAGATATGGATACCTCGCCCATCTCTATTAAGCGATAATGGGGCGACCACAAGGGACGCCCATACCGGCAACGAGACGCAGACAAGTTCTTCCTACCCCTTCTTATACACCTGAAACCGATGCCGGTTGGTCTCTACTACGTAGAGGCGTTCTTGGGAGTCCAGACGTACAGAGACGGGTCCCCAGAAGTAGGGTTCTATCTGGGACGAGACATGGTATGGGGAGTGTAGGTGCTCTGGGAGCTCGGGTTCGAGGTTGGAGATTTGGCGCACCTCCCATTCGTCGGGATTGGCGGAAAAGTAGTCCATTGCCCATTCGGACAGCGTCGCCTGACCGCGCAGCGTGGCGGCGTGAGAGCCGTCTGGATCGAATACCTGAACGCGCTCGTTGCCCCAGTCCGCCACGTATATCAGGCCGTCGGAGTCCACGGCGACGCCGGAGGGACGGTTGAGCTGGCCGTCGCCGTCGCCGGAGGAGCCGACGCTGAGCAGATGCTCGCCATCAGCGCCGAACTTCTGCACGCGGTCATTGCGCCAGTCGCAAACGTACACGGCGCCGTCCGCGCCTAGACCCACGCCCCAGGGCATATCGAACTGACCGTCCTCGGCTCCTTTTTCACCCCAGCCGAAGATATACTCTCCATCCGCGGTGAATTTTTGGACGCGGTTGTTGTGCTGGTCGGCGATGTATATATTGTCCTGCGGATCAATTGCGATGCCTGCAGGGCCGTTGAACTGACCGGGCGCGCTTCCGTGTTCGCCCCAGTGGGAGATGAAGTCGCCGGAAGCGTCGAATACGCTTACGCGCTGGTTGTGTTCGTCGGTGACGTACAGCCTGCCACCGCTGTCAAATGCCATCCCAACAGGCCAGATGAACTGTCCGTCTCCGGCGCCGTAGCCGTTTCCGAACTCGAAGAGGTAGTCCTCTTCCAGGTTGCAGACGCCGATGCGGATCGCATTGGCGCGCGCCGGGTCGCAGCGGTTGAGGACGTAGATGCGACCGTCGGGGCGAAACGCGATGTCATAAGGGTTGGCGAATCCGCGGCCATTGTCGCCGTTGTTCACTATGCCGATGGTCTTTACGTATTCGATGGAAGCGGCAGCCTGGGCAGTCACCTTGTTCACCCCGTTTCGTTTTTGGTTTGTAGTCAATGAGCCGACATCCAGAGACGCCGGCTCATCTTCATGTCCGATTCGATTATATTGATATTCTCCGGTTACGCCAATTGGTACTCTTTGGAGGACGCTATCAGACGCATCACGTTGGCGACCTTCTGGGGCGCGTCATCATCTTCCGTGTTTACGTCGCCGAACTGGGAGGCGAACGCGACTATGGCGTCGCGGGTGTTATCCTCTATCTGGATCTGTCCCATCAGGTCCAGGCAGCCGTCCACAAGCTGTTCGGGGGACCGGGTATATCCGCCGGCCAAGGCCAGCCTGTCAGAAATCGCCCGGACTCCGGGATTGTCGGGGTTGCCGAGTTCGCTCGCCGCGAAGTTTACACGCTCGACGAGGGATCCTGAGTCTATCCACTCGATGCCCTCGTGCCAGCCCTCAACGGTGGGCGGCTGGAGAAGTCCCTGACCCATCAAGAAAGCCTGGTTGGCAAGCATATTTACGCCGAGCGTAGGCTCTCGGTAGGAGCCCGCAAGTCTGACAGCGCCGACGACGATTTCGACCGGCGCCTTGACACGGGCGTATCGCGCCTTGTCGGAAGTAAAGTAGTCAGAGTTGAACAGCGTGCGGAGGACCGAGCGGATTTCGTAGTCGGACTCGAAATAGGAGGCCATCATCTGCTCGATTGCGGCCTCGCCGTCCTCGTCAACCTCGTCGGCGGCGAAGAACTGGAATAGCCTGGTGCAGACTAACCGGGCGGTGGCGTCCTGGCGGCAGATGATGTCAACTATCTCGTCGCCATCGAAGTTGCCGCGCTGTCCGAGAAACTCCTTCTCCTCGGTGTCGTGGTCGTGTTCGCGGAACTCGAAGTGCCAGGCAATGTGGCTGTATGGCCAGCTAGAGTCTTTACTGGCAAGCATGGACATGTATTCGGCGTTCCTGAGCGTCCATCCGGTGAAGGCGCGCGACGCCTCCTTGATGTCGTCCTCGGTGTAGTTGCCGATTCCCATGGAGAACAGTTCGAGCAGTTCACGCCCGTAGTTCTCATTGATCTCGCCGTCGTGATTATCATTATTGTCCAGCCAGACGATCATAGCCGGGTCTTTGGACAGTTCCACTAGGATGTCCCTGAAGCTGCCGAGACCAGCTCGCCTGAACATATCAATCTGGTTGAGCAGCGAGCGCGTCTGGTTGATCTTGGAGTAGCCAGTGGCGAACAGGCTGTGCCAGAAGAGGGCGAGTTTCTCTTCCAAGGGAGCGTTGGTCGTTATCATACGGTAGAGCCAATAGGCGCCCGCGCTATCCAGCCGTCGAAGTTCGGACTGGTCAACATGGTAGCGACGAATCAGATCGTCAGGCAGAACGCCCCTGTCTCCGCTGGGATTCAGCAGGTCTTCAACGACGGTCTCGTATCCCCGGTCCACGAAATCTTCCAATTCCTCGCTGGTGGCTCCGAATCCCGCGCGTCTCATCAGGTGCGCCATAAGAGATATGTCCGCGGTGGTCATCCTGGTTTCCTATTTGATATTTCACGGCGGTAGGGATCCTCCCTCAGGGACGCCGGCTCATTTTCATGCCAGATTCTGTTGTCCAAATTCTCCGGTTACGCCAACTGGTACTCTTTGGAGGACGCTATGAGCCGCATGACATTGGCGACCTTCTGGGCTGCGTCTTCTTCATCCATGTTTACGTCGCCGAACTGGGAGGCGAATGCGACTATGGCGTCGCGGGTGTTGTCCTCTATCTGGATCCGGCCCATCTGATCCAGGCAACCATCCACAAGCTGCTCGGCGGACTGCACGTACCCGCCGTCCCTCGCCAGCCTATCTGATATGGCCTGGACACCGGGGTTGCTGGGGTTGCCCAGTTCGCTGGCGGCGAAGTTGACGCGCTCGACAAGCGAGCCGCTGTCTATCCACTCGACGCCCTCGTGCCAGCCCTCAACGGTGGGCGGCTGCAGAAGCCCCTGCCCCATGAAGAAAGCCTGATTGGCGAGTTGGTGAACTCCGAGCGTGGGCTCTCTGTAAGAGCCGGCCAGCCTGACGGCGCCAACAACGGTCTCGACTGGCGCCTTGACGCGAGCGTACCTGGCTTCGTCGGACTTGAAGTAGTCGGAGTTGAACAGGGTTCGGAGGACAGAGCGTATTTCGTAGTCGGATTCAAAGTAGGAGGCCATCATCTGTTCGATGGCGGCTGCGCCCGACTCGGTCACCTCGTCGGCGGCGAAGAACTGGAACAGCCTGGTGCAGACGAAGCGCGCGGTGGCGTCCTGGCGGCAGATGATGTCAACTATCTCGTCGCCATCGAAGTTGCCGCGCTGTCCGAGGAACTCCTTCTCCTGATCGTCGTGGTCGTGTTCGCGGAACTCGAAGTGCCACGCGATTCGGCTGTAAGGCCAGATCGAGTCTTTCATGGCGCGCATGGACATATACTCTGCGTTCCTGAGCGTCCAGCCCGTGAACGCGCGCGAGGCTTCCTTGATGTCATCCTCAGTGTAGTTGCCGATGCCCATCGAGAACAGTTCGAGCAACTCGCGCCCATAGTTCTCGTTGATAGCGCCGTCGTGGTTGTCGTTGTTGTCCAGCCAGATGATCATGGCCGGGTCCTTGGATAGTTCCACCAGTATGTCATTGAAATTGCCGAAGCCGTCGCGCCTGAACATATCAATCTGGTTGAGCAGCGAGCGCGCCTGGTTCAGCTTGGAATATCCGGTGGCGAACAGACTATGCCAGAACAGCGCCATCTTCTCTTCCAGAGGGGCGTTCGTCGTTATCATGCGATAGAGCCAGTACGCGCCGGCTCCGTCTAACTGTCTGAGTTCGGACTGGTCAACGTGGTATCGGCGAATAACATCGTCAGGGATCGTCCCCCTGTCCCCACTGGGATGGAGCATATCTTCGACGACATTCTCGTAGCCTCTCGCTACGAGTTCATCCAACTCTTCGCGGGTGGCCCCGAATCCCGCTCGTCTCATCAGGTGGGCCATCAGAGAGATGTCCGCTGTGGTGGTCATCATAATTCTCCTATTCGCCTCGCTTTTTCGGGCGGTCTCATTCTAAGCCGGCAGGAAGTCGAAATGCTCGAACTGTCCATTGACAATGGGTTCTGAGTCAATCTTGAACCACCTGTCCAACAAGGTGGCGTAGGTCGTTCTGAAGTCGTTATTGAACTGAAGGTCGCCCTCGAGTTGCATATGTGGCTCGATGGACGGGTAGTCGCCGTACAGGCCGCCGTTCACCTCTCCTCCGATGACGAACGCGGTTCCGCCCGAACCGTGGTCGGTTCCGGAGCCGTTGTCCTTGATTCTGCGTCCGAACTCGGAGAAGACGAGGATGGCGACATCGTTTTCGCGCCCATGCTCGCGGAGGTCGTCGTAGAAGTCGCCGATTCCGCCCGCCACTTCGTCCCAGAGTTTGGCGTGGCTGACTATCTCGCCGGAGTGGGTGTCGAAGCTGCCGTGCTGGGTGTAGAAGATGCGCGTGCCGAGGTCTGCGAACAGCACCTGCGCGACGCTCTTGAGGCTCTGCGCGATTGGGTTCGCCGCGTATTCGACAGTTGACTCGTACTGGGCCGGGGCGGTTCGCAGTATGTCGGCGCCTTTCAGAGCGTCCCTGCCCGTCTGGCCGAGGAATTCCGTGACTGTGTCCTTGCCCTGCCCGCCGTACATCTGCGAGAACGCCTCGAGGGCATACTTGCGCATGATCTCGTCCTGAACGTCCGGGAAGAGGCCGTATGTCTCTAGGTTTCCAACGGAGGCGACGGGAACGCCGCGCACGGAGAGCGACCTGGGGAGGCCGCGTCCGAAGTTGACGGCCGTCAGCACGTTGTCGCCGGCCGGATCAAGCTCGCGGGTGGCGAGGCCGAGCCAGCCGTCGCGCCCGATGTCGTCGGGCATAGCGGTATGCCAGATGTCCATGGAGCGGAAGTGCGAACGATTCGGATTGGGGTAGCCGATTCCGTTGATGACCGCCACATTTCCTTCATCCCAGAGTCGCTTGATCGGTCCCATGCTGGGATTGAACGCAAGATCATCGTTAATCGGATGGACTTTGGAAGTGTCGAGCTTTACCTTCTGGCGAAAATCGTGATATAGGCCATTGTTGAACGGCACTACAGTGTTCAGCGTATCGTTTCCACCGGAAAGCTGAACTACTACCAACGCCTTTTTATGATTTCCATTTTGCGACGCCATCGAAACGCTCCCTTATGCCCTGATGAATTATTTTGAGCGATTTTTCTATATATCTGAAATTTACTATTTATTAACGCCTGACGCAAGTTGGAAATCGCCAGTATCTATAGTACTCGATGGCTTACGAAGACTCGAATACCCATACATGTCGAGAACTCCAATCGCCGAGATGAACCTGTTGGTCGCCAAATGTCTCAGGCGAACTTCTTCTTGGATTCGCCATATATACCAAATTAGCGGTTACAATATGGTTATGTGAAGGCTATGTGGCCATTCGACTGAAACAGTAGAGGAGCTAAAGGTGATTTTGGATTCCACAATATCGGCTATCGAGACTTGGCGGACACGAGTCGAAAAGCATCACGCGCAGTCTGAGAGTGTGATGGAAGAGTCGCTGCGACAGGGCGACTTCTGGCAAAGCCTCGCGCCGAGATTCAAAGCGGACCCGTACCGCAACGACGACGAAATCCTGAACTCGCTAGTAGAATTGGTGGCTGAAAACACGAGCGTTCTGGATGTGGGCGGCGGCGCGGGACGGTTCGCCATACCGCTCGCGCTCCACTGCAAACAAGTCACTGTCGTGGACCCATCTCCCTCCATGCTCGCTCAACTCGACGATTCGGTCAGTGAAGTCGAGGGGATATGCGTGAAGGGAGTCTATTCCGAATGGGAAACCGCTGAAGTCGAAGCCGCCGACATAGCGCTCTGCGCGCATGTGGTCTATGGAGTGGCGGATATCCAGCCATTCATCCAAAAGTTGCAGGGCAACGCGAATCAGAAGGTAGTCATCGTCTTGTTCGTTGACTCGCCTCAGGCGGGACTCGCGCCTCTATGGGAACCTGTGTATGGCGAGAAGCGCGTCAACTTGCCCGCGCTCCCGGAGTTGATGAATGTTCTGTGGGAAATGGAGATATACCCGAATGTCCGAATGATGGCGACTGACAGGACGCGTGTTTTCGAGAGCGTGGAAGCGGCGATTGAGGAGACGCGCAATAGGCTGTTCATAGGTTCAAATCGGTACAGACTGCAATCGCTGGGCGATTCCATAGAATCGTATTTGGAAGAGACGGATGGCGGATATAGGATAAAGGGAGCGCGCCCCGTCCGGCAGGGAGTGGTCTGGTGGGATGTTGCGAGATGATGAAGTTTGCGCGGAATAAGCGTCAAGTCCATGCGAATACCGCAAAACTAAATGAGCGTGACTCAGGCGCAGGATTTTCCCATGATCCTCTCTCCAATCTGATACGACCTCAAGCTTTACATACGCCCCTTTCGCGATCCCCCATCTATCCACCCACCCACCAAATTGATACAGGCGCCTTTCTCGCCCCTGTGTTGACCCTGTTTCAACCGCTTTAGTAGAATGTGAAGACTTTCTCAAAGGCGTGGGAATCGTATGCTCGTTATCGGACTCACAGGCGGTATAGGCGCTGGCAAGACTCAGGTCTCCAGATTCCTTCAAGCGCGAGGCGTTGCGTTGATCAACGCAGACCTCGTCGGACATGAAGCTTATCTCCCCCATACGGAGACGTGGCGCGATGTGGTGTCGGCGTTCGGACAGGATATCCTTGACGAAGACGAGCGTATTGACCGCAGCAAGCTCGGCGCCATCGTCTTCAGCGATCCGGCGCATCTCCAGCGTCTCAACTCGATTGTGCATCCCAGAATCTATGCTATGATTCAGGATCGAATCGAGGGGCTCAAAGAGGAAGGGATTCAAGTGGCGGTGGTCGAAGCCGCGCTGCTCATTGAGGCGAAGTGGACTCCACTAGCGGACGAGGTGTGGGTAGTGACCGCTCCGCAGGATCATGTCCTGTCGAGACTTATGGGAAGGGGAATGTCGCGTGAACAGGCGCTTGCGAGAATCGAATCGCAAATGCCGCAGGACGAGCGCGTAAAATACGCAGACGTTATAATCGAAAACGCTTCGGGAATCTATGAGCTGGAGTCTTCGGTCGCGGAGATCTGGAATTCGAGAGTTTCGGCGCGAACAGAAGCATAGAAGGAGACCAAGCAGTCAGATGACATCACGGACGCAAACGCTTTTCCGAAGCTACATAATCGAGGAGTACCACCTCACTGAAGAGCCGTACTATGTTCCACTGGGAGACGAGGTACAACTGTTCGAGGCGGCATACGCTCAGAAGATACCCCTGATTTTCAAGGGACCGACCGGCTGCGGCAAGACGCGCTTTGTCGAGTACATGTCCTATCGACTGGGCCAGCCGCTGACGCGAGTAAAGCAGGCTAACGGGAGCGGTGATATAGATGAAAGGGACAACCTGCCTCTGGTCACTATCGCCTGCCATGAAGACCTGACCGCAAGCGATCTTGTCGGAAGATACCTGCTCGAAGGCGATCAGACCGTATGGATAGACGGCCCTTTGACTAGAGCCGTGAAGGTGGGCGGAATATGCTATCTGGACGAGATAGTGGAGGCGCGCAAAGATACCACTGTCCTCATTCATCCGCTTACTGACCATCGCAGAATTCTGCCGGTTGAAAAGCGCGGCGAACTGCTCGAAGCGGCGGAGGGCTTCCTTCTTGTGCTGTCATACAACCCGGGCTACCAGAGCGCGCTCAAAGACTTGAAGCACAGCACGCGGCAGAGATTCGTCTCCATTGAGTTTAACTACCCGCCCCGCGATACCGAAGCGGAAATAATAGCGCATGAGTCGGGAGTTGACGCGGATACCGCTCTTCAACTAGCCAAGCTGGGCGAGAAGATTCGCAATTTGAAGGAACACGGTCTGGCAGAAGGCGCCAGCACTCGTCTCCTCATCTACGCTGGCCAACTCATCTCGCAAGATGTCCCTCCGCGCCGCGCTTGCCAGGTGGCTGTGAACTGGTCGGTCACCGACGACTTCAACATACAACGCAGCATCGAGGAACTCACTACGTCTATATTCGAATAGCCAGCATCGGCTTGAAGCCGCCTCGGGGAATGAGAGCCTGGTTTGGGCCTAGATTTCATACACAACGCGAAGAGCATTCTTGAGAATCGAACGGCGACGACGGCAGATCATCACGATATGTCTCCCGCCGCCGTCCTTCTCCCGCTCTACTATTACGATGGAGACCTGCGAGTTGTGCTTCAGAAGCGCTCTCAGCGCGTCGAACATCACAAAGGGGAAATATCCTTCCCCGGCGGGATGGTTGACTCGGGAGATGAATCCCGTCTGCACACAGCGCTCCGCGAAGCCCACGAAGAGATGGGCATCCACCCTGAAGATGTCAACGTGATGGGGCGTCTCGACGACACGCCCACGATCTCCAACTTCATGATTTCCGCTTTCGTAGGCTCCATACCCTCACCCTATGCGTTCACGCCTTCCGAGGTAGAAGTGGCCGAAGTGGTGCTGGCGCCCGTCTCACATCTAAGAAAACCGTCATCCTTCAGAGATGATGTAAGACTGAAAGACGGCGAGTTTCACAGAATGCCCATCTACGTCTATGACGGTCATGTAATTTTCGGAGCGACGGCGATGATACTGGAACAGTTTCTGAGCCTGACAAAAGACGCGCCCTTGTAAGGAGGCCCCGTGGTTAACGAGCAACTGCCAACATTAGAAGAGCTCAGGGCTGAATTCAAGAGATTCCCGACGCCGGTGGTCGAAGAGTTCGACAAGGCCCGCGCCATTATGCCCAACACGATGGAAGAGGGCAATATGCTTCGCTGGGGGAATGCGGGGCTTGGAATCGCCGACCAAACCGTACGCTCATGGGAAGCCGCCGCCCAGTATTTCAAGGTTAGCCCCAAAGTTGTTGCCTATATGCCATTCAATTACTTCATGAAATGGACGGAATGCGGCTCCGACCTCTGCAAGGAGTCTCCCACCTTGGCCGCCGCCTATTTCGACGCGTCCCCTGCCGCTATGGGCAAACTGCGCTCCCGACATATAGAAAGCTGGGCCGGACTCGGTGGAAGTCTTTACAAAGGCACATGGAAGTCGAGCACGCTCGCGTGCAAGTTCTTCACCTATAGCCCCGCGCTAATGGACAGTCTAACCTTCCCTGAACTGGAGAGGTTCGTTGCCTTCCTGGACGCGCTGTCCCACAGGTCTTACGACCTCGCTTCAGAGTGCCTCTCACTAGGTACGCAGATATTCCCGCTAATCGGGGAAGACAAGACTGCCTTCATTACTCTCGCCTCGGCGCTTGTCGAGTCGGGCTGGCGGGAAGTGAAGAGTTTCTTCGACGCCGGAGCCAAAGCCCTCCCCAAGATAGACCAGCAAGAGCGATTCAGATTCCTGCGCATCGCCGAAGAATTGGTGCATAAGGGAGGATCCAATATACCGGGAGTCATGTTGGAGACTTCGCAGGCATTCGCGCAGATTGACTCGGAGATGCACTCCAGCATATTGAATCTGTCCGAGTCGCTAATTCAGGAATCGCCGGACGCGGTGCCTGAGTTCATAAAATCTTCGGCGCAAGTAATGGACAGACTTTCGATGACACAGTTGGAGAGGTGGTACGAGGAGGGCGTGAATCTGTTGCGCCAGAACCCGGACGGCGGATTGGCGTACTTCAAGATCGAGTCGGCGCACTCCGAAGAGATGCTGGAGGCGCTGTCTTCCGGAGTCGAATTCGACCGCATTAAGACGATCATGGAAATGTACTGCCGCGGTCTGGCAGGTGAGGAGATCAAACTCGCTTCTTCCCCTGAACTGGTGGACATGAAAATTGGCTGGGCATCTGTAGAATCTCCCACCACCGAGGGTACCACAGTCTTCGTGCCGGACATCGTCGATCGATACCATACCAAGGACGAGAACTTTTCCTGGTTCAAAGTGGTTTCGACTCATCAGGTGGCTCGGCTGGAATTCGGGAGTTTCTTTTTTGAGTTCGACACCCCGTCGGCGCTGTTCGAGGACAGGCGCCACGAAGTGGAGGCGCAGAAGGCTGTGGAGAACGGCTCCGCCAACGGGAGCGTCGTGGATACTGAGTTGTCAGGCGAAGACATGGAACGTGGTTGGATTACAGACATGCAGCGGTTCTTCAACTTGTTCGAGGATCGCAAACTCGCGCTCGACGTGTTCACTGTCGTTGAGGATGGGAGGTTGGATTTCCGAGTCAAGTACGAATATCCCGGCATAAAGTCGGCCTACGAGCGTGTCCAGAGGGACTCGTCCGAGGGCAGACCAGAGATAACCGAAATGCCCGCGCGCGCGGCTATGGTCGAGTTTCTGGTGAGGCTAAGTCTTCAGCATGATCGGGAGATACCCGCTCCGCATGATTACGTAGAACAAGCCAGGCAGATCGCGTCCGTCGCCCGCCAGATACTCAACGCCGACGCCACTGTCGAAGACACCGCCGAGGCCACGCTTCGCATATACGCGATCATATCCTCGATTCCAAACGAAGAAGTCCCTGAGGACGACTGGGATGACGTGGATACCGAAGAAGAACAGGAAGAGGAATATACCGACCCAGACGACATGCAGGACCTGCTTCAACAGATGGCGATGGGAATGGATATGGAGTTCCGGCCCGACAGCGAGCAGGAATATGAGTCGTCCGAGGAAGTCGACTATCGAGGAGATTTCAAACCTGAATTAGTGCAACTCCTCACGCAATTGCGTATGCAGCAGCAGGAAGGAGCGGGAGACGCCACCGGAGAACCGATAACTCAAGAGCAACTCGAAGAGCTGTTGCAGAACAGCGCCGAGCTTGACTTGGAGGCCGTCGAAGGCGACCTTCAGGACACGCAGGGCATGTTTGCCGATAACCTGCTCAAGGAAGCGGGTATGCAGCTCCCTGATAACCCGGAGTTCAGCAACGGGCCGTTTGTCCACATAGACGAAGACGGGGACTCGTTGGAAGCCAACGAACCTCAGACTTTCGTGTATGACGAATGGGACTTCAGGGCAGGGGACTACAAGCCCAGATGGTGCATCGTCCGGCAGAAGATGATGGCGGAAGGCGACCCTAATTTCTTTGGAGCGACTCTGCATAGCTACGGCGGTCTCGTGTCGCGCATACGCAGACAGTTCGAGCTAATGGTGCCTGAGACCTTCCGCAAGGTGCGAAAGCTGGAAGATGGCGAAGAAATAGACATTGACGACGTCATTGAGGCCATAGTGGATATGAAGACAGGCGCCAGCCCGTCCGACAAGTTCTACTGGCGCCGAAACAAGGTTCAGCGCGAAGTAGCCGCCGCGTTCCTTATTGACACCAGCGCGTCCACCGCCGAGGCGATAGACGAGGGCAAGCGCACTGCCGACGACTGGGACGCCCCAGACGACCCGGTAGAGTATATGGTGTGGCTGCGCACCCGACGAGGCGAGGCTGCGCGCAGGTCGTACAAGCGCATCATAGACGTCGAAAAAGAGGCGATTGTCCTTATCGTCAACGCGCTTGAGGCGATAGGCGACATCTATGGCATCTACGGCTTCTCAGGATACGGGCGCGAGAACGTAGAATACTACACCATCAAAGATTTGGACGAAACATTCTCAGACCGCGTCAAGCGCCGCATTGATCGTGTCGCTCCACTTCACGCCACCCGGATGGGGCCCGCCATTCGGCACACGACCGCGAAGCTGGAAATGGCGGACGCGCGCACCAAGATTCTGTTCCTTGTGAGTGACGGTCGCCCACAGGACAGAGGATACAGCCGAGAAGGCGTCGAGAAAGAGTACGCCGTCCACGATACCCGAATGGCTCTGGAAGAGGCGCGTAGGAAAGACATCAACGCTTTCTGCCTCACTGTGGACAAGAACGGCCACGACTATCTCAAGACGATGTGCGCGGATATGGGCTACGAAGTCTTGGACAACATCTACGACCTTCCGGAACGCCTCCTGTTCCTCTACCGCCGCCTGACAATGTAGAAACGCCTAGCTCGATATACCAGCGCTAGCGGCGTTCAATTCATCATTGAACGCCGCTTTGATTTGGAAGTACCCTCTAATACAATGGCGGCGGGGCCGCGTCGTCATCGTCGGTGTAAATATGCAACTGCGCCGGCGTGGTAACCGCAAGCCTGAATGATATATCTTCGCCCACAGAGCTTATATGGTGACGCATTCCCTCAGGAACGAACACAATGTCGCCCTCCTTGGCCTGAATCATAGGCCGGCCCTCGCCGACTTCCCAAGTAAGTTCGCCACCCAGTATCGCCCACCATTCGTTGAAGTCCGGATGCCAATGGGCGTTGTTAGTCATTCCCGGCGCGTGACATATCAGGTTGGCGCTGTTGCGTTCGTCTTTTAGGATGGACATCGCCCAGGGCGGCTCCCCGAACGTATCGAGCATATATTCCAAGCTGGTATGCAAGCGGTTGGGCGGCTCATCCTCTGGAACCGGCCGCAGCAGGTTGGATCGAACGCCTTTAGTGTCGTGATTGGAATTGGGATGCGTGACGCCCAGCCTCAGCGAGTTTTCGTCGCCCACCGTTCGAATCGCGTGTCGGCGCCCCTTTGGCGCCATGACCACATCCCCTTTCTTGGCCCTTATGGGGGCGTAGTCGCCTATGTCCCAGAGCATTTCGCCCTGCAATACTATCCACCATTCGTTGAAGCCGGGATGAGCGTGAGCGTCGTTGGTCTGACCTGGAGCGTTGCATATCAGCACGACATCGTTTCGACCGTCGGTGAACAGAGCCTCGGCCCATGGGGGCTCGCCATGCCTGGCGACTATGTCGGCGATTGATATGCGCTTCGGTTCTTCGCTTGGAGTCATAGAAGGACGCCCCTTGTCTAACATTTGTGAATGGGATTATAGGAATACGCGGGAAGATGGTCAATGCGGACAGGCCAGACCGCGATTGCGTCCAGTTCGATTGTTTCAGAGCGGGGCGGGCTTCGCGCTCCGAGACACGCTGGCTATGGCGTCCAACTTTTCGCCAACATCATGATCTATCAATATTTCTGGCGCATACTCAGCCAGTTCGTAGAAATCCTTCTTATTCGTCAGGTCGGGGGTCCAGTTTCTGAAAATAGGCGCGAAAGAGGGGAGGCGGCCAGTGCGTCTTGATTTCCGAGGTGTTTGAAATTGCGTATGATAAGGTTAGTGAGCATATAGTGCCTCTATCCCGCTATTTGGCCAGCGTCGTTAGGTGGTATTCTATATCATGCAGGGCGAGGGATGACGAGAGGGGTGATGAGTATGTGCAAATTATCACAAAATTGACACCTGAAAAATCTAGTTGCTATATTCAATGTGTATATATGACAGCGACGCCCCCAATATCAGGCGGCGTCTCAAACCAACCCCCTAAATTCAACAATTGCCCACAGACCATCCATGTGACCATTTCGTCGCCGAAGAAGCCTTCGGAGGGCTGAGTCGTTTGCCGCGTTTCAGCGCGGTTCGGATGGAAGTTATCTCAACCCCTTGTCGAGACACGCGCAGTGGTTAAACGCGCCTCCAATTGTGAGCGAGCGCAACTCAGGGAGTAGTGAATTGAAGAAGACGGATTTTGTAGTCAGGTTCGCCGGCGAGGGCGGCCAGGGCGTCGTTACCTCGGCTGAGGGCTTCGCTCAGGCCAACGCTCAAGTCGGATATCACGTCCAGACCTTTTCGACCTTTCCTTCGCAGATAAGGGGAGGGCCGACATGGACACAGACAAGAATCTCAACTGAGCCGGTGTTGAGTTCCGGCGATGAGCTAGATGTTCTCGTGGCCTTCAATGAGTACGCTTACGAGAATCATAAGGACGAAGTGTCCGATAGCGGCGTTATCGTATATAACTCCGAAGAATTTGAACTGGAGCCGGACGGCAAGAGCTTTGGAATGAGATTCGACGAACTCGCCAGGTCCACCGGCAACGCGAGAGCGGCCAATATGGTGGTCATGGGAGCGCTGGCCTATCTGGTCGGAATAGACCAGAAGATTCTGGAAGACTTTGTAACGAAGCGCTTCACTCGGGGCAGACCCAACGACCAGCAGATCATCGAATCCAATCATCAGGCTCTGAGTCTCGGCAGGGCGGAGGCTGAAAAGAGCGGCTTCAATCTGGGCGAACTCGAACAGTCGAATCCGCCGCAGATTGAGCAGGTGCTCATCAACGGCAATGTCGCTCTTGGGCTGGGCGCGATTGCCGCGGGCTTGGAGGTGTACATCGGATACCCGATTTCACCCGCCACCTCTATCCTGATTTGGATGGAGAACAATCTGCCAGGGACTGACAAGTTCGTGCATCAGGCGACTTCCGAAATCGAGTCCATAACCAGCATCATCGGCGCCGGCTTTGCCGGCAAGAAGGCTATGACAGGCACAGCCGGCCCTGGTTTCTCCCTCATGGGCGAGGGACTCGGCTTGGCCTGGATGGCCGAAATACCGCTTGTCGTAGCAGACATACAGAGGGGAGGGCCTTCCACCGGACTGCCCACCAAGACAGAACAGTCAGATCTCCTCACTGCTATGTACCCCGGACACGGCGACATGAGGCTGCCGGTAATCGCGCCGGGTACGGTGGAAGAGTGCTTCTACGCCTCGCTTTACGCCTTCAACTGGGCGGAGAGATACCAAGGCCCAGTTGTGCTGTTGAGCGAGCACATGCTCTCCGAGCGCAATCAAAACATCCCGAGGCCAGACGTGAACGCCCTTTCGGTGGAGGCGCGGGATGTGTACAGAGGCTCTAACGGCTATCACCGATACGAGAGTTGGGAACGTTCTCCCATGCCCGTGCCTGGAGGCCCCGGCGCGTATGTGGCCAACGGATCCGAACATGATGGCATGGGCGATACCACACACAGGCCCGAGCGACACATACAGATGACGACCCGCCGCTTCAGCAAGCTCGACTTGCTGTCGGACGGCTCCTATGAGAGTGAAAACGCGGACGCGAGCGTTGCCGTAATGCCGTGGGGCGGATCCAAGGGGCCGACTCTCGGCGCTTGGCGACAGCTTACGGCGGACGGAGCCGACCTCGGATGGTATTACACCATGTTCCTGAATCCACTGCCTGATGGCCTCGTCGAGGAACTCAGAGAGAAGGAACTCGTCATCGTGCCGGAACTGAACTACATGGGGCAATTTTCGTCCTATCTTCGCTCGCTCGGCGTCAAGGCGGAATCCGTAACGCAATATACTGGCCTGCCATTCAAGGAACGCTATCTTGTGGAGGCCATTTCACGAAAAGCCAACATTCAGCAGAAAGAGGGTGTAGCAGTATGACGTCCAAGAACCCGGAGTACGATTTCAAGTGGTGCCCCGGCTGTGGCGACTTTGGTGTGCGGCGCGCGCTGGAAGGGGCGATACAGAGACGTGTGGTCGAAACCGAAACGCCAATGGAAAACAACGTAATAGTCGCCGGCATCGGCTGCTCCGGCAACATGGTTCATATGCTGGAGAGTGACGAACAGCCTTACGGCTTTCATGGCATACATGGCAGAACGTTGCCGGTTGCGATGGGCGTGAAGATGGCGCGCCCGGACCTGAACGTAGTCGTGGTGGCCGGGGACGGCGACTTCCTCAGCATCGGTTTCGAGCATATCGCCCCCCAGGCGGCTCGCAATCTGGATGTAACGGCGATTGTGATGGACAACGGAGTTTACGGCCTCACGAAAGGGCAGAGTTCTCCGACCACGGATTTGGGAATGGTGACCAGTTCCACGCCGTTCGGCAAGCAGGAAGAGAAGATGAACCCCTTCCAGCTATACCTGAGCATGGGAGTCAGTTTCGTGGCTTCGGCGATGTCCAGCCAAATACGCCCTATGACCCAGATGATGATAGACGCCATGGAGCATCCCGGTTTCTCCATCGTTCACGTCCAGTCGCCTTGCACCGAGTACAACAATACCTACGACATTCTGAAAGGGAACCCGCGCAAGGGCATCCCCGGACTCGCCTACGACATTCCGGATGACTACGATTCGACTGACGCGCAGTCGGCGTTCGAATTGTCATCGTCCGATGGCGTGCCGCTGGGCGTCATCTATCAGGATGCAAGCCGTCCCACCTTCGACCAGCGTATTGATGAAATCTCGGAAAAGGCCCGCGTCAGGTCCGTATCCTCGATGCTGGACACCTACGCGATATAGACATATCTGAATCTATCCAATCCATGGCCGCCGGATTTAGGGGCTAGGCGGCCATGGATTTCATTGTCAGATTCCCTCGCCTATGACATCCAAGACTGTTGCTGTCGTCCTGATTTGCGCTATCTGTTTGCCGCCAACTCCGCCACCAGCATTTCAATGGCGAGTTGTTCGGAAATCGGCTTGGTCTTCAGCGCGAGGTCGGTCTCGATGAGGCGCTCATGGAAGTAGGCCAGATAGTCGTAGGTCATGCGCCTCTCCTGCTGAAGAGTCTTGTTGAGTACCCAGCCCGATAGTCGCAGCTTGCGCCCCATTTCGTCCCGCGCCACGCCGCGAGAATTCATATCCTTCGCCATCAGCAACAACCTCGCTTGTCTTGCGAGCATGGTCAGTATGTATGTCGCCGGGCTTCCGTCGTCCATTATGCGAGTTATGAGACTGAGAGCGACGCCCACTTTGCCGTCAATCACCGCATCTACCGCCTGAAATATGTTCGCTTCCCGAATGTACGCTACCATCTGGCGCACATCATCGTCGCGTATGGCGCGACCGTCGGCGTAGAGCGCCAGCTTGCGCAGTTCGGAGTCTATCAGACGGGGCTGCCTGCCAATAGCGTCGGCGAGCGTAGCCGACGCGCGCGGTTCTATGTCCACTCCGAGAGTCTTGGAGCGCGCCATTACCCAGCCCGGCATATCTCGCTCTCGCGGAAGCGGGAATTCGCGCGGTTTGGACAGCGGCGACAGCTTTTTGAGCATCGGATTGCTCTTGGAGAGCGCGCCGTCCACGAACGTGAGATTGGTGGTTGGAGGCATGGATGATAGTTCGTTCGCCGCGTCAGCCCATTGGCCGAGCGGGTCGCGCGAACTTCGAGCGCCTCGCGACGCCCTGCCAGAACGCTCGAAAGTGGTCAGCAGACCTCTGACCACCACTACGCGAAAGTCGGACATGAAAGGAGCGGTAAAGACGGCGGCGCTGAACTTCTGAGGAGTGAGCTCCTCGCCCAGAAACGAAGTGTAGTTTATGTCGCGCAGATCGTCAGGCCCCGTATCGCGAGAGACTTCGAGCAGGGCCTCGTCCGCGCTTACTACATCCTCTCCATATATGACGTTGATCATCGTTCTCCAGATGCCTTGATTATGCCTGTGTATCGTCGCTTTGGTTCATGGGGCGCCGAGGGCTCGGATGGATGAAGCGCCCGCATCGTGAGTGTATGGCGTACCCCGCAGTTATTCCATTACTCTGAGGGTGGAAGGGACGTCCATTTTGCGAAGCCTGCGTATCGTGAGAAGGGGCGCGACCGACACCGCCGCCACGCCAAGCGCTACCGCGATGGCCATAGTCGAAGGCTTTATGACGGCGGACATTCCCAGATCGGGCATCGTTGCGGGAATCAGCGCAAGAACAACCCATTGCAGAAGCAGATAGCCGCCAATCAGCCCCAGCATCGTCGAAATGACTCCCAGTATCGCGCTCTCTGTAATCGCCATTCCCAGTACGCTGCGCGGCGGAAGCCCATACGCGAACATCGTGGCGTGCTCGCGCCTGCGTTCGTCCATGTTGATGCTGGCGGTATTGTAGGCTATGAGCAAAGCCAGCGCCATTATGGCGATCTGTATGAACTGGAGTATGCCGGTGAATCGCTCGAACTGGTCCCTAAACACGTCTGTGGATGCCGTCGCCTTCTGGACCGATCCCACTCCTGCCAATCTAAACAGCTCTTCCTTTAGCGTGTCCGCGTCCGCTCCATCAGCCGGCCGAACTTGAATGATGTTGGCCACTCCTTCCAGACCGGTCATGCCTGAATGTTCCATCGCCATATACGCATTGATGCGGAACGGGTGCGCGTGTATGCCAATGACGGGCATTTCCGATTCCTGAAGTGAGAATAGCCGCTGACCGCCGACTACGGGATGCCGCAGGGTCACAACATCTCCAACTTCTATATCCAGGTCTTTCGCCGCCTTCTCGGAGATTAGCAATCCGGGAATCGAAGAGTCGAACGCGCCCGATGTCAGAGTAGGCTGCCAGAGCGGGCTGTCGAACGGAATGAAGTTCAGAAACGTCTCGAACGATGTATCGCCATTGGTCAATGTCCCGCCCAGCCTCAAACTCGCTTCCACATCCGAAGCGCTGGGCGTGTCGAAAATGCTCTGAACTGTCGGGGAGTGGAGCGGGTAGAACGTGTCCAGCGCTATCTCCATCCTGTCCGGGCTTGCGCCGGCAGTCTCGGCTTGCGCGCTGTCGAACGTGTTCAGGAAAGAGTCCAGCATTCCCATCACCATGACCAGGACGGTAACTATTGCGGCTATTCCTAACGCCGTAAGAAGTGTTCGCCTGGGAGCGCGCGCAACGTTTCTGAACGGAATCTGGCGAGTGGTCTGGCCCGGTATCCTCATTCTGGTCAACAGCCATGGCAGGCCACCCGCGCGCGATGCCAGATGTCCCGTTTTGATGGCGTCAATCGGCGGAACTCTCACCGCTCGCCATATTGGAACAGCGGTAGCCAGGAATGGTATCAGGAAGCCGATTATCGCCACCCCGACGAAGAACTCCGGCTGGAAAGGAGTTCTCCACGCCGGCAGCGGAATGAAGTCAGTCAGAACGATCCTCAGCGCTTGCGCCACACCGATTCCCATCCCTATTCCAAAGATGACCCCTAGAAGAGCCACTTGCGCGCTGAACAGCAGCGGGCGAAGAGCGACTCTGATAGGCGGAATTCCCAACGCCATCGCTATGCCTATCTCCCGCCGCTGGGAATCCATGATTCTGCTGGTGAGGTTGAACGCCGCGAAGACCGCCCCTCCAAATATGGCGATGGCCAACACGGTATTGAACTGCTGATCTCCCTCGACGTCCTCTATCATCAGCCGTATGGACGGATCGTCGAGCCGTCCGCTCACCGTTCCTCCAAGCGGCCCAAACGCTTCGCTCAGCGTCTCCAATACGGCGTCCGCGTCCGCGCCGGCGCTGAGAGTGATCAGCAGGTCGTTGACTTTGCCTTCCTTCGCCGCGATCCGCTGAGCGGTCTCGATAGAGGTGAAGACTGCCGCGAAATTCGCCTGCGCCAGCAGACCTCCCTCCGGGGTCACGACGAAGAAGTATTCGGGCGATAGAACTTGACCCACGTATTGGACAGTCTTGTCGCCGGACAGCGTCGCCTGGCCGTATTCGGGCAGTTCATAGTATTTGCCAAAGTTGCGCTCGAGCGCGATCAGGTCTCGCCCTGCGTCCTGCGATTCCAGGGCGCGTCCCAGATCGGGATGCAGCTTATTTATGTGTGGGCCGCCGTCGGACACATCCACGCCTATCAGCCGTCCCGGCACAATGATGGTCTCGTCGTCGGACTCGACGGACACCTGCGTTGGGAGTATGAGCCGTTCTTCGGCGTCGGACGCATACGCCGCGCCCGCTTCATCGAGGGCGCGCAGCAAGGTTCCGCGCTCGACGAAACCGCCCGCGCTGAGTTGAACGCGAACATCGAAGGTGTTGACTGCCGCGTAACTGGCGTCGTTGGACATTCCTCGCCATATATTCATGCTTCGCAGACCGGAGAACAGTCCGGTCCCAAAGGCGATGATGATGGCGATGGCGGCGACTTGAACCCAGCGCGACTTCAGGTCGCGCCAGGACAGCTTGAGCCATATATAGGAATTGGAAATGTCTAGCCTCGCTTGCTGATATGTTCACAGCATAGCAGAGAACTGGCGCTAATTGGGATTGGGCGGGACGTCGGGCAGGCGTCGCCGAGTTGTGCGTCCGACATTATCCGCCAAGCGCGCAAAGCGCTACCGAGCTATATGCGTTATTTATGAAAATTGAAATTGTGCTGGCGCGCGCGCAGGTGGGTTGCAGGTAGTATGCAGGTGACTTGGTGGTGGTCTCAGGTGAGATATAGACCTGCATGTCACCTGTAAACACCTGTATGTACCTGTTCACGCAATTTTTTTGGCCGGCTGGAAGGTTCAGTTCATAAGTTTTGATAATGATTTACGTACTTATGTTCTTGATTTGTGAATTGTAACATAACAGGGTGGAGGGTGGAAGTGGGATTTGGCGACTGAAAGCGACACAAAGGCTGTACTGTATCGAGTGTGTGTCGCTTGTTTGGGGAGTCCGTATGTCAGGCAGGCGACGCACGAGAGGATTGGACGCATTCGATGGTCATCGTTTCCCATCGGGTTTCCCTGAGCTTGTTGGAAACGAAAGAGTTCAGATCAATCGGCTCCGCCGCGCCAAACTCACATGATTCAGACGCTATGTCGAGCCATCTGTCTCTGTACCAGATTCGGGGCAGCGCCACCAGCCCGAATTCGATGTCCGGCGCGTCTTCGGACAGATAGGTTATCGCAATGAAATTGTCTCTGGCAAACGCCCAATTGAGTTGCGGAGGCGCCATGATCGTGTCTGCTCCGACCTCGCCCGCGCGTTCCCTGACAACATTCTCGATATGGTTATATGCGTAGTAGTCGGCTGACATCAAACCCAGCCGGGCAACCATGCCGAGCGCGAGAGCGGCGATTAGCCATCTACGGTTTCGCTTGATCCAGGAGATGGATAGGAGAGCGGCAATCGGAATTCCGAAAAGCAGGCTTGTTATTATCCACGCCTCGAGGTTGTCCCTGAGAGTGGCCAGGATTGCCAGTTCCGCGATGATTGCGACTATCACCAGCGCGCTTCCCAGAAGCCCTACTCGCAGCCTGGGCGGTTCTTGGCAGTATGCGAGAGCGGCGAATATGGCCATGGGAGGCACGTAGAAGACGAGATAATGCGGCCATTCAGCCGACGGCAGAAACGCCAACCCTATCAGAGCGGCCAGGCCGTA
Organism: uncultured Dehalococcoidia bacterium; assembly: GCA_964640295.1. Taxonomy (GTDB): domain Bacteria; phylum Chloroflexota; class Dehalococcoidia; order Lucifugimonadales; family UBA1123; genus VXRN01. Next base: position 11,084 of record CAZXFX010000024.1, on the reverse strand, counting down.
TATCAGGATTCCAGCGTATCGCCGCGCGAATATGCGAACGTATGATTGGGGGGGGGTAGAATCTGCGAGGACTCTTGTAACCAGAACGGTTAGCCCTACTGTTCCGAAGAAGAGAACGACCGGCATCATCAGATAGGGACGCAGGAAGAAGGTAAAACGCCTTATCTCGCCGGCGATGAATGATAACCGGTGGCTGCCCCCTGATGAGTAGTCCGTGTATAGCGTGATGAGAGCGGACGGATCTGGCAGCAGTATGATCGCCATGCCCACCAGGCTGGAACCAACAAGCGCGGCTATCAGCAGCGCCCAGTCGCGCGACGCCAGATTTCTGCGCTGCCATAGTGAGAACAGCGCCATGTAGATGTACGCGATGGATGCGTTGGGATGAGAAGGCAGCGCCACAACTCCGGCTAAGGTGGCGGCGATTAGCAGATACCGAATTCGACCCGTCAATCTCCATGTATCGCACAGATAGACGATTCCCATGAACGTTGTCAGCAGAAGTGACTCAGGTCGGGTCGGCATGAATGTTTCGTGGGTGAACAGGGCGTACAGGGTTATGAGGGAAGCGATGACCGCCGCTTTCGCGGGAATATACCGACGCGCGACCAGGAAAGTGAGATATGCCGCCGCCGCCATCATCGCAACGTGAAATAGAGCAGCCGCCGCAAAAGACCACGGATACGGGAAGTATCTCACGGGTAGTAGTATGGCGACGATGGGCTTGAAAAAAGAGTGGTATAGACCGAAATAGTCGCTATAGAACGGAACGCCAAAGATCATGTTTCCGTTTATCCCGTCATCGTGGAGCGGCGTCGCGAGCAGCGCATATCCTATGAGGGCGATGGACGCAAAGCATGCGAGCGTCCAGTTGGGCAATCGTTTATCTGCGTATATCAGCATGGCGTTTGGCTTGCACCGCCTCCCCTCGTAGCGTCGCTAGTTCTCGAGCCATACCTTGGCCCAGTGGTGATACTCAGAGAGCGCGAAGTTGGGGTGGAAGTCGCGGACATGAGGCTGCCACGTCCAGATGGCTACGCGCGAGAGCGGCATGAATCTGTATCCCTGATCCAACGTATGGTTCTGTATGCGGTGAATCAACTCTGTCCTCTTAGCAGGGTCGGTTTCGATGGCTTGCGCTTCGATCATCGCGTCCAGCGCCTGGTCTCGGTGGCCTGCGCTGTTCCACGCGCCGTCGCTGTGAAGCGCGGTTAGCAGGTAGCCGTTCGGCGTGGAAATCGGCGCTGGAGGACCTACCATGATCTGGTAGTCGCCCTGAAGCCATACGTTTTCGCCGAACTGCCTTCGGTTGACTATCTCGACGCGGGAGTCGAACCCGACGCTCTGCATGCTCATCGAGAGTGCGTGAGCGTAGTCCAGGCGCGATTGGCCGAAATCCCCGACGGTGATCGCGACGGGCGTTCGGGACGCCGGACTGACATCTCGCAGAAGCGATTTCGCGGACTCTCTATCGTTGAACCGGGCGGACAGGTCAGATTCCGGAAGCAGCCAGTCGGGAGAAGCCACCGGGAAACCCGCCCCGACGAACCCGAATCCCTCCCACTGTTCCGCAATGAGTCCGACGGGATCCAGCGATAGCATGACGGCTCTGCGCGCTCTCGCGTCGTCGAATGGGGGCGCGGTCGTCTTGAACGCCACCTCGATGCCGACCCCGGGCTGCGGGATTTGGAGAACCGGCGCGTTGGGGAGACGCTGAAGATGTTGCTTCCACTCCTGTGGTTCCATTTCATGGATGTCAATCATCCCTGTCTGAAAGGCGGCGGATCGAGTGGCGTCGTCTGTGAGTATCATTATCTTGAGACTGTCAGCGAGCGGAAGATTCGGCTCGAAGTAATCCGTGTTGCGCGAGAATGTGTGAAATCCGTCTGGAGACGCGCTGTCGAATATCCACGGCCCGGAGCCGATTGTCGGGCCTGCCAGTATGTCTTCGCCAAGCGGCGCGACTTCCGGCGCCACTATCTTGGAATGGCCGTCGGCCAGAGACAGCAAAGAGTCCGTGTCTGGCAGCTTGAATCTGATTCTGAGTGTCTGAGGGTCCAGATATTCCAGGGCCGCGATGTTTCTAGTTAGAGCCGCGTTTGGGAAACCGGGACTGCTCTGGCGCTGATAGCTGAATATGACGTCCTCTGCGTTGACGGTACTCCCTCCAACCGGGTCGAGATCGTGCCATTTGACGTCGGCGCGCAGATCGAACAAATAGGATGTGGGCGACTCCATAGTCCAGCCCGCGCAGATGTCGCACTCCAGAGTCATGCTCGGAGTTGGGACGTCTGTATCGAGGCGCATCAGCCGCGAATAGGCAATGCCCGGCCCCCAGCTAGTCAGAGCGGGGGACACGTCTTGCTGGACATCCTGGTGCGCGATTTCCTGGGCGCTCGCCAGATTCAGGATGCCGCCCCGCGACCGTGGGTCCGGAGTTGGCCGGACTGACGGAACCGGCCTGGGCGTGGGTGCGATGGGCGTCGCGGTCGGCTCCCGCGCGGGTGTCGGAACGGGCGCGATGGGCGTCGCGGTCGGCTCCCGCGTGGGAGTCGAGACGGGCGCCGGAGCGCTGGCCGAGGTCGGAATCGCCGTGGGCGGGATGGATGTGGCGGTCGGGAGCGGCTGAGCGTCGGATGGGTCGTCGCACGCCGCCGACATCGCAAGGGTAATGGTGATGAGGCCCAAAGCCAGCTTTGCGATTAGAGTTTGGGCGCCGTTTCTGAATATCATGCGTCGTCCCTGGCTGTTTCCATGCGTCCGGATAGAACGCTTCTTAGTTTGCTTATCGAGCCTATGCCTTCTCTGGGGAGGAACAGGATCGCCATCAGGGTAGGGGGTAGGAAGAAGACGGCGTGGGTGATGACCGCGAAACCGAATGCAGGCTCATGGCTTACGCCGAAGAGTCCCAGCAGATATACGACCGCGAACTCGAAAGTGCCAATCGCGGAAGGAGCGGCGGGAATGGCGGTGGCGAAGAATATGGTCGCCATTATTATCATGGTGGCCGTTATCGGGGTAATAGAGAGATGGAACGAGATGGAGATTATCCATGCCGTTATCCCCACTAGGAGCCAGTAGATGAGGCTCAGCGCGAAAGAGGCGGCCAGACGCGCGCGTTCTCTTTCGAGGTCTCTGACAGACTTGGCGAACGACAGAAGGAACGGGATGCGTCTGAGCCATGCGGATTTGTTGCCGCTCCACGCGAGCAGCCTCACGAGGGCGAGGCACGCGATGGCCAGGGCGAGCGCGCCCCAGACATAGATTCCATATTCCCGTATCTCTGGAATGAACAGGAAGGCGACAGCCAGTATGAGCGCGCTGGCGACGATGTCCAGAACCCTCTCCATGCCGAGCGTGGCCAGAGCCACGGACGGACTCATCCTGTCCTTGATTGACAGTATGGCGAGCTGGGCGGCTTCGCTGGCTATTCGGATGGGGACCAGATTGTTCAGCCCTATGCCGATATTCTGCACCATGAAGAGCCTGTTTATAGTTATCTCTTCGTTCACGAAAAGCAGACGCCAGCGAATCGCGCGCAGATAGCTGGCCGCGATGAATATGGCGACGGCCAAGGCGAGCATTGACAGTGAAGCGTCGGCGAACGCCTCGAATACAAGACCCCAGTCGAGTCCGCGCGCCGTGAGCCATCCTAGTCCTACGCTGATGGCTATGCCTGCTGCGATTCTGCCTATGACGAATGCCTGACGCTTCAAATGTTCCGCTCACAGTGTTCGCCCTCTGGATGGGCGTCCTATTTCACCAATAGAGTATAATCAAGGGGCAGTCGAATCGCTATGTCGGAAGATGTGTCAGCTATGATGAAACGAACTTCAGAAGGTTTATCGGAAGTGGTACGCTCTGCGCGGATGCCGCTGAGTGTCGTAGTGATCGCCATAGTCGCTCCAGTTGATACGAAAGAAGCGGACTATCGGTTGGAGAATCCCGATTCTGAGTCCGGGCAAGCGCGAGACACGCGTCGAGAAAGGAGTTCCTGATATGTTGTATATGATCACATATTACATCAGACCGATTAGTGAGCGCGCTTCCAATGACGTTCGGAATGATTTGGAAGATGAGATCGTTCAGTTTGGGGATTGGTGGCATTACTTTGGCGATTTTTGGCTTGTAGATACGGATTTAGACGTCAACAAGATGACGGGGATTCTCAGGCGGCATTTGGGACCCAGGGACGATCTGCTAATATCCGGAGTTAGCCCGCCCTACCAAGGACTGCTTACAAGCGACGCTTGGGAATGGGTGAACGACAAGGCGCGCAAGTACGGAAAGGGAAGTACTCGCGGCGAGTCGATCGAACATAGCGTATCGGCTGGCAATTTCCAATAAGAGTCTCAATAGTCATTTGTGAGGACGCCATGTTTCTGGACTGTCACGTTCATTTGGAGCCGTTTAGCGACGAAGAGGTGGGGCAGATATTGGAGCGCGCGAAAGAGGTCGGCGTGCGAGCGGTCATTTCGGCGGGAACGACTATCGCGTCGTCGGAGCGCTCTCTGGAATTGTCCGCCAAGTACGACTGTCTGTTCTCGGGGGTGGGGATTCATCCGATGGACATAAGAGAGCCGTTTACCGACGTCACCTATGAGACTCTGAGGGATATGGCGACGTCGAGCGAGAAGGTTTTGGTCATAAGCGAAGTGGGACTGGACTTCATGGAGGGCGCGCCGGACAGGGCGATTCAATACCCGGCTTTCCGAGAGCAGATCAGGCTGGCGAGAGACCTGAACCTGCCGGTGGTGTTCCATAGCAGGGAGTCGCATGACGAGGCGTTCCGGCTGCTCCGGGAGGAGCGCGCTTACGAAGTGGGCGGCGTGATGCACTACTTTCAGGGCGACTATGAAACCGCCATGCGAGTGATTGACCTGGGGTTCTACGTGTCGCTGGCAAGACCCCTGCTGCGGCTGCCCTATCTTCAGCGCGCCGCCGCCAAGATACCGCTCGAGAATATCGTCCTGGAGACGGACGCCGCGCCGCAGCCGTTCAAGGCGAAGCGCGAGAACTGGACCGAACCGAGACACGTGGCGGTGGTCGCGTCCACCCTCGCCGAACTGAAAGGCGTCGCGGTCGAGGATGTAGAAGAGGTTACCACTCGAAATATGCGACGAGTCCTCGGAGACGGTTGGCGCGCGCTCGAAAAGTACGCTGGCGTTCAATAGAGACTATTGCGTATAAGAGGCCCCTTGTGGCCGACCTCGATGCAAATCGCCGGACGCCGGTTCATCTCGCGGTCTTCAGCCTGTCCAGCGTGAGTTGACGCGCCCTCTCGACGTCCACCTCGAGCGCGACTCTGACGTCGCCCGCGTCATACTCCGCGCTGGTTCTGCCCTTCATCTCTCCCGACTCGTCCACCGAAATAGCCGCGCGGCGATAGGACAGTATGTCTGGGGCGGTTGCCGACGCCACGGTCAGCGGGTCGCACAGGACGTACCTGTCATATTCAGGATGTATATCGAACCATCCCTCCATGATTCGAGCGGCTAACCGCTCTCCGGCCGAACTTCCCGCTTTCCAGTCGGAGTCCGACAGCCCGAACGCCACGCGCTCGCACACGTCCAGGCCAACCATGGCGACCGGGATGCCCGAGCCGAACACGATGTTGGCGGCGCGTGGGTCGTCGTAGATGTTGAACTCCGCGTATGGGGTGACGTTCCCGCCGACCTCCGCCGCTCCGCCCATCACGATGATTTCGGCGAGCCGGCTCATCGCTTCCGGCTCGCGCTCTATGGCGAGCGCGACGTTGGTGAGAGGGCCAAGCGCGATGATGGACAAGTCGCCGTCCGAATTTCTTGCCGCGTCCCTCAAGAACCGCTTCGCCGCGGTAGTTTGGGGAGAAGTCGCGGGTTCGGGCAGTTGGGTCGTCATGCCGCCGGGCCCGTGGTAATTCTCGGCAAGCTGGAAGTCGCCAATCATGGGAGTGTCGCTTCCGACATAGACGGGAATGTCGGAGCGCCCCAGATGGGCGAGAATGCCGAGCGCGTTTCTCGTCGCGTCTTGCAGAGAAGCGTTGCCGGTTACCGTGGTCAGCGCGATTACGTCGAGCTCGGGTGAGTTGAGGGCGACAATCAGCGCGATTGCGTCGTCCGTTCCTGGATCGGTGTCTATGATTACTTTGGACATGTCTTGGCGGTCCTTGCCTTATCTGCGGTTTCATATATTCAGACTTATAAATAGCTGGTGAGGCTGCAAGCGGCCTGCTGGCGGCGCGCTGGTGACTTGCAGGCGGAACCTGGTTGCGATTTTCACCAGCATATCACCTGCAAAGACCAGTATTCACCAGTTCAGAGCGTTTTTTCTCGGTCGGTCGAACTTCGCGGATAAGTTGATGTGTATGTATCTTTCAGCGCTATTGTTCTGTGTTGGATAAATTGTAGCACAGGTTTGGATGAGTTATGTAGTGAAGATGGGGGGAGACTGAGTCAACCTGCGTCTTGCTGTCTTGCTGTGAACGCGAATGCAGGAATAGTCTCGCTCGAAAAAGATTTCTCTTGACGAATCCTCCCCGCCATCAGTATCGTTACCCCGTTACACAAGGACACTGACAATCATTCCCTGTCGTACATAGATCTTGACAACTGTTCTCGATGCAGATAGTGCGTCCGAGAACTCATATTCGCCGGCGCTCGACTCGCCCCCCACTCGTCATGCGGCGATTCCCCTATGGACATTCTTCTGCGGGCGCGCTGTCTGACTCGCAACCTCGATTCGAGCGTCCTGGGGCTTTAGTAGGCGTCTCCCTACTCGAGCAAAAGTCCCATCGCCCTCGGCAGAACCACAAGAGCGGGCAAACGCGACTATCGCCGAAAATCGAAAACCAGACAAAGGAGCCTTCGAATGAATCCAGCCAAGTTCAAGCCCTTGTACGCATTTCTCGCCGCATTCGCGGTCGTATCTGCTATCATAGCCGCCTCCTTCTACGCGGCTGAGCGGCCCGAACCCGCCAGAGCGCAAACCTCCAATGAAATTTCCGTAGAACCGCAATGGCTTCATATAGATGAAGACTCCGATTCATTTACTAGAAGATTTAGTCTCGATTCCCCCGCTGAGTCTCGCCTTATCATAGACTTTCAATACTCGTTACATCGCGTTATCTGCGATACCGACTGCCGCTTAGAGAAGTTTTACGAGACAGCTACGTCGTCCCAGGCCTCAGTACGTTACGCTAGTCTGGAAATAGGCAATACATCTACATCAATTGCCTATGTCGATCGTACAAAATGGATAATGCGAGATGTAATGAAGAAACCTGCCGTTCCCTTTTCTGAAGAATTTCCGCACGGAGTCGTAGCTGCGACGCGCGTATTGGAAGTATATGTACGTGGTCTAGGGGCGCCCGTGAAAATTGCGGATGGACACGATGAATATCAATTGCCCGAGTTTGTGCGCGCACGCGTGCCGACGGCTCGCAGATCGGTCAAAGAGGGCAAAGAGTTCTATATACCCGTGAAGTTGAACGCGCCTTATGAACGGCCAATTAGGGTATCTTATGAACTTGTGGACGAGACCGCCGTCTGGAACGTGGACTATATGGCGAAACGCACCGGGACGCTCACCTTCCAGCCGGGCGAACAGACCGCCCGAATACCCTACCGCGCGGCTCAGAATGATCGCACAGACGGCGACAAGACATTCAGAGTGATTTTGTCGTACACTTCCGATCTCAGCGAATTATTTGACAAGTTAGATTTTGAATCCCAAGCGGTCATCACAATCGAGGACGACGAGAGAAAGCCTGGGTTGACGATTGAGGCAACATACAAATATGGTCGTCTCAATCCTACGGAAACCGCTGTCCGCATCAATCTGGAGTTCGCGCTGGACGGCGTTACTGAACAGCAGGTCGTCGTGGATTACGACCTTGTTGAACATTTAGCAGCCACCACTACAACCACGTCCCATAGGATCGTCTTCGACCCCGGCGAGAATTTGAAGACATCGATAGAGGGCGGACATAATAATTTAAGCAATGAAGAGTTCGAAGAATTCTTGAATGGGAAGGTAAGATTCACGGTAACCAATGTCCGCGTAACCGAATCGGCGGCGGTATATGCCGGCATAGTCAACTATCCGCCCGGGCGAGGGGGTCTCCCCAAGCCTACGCCCACTCCCGCTTCCACAACCGAATCTCTTCCCGTCATATACTTGGTTGGCAAGCCGTGGCTTGTAGGGAAGCCCGGCGAATCCGGCAAATTCACAATCGGCGCCGATAAGCGGCCCAAGCTGGACGTGACCGCCGACGTCGGCATATCGTTCCACGAAGTCGTATGCGATCCTGATTGTCGCTACGTAGATATCCAAGGCGCTGGCGTCACGCAAAATACGGCGGTATCCTCCCAGTCAGTCAACTTATTGGGAGACGCGACTTTCAATTTTCCGCAGAACTCCAGCGGCGGCTCCATAGTAGCTCTCGCCAAATTGCAGAATCCCGCGAATGGCGCTCTGTCCAAGGCGATGCCCGATCCGTTCCTGCCCGCCCTCCTCAAAACGTCCGACCTGACCGTCGAAGAAGGCGACATATCCGGCGTTCAGGTATATATGGATGTGGCGGGAAGGTCCGCGCCCAGCGCTCCCATAGACATATCCTATGAGTTGGTGGACAAGAGCGCCGCGTTCGGCAAGCACTATATCGCGGAACGGAGTGGAGTGGCGACTATTCGCGCCGGAAAGAAGAATATCCAGATACCATTCAGAACCCTGCATAACGAACTGCCCGGCACAGACAAGAAGTTTGGCGCGGTTCTATCATTGTCAGACCCGATCAACGCAATCATGATGAAAAGGAGTGGCGACTCTGTCGAACTTGTCGAAGAGATGGAAGCGACCGTCAATATCCTCGATAGAGAGAGGACAATAGTTGCCTTTACTTACACGATACGTAAATACCCTGATCCTGATCCTAAGACCTTCGATAATTTTCATTTATACGAAACCACAATTAGACTCAGTACTCCATCAGAGGATGATGTCGAGGTAAAATATCAACTAGCGTTCCCAGATGAAAATAATGAGATAGCATTGACCTACCCGGGTAGAACACTGACTATACCTTCCGGCCAGATACAAGCTCAGGACAAATTACTATATCAGGATAGGTCGTCCTTCTGGCACGTTACCGTAGATTTCACAAACGCCTATGAGGATAAAGGTGATAAATACGTCACTCCCGACGGCAGCGAGATACTCAAAACTGATGTTCCGAAACCGACTACTCCGGTCACAGTAACAGTGTCAGATGTCCGCGTGGTGGAAGGGCAGGTCGCTGAACTGGAGATTGCGGTGTCCGAGCCGCTGTCGGAAGACCTGGTCGTGAACTACGTGGCGACGGACCTTTCGGATACGCTCGGCATAGACAAGTCGGAATTGGCGAGCGAGGGAGCCGACTTCAAGAGGGAGAGGCGCAACGCGACTATACCGGCTGGGGCGACATCCACAATCGCCTACGTCTGGACGAATGAAGACGAACACGACGAGGTGGACGAGAAGATAATCGTCAAGATAATGGATCTGTCCATAGACGGGCTGGAGAGCGAAGACGGGTTTATCATCATCGAGGACAACGACGACCCGCCGACGGTGTACATTAAGTCGGTGGAGCTAACCGAACTGAACGGCGAGCAGACGATACGGATTGATCTGAGGCTGACGGCAAGGAGCGACCTGCCCATCACGCAGGACTTTGCGGTGGTTGTGGTGGCGGGCAATCTCAGCGGCGCAAGCGGACCGACAGGAAGCGTGCAGGTAACCTTTCCGCCCAGGGTAACCAGGCAGCACCTGACGATCACGCTCGAGGACGTGGGCGGCGCGCCGTAGCGCGGCGTTCCTGAACGCTGGAAGCGCGCAGATGAAATCAGGCGCTGGACCATAAGGCCCAGCGCCTGTCTATTTTCGGTTCGAGCGCATCGGGTCGCCGGGCAATTATAAATTCACTATTCACCTGACACGTGCGCGGACGCTAATCCGCCGCGGACTGGTGGGTGTGAGTCTGGTCCGTGATAACGCTGTTGACTCCGTTGAGCCTGGCTTGCTCCAACTCAGCGTCGCTGACCCTCTGTCCCATATCCCGCATTTCATCCCTGAGCTCATTGCCCTGCGCTTCCATCTTGGATTCCAGTCGGTTGCTCTGCGCCTCAAATGCGGTTCTGAGTTCCCTGCCTTGTGCCTCTATGCGATTGCCCTGCGCCTCAATTGCGGCCCTGAGTTCTCTGCTTTGCGCTTCCATTGCGGTTCTGAGTTCCCTGCCTTGCGCTTCTATCGCGGTTCTGAGTTCCCTGCCTTGCGCTTCTATGCGATTGTCCTGCGCCTCAATTGCGGTTCTGAGCTCATTGCCCTGCGTTTCCATCTTGGATTCCAGTCGGTTGCTCTGGAAGTTCACTTGCCAGATGAATATGCCGGTGGCAATGAATATGCCCACCAGAATCGAGCCCACTGACAGAATTTCAGGATCCATGCAATCACTCCACGACTATATTGGCGGCTAACAGACTTGAATATGACAGATGAAATGCATTATGCTATATTTATAGTATATATCAACCTGAAACTGGTGGAGAAATTTATAGACTGCCAATAATTGCTGATCTCGGCTAGCGGTTCAACACTTTTGAATTGACAGTCTATCTACTCTTTGTGGAATCACCCCCATCCTAGCTTTCCCCCATCAAGGTGGAAGGGACTTTGGAGCGCTGACTAAGTTGATATAGGTTGACGAGCGCGCGCATCCCTGAAATCAGGCGGTCAATACTGTAATATGGCCGCAAGGAGAAAATCTATGGTTATAACCATCGCAAACGCTGACGACTTTATACGGGCTTTGCGAGAAAATGAGGAGTTTCGGGCTGCCGCCAGGCGCGAGTTGCTGACCGAAGACCTGCTTCAACTTCCGTCGGAATTTCGAAAGTTCGGCAAGAACGTGGATGAGCGTTTTGATGAGTTCGGCAAGAACGTGGACGAGCGTTTTGATGAGTTCGGCAAGAGCGTGGACGAGCGTTTTGATGAGTTCGGCAAGAACGTGGATGAGCGTTTTGATGAGTTCGGCAAGAGCGTGGACGAGCGTTTTGATGAGTTCGGCA
>CAZXFX010000023.1:31492-42994 GCA_964640295.1 uncultured Dehalococcoidia bacterium | reverse complement strand
CGCTTCCCGCCCATTCGATGTTTCCTCGCTCGAAAGAGTGAGGCCCCATTGAAGCTCGCTGACTGTTACCTTTTGGCCTGTCCCGTCTATCAGGTTTCCTCGCTCGAAAGAGTGAGGCCCCATTGAAGCTTCCTGTTCAGGGTTGAGCTTTCGATCCCCCTTCTCGTTTCCTCGCTCGAAAGAGTGAGGCCCCATTGAAGCCACAGGGCGCGCTCACTCTTGGCGACGTGCCGATCAAGTTTCCTCGCTCGAAAGAGTGAGGCCCCATTGAAGCTGGCAGGTTTTGGCTCGGCAAGGATTTCGTGGCAAGTTTCCTCGCTCGAAAGAGTGAGGCCCCATTGAAGCCTGCGAATGCGGTCTCTCCGCATATCTTGTGGCTGTGGTTTCCTCGCTCGAAAGAGTGAGGCCCCATTGAAGCATGACAGAATTAGCTATGAGTGTGTCGTTTCACTGGTTTCCTCGCTCGAAAGAGTGAGGCCCCATTGAAGCCGCCGCGAAGAGTCTGCTTTGCCCAGAAGTACGAGGTTTCCTCGCTCGAAAGAGTGAGGCCCCATTGAAGCGTCCATATCAGATTGCGGTAGCCGAATGAGTACGGAGGTTTCCTCGCTCGAAAGAGTGAGGCCCCATTGAAGCCGATACATCGGTTGAGGCGCGTGAGGCGCGTGAAAAGTTTCCTCGCTCGAAAGAGTGAGGCCCCATTGAAGCCCAGTAAGCGCCAACGATTTGGGGTCAAAGCCAATAGGGTTTCCTCGCTCGAAAGAGTGAGGCCCCATTGAAGCATCATGTTCGCGATTGGCTTGAAGCTCTATCCGACGTTTCCTCGCTCGAAAGAGTGAGGCCCCATTGAAGCGCGCGTCGTATTCCCCTCGATGATAGAGCCAGCCGAGTTTCCTCGCTCGAAAGAGTGAGGCCCCATTGAAGCCAGCCGAGCAGGTGATGCGGCATACCCGGCGCGTACCAGGTTTCCTCGCTCGAAAGAGTGAGGCCCCATTGAAGCGATGATAGGCAACGCTTGCAATCCGCTTTACCACTGGTTTCCTCGCTCGAAAGAGTGAGGCCCCATTGAAGCGGATATGTGGTACTTGACCCGCGTGCATGATAGTGGAGTTTCCTCGCTCGAAAGAGTGAGTCCCCATTGAAGCTACGACTTGCCGATACGCCGTTTCATTGTCGAACCCAAGTTTCCTCGCTCGAAAGAGTGAGGCCCCATTGAAGCCATAACCAACTTGTCCAGGTATGTCGTGTCACCGCCGGGTTTCCTCGCTCCAACGGTATTGGACCCGCCAAGCGTATAGCCCAACACATCATAAACGCGAGCGTGTAAAACCATGTCCACTGCCTCCACAATCGAATGGACTGAAGTCACCTGGAACCCTGTGACCGGCTGCTCCAAGATCAGCCACGGCTGCAAGCATTGCTACGCCGAGCGCATGGCCAAGAGACTCAAGGCAATGGGCCTGGAAAAGTATCGCAACGGGTTCGACGTCGCCATCCACCACGCTACTCTCCAGGAACCTCTGCGCTGGAAGAGTCCCAAGCTGGTATTCGTAAACTCCATGAGCGACCTATTCCACGAAAATGTGCCAGACCATTTCATCCGCTCTGTATTCGACACCATGAACCGCGCTCCACAGCACACATTTCAAGTCCTCACCAAACGCCCCGAGCGCGTTGAAGCTCTCAACAGCGAACTCAGTTGGACTTATAACATCTGGCTCGGCGTCAGCATAGAATCGGAACGGTGGATGCGTCGCCTCGATACGCTGCGAAGAACCGACGCTCAAACCAAGTTCCTTTCCCTCGAACCTCTGCTCGGCCCGCTTCCCACTCTAAACCTCGAAGGCGTTCACTGGGTCATCGCGGGCGGAGAATCGGGACCAGGAGCGCGTCCCATGAGCGGAGACTGGGTAAGAGATATCCGCGACAAATGCCTGATAAGCCAAGTTCCCTTCTTCTTCAAGCAATGGGGTGGAGTGTTCAGGAAACGCAATGGCCGAACCCTAGACGACCGAACATGGGACCAGATGCCGGACACGCTAAGGAGCCGGCATTCTCATAACGCGCTCATAATATAGAATGGAGTTCAAAACGCCGACGGAGGTAAGCGGATATGGCGCGCCCAAGAGCCTACAACCATGACATACGCTGTCCGCACTGCGGTTCCAACTGGACTCCCAAGGATGGACGTTCGAGGAGAAAGCAGACCTATCGCCGCTCTGCGCGCGCTTTGCACAGTCCCCAGGCGCTCAATCTAGCAGACCAAGACGCTATGCTATAATTAGGGACGCAATAGCTGGATTGAATAAAAATCCCCCAAACCTCGCAAGGAGAGAAGAATGTCTCTTCCCATCGTTTCGGATATAGCTCTCAAGGAATGGGCGGCCGCGGTTAACATACTCGGACAGGGTGGACAGATAGTCGCGATCAGGAAGGGCGGAATACATCGCGCGGACAGAGACTTCCGCTTTATTCATCCCGAATTCCTCCTGCTTCCAACCTATGAACATCAAAAAGCGGAGTTGATCAAACCGGAGTTTCACGACGCACTGCGAGATTCCTACGATGAAAACGCGGCAGGAACGATTAACTTCACATACTTCTGCCAAGTCACCGATAAGTTCGAGATCAGAGATGAATCCGACCTCGACAGAATATCGGATCTGCACATCTGGACAGACGACTACGCTCACAAGCGACTCCACTGGCGACCCAAGCAGCCCCTCACCGTCGCCCTGTTCCGCGTATATCAACTCCGCGAATCCCAGTCGCTGCCCGTTCTGGCCGAATACTCAGGCTGCAAGTCCTGGGTGGAACTAGGCCAAGAAGTCACCCTCGGCGAAATGAGGCCCGTCCTGAGCGACGCCGAATACGAACGCCGAGCGAACGCTGTCCGAGAAGCCCTATCCGAGGCGGTCGCAGCAGCCTAGATGAAATGAAATACCGACGACTAGCCAACACCGAACTCACCGTCTCCGAGATAGGACTGACGCTGCGCCCACTGGCGACCAACGACTACGGACACGTAACCGAACAGGACACTCTCAACATCCTCACCCGCGCTTTCGACATGGGTTTTACCTACTTCGACACCGCCGACTCCTACAGCGAAGGCTACGGCGAACGGATTCTCGCCAAGGCGCTCGAACGCAACAGGCACAACATCGTCATCTCGACCAAGGCGGGATACGACTTCTATCGCCCTGCCATTGACCCCGATGAACGCGGCAAGTCCCATCGCTGGACTCCGGGCTTCATCAAATACGCCTGCGAACAAAGCCTCCGACGGCTTGAGACCGATTACATAGACCTGCTCCAGCTACACCATCCCGGCCCCGACCAGATCGAGGACGACGAGCTTTTCGGGATCCTCGACGACCTGGCGGTCGAAGGCAAGATACGATACTACGGCGTCGCGCTCGATGAAAACCCGGAGTCCGAAGAGGCGGGCGAGGGCGCGATTGACGTTCGCTCAGTACCCGCCCTCCAGTGCGAGTTCAGCCTGCTCAAACAGAAACCAGGCAGAAACCTGATTGCGCGGGCGCAGAACGCAGCCACGTCCATCATATCCTATGACCCGTCAGCATCAGGCGCTTTGGAGATGCCCCCGGGAGAAAATTCGGCCGACCCCGCCCACATCTTTCGCAAGTCCGTTTACGAACAGAGGCAGTTCGGACGCGACACTCTAATCAGCGCGCTGCGCCAATTCGGCGGAAACGTAAGCGCCTGGGCAATCAAGTTCGCGCTGGCCTCCCCAGTGGTGGCAGCGACTCTTCCCATAGTCACTTCATACGCTCGCCTGTTAGAACTCGCCGAAATATCCGAATCGTCCGACCTTCCCAGAGAGTTTATAGAAACAGCCTTCGACATCTATGACGATGAACTCGCCAATCGCCAGGCGCCGCGCTGAAAAGACCAGTACCTTCCGATTATCCGAGATTCGTTCATCCTGAGCTTGTCGAAGGGCCTGGTCAGCCGGTTAGTAGGCGTCTTGTAGAATAACCGAAAGACCTTGCCGAAAAGACCGCATCAATCAGCGACCCGACTTCTCCGCAATGCGTTCCATCTCCCCCTCTATCAGCCTGAAATCCTTCTGAGGCAGCAGATGCAGGCGATCGTAGAAGGCGAGAGGCCAATCTTCAGGCGCCCAGCGCTTCAAATACTCCAGCCTGGGCGCTATCAGCATCGCGTCAATGTAGTCAGGTTCATCCAACACTATGTCCGGAGCCAGCTTGACGCGGTGATTGAACTTCTCGTCAGGCGACGACGGCTTGAAGATAGGCGAATCGTCCTGGAATCCTTGAGATGTGATCGTAGCCGTGGCGGGCCACTTTCTGATGCCCTTCACGTAGAACAGCACCCTGTCGTTCGGGCCCATCCTATCCACTCTGCGCCGATACTTGGGACCCATTCCAAAGAGCGTAAATCCCATATCCTTGATTATGCAGAAATTTTCGGGCGATTCCACGAACATCCAGTAATTGCGACCAACGCCCTTCTTCTTTTCTGCTTTAGCGTATTTTGATGCACTTACCATTGCGTATCCTTAGATGTTGTCTCAAAAGCCCCTTCCACTCGACGGCTGATATGGGTAGGCGCGTAGTAGGCCGGCGCGCCCTTCGATAAGCTCAGGACGAACGGATTTTTGAATCACCTACCCCTGTAAGCCCGTCGAGGTGGAAGGCTAGGGTGGGGACGCTCCTACCCTACCGCCAATCTAATACAAATTCATATCCTCACAGTTCAGGCATCTCGGCTTCATTCCTCTATGACTATGATTTCAGCCAACATCTCACCTTCCGAAACCGTCAGCGTCGCCATAGTCGCGGGAACCATAAAGGACTTATACGCCTGACCCGGATTGAGAAACAACACCCCGTTCCGCGTCTCGTTGATCGTCTCATGCAAATGCCCAAACAAAATGGCGTCCACCGGCTCCGGAAAGTCAGGGAGCAACTCTTCCAGCGGAAACTCAGGTCCACCCCACGCCGGATGCGTCACGCCCAGCCTAACGCCTTCCACCTCAATCACTTCAGTATATGGCAGAGACTGCCTCAGTTCGGGCGGATCCGAATTGCCGTGCACTATCACAACCCTCTTCGCCTCCGCGCGCATACCGTCAACTACATCCTGCCGCACTATATCCCCGCAATGCACGGCGATGTCTGCCTCTCTCACAGCTTCCTTTATAAGCGGATGAACCTCATCCCAGCGACTAAAATGAGTGTCCGCGATTATCGCTATTCTGGTCGTCACTAGCTTCGCGCTCCAAATTTACGCCGTCTAATACCCATATCCTGTAAATCGTATCACACATCGCTTCCATGCGCGGACAATCATGAGCGACAGGCCCTGTTTTCCACATATTTCAGGCTATCCCCAACAAACCATTCCCCTAACGCCCAGCCACATACACGCTCCAATCCTACTAACGACTATATGATAGAATCGCCAAAATCTTTCACAATCACGCATACTCCAATGGGAGGTGGATCAATGTTCGACAATGGCGCGAATGGGGTTAGCGGACCGCTCAAGGGCATTAGAGTCTTGGACTGGACCATGTGGCAATTCGGTCCCATGTCGGCAATGATGATGGGTGACATGGGCGCCGACGTAATCAAAATCGAAGCGCTGGACGGCGACGCCGGCAGAGCCGTGGCGAGGGCCTCGACGCTCGCCCCCGCGCTTCCCGGCGGGCGCAACGCCTATTTCGAAGCGAACAATCGCAATAAACGCGGAATCGCGGTGAACATGAAGACAGCCGAAGGCAAGCAGATAATCCACAAGCTCGTAAAGACTGCCGACGTCTTCGTAGAAAACTACCGACAGGGCGTCGCCGAACGGCTCGATGTCGGCTACGAGACCCTCAAGCAGATAAACCCCATGATCATATACGGCTCCGCCACCGGCTACGGACCCAACGGCCCCGACTCCGCGCTTCCGTCGTTCGACGGCTGCGGACAGGCGCGCGGCGGACTCATGGTCTCGGCGACCCCCGCCGGAGCCGACGAGCCGGTGCGCGTCTCGCAGGGCGTATCCGACCAGATGGGCGCCATCATGCTCTGCCAGGGCGTGCTCGCCGCGCTGGTGGCCCGACACGTGCAGGGCGTCGGCCAAAAGGTGGACGCCTCCCACCTCAGCGCCAATATGTGGCTGCAAGGCATGGGCATGACGATGAGCCTCATAATGGGCGGCGACCGCTTCGGCGCCTACGACCGCAAGTCGGCGTGGAACGTCCTGGCCAACCTGTACAAGTGCAAGGACGGACGCTGGATACAGCTCATGCACCTTCAGCCCGACCGCCATTGGAAGCCGTTCATGACCGCGCTCGGCCTGCCCGACATAGTGGAACACCCCAAGTACGCCACGATGGACGCCAGAGCAGAAAACCGCGAAGAGCTTGTCGGAATAATGGACGAACAGTTCATGACCAAGACATCCGCTGAATGGGACGCCCACTTCCGCGCGACAGGCGACTTCATCTACGCGAGGGTGCAGTCCACCGAAGAACTCGTGGACGACCCGCAGGTGATAGCCAACGACTACATCACGACGTTCGACCATCCCGTCATCGGCCCCATAAAGATGTGCAACCACCCCAATATATATAGCGAAACCCCCTCCGGCATCTACCGGGAAGCCCCAGAACTGGGCCAGCACACCGAGGAAATCCTAATCGAAGAACTCGACTATACATGGGACGACATAACCACCCTGCAAGACAAAGGCGTTATACTATAGATGGACGACTCGGATGATTTGGCGCCCCATGAATCGTAAGTGCGAAGTAATAATATGGTGGAGCGAAGAGGACGACGCTTTCATCGCGGAAGTCCCCGAACTCCCGAGTTGCAACGCTCACGGACCCACTTATGAGGACGCAATCAGGGAAGTGCGAGTCGTCATGGATGCGTGGATTGAGATCGCTAATGAACAGGGTGACCCAATCCCAGAACCCAAGGGCAGGCTGATGTTCGCCTAGCGCGTGAATCTCAAAACCCAGCGCCTAGCAGACACGGAACGGCAGAGCATGAATTACAAATACGACATCGTCCTGTACTGGAGCGAAAAAGAAGAAGCGTTCATCGCGGAAGTCCCCGACCTGATCGGCTGCGCCGACGACGGCCCCACCTACGAAGCCGCCATGAGCGCAATCCAAGTCGCCATGGACGAATGGGCAAAGGAGGCCGAAACGGTAGGTCGCTCTATTCCGGGTCGCTCGCGCTCTGCGGAGCTTTCAAGCGAGCTGAACCGTGTGGTCATGCCGCCGGATAACCCCAATGCAGAGTTAGTTGAGAGAATCATTACTGTACAGTCAGGCAAGCGGTCAGGCCAGCCCTGCATCCGCGGCATGAGGATGACAGTCGACGATGTGCTGGGATACCTGGAAGGGGGAATGAGCGAGGAAGAATTGCTGTACGACTTCCCCTATCTAACCAGTGAGGATATAAAGGCTTGTCGCGCATTCAATGAAGTCCGAAAGCAGAGGACGCTCTATATCTGACATGATTCGCTTGATATTCGACGAAAACCTGTCGCCGAGTCTGAAATACGCCTTGCGCGACGTTTACCCTCAATCACTTCATGTGTTTGACATTGGTTTGGACGAAGTGGACGACCCAGCGATATGGAAGTATGCCAAAGACGTGGGATATATAATCGTCACGAAGGACTCCGGTTTTCTGGAGCTCAGCGCTAGACTCGGACATCCTCCCAAAGTGGTCAGGCTCAGGTGCGGCAACTGACCTACTTCCGAAGTGGCGATGCTGCTCAGAGAGGAGTATGACAGGATTCGTGATCTTTATCGGAATGAACAGAAAGGCAATGTGAAAATAGGGTAGAATCAACCACCGACAACCGGATTATCCAATACAAGCAAAGGATAGGAGAAGAAATGGCAGAAATTGACGGCGGACGACTGTTCGCCAAAGCTCTCAAACGCGAAGGCGTCGAGCACGTCTTCACCCTGAACGGCGGTCACATCTATAACCTCTACGAGGGCTGCGTGGCCGAAGGCATCAAGATAATAGACTTCCGGCACGAGCAGGTGGCCGCTCACGCCGCCGAAGGTTGGGCAAAGGTCACAGGCAAGCCGGGCGTAGCCATAGTCACCGCAGGCCCGGGCGTCACCGACGCCGTAACCGGCATCGCCAACGCATTCCAGGCGCCAAGCCCCATGATTCTCATCGGCGGCAACGCCGGAATCACCGACCACCTACGCGGCGGACTGCAAGACTTCGACTCCGCCACCTTCCTCAAGCCGGTCACCAAGTTCTCCGAACAGGTCAAGCGCGTCGAGCGAATACCCGACTATGTCTCCATCGCCTTCCGACACGCCACCACCGGCGTACCCGGCCCCACCTACCTCGAAATCCCAATTGACGTGGTGAACGGGCAAACCGACGAGGACAGCGTCAGCTACCCGCAGTCCTACCGCACCGACTCGAAGGCCTATGGCGACCCTGAGTACATCAGCCAGATCTGCGACATCCTGACGCAGACCGAAAAGCCCATGATTCTGGCCGGCTCGGACGTCTGGTGGAACGACGCCGCCCAGGAACTGCGCGAGTTCGTCGAAATGATTGACTCTCCCGTGTTCCTCAACGCCATGGGGCGCGGCTCTATACCCTCCGACCACCCCAACCTCGGCAGCCTCGGACGCCGCTACGGACTCGTCCACTCCGACACCGTCATCCTGCTCGGCACCCCCATAGACTTCAGGCTCGGCTACGGCTCCGACTACATGTTCCCGCAAAACCCCAAGCTCATCGAGATCATGATGGACGGCTCCAAGATAGGCCAGAACCGCGACATCGACGTCGGCGTCGTCGGCAACTCCAAGGCCATCCTGCGCCAGATCATGGACGAACTCAACTCCAGAGGCTACAAGTCGCCCGGCAAAGGCTGGGTCGAAGAGGTGATGACCGAGGACAAGACGCTCCAGGCCGCCGACGAGGAAATGCTCAACAGCGACCAGACGCCCATTCACCCCATGAGGCTCGTCAAAGAAGTGCGCGACTTCCTCGACCGCGACGCCACAGTCATCGGCGACGGCGGCGACATCGTCACCTTCGCCGCCCGCGTGCTCAACATCAACGAAGCCGGCCACTGGCTCGATCCGGGACAGTTCGGCTGCCTGGGCGCGGGATCCGGCTTCGCCGCCGCCGCGCAGCTCGCCCGACCCGACAAGCAAGTCTGCATCATCTACGGCGACGGCGGCTTCGGACTCACCGGCTTCGACGTCGAAAGCTACGTCCGCCACGACCTGCCCATCGTCTCCATCGTCGGCAACAACGGCGCATGGAACCAGACCACCCAGGGCGTCGTCCGTCGCGGCATGAGCGGCGTCGGCACATACCTCTCCCAGGAAACCGACTACGCCAAGATAATGGACGGACTCGGCGGCTACGGCGAGCGCGTAACCGACCCCGACCAGATCCGCCCCGCCCTCGAGCGCGCCTTCGGCTCCGGCAAAGCCGCCCTCCTCGACGTAGTCATAGACCCCAACGTCGCCTACGCCGCCATGGGCGGCCGCTCACGCCAATCCCGCCAGTACTAGGCTAATAGGACCGCAGGGGAGACTAAGAGTCTCCCCTGCATAGAACAAGGTGGATAAGATGACAGAGGATAAATCGAATCACTCGTTTAGCAAGATGGTTTCCAATAAATTGGATCCAGATATCAGGGAGTTATGGATGCCGATGGCAGACTATTTCAATAGAGAAGGCCCCGAATCAGTCAAAACTTACTTGGATGCCGTAAGAAGCCAACTTGAGGAAAGCGTAAGAAGCGAACTTGAACAGTACAAAGGGAGCTGAAATCAATGGCAGGCGGATTCAGTATACAGGGCATTGAGATAGAGGGATTCAAGGGATTCACGTCATCCAAGGCAATTGACTTCAAGGGTCGCCATGTGTTCCTGCTTGGTCAAAATGGCAATGGGAAATCTAGCATTGTCGAAGCTGTACGCTGGGGACTGTTCGGATCTGCATTCCGCCCCAATGAGGTCATAAAGAACCAGCGTTACCCCGGGAATTGTCGCGTCACAGTCAAGTTGATGCGCGACGGGGAATTTTGGACCCTTCGCCGTACATTGAATTTGGGAACTGGCAGTAGCAGTAACCCTATTCTCACCAATCAACATGGGAATAGAAGGAATATCGGAGACGTCATGCCTCAACTTGATTCCGTGGACGCGGGTGAAGGCACTCACATTATTTTCGCTCCCCAGTCAGCTCCACTCCAGAAGCAACCTGAGGATCTTGATCCATTTGAACGGACCGTATTCAACTATCTTGGCCTTACTCATCCACGTGCATTGCTAAGTAATATCAAGGAATTCTTGGAGGAGCAAGAGAACATTGAGCGCGGATTAGGCGAAGAACTCACTGAAGCTCGACAGAGCATTGACGGACACATAACAGAGGTGCAGACTCTCAGAAGCCACATCCTGAGTGCCCCACCGTGGGGTGGAGGCCCTCCGCCATCAATTGCCGCGTCCGAGAAAAAGGTGCGTGGCTTCATTGAAGAAATTACCGGCAAACCTCCTGATGATAATTTGGAAGGGTTGTCACTGGACGCTCTGATTAATAGTGGTGAGCAATTACTAGCAGAGAGACGTAATCAAAGTCAAGGTAGTCTCGAGAAAGAAGCCAATGAGTTAGACAGACAGCGAAGACGCCTCGAGAACTTGCGCTATTTTCGGACTCAAGTCAGCATACAAAAGAAAACTATCCAAAGTACACAGTCCAGATTAGAAACCGCCTTAGATGGCTTGACGTCAGATGAACTGCGGGAAAAACTCACTGTTGCGAAATATAAAGCAACAACAGAATCTATAAAGGGTCGGATTGTACAGGATGCGATTGTCTTAATTGGCCGAGATGAATCTGAGAAATTTCCGTGTCCAATCTGTAATTCGCATCACGAACGACAGACATTGGAGTCAGTTCTGCAAAATACTGCAAATTATCCTAAAGAAAACATAAGTTCGGCTGTTGTCGCACTTGAATCTCAGCTTGATAAATCTGAAGAATTAGAAAATCTGCTTGAGGAACAAGAGTCCTCCTTGCGTACGTTAAATCACAATGAGAACACTACCATGAGTCATATTACTGATGAGGATAAGAAGAAGTTGGCAGAAACAGATGATATTGACCAACTGATTGAGAATTATTCTCAAAGGGAGTCAGTAATTAAAGGTAGGATAGATAACCAAGAGACATGGTTCGCGTCAAAACGCACTCAGCTAGACAAACTTAAGGACGAGAGCCGGTTTCATCAAATCCAGAGACGGCTGAACAACCTTCAAGCAGATAGAACAGGACTTGACCAAGTTATAGAATCCTACAACAATTTAGTTGCATTCGGAGAATCAGTCCGCGCAATAAAAGAAGTCGTCGAAACTTGCCTTAGCGAACGGCTTGCTCAAGATATCCCGCGAGTATCAGAGACTCTATCTACAGCCTTCAGTGCGTTGACACAGCACACATGGTATGACCG
>CAZXFX010000023.1:0-31482 GCA_964640295.1 uncultured Dehalococcoidia bacterium | reverse complement strand
TAATTTCGGAGGCTACTCTTCCAAAATTGCAATTACGGGTTACTAGTAGTAAAGATGCTACTGGTAGAGAGGACCCGACAGGAGTACTGAATGGTCAAGCCGAGAGTGCATTGAACCTCGTACCGTATTTTGCCTTCAGCCAGACTGACGACAACACACCCACTGAGGTTTACCTTGTAATGTTGGACGATCCCACTCGAGCTTTGGACACAGAACACATAAGGATACTGGTTGAACGGCTGCGAGAACTTGGAAATAACGTACAGCTAATAGTCGCTTCGCAAGAAACTGAACGATTTCAGGAGATGATACCTAACGTGTTTGATAGAGACAGCTACGTTATCATTGAACCTACTAATTGGTCACCTGACAACGGGCCAAATTTGAAAATTAGCTATGAATAACGCCACGGAGTGCATTTAAAATCTGCGTCTAAGCGTCTCTCCTGTTGAGTTCGGATACAAGGTGCAAGCATTAGCCGCACACGTCCTATTAAGACTCAACTGCCAGATAGAGGCGATCAACCAATCAGGGCATCCAGACATCACCGCTATGTTAGCTGGCAGAGAGTTGCGCTTTGAGGTCGAGGCAGAGGTGGCAGGCCCCCGCCCCCGGCAGTTGAAAGAAGCCGATTTTAACTCGCTAGTCGGAGTACCTGATGTCGTTGGATATTTTGCTCTGGCCATCAGCTTCCCCACGCCGCGCTGGGTATTAGTTCCTGCCGAGCGTCTCATAGGCAGAAAGCCAAGTTCCAATGTACTGCTGGAAGCTCTCAGCGATAGAGACTTCTCTAATGAGTGGACACGCGAGTACATAGACTTGCTGAATGAGGAGTGTCGCCGAGTCAGGCAATCCTCATTCAGCGCATTATGCGAAAGGGCGTTAGAAGGTCGTGGATTATAATGGCAAAGCCAACCAATACCCATATTCGGATGTTTAACTGATTATGCAGCATTTTGGACTAGGAAGAAATAAGGAGTCATCAGCCATGCAAAAAACGCTATACCTGAAAGCGACTGTACTGCCAGACGGGACAATAGAAATCAAGGACACCGGTCTGCAAGAGGGTGAATTGGTTGATGTGATCGTTATGCGCTCCGAAAAACCATCCTCAAGGCGATCAGTTCTGGATATAGTCAAAGACTCGTCTGGGCAACGCATCTTCAAGGGCGCCGCTGACGTAGAAGAATACCTTAAGTCCGAGAGGGCGTCTTGGGACATCTAACCTTACCGGACAGAGGCCCAATCTACTTAGATACCTCAGGGTTCATATATACCGTGGAGCATGTAGAGCCATACTATTCTCTGCTCGAACCAATGTGGCGTCATGCCCAGACCGGACAGTTTGTAGTAATGAGCAGCGACATTACGATACTAGAAACGCTAGTCAGGCCGTTGCGACTAGGTGATACGTTTCTTGAAGCAATGTTCCGAGAAACATTCAACGCAAACGAAGTAAGGATAATCCCGATAACTCGCCCAGTATGGGGCGAGGCCACTCGTCTGCGAGCCGAGACAGGCTTGAAAACACCGGATGCACTCCACGCCGCGTCGGCCATATACGCCGGGTGTACGCTATTCGTTACCAATGACACGGACTTTCGACGCGTCTCGGATTTGCCCGTCATCGTACTGGGCGATCTTCTTGGATAGAGAAGAATACCTCCGATCCGAGCGAGAATCATGGGACTGACGCTAACCCTCGGACACATCAAAAAATCCTCGCGCCTAGCCCAACAAGACCTTCGCGCCTCTTAGTGTCCTTCGTGGACAAAACCGGACGCCCCACTTTTCTGACACCCTACACACCCCCTCCCTCCTGTGCTATAATTGAAACGCCAACAACAGAACTAATGAACGACAAGCATAAACGGGCGATTATCAATGGCGATCTTCAAACCCGCCAAATTTTTCCGCCAAAGCTAAATACAGGTGGATGCAGGTTCAATGCAGGTCAGAGGACACCTGCATCCCTCACCAGCGCATCACCAGCAGCCACCTGTTACAGCCACCAGCGCAGACCAGTTCAACCATAAATCAAGATATATGAAGCGCATCCAACACACGCCAAACATCTATACTGCCTAAGCGCAAGATAGCGGCAAACGACAATCTGAACTATAATAACGCTACCCCAAGACCAACCAAGAATACCAACGGAGCTTGGAATGCCGCCACAGGAACGGCGTATCCAGAGAGCGCGAGAAAATCCTCAAAACGTCAGGTTCACCGATCTATGCAGGATATACGAGGACCACGGATTCATAATCCGATCAGGGCGAGGAAGCCACTATATAGCCACGATGCCAGGCGCGCCCATCAGAAGGACATTCCCCCGCCGGAACCCGATGAGGAAGGTTTATGTAATAGCGGCCTTGAACGCCATTGAAGAAGCGCGGGCGCTCGGACTCATACAGGAGAATTAGGCCAATGACCCAAACGCTCTCCCCCAGCAAAGACTTGGAATACTACCTAAATCTATCGTACCCGGTTCGACTGTCCCATCAATACGATGACGATGATGAATACTGGTTAGCTGAAATACCCCAACTGCCCGGCTGCATGTCCGACGGACCCACTCCGGGCGAAGCCCTGAAGAATCTGGAGAACGCCAAGCGCCTCTGGATAGAGACTCACATGGAAGATGGCTATGAACCACCCGAACCGCAGCCCCCGTCCAACGAATAGTTAGCCGAAAACAGCCAACCTGGACTATAATAACGGCTACCCCAAATCCCCCAGAGGCCCAAGCCATGACCACAAACGGAGCCAACGCCAGCCACCATACGCCCGGCCCCCTCACAGGCGTCCGCGTCATTGACTGGACAATGTAGCAGTTCGGCCCCGTCTCCACCATGATGCTCGCCGACCTCGGCGCCGCGGTCATCAAGGTCGAATCCCTCGACAGCGACCACGGGCGCGTCGGCGGCGTGCTGTCCGACCTCCCCGAAGGCGTCAACGCCTACTTCGAGGGCATGAACCGCAACAAACGCGGCATAGCTCTCGACCTCAAGAACCCGAAAGGCCGCGAGATCGTGCGAAAGCTCGCCGCCAAGTCCGACGTGTTCGTCGAAAACTTCCGCAAAGGCGTCCCGCGCCGCCTCGGTAGCCTGATTTGCGGTGTTCCCTGTGAACTTCGCTCCTTGCCTACGCTATCCGTATCCCGTGCGTGGGGAATATCAGCCGATGAACTGTCTGGACACTCGACTCTGCGAACGCGCGCGAGTCCTTGACTATCTGCTCGTCCAACCCCAGTTCGCCGGGATCGCGGAGCGACTCTACCCCATGCTCGGCGCTATAACCCGCCGGTATCTCGTTGCCAAATCTCTGCCCTGACAATTCGCCATACGCCATCGTCCATGCCCGGGCGACCGCCTGGAGGTCGTATCCGCCGCCGCCGAGCGCAAGCCACATTCCCGGCGACGCCGCCCGAAACTCGGACACCGCCTCCGCGAACCCCTGCACCGTCAGCGCGAGATGGGTTATCGGATCCCGATAATGTGAGTCAATTCCAAGCTGCGTGACTATTACGTCCGGCTTAAATGCGTCGAGCAGCGGCGGAACGGTCTGTCGGAACGCCCACAGATACACCTCGTCCGATGTGTACGGATACAGCGGCACGTTCACCGAATACCCTCTGCCGACGCCCGTTCCCGTCTCCTGCACGAATCCCGTGCCCGGGAACAGAAACGCGCCCGACTCGTGAATCGAGATAGTCATCACCCTGTCGGTTGCGTAGAAGGCGTGCTGAACGCCGTCGCCGTGGTGGCAGTCTATATCCACATACGCCACTTTCAGCCCCTCCCGCAGAAAGCGGTGAATGGCTATCACAGGGTCGTTGAAGACGCAGAATCCATAAGCGTGGTCCGGCATTGCGTGATGCAGCCCTCCTGATATGTTGAAAGCCGCGTTCGCCTCTCCGCCGATGAGCATTTCGGCTGCAACCATGGACGCGCCCGTGGATAGAGCCGCCGCTTCATATATTCCCGGGTAGTGCGGATTGTCGCCCGGACCAAAATTGAAGGCGGCGGGGTTCACATCCTCGCGTCCCGCTCCTATCGCCTCCACCCCGTTCACATACTCAGGCGCGTGAAACCACTCCAACTCCGCTTTCGTAACTTCACGCGCTCCCGCCACCCTCGACGAATCGGAATCGAACGCTCCATAGGCGTCCAGCAGCTCGTATGTATATCGGAGCCTCACCGGCTTCATCGGGTGAGTATCGCTGAGAGTGTGCGCCGCCATCCTCTCGTCATACAAGAATACCGCGCCGCCATTCGTTCGAGTGTCTGTATTCATATATCGTCTCTATCGCTCAGGGTGTAGACGTGTCAGCGCAATCGTACATAAACTTGGGGATTTTTCAAAGAGGGTATATCATGGAAGCGTCAAGAAGGCGGCGCACCCTGTCTATTCGCCGAGGACGCGAGCGGCAACAGGGCGTTTACAAGGGCCATCTCCACCGAGCGTTGAGAGCGTCGGTCGTTTGACGTGAATTTTTGCGCGCTCCACTTATTCAGGTATGTGAAGTGGCAGTTGGACTTTAACCTGGCGACACACGCACCCAGACAATTCCGTCAACGCGCTCAAAATGGCTGTCCGCCGAAACTAAGTCGGCGCCTGTCTCCATGGCGTGGGCGGCGATCCAAACATCGTTGGTCGGAATGGGGCGGCCCTTTTCCCTCAATGCCGCAGCTATCCTTGAGTAGCGGTCTGCGGTCACCGGCCCTACATTCACGAAGGTTGAATATGGGCTGTTCAAGAATGATCGGAGGTCGGCGGCGTTGCGCGCGAAATGTGAGCCATGCCGGAAACCGTACATCAACTCGCCTACGACCACGGCGGAAAAGAGTACCTCTTCGGCGCGCCGCACCAACTCTGCCACTTCACCGTTTCCTCGCATGAGCAGAGAGTAGGCGTTGGAGTCCAATAGTATCTTCATTTCCAAGCCGCTTGGTCAATGGTTTCGAATCCCGCCAGGGCGTCTTCCATCTGATCGAAATCTTCCTGGCTCCAGATTCCTATAAGATGGTCCAATGAAGTTCCAACCGTATCCGGATATGCCGAACCATCCGACAGGCCCGCTCCCCGACGCAGCAGCTTGAGCGCCGCTTGGTTCAGGGAGATTCCCTCCCGCTTCGCCAGGCGGCGCAGGCTAGCGTTCAGGTCGTCATCAAACCCTCGGACCGTGATCTGGTTCAATCGCCCCATCTCCTACGATGCAAAATATGATTCTATGTAAATCATAATACTAGTCGCATTTTGGAACATCAACTCTTATGGGGCTGGAAAACATAATCGCCGGCTATCTCGCGCTCATGATTCCTATAGGTATGGCGGCGGGGACAGCCATTGGCTTGAATCCATTGGTATGCGTAATGGCGATGGTGATAGTGGGAGACAGGCCCGTGTACTATCCCGCAGGCGCTACTTCAAACTTCAACTCAACTGGGGTACAATACATTCGTGCTAAAATAGAAATGCGCAAGTTGTATATCATTCATATATGTATGCCCGCAGGCCGTGACGATATAGGACATGGACACCGACGATTTCCTCAGACATATCCAGAGCCAGCTCTGGTACCAAGACCAGATAGTGCACGTCGAGCGTGTGCCAGCCAGAAAGGCGCGAGAGCGCGACCTAGACCCTCCGCTCGACCCGCGTCTGTCGAGGCGACTGGAGGATATGGGTGTGTCCGGTCTATACACTCACCAAGCCGAGGCTATCGAGAAGTTGCGCGACGGCAAGAACGTCATAGTTTCTACGCCGGCGGCGAGCGGCAAGAGCATGTGCTATAACCTGCCCGCGCTGGAAGCGCTTCTGAAAGACAGGACGTCTCGCGCCCTGTACTTATACCCGACAAAGGCGCTGGCGCAAGACCAGGCAAGGAAACTCGCCGCGCTGATGCCCGACTCCAACGCTCCGCGCGGCGTCAGGCACGCCATATTCGACGGAGACACGCCGCGCCCGGACAGGGCCGCTATTCGCCGAAATTCCAATATCATCATGACCAACCCGGATATGCTGCATCTGGGCATTCTGCCCAATCATCGCGCTTGGTATATGGCGCTGCGCGGCCTGAAATATGTAGCGCTGGACGAGGCGCACGTTTATAGGGGCGTGTTCGGGACGCACGTGGCGAATGTTCTCAGAAGGCTCAGGCGTTTGTGCCGCATGGTCGGTAGCGACCCGCAGTTCATTCTGTGCTCAGCCACCATCGCCAACCCGGCAGACCACGCGGAAAGGCTGGTCGGAGTCCCTTTCGACGTTGTGGACGACGACGGCTCGCCATACGGCGGCAAAGATTTCGCGCTATGGAATCCACCCATGATAGACCTTGCGGAAGGCTCCCGACGCTCGACCAACGCTGAAGCCGCGCAAGTGTTCGTCGAACTCCTGAAGCGACACACGCGCTCCATGACATTCGTGCGCAGCAGACGCCAGGCCGAACTGATACACATCTACGCCCGCGACCAGCTCAAGCTCACGCACCCCGTCGTGGCGAAACGCATATCTCCCTATCGCGCCAGTTACCTGCCGGAAGACAGGAGACGCATCGAAAAGGACCTGTTCGAAGGCAGGCTGCTAGGACTTTCCACCACCAATGCGATGGAACTGGGCGTGGATGTAGGCAGCCTGGACGCCACGATACTAACTGGATACCCAGGCGCCATAGCGAGCGCGTGGCAGCAGGCGGGTCGAAGCGGCAGGGGCGGAGAGCGTTCGTTCAGCGTACTGGTCGCCAACAACAACCCGCTCGATCAGTACCTGATGCGCCATCCCGAATCGTTCTTCGGAAAGAGCCATGAGAGCGCCCGCATCTCTCCCGCCAATCCCTACATAATGAAGCCGCACCTGATATGCGCCTCCTACGAAGCGCCTCTCACCATGAACGACACCGAGTTCTTTGGGCATGAACTACTCTGGTACGCGGACGAACTAATCGAGGATGAGTACCTCCATGTTCAAGAAGGACGCTGGCACCTGCTGCCGGAGGTGACGTATCCGGCGGAGCGCGTCAACATACGCTCGGCGTCCGGCGCGTTCTATACGCTTGTGGACTCGGAGACGGGCGCCGTCTTGGAAACCATGTCTGAGGAATCCGCGTTCATGCAGTTGCACCCGGGCGCCATATATCTGCACCAGGGCGAATCTTACCTGGTCAAAGACCTCGATCTCGATTCGCATACCGCATACTGCTCGCTCACGGACGCTCCGTACTATACGCAGACGCGCGACTATACAGAGACTCGCATCCTGAATAGGTACAAGAGCAAGCGCGTCGGCGAGGTGTCGGTGTTTCTTGGGGAAGTGAACGTTTCAACCCACGTGGTTGGGTTCAAGCGCATCAAGCGTCAGACCGAAGAGGTTCTGGGCGATGAGTACGTCGAACTTCCCCCGCAGGAGTACGAAACCACCGCGCTCTGGTTCACTCCCGACCGCTATACGCTGGACCGCATTCACTCAGATAAGCTCGACCTCGCCGGCGGTCTCCACGCCGTAGAACACGCCGCAATCGGGATTCTGCCTCTTTTCGCTATGTGCGACCGCAATGACATTGGCGGCATTTCCACCCCACTGCACCCGGACACAGGCAGACCGCAAGTGTTCATCCACGACGGGCACCCCGGCGGGGTGGGAGTAGCCGAACACGGCTACGAGATCATCGAAGATCTGTGGCGAGCAACCTACGATGCCATATCCCAGTGCCCATGCGAGTCGGGATGCCCGTCGTGTATCCACTCGCCCAAGTGCGGCAACAACAACCAGCCGCTCGACAAAGAGGTGGCGAAGATGATCCTGGAGGGTTTGCTGTCGAACTTTCCCGATTCCGCTTAGAATAGTATGAGGGGTCGCGGCGCCCGATTGCGGGAAGACTATGTATTGCCGCTTCAGTCAGAACCATATCGAAAATTGCTTTATACGAAATTGGCGACGATCTAACAGTATGCCTAAATGCGAAGGAAACATTCTCCAGTGATCAAGAATATCCTGACGGTCATCACTGCATTGGCTCTGGTATCCACCATTGCGGTGGCAATCGTGTCCGCTTCTCCCAACATGCAAACAGACGCAGGAGCCGCGTCGTTTGAATTCCTGACTATCGTACTCACAGACGCGAGCGGTAAGGGAGTTCTGTCCGACGAGTTCAATGAACTGCTGACCGATATGCTCATCGAGTACCTCATCTCGCCACATACGGGCGAAACCAAAGAGCAGACACGAAATCGCCTGTCCGCGACCGGGTCTTCCACTCCAACAGCAACCAAGACGCCGATGGGCGCGCCAACCACAACTGCAACCCCAACGCTTGTCGAACTGGTCAGAAACGTTCAGGATGGCGTGGTCCAGGTAATCACCATAACCAGTTCAGGATCAGGGTTCATCATAGATACAGATGGCAGGATAGTCACAAATGAACATGTAGTGCGCGGCGCCAACAGCGTAACGGTTAGAACGTCCGACGAAACTGAGTACCAGGCGACTGTTCTGGGTGTATCCACGCGGGCTGACCTCGCGATTATTGACATAAACGGCGGCGACAATATACAGCCTGTGCCGCTAGGAGATTCGGACGCGGTTCAGGTTGGAGAAGACGTGGTTGCGATGGGATTTCCTCTAGGATTCCAGCTTGGTCAGTCAATGACGGTGACCAATGGTATAGCCTCAGCAAAAAGAGTCTTCGATCAGGTACAGCATATCCAGACGAATGCCGCGATAAACCCCGGCAACAGCGGAGGTCCGCTCTTCAATCGCGCGGGGCAGGTAATCGGAGTGAATACTTCCCGGGTAGAGACGACAGGCGATGGAAGACCTGTAACCGGCATATCGTTCGCAGTCTCTATAAACGAGCTAAAGTCCAGGCTGGAAACGCTCAAGGGCAGTGGAAATCCAGGTTCTGCAACGACGCCAACGCCAGTCCCAACGCCCGCTACCCCTGCGCCTACGCCTGCCGCCGCTCCGACGCCGCCCCCGCTCCCGCTCGGCTGGGACAGATACGAAAACGGCGTCTATGGATTCAGCATAGATACGCCTCCGGGCTGGACTGTGAATGAAGATACTGAAAAAGAATACTACGCTTATATTAGGCCTCCTGATCGCAGGGCGGGTGTCAGCGTCTTGGCATACGATTTGCCTGCTTCATACTCACTTCAAGAATTGGCGGAGTGGCGACGGGATTACTTGATAAATCTGGCGCGAGTGGAAGAATCGTGGGAGGTGTTCGAGATAACCTCGTTCGGCAAGAAGCAAGAGAACGGCAAGGAATTCTATGAAATGAGATTCCGTGAGCAATCATCAACTGAATTCTGTGTTGAACGTGTCATTGAGCGTATCTACATCTCTTCGTGGTATCCAGGCAAACCTCACGGATATAAAGTGAATACCGGAGTATGCGAACACAGCCTCGACAGATACTCTCCCGCAACCACAGATGCGATACAAAACAGCTTCACCGAATGGCTGCCCTACTGGAACTCCACGCACGCCTTCGGGCTGAACGTGGCGCCGGGCTGGGCGCTGGAAGCAGAAAGCGAGGAGGACGATTACGCCGCTTTCTGGGCTCCTAATAAGGCAGGGATTTTTGAAATCGAAGTCTATGAAGTTAGCGCATCGTCAACGCTTGAAGACTTTGTGAACTGGCGCATTGACATACTAAACAGGCTGGGTGATTCATGGGAAGTGTATGAACCAAAGGGCGTAG
Source organism: uncultured Dehalococcoidia bacterium (assembly GCA_964640295.1). Taxonomy (GTDB): domain Bacteria; phylum Chloroflexota; class Dehalococcoidia; order Lucifugimonadales; family UBA1123; genus VXRN01. The sequence continues at coordinate 21,776 of CAZXFX010000023.1, read as the reverse complement.
TAGGGGCTAGAGAGGAATATCTCATCAGCTATGTAGCACAGTCCGAGTCGAAATACTGCGTTTCGGATAACGAGGAATTGCTTGCGCTGTCATCCTTCTTCCCCGGCCACCCGTATGGATTCTTGGTGATCACCGGGGTATGCCAGCATAGCCGGGATCTCTACGATGACGAAAGGTGGGGAATGATAGAGAGTTTCAGGTACTAATCGCTGCCTAGTGAAGGGAGGACAGGTACGGATAGTGTCTTTAGGGCCAGCGCACAGTAGCTTGTTTCGTTGCCGAGCCGATTGTACAATAGCAGCATGGATTTGGTAGTTGACACGTCCGCGATAATCGCGGTTATAGCAAATGAACCTGAGAAGCCCACTATTCTGGCGTACACCATATACTCTAATGTAGCGGCCCCGGCATCGGTTCACTGGGAAATAGGGAATGCGCTCTCATCCATGTTTAAGCGTGGACGTATAACCCTAGCACAAGCTAGACTCGCGGTCAGAAGCTATCAACGGATGCGGATTCAATTTGTGAATGTTGGATTGGAGCAGGCTCTGGAACTGTCGGAAAAGATGGATATCTACTCATACGACGCATATGTGCTAGTCGCGGCTCTGAACTTACGATTGCCGTTACTCACGCTTGACAAGAGAATGAAGTCCATAGCGCCGCAAATAGGTGTTCAGATAATGGAGGTTAACCGATGAAGACCTATACGATTTCCGAAGCGCAGCGAAATCTCCAGGCTCTCTTGGAAGAAGCGGAAGAGAAAGGGTATGCGGTCATTTATGGCAGTGTAGGACAGGCTTTCATAGTGAAGCCCCATATAACGCCTCCCCTCAAATCTCATACTGAAGGGAAATCCCCACTTGATGTCAAAGGCGTTGACATAGGTGTGACCACCGAGGAGATAGTGGACATAATCAGGGAAAGCCGCGAGATATGGTTGCGAAAACTGGACGAACTAGAGCGGTCAGGAGCCGGATAACTCCTCCCGCATATGCCCTTCAGACTCGACCACTTCCTGCGGAATGGCGTCTTCAAAGTCGGCGAGGTCATAGAGCGGGCGGATCTCGATCTCGCTCGGTCCCGGCATCGGGTTGGGGCTTCGTCCATGTCTTTGACTTCCCACAGCCAGAAGCCCGCGACGAGTTCGTTTGTGGCGGCAAACGGACCATCGCTGACAACGCGACTGTCGCCGTCGAACGCCACACGCTTGCCCTCTGAAGATGGCTTCAATCCCTCTCCCGCCTGAAGTACACCCGCTTCCATCAACTCTTCGTTGTATTTGCCCATAGATTCAAAGAGTTCAGACGAGGGCATGATTCCCGATTCACTGTCTATTGTGGCCTTTACCAATACCATTACTCGCATTATGTTGATTCTATCTCCCTTCTCTGAGGCGTAGCCGCTCCTCTATCTGGCGGATGCGCTCCTCAACGGCCAAGAAGCAGTCGCCTCTCGGATTCACCTCGGCTTTCCGCGCTTTGGTATATGTTGGTTTTGCGAATAGAAACGCTCGCCAGTGTGAAGTGGCGAGCGTTGGACTTTGCGCATGCGGCGAGTGAGCGACTCGCCAATCAGTACGATGTTGAATCCACCTGGACTCAGCGCGGCTAGAGGTTGAACTGCGGATCCATGTAGTCCTTCTCTTTGGCGTATATCTGCAGCCTGCCGCGAGTGGAATCTGTAACGATGAGCCTGTCTTCAGAGTCAATCGTCAGTCCCACTGGGCGCTCGAACAGGCCGAGGGTCGTCCTGTCCTTGACGCGCCTGTAAGCCTTCTGGGCGTCCGGGTTGGAATTTATGACCTCGGCGGCCCACTTGCTGAACTCCACAGCGTCGCCATACAGCGACGTGATTATAGTTCCGTCAGGCGCATATATCTGAATTCGCTTGTTGCCCCAGTCGGAGACATAGACATCGCCTTCGCTGTCCACAGCTACACTGGCTGGGTGATTCAGGTCGCCCCCGTTATCAAGGTCCGAGCCTCCGAATGTGAGAAGCAGTTCGCCGTCGGGAGAGTACTTGCGGACGCAACTATTTCCCCAGTCGGCTACATAGATGCTGCCGTCCGAATCCAGTCCGATCCCCCAAGGGGAGTCGAGGTGGTTTTCGCCAATTGTGGAGATGTGCTGGCCGTCTGTAGTGAACTTCTGGACGCGATTGTTCTTGGCGTCAACGACTAGCAGATTGTCGGCGGCGTCAATGGCCAGACCGGACGGGCCGTTCAATTGGCCTTCCCCTGATCCTGATTCGCCCCATTCGCCAATCTCTTCGCCATCTTCGTTGAAAATAAATATCTTGTTTTGGAACTCTTCCGAGCAGTAAACGTTGCCGTCCGAGTCCAGCGCTATGCCGGCGGGCCATGTCATTCCTCGAGCGAAATCCCCGATGAATTCCTGATCTACAGTAAGTTTGCCGATGCGCTTATTCTCGGCTGTAACTCCGCCGACGCCTTCCTGGCCTCGGCTCAGGACATACAACACGCCATCCGGCCCCGCGGCTACGTCCCAAGGCTGGGTGAAGCCGTTGCCCGCGGCCGCGTTTCTGCCGACAGCGTGGCTGAAGTTCCAGGTTCTTCCCGCTACGGTCGTAGTAAGCATAATGCCACCCCTGATTTTCTTATACTGGATATCCTATTCGATGCTTTCGAGCATCGCCAAAAGTTCTTTTACGTCTTGAATATCGTATTTGATGTAGTTGTCGGTCAACCAGCCTTCATCGAGATTGTATGAAGTGATGAAGGCTCCGACGAATAGTATATAGATGTCTCTCTGGTTTGTCTGTTTTGACAGCATATTAGCGGCGCTGCGCATTTCCCCGGGCGTGTCGAATTTCCAGCCTCGCCTTTCAGCAATCACACCCAAGGCGTGTCAAGCAGATTCCCAAGCTTTTTCTGCAGCTCGCTCCAAGCCACCTTCAGCGTATGCTCTCTCCGCCTATTCTATAAGCCGTTGGCTTGTTTCGGTATGTTGAAGAAGCGTCACGGTTATGCCTTTTTCACCAAGCTGCGTGTCAACGAATGGTCTCCAAAACCACCGGTAGCCGTTCCACTTCCAATATGTTCTGTTCTACTTCGCGGCTGTCCATCGAACCTTGGTAGAAGTTCTTGTGCGCGTCGCTGGCTATTTGAAACAGCCTTCGGATTTCGCGCTGGCCTGTTTCAAATAGTATCCTATCTACCGCTATAAACAGGAGCCTATGGGTGTCATGCCGCCAGCCGCGTCGTCCGGCTATGGACTTGACGGAATGAGCCGCCGCGCCCCAAGTCTTTTCTGACGCCTGCAACAGATCGCCGTCTGCGTGTTCGGCGACCGCCTGCTTAATAAACCTGTGTCTTGTATCCAGATGTTCAGTGGGTGTCATGGATGCGTGAGTGTTTTTGGCGCAGAGGGAGCGAATGAGAACAATCTTCGCCCCCTCTAATACTATTGCCTAGTGGCCGTTGGTCTGAAGGAAACCAGGTGCTTCGAACTGACCGTTGACTATCGGGGACGCCTCTATCCTGAAGTGGTCCTCGAGAATCGTCGAGTACACGCCGCGGTAGTCCTGATTGGGAACGAGGTCGCCCTGTTCGAGCGCTTCGGGCCGCGTCTCAGGATATTCGGAGTACATTCCGCCCTTGACGCTTGGGCCGATTGCGAACGCTACGCCGGCGGCGCCGTGGTCGGTGCCGGAGCCGTTGTCGCGCACGCGGCGACCGAACTCGCTGAACATGAACATGATGACATTCTGGTCGGCGTCATGTTCGCGGAGGTCATCCCAGAAGTCGGCGACGGCCTCGGACACATCCTGCCACAGCTTGGCGTGCGTGGTAGCCTGCGCCGCGTGAGTGTCGAACGAGCCGTAGTCGCAGTAGAAGACGCGCGTTCCGACATCGGCAGTGTGAATCTGAGCGATGTCGCGCAGCTTGGCGGCTATGGGAGTCGCGCCGTACTCTACACTGGAATCGTACATGCCGGGCGCCACTTTGAGGATGTCCGCGCCCTTGAGCGCGTCCAGCCCGGTCTGCCCCAGGTATTCCATGACCTGGCCGCTTCCGACCGCGGGGCCGTACATATTCGAGAAGCGTTCGAGCATCTTGAGTCGCTGCTCTTCCTGCTCGATGCTGGTGAGCAGTCCATAGGTGGAAAGATCCGCCACGGACGCCACGGAGACGCCGGGAGTCACCAGCGCCCTGGGGAGGGCCTGTCCGATATTGACGGTGGTCACAGGATTTTCGCCGTTGGGGTCAAGTTCGCGGGTCGCGCGTCCAAGCCATCCCTCGGTTCCGACCTTATCCGGCTCGCATGTGTGCCAGATGTCCATCGAGCGGAAGTGCGACCTGGGCGAATTCGCGTAGCCGACGCCATGTATGATCGCCATGTCGCCCTGCTGGTAGATATCCTGCATCGGGCCCATGGCCGGGTGCATTCCGAGTTCATCGTCCAACTTCAGGACGCGCTCCTGAGGTATCTGGAGCGACGGTCTGCTGTCGTAGTAATTTTCGTCATTGTAGGGGATAACCGTATTGAAATAGTCGTTGCCGCCCGTAAGCTGGAGCACAACTAGTACCGGGGGCTTCCCGTTTCCGTTGCCGTTGGCAGCCATCTTTCTCTCCTCTTTCTGCTGGTACTAGCCGGGTTTGGGAAATATCCCGCGCCCGGCGTATTCGATCTTCTGATTGAGTCTAGCCGAACTGATACTCTCGCGTCGCCGCGATGAGGGCGAACGTCTCCGTTGCGCGGGTGTCGAAATCGTCCGAGTGGACTCGGACATCGCCGCCGCTCGCAACATGGGACACCAATTCGGCGCGGGTGCGCTCATCCACTTCCATCGGGCCCATTATATCCAGACAGCGCTCCACGTGTTCCTCCGGCGTCATTACCGTACCGTTGGACGCTACATATTCGATCATTTCCCTTACGCCGTCGAGATCAGAGTCGCTCACGCGGTCGGCGACGAAGTTGACGCGCTTGACCAGCGAGCCGCTGTTTATCCACTCGTGTCCGGTGTGCCAGCCTTCTACGCTGGGTGGGTCCAGGATGTCCTGCCCCATGTATCCGGGCTCTTTGCCCAGACCTTCCAGACGCGGGTCGGGCCCGGTCATGTCCTTCGTCATCCTGAGCGTGCCGACAACCACCTCAGTGGGACTCTTCACCTTCTGGTACTGAGCCTCTTTGAAGTAGTCGGAGTTGAATAGCTGGCGCAGCACAGGCTTGATCTCGTAGTTGCTGTCCACTAACGTCTGGGACAGTTCGTTGATTGCCTGAGGATTGCGCGGCTCTTCTATGTTCCACGCGGGCACCTGCGGCTCGTCAGCTACGAAGAAGTTGTAGAGATGCCGCGTAATGAACCTTGGGCAGGCCGGCTGCTGAAGGATGATGTCAATGATGTCCTCGCCGTCAAAGTTGCCCGTATGTCCCAGGAACGTCTTCTCCGTGTAGTCATGGTCTTCAGGCCTGAAGGAGAACTTCCACGGGTGGCGTCCGTAGGGATACCTGGGCATCTTGGCGTCTATCGTCCAGCCGGTGAACGCTCGGGAACACTCGAATACATCCTTCTCGGTGTAGTGTCCAACGCCAAGGCTGAACAGTTCCAGAAGTTCGCGTCCCCAATTCTCATTGGGCGCGTTCTTGTGGTTCTCGTTATTGTCCAGCCAGTAGATCATGGCGGGATTCTTGGCAAGCTGAACCAGTAGTTCGCGGTAGTTGCCCATGCCGTGTTCACGGAACATGGTTATCTGTTCGAGCAGGTGGTTGCAGTTGTCCACCTTGGCGTTTCCGGTGGCGAATACATGGTGCCAGAACAGCGCCATCTTTTCCTCCAACGGGCGTTGGGTGGTCACCATCCAGTAAAGCCAGTTGGCCTGGCCCGGAGCGGCGGCTCCTCCCGGCACCTCTGTAATCGGGTGGTACCGGTACAGCGAATACTCGTCCACTGGGGGTTGAGATTCAGGGTTGAGAAACTCCTCGACAGTCGCTTCGTAGCCCATCTCGCAATAACGCTCCACCTCTTCTCGAGTCGCTCCGAACCCGGCGCGGCGCGTGAGATGGGAAATTAGCGCAATATCTTCTCTGCTGGCCATATATTCCCTCCTTTCCTGTTTCTATTCACAGTTCTGCTAAGCGATGTCTTAACTGTCTTGAGACGAAGCCAGAACTTCGTCGCTTTGTTGGCATTCGGGGCATATCCCATAGTAGTCGGTTCGCTGTCGCGCGATCTGATACCCGCTGGCAAAGGATACAAGGTCAAGTGAAACGTCCGAGACCTCGAACATATCCATATCTTCGACGGAGCGGCATCTAAGGCAAATGAGGTGGGGATGAGAATCCGGCCTGAGCCCGTCATAACGGTTTGGCGACCCACTGAATTCAAGTTCCAGAACTTGTCCCGCTTCTTTGAGCAGTTCAATGGTGTTGTAGATGGTGGCGAGACTCGTAGATGGGTAGATGCGGCGAACTTCAGAGTGAATCTCGTTTACTGTGGGGTGGCGATCAGAAGACGCAAGCGTTTCCAGCACTTTCGCGCGTCGCGGGGTTACGTTTACGCCCAGCTCAGACATCGAAGCGCGCATCTCTTTTACGCGAAGTTGAACTTGATAGTCCAATGCCATCTCCTGCCCTAGGCCTACGGGCCGGGAGAATCCACCTAATCTCGCCAAATTAGAATGATTCTAATACTACTGGCTAAGATACTCCAGAGAAAACTGGTTGTCAAGTTCCAGCAGAGGATGGATTAGAACCTGTAACGATTTAGTCGGTGGCCCATTTCGGGCAAAAGTCCCCTCTCAGCCCTCGATGGGGGAAGGCTAGGATGGGGGTGATCCAATCCTCCGGCCAAACTGATACAGGCTCAAAAGATTGGCATGGCCTTTCGCTTATTCTACAAGATGGCTGCGAACTGACTGACAACGTCCTTCAGCAGGCGTCCTTCGACAAGCTCAGGACGAACGATTCTCGGATAATGACCCTGCAGATTGGGCGCGTGGAGAAAGCGGCGCGGCCGGTATGCTTGCCATATTCGCCATGAAAACTGACATAATGTCCGGAAAAGCCTTTCGACTCCGAACAGAGAGAAACAGGAACACAGCGACCATAGTTTTGTACAAGTGAGGATGACCGCATGGAATACGGATTCGCTTTGCCCAAGACGACAGACGGCGACGCCCTGATAAGGTTCGCTCAAGCCGTCGAAGAACTCGGATTCGAGTCTGTCTGGATGGGCGACCATATCGTCTTGCCCACCCAGGAGACCGACCAATATCCCTACACCCCGGACGGACGCTTCGTCTCGCGTCCTGACGACCCGCAAATGGAAACTCTCATCACTCTCAGCTACATTGCCTCATCCACCCGCAGAATCGCCATAGGCAGCACGGTCGTCATCGTCCCCTACCGCAACCCGATTCTTCAGGCCAAGATGTTCGCCACTCTGGACGTTCTCACAAAAGGACGCGCCGTATGCGGGGTGGGAGTGGGCTGGCTGGAGAAGGAGTTCGACGTACTTGGCGCGTCGTACAAAGACAGGGGTCCCGTTACTGACGAGTACCTGGAAATTTTCAGAACTCTCTGGAACGACGACGAACCTGCATACCGCGGCGACCACTACGAATTCGACGGCATCTATTTCGCTCCCAAGCCTGTCCGGGACGGACATATCCCTATCTGGGTGGGCGGCCACACCAGGCGCGCGATCCGCAGGACTGTGAAGTACGGGGACGCCTGGCATCCTACGCGCCAGTCTCCAGACTTCGTCGCCTCTCACCTGCCGTATCTGAGAGAGTACAGCGACGCGGTTGGCCGCGATCTCGCCGAAATCACCATCTCCCTGAAGCGAACACTCCACTTCACCGACATCGGGCTGGACGAAGGCGCGTCCAACCGCTCTAACGGCGCGCTCATCGCCTCCACAGGCGAAGTAATCGAAGACATCAGGGCGTGCGCCGAAATCGGCATACAGCAGCTAACCTTCGACTTCCGAACGCCCGACGTTGACGACTGCATCCGCGCGATGGAACATTTCTCAGGCGCGGTGGCGGATAGGATATGAGGCCTTGACGCTCGCAGAGCCGCCTGAGCGGAGCTTAGCGACAGTCCGGCTACTGGCAAAGGGAGAGTGACGCGCGCTGGCGCTGGCCCGCCGGCTGGCTGGCTCTTAAGCGGAACGAGGGTTTCAGACTTCCCTATCCCCTAGCGCCCAGCGCAGCGCGTCTTCCAGATGGGAATGGCGAAACTCGAAGCCGCTCGCGCTGAGTCTATCGGGCTTAGCGCGAATGCTCGCCAGAAGCATGTCGGCCATCTCGCCCTGGGTAATTCTGAGCGCGAATCTGGGGACAGGGAACAGAGTCGGCCTGCGCAACAGTTGCCCCAACGTTCTGGTGAACTCCGAGTTAGGAACCGGGTTGGGAGAACATAAGTTGACGGGACCGCGCAGATCGTCGCGCCGCAGAATCCACCCTATGGAGCGGATGAGGTCGTCTCTTGAAATCCAGCTCAGGTATTGCCTGCCCGACCCGAGCCTGCCGCCGACGCCCAGTCTGAATATCGGTCCCACCGCGGCGACCATGCCGCCGGCGGCTGTCAGCGCGACGCTTATCCTCATGTTGACAACCCGGATGCCGGCGACCGCCGCCGAATCAGTCGCAGCCTCCCACTCTACGCTTACATTGGCGAGAAAGTCGGCGCCGGGCGCGGAGTCTTCGGTCAGGATCTCATCGCCTCTGTCTCCGTAGTAGCCAGTAGCTGAGGCGCAGGCGAATACGCTGGGAGGCGCATTCAGACTGGCGAGAGCGCTTGCGAGAAGTTGGGAGCTCTTGACTCGGCTGTCTCGGATGCGCGTCTTTTGCTCTGGCGACCATCTCTTCGACGCTACGTTTTCGCCGGATAGATGGACGACGGCGTCGTATCCCTCGAGCTGACGAGTGTCAATCGAACCTGCGGCGGGATCCCAGACTATTCCGTCCTGGACGCCGATAGAATTGAGGCGAACCAGCCGCGACACGCTATGTCCGGATGATTCAAGACTTCTAACCAGCGCGGTCCCGACAAGTCCAGTCGAGCCTGATATGAGGATTCTCATCATACTCACCCCGGTTCAAATTCGCTTATGCAATATAACCGCCAAGCAGGGCAAGATATTTGCGACTGGGAGAGAGTTCACAATGAACTCATATATGGCGAATTGGCGCGACGCGATTTACATCATGTGGCCGTGGGCGGAAGCGGCTACTGAGATCTGAATGTCGTATATGGCCTGAGACATTGCCTGGCCGATGAGGTCGAGTTTTGCGACTTGCTCGATGCGCGGTGTCGCCCTGTTGAATTCCTGCCTCGAGAGCAGGCTGTCGAATATGTCGCAGGCGTCGGCGAGGCATATTATCACGATGTCTCGCGGGGACGGGATTTCGTCGCTAAACAGGACACCCATAATACGCAGCTTGACTTCGCGCTCAGCGGTTCCGTCTATGACGGGGTAGCGCCTGGATCTGAAGACCCAGAGAAATCGGTCGTCTTCGCGCTCCAGGATGCCCACATTGACGAGCCTGGCCAGCGCTTCCTCGCGGATCTCATGGGAGCGGCGAGCGGTGTGTTCGACCCAGAAGCGAGTGTCTCTTTTTTCGTTGACCGCGGCTATTTCGGCGAGGGTCGGGTCGAGCAGATTGTCGCCGGTGGGGGTGGGGTCAATGAGAACCAGGCTTTCAAGGTCGGTGTCTATGCGATTTTCCATGGCGAGTTCCATCAGAACGCCGCCCGATATAGCATAGTCCAAGGACCAACTCGGAACATTTATGAACCTGCCATTCTCGTCGTGCAGAAGTAACAGAAGAATCTCTTCAACGAATCTCAGCATGATCTATTTTCCTCAAAAATCATAGGATACGCTACATCAGCGTTAAGCATACCATAACGGGTTAGGATGTGCATGAAGTCAGAAGCAGTGGATCCCAGTCGAGTGGGGTTGAGCTTTCCCCGTCGAGGGGCTGATAGAGGTAGGGATTTTTCGGTTGGTTTGCATGCTTGCCTACCCTCGTGAGCCCTCACCGTTCTTGCTCCCATCAAGCCAGTCCAGCGTCTGTTGAATTTCGCTCTCAGGCCTTCCAAGCGCTCTCATAGCGCGCGCCATCTCCTCGCGTCCTTCTTTTCGCCCTTCCTCGCGCCCGCGTCTTTGGGCTTCGCTGAGTTTCCCAAGAGCCATGACCATAATCCAAACTCCTCCCTCTATTACAAGTCCAACGATGAAGACAGAGCCTCCGACATCCGCCAATCCGCTCAGAAACATCTCCAGATCGCCGCTATTCAACAACTTATACACGATACCCGCAACGCCCGCAAGCACATATATTGCAATCGCGCCAAGATGTTTGAGGTCATCAAATTCCCAATTCTAAATTCACCATTCACTATTCCCCCCACCCTGTGCTACAATACTCACATCTTAAGAACAAATATACGTAAATTGCGCGAGCCAAACTAACCACTAATAACTAACGACTAATTACTCATATACCAGAGTTTATCAACCAGTCCGAGCGAGCGCAGGAAAAAACCTCTGAACTGGTGAATACAGGTCTTTGCAGGTGGCCTGCAGGTGGATACAGGCGACATATCCCACCTGAAACCCACCAGAAGACACCTGCAAGCCGCCTGCAGGCTCACCAGAACGCCATAAACCAGAAGATATTCAGCGCCAATTCCGCATAAGCCTGGTCGGCGCCACTCTTCTCCCAAAAGCATCAACCCAAACCAGTCGTCAGATAATTCCAAATTCCCCATTCACTATTCACCATTCAACGGATGGGGATGATTATCCGCGATACCTACCCTACCCCTCTGAAGGGACGGGCTGTTGCTATCACGCAACAGCCCGTCTTGGTTTTGCCGAACTCCTGGTTGGGGAGGACGCCTTTTACCAGTCGCGCGGCTATGGGGCGCCGCAGTTGCCGTAGCCGCCGGACGGCGGGCCGTCCTTGATGGTTATCACAGCCGAGTCATCCACGACTGTCACGCCGCTATGTGGGACATGTATGTCCACGTCGAATAGTTCGTCCGATTCGGCGACCTTGTCAACGTATGCCCAGACGAGTATGTACTTCACCTGCTCGCCGGCGGCGAAGTCCAAGGCGTGCCCGCCCTCCTGGAAATCCGTGCCCATTCGCGCCTGGTTGTCGGTGCCATACCTCGGCGAGGTTCTAGTGCTCACGGACAGGTTCCACGGCGACGGCGCGGTCAGCGTAACGGGTACGTGGATGTAGCAGCCCTCGTGGCCGCTGGTATCGCCAACGGAGATACGCAGGCCGTCGTTGTCGTTCACAGAGGCAGATGCCGTCCCTCCGCCCGACTTGATCAAGTAGCCGGCGCCGGCGACCAAGGTCGCCGTGACCGTGCCTGCGCTGGTCTCCTCCACGCTGTCGTCGTGAATGGGCACTGTGAAGCTCTGCCGGGCGCGGTTGGCTCCCAGGGTTACCGTGCGCTGGCCCAGGTTCGCCGACTGAATGTACTGGCCCGACGGCTGCTCGGCAACGTTCACCGTAACCGAGATACTGCTTGTCGCCGCCGGGTCGGCGTGGATCGTGAAGGCGATGGCGTCGCCTCCCTCGAAGGCGGGGCTGGACGGCCCGACGAGGCGCAGGACCGGCGTTCCGCCGCCGTCGTCATCCACCACTTCGACGGTGTGGCTGGACGCGCTGCCCAGAATGTAGCCGCTGCCCAGCGACGCCGTAATCCGCACGGCCCCGTTCACCTCGCTGCGGTCGTCATCCACGGTGCGGACCGTTATAGTCTTGGAGGTTTCGCCGCTGGCGAAGGTGACGAGCTTGTTCCCCAGGTCGGAGGATTGCGCGAAGTCGCCGGTCTGGGCGGCATTGAGCCGCACGGTGATGGCGGCGGACGGCGCGGGCGCGACGTTGATGGTGAAGGACGCCGTGGCGCCTTCGTTCACCGAGGCAGGCCCGGACACTGTGACCTCCGGCTGGTCGTCGTCGCGCACGGTTACGCTGACGCTGCCGGCGGTGGTTATGCTGCCGTAGCCGCTGACGGCGTGGGTGATGGTGGCTGTCTCGCCGCGGGTGTCGGCGTCGTCCACCGGCGTAACCGTAACCGTCTGCGGGTTCTGCCAGTTGCCGCTGTTGAAGGAGAGCGCGCCCGATACGGTCACTATGTCGGTGTCGCTGGAGGCGGGCGTAACCGTCGCCGAGCCGCCCGGGTCGGACTCAAGCCTTACCGTGTAGGTTCCGCCCGAGCCGCCTTCCGTCAGTGTCAGCGCGTTCTTGGAGATGCGCACGCCGTCGGCGTCGTTGTCGGCGATGGTCAAGGTGTGAGTCTTGAGGTTGCCGAGGGTGTAGCCGGTACCGGTGGACAGGGTCAGGATGATCGTCTCGCTGTTCTCGTCGGCGCTGTCGTCGGTGATCGCCACCGGGATGTTGACGCTGATCGCCCCGGATGACACCGCGACCGAACCGGACAGCGCCGTATAGTCGCTGCCCGATGTCGCCGTGCCGCCCACAGTGTAGCTCAGCGTGATTGCCGTGGATGGCGCCGGACTCAGGTTCACCGTCACGTTGCGCGTGCCGGCGCTCTCCGCCGCGTTGGACGAACTCGCCGCGAAGGATGCCGCCGGCGTAGCGGGCGGCGCGACGTCGTTGTCGGTGATGGTCAGCGTGTGCGTGTTGCCGCTCCCGACCGTGTAGCCCGTGCCGGTCGCCAGCGTCAGGATGACCGTCTCGCCGCTCTCCACGGCGCTGTCGTCGGTGATTGCCACCGGAATGTTGACGCTGGTGGCGCCGGAGGACACCGCGACCGACCCGGACAGCGCCGTGTAGTCGCTGCCCGATGTCGCCGTGCCGCCCACAGTGTAGCTCAGCGTGATTGCCGACTGCGGCGCCGGGTTCAGGTTCACCGTCACGTTGCGCGTGCCGGCGCTCTCCGCCGCGCTGGACGTGGCAGATGCAAACTGCGCCACCGGCGTGGACGGCGGCGCGACGTCGTTGTCCGTTATGGTCAGCGTGTGGGTGCTGGGGCTGCCACGGGTGTAGCCCGAGCCGGCGGACAGCGTCAGTGTCACAGTCTCGCCGCTCTCAACCGCGCTGTCGTCGGTGATCGCCACCGGAATGTTGACGCTGGTCGCCCCGGAGGACACCGCGACCGACCCGGACAACGCCGTATAGTCGCTGCCCGATGTCGCCGTGCCGCCCACGGTGTAGCTCAGCGTGATGGCCGACTGCGGCGCCGGGTTCAGGTTCACCGGCACGTTGCGCGTGCCGGCGCTCTCCGCCGCGCTGGACGAACCGGACACGAAGGACGCTACCGGCGTGGCCGGGGGCGGCGGTCTGGTGGTGGTGCCGCCATCGTTGTCCTTGATGGTAATGGTCAGGGTACTCGGATCGCCGATGATATACGAATCCTTGGTACTGGGAAATGCAATCAAGGTCCAGACCACCGTTTCATCGGACTCGACGATGTCATCGTCAATGATTCGTATCAGAATTTTTTGGGATGTCTGCCATGGGAAAAGGGATCCAAACCCACAATCGCAACTTGGGAAGTAGTCTTGGACGATATCCCTGCCTGCTCCTTCCTGTGTTGCCGTGCCACTGATATGCCAGTAGAAGTCGATCTTCTTCTCGGGAGCCTTGCTGGCGTTGATAAAGAGCACGCGGTTGCTGGCGTCTTCACCGAAGGTAACCGTTTCCTGGGCAAAGGAAAGCACTGGCGGTTTATCCCTGATGGTCACCGTGGCCGCGCCCGAGGCCGCCGTCAAGCCCGCCTTCCAATTCACCCCGCCAGTCGTCTTGATATAGGTGCGGCCACCGATGGAGACGGTCACCGTCTCGGATCCCTCGTCATCGTCATCGTCAGAGATGGGGTGGATCCGGATCCGATACACCTCCTGTTCAACCGGAAAGCTGCCGTGCTTACGCAGCCGGTGCCAAGTTATCTGGTGGGCGCTGTTGGTGGTTGGCTGGAGGTCAAAGCCTCTTCGGTTGATGTCATACTCCACCCAGTAGTCCTTGCCGAAGGTGGCGGTGCCGCCGAAGTTGAGGTTCAGCACCAGGGTGTGATTTTTGTGATCCTTGTCCGAACTGACCAGCGTGAGTTCGGTGTAATCGCCGCCCTCCCGCACTTCATCGGGGTTGGCGCCCAACAGAATGGACCTCACCTTTACCGACCCGGTGTCGTCGTCAACGATAGTGAACGTTGCCGTGGGGTTGTCGGTCAGGGACACGCCGGCGGGCAGCGCCTGGTCGGAGCGCTCCTGGAGCTCGGCAATCACGGTTTCGGTGGCAGGGTCTTCCTCCGTTGCGTCATCAATGACTGCGAATGAGATTCTCTTGTCTGCCTTGGAGCCAGCCGGTATGGACGATTTGGCGCAGTTCTGGTTTGCCGCCAGTTTGCTGCCGGAAACATACACGTCAAAGTCGGCGCCCCGCGTCGCCGCGCTGTCGGTGAAACAGACCTGATAGGGTGTGCTCACGGAGAGGGTTTCCGACAGTTCCGCGATCAAGACCCGCCGGCTCGAGTTGAAGAGGGGTGGCGAGCCTTCCAGATTGGCTCGATTGGTAGTGCTCGTATCGAGGCGCAGCGACAAGAGTACGGCGTCGTCGTTATCCTGTATCTGGACTAGGGCGCTTCGGGGGTCACCGAGGTGAAAGCCGGCGCCGTCAATAAGTGCAACGGTGATATAATAGTAGTTTTCGTCAACCGAATCGTCAACCGTCTTTACGGTGAAGGTGGCAACGCCGCTGGTGGTGATGGTGACCTGTCGGGTCCCGGTCTGTCCGGCGGCAGCATAGTCGCCTTCGTCCACGACGTTGACCTTGACCGTAATGTTGGCGGCGGGAGCCGGCGACGCTATGAGTCTGAATCTGGCGCCCTCGCCTTCAGTTACCTTCAAGGAGTCGGATATGATGGTTACGGCAGGGTTGTCCGGCGTCGGGATCGGCGGGTCGTTGATGGTGAACTGTCCGAAGTTATCGGTCGTAGTGGACGCGCCGCCGCTGAGGTTGGTGGGCGTGGGATTGCCGCGCGGGTTGACGTTCACCGTCTCGCCGCCGGCTTCGGTAGAATCGTCCGTTTTGGTCTTAATCCTTAGTGTCGCACTAGTAGCGGAGCCTTCGGCGCTGCCGGTGAAGACTACCCGCTCGACGCCGGCGCTTAAGTTGTGGCTTACGCCGGTGGCCGCGAAGCCTGACACGGAGTAGTCGGCGCCCTTGGTGGCCGTCCCTGTGAAGGCTAGTGGCACGACCAGTTTCTCCCCGGCGCGCAGGGCGCGGCCGATGGAGACGTTGAAGGCCTTGAATCTGCCTTCGGTAACCGCGTCGGTGGTACCGGTGATGGCGCTGGTGGTGGGGTCGTCGTCGGTGACCGTCACCGCATCCATGTTGGATGAGCCGACGACGTAGGCGGAGTCGGCGGTGAGCGTTACCTGAACAGGGCCGTTGAATTCGTCCACGCTGTCCGCAGCCGTGGCCACGCTGAAGGTGGCGGTCGCGATACCGGAGGGGATGGTGATGCTCTGGCTGCCCTGGTTGCCGGCGTTGACGAAGTCGGCGTGGGGCGCGTCGGCCACCGTGTAGCGAACGGTCAGGTCGGTGTTCGGCGACGGGCTGATGGTCAGCGTGAAGGATGCCAACGACCCCTCGGTTACGGGGGCGCCGCCGCCGGCGATGTTGATCGTCGGCCGCACCGGGTCGTTGATGGTGAACGCCCCGAAGCTGTCCGTGGTGGCGGAGGCGCCGCCATCCAGGGCGGTGGCCGTGGGGCTGCCCCGGGGGTTGACGTTCACCGTCTCGCCGCCCTCGGCGTTGCTGTCGGTCTGGGTGGTCAGCGTAATGGTGACGCTGGTGGAGGAGCCGCCGGCGCTGCCGGTGAAGGTGATCGCTTCGCTGCCGCCGCCGAAATCGCAGGTTACGCCGGTGGGCAACGCATTGGGGCACCCGACGGTGTAGTCGGTTCCCTTGGTGGCCGTCCCCCCGAAGTTCAGGGGAACCACCAGTTTCTCGCCGGCGCGCAGGGCGCGGCCGATGGAGACGGTGAAGGTTTTGACGCCGCCCTCGACAACCGCCGCCGTGGCGCCGGTGATGGCGCTGGTGGTGGGATCGTCGTCGCTCACCGTGGTGATGGCGGCGTTGGGGGAGCCGATGGTGTAGCCGGCGGCGGGGTTCAGCGTGACCTTGATCGTTCCGCCGGGCTCGTCCGCGCTGTCGGCGGCGGTGGCCAGGGTGATGGTGGTGGTGGCCTGGCCGGCGGTGATGACGGCGGTCTTGCCGCCCTGGTTGGCCGAGTTGATGAAATCGGCGTTGGGCGCGTCGGTCACCGTGTAATGAACGGTCAGGTCGGCGATTGGGGCGTTGTTGGCGGTTACGGTGTAAGTCGCCGAGCTGCCTTCGGTTACGCTGCCGCTGCCGGTGATGGTCAGCTCCGGCGTGACGGTTTCCACCTGGAACACTGGGGACATGGCGTAGAAGCGCTGGTTTCCGTCTATTTTGAAGTTGGCATTGAGTGGTGGCTTGCTGTCGGCGTGGGCCAAATCGGCAACGGTTACGGGTCCTGAGGAGCCAAGATGGTCAGCGGACTTAGCGCCATCGTGTTCCGAGCCGGTGTAGATCAGTCCGATGGCTCCGCTGAAGGCGTTACCGGATTCGTCGCGCACGTCCGTCGCCGCCCGGTTGTCCCATGTCTCGTCGTAGAGGTCGGCGTAGTTGTCGGCCACTTTGGGGCCGTTGAGCCAGTAGATGGGCATACCGGTTCCGGTGGTGCCGGTGTTGTCGTGGGCGTCGGTGGCGCCGGTGCTGGCCAGCGCCCGGAAGCCGTTGCCGTAAAGGCGGATGTCGGCGTGGCCTTCCTCGGCGAAGCCCTGCACAAACTTGTTGTAAACGGCGATGTCCGTCGCGGATTTGTCGCGCTTGCCGGAGGTGACGAACAGCAGCCGGAACTGTTCGCCCGCGCCGACAGCCGAGGGCTTGAGCGCCCAATCGTGGGGCACCTGCGCCACGCTGCCGCCGACCTGGTAAACCGGCGACATGGCGTAGAAGCGGTAAGGCGTGTTCCAGGATTCAGTATGCCTGGCATCGAGCGGATTTTTACTGCTGGCGTGGTCCAGATCGGCCGTGCCAACCTTGCTGTCGCCCAGGGCGCGGCCGTCGCGCTTCGTGCCGTCGTCGGCGGAGCCGGTCCAGATTAGTCCGATGGATCCGCTGAAGGCGTTGCCGGCGTTGTCCCGCGCGTCGGACTTGGCGCGGTTGTCCCAGCTACCGTCGTAGAAGTCGGCGTAGTCGTCGGCCACTTTCGGGCCGTTGAGCCAATAGATAGGCACACCGGAGCCGGTGGTCCTGGTGTTGTCGCGGGCATCGGCGCCAGCAGTGCTGGCGACGGCCCGGTACAACCCCTTGTGGACGGCGATGGACTCGTGGCCGCTGTCGATGTCGGTGTGTACGAACCTGTTGTAGTCGCCGATGACCGGGGAGGTGGCGTCGCGCGTGGACGTGGAGATGAAGAGCAGCCGGAACTGATCGCCTGCGGTGAGGCCCGCGGGAATCAGGGGCCAGTCGGCGGCCACCCAGACGGGATCATCGGTGAGAGGGACCTCGGTCGGCGCGGGGGGCACGTCGTTGATGGTGAACTCTCCGAAGCTGTCGGTGGTGGCGGCCGCGCCGCCGTCCATGCTGGTGGCGACGGGCGTGCCCGGGTTGATGTTCACCGTCTCGCCGCCGGCTTCGGTGTTGCCTTCGTCTTTGGTCTTCAGGGTGAGAGTTACGCTGGTGGCGGAGCCGCCGGCGCTGCCGGTGAAGGTGACTTTCTCGCTGCCGCCGGTGAAGTCGCAGGTTACGCCGGCAGCAGTCCCGCATTCCATGGTGTAGTCGGAGCCTTTGGTGGCTGTCCCGGTAAAGGACAGCGGAATTGCCAGGATTTCCCCGTCGCGCAGGGCGCGGCCGATGGAGACGGTGAAGGTCTTGTCGTCGCCTTCGGTAATCGCGGTGGTGGCGCCGGCAATCTCGCTGGTGGTGGAGTCGTCGTCGCTGACGGTTACCGCTGCCATATTGGACGAGTCGACGGTGTAGCCGGCAGCGGGGGCAACGGTCACCTTGACCGGGCCGTTGGGTTCGTCCACGTCGTCGGCAACGGTGGCAATGGTGTAGGTGGCAGTGGCGCGACCCCGCCCGATGGTCACGGTCTGGGCGCCTTCGACGCTGGAGTTGATGAAATCGGCGTGGGGCGCGTCGGCCACGGTGAGGCTGACCGTCAGGCTGGCGTTGGGGGCGGCGCTGGCCTTCAGGGTGAACACGGCGTTGCCGCCTTCGGTGACGCCGCCGCCGGCGGTCACCGATATGGCCGGCGTAATCTTGGGCAGCTCAACCTGGAAGACCTGGGACAGGGCCAACAGGCGACGCTGCTGGTTGTTGGGCGCCGCGCCGGATTCAATGCTCAGGGTGTTGCCGGAGGTGCGGCGTTTCCAGGTGGTAACTGAGGTGGCCCCCAGCCCGTTGCCGGTGATGGTGCCGGCATTTTGCGCGTTGCCGTGGGACATGCCGGCATGGAAGGTGCCGGTCCAGGCCTCCCAGTCGATCCGGTCTCTGGAGTGCCGGCTGGCGTTCCGGGTCATGCCGTGGGTGGCGAACCAGGCGCCGTCGTAGAAGTCCTCGTAGTCGTCGGCCACCTGGCGGCCGTCCACCCAGTAGATGGGCCGCCCCAGCTGGGCGGCGCCGGTGCCGCCCGGCGTGTGCCGGGTGGCGGTGTTCTGCCGGGCGTTGACCGCGGGGTTGCTGCTGTCGCCGGGGGCGCTGCCCACAGCGCGGAAGGAGAGGCCGTAGGTGTCCTCCAGGGCGGAGTGGGTGCCGTCGCCGACGCCGCCTTCCTCGTTGATGTTGTTCTCCACGTGCTTGTTGTAGTCGGCGATTAACCGGGAGGTCGCGTTCCTCTGGCTGGTTACGAAGAGCAGGCGGAACTTGTCGCCCGGGTTCAGACCGGCGGGCTTCAGCGCCCAGTTGTTCGGAACCTCGTGCACGTCGATGATGGCCACGTTGGCCGTGGTGGTGCCGCCGGCGGTGACGCCGGCCGGCAGGCTGGCGGTGTCCAGGGTAATCTTGAAGGTTTCCGGGCCTTCGATGGCGGCGTCGTGGGGCATGGGGATGGTCACCGACCCGGCGTTGCTGCCGGCGGTGACGGTGACCGACCAGGGTCCGGCTGCAAAGTCGGCGGGGGTGGCGGCGTGGCCGGACCCGGCGCCCGTGGCGCTGGGGGTGATGCTGAAGGTGGCGTCCTGCGCCAACCCGGTGGAAAGGGTAACGCCAAGGGTCAGGTCCTCGCCTTCCTCCACCTGATAGACTTCGCGCGCCAGTTGCACCGTGGCGTTTACCTGTGGAGGAGGAGCGCCGCCGGCTACCTTGAAGACCTGGGAGAGGGCCAGCAGGCGATAGTTGAAGTCGTTGAATCTAATGTTGCTGGTTAGTGAGCCTTTGAACAGCTGGCTGCCGTCGCCGTGTTCAGCCAGAAACTGGGTGTCGCCGTGGGATAGGCGAACCTTGGGGGATCCCAGGTAGTAGGGCCTGGTCGTAGCATCGGCCTGATTGCTCTGGTAGCGTTTGGTTCCGGCCAGATGCTTATACGAGGGGGCCAGGAACCCGGCGGTATTGGTGCCGAACCAGGCGAACCAGCTGGAGGTGGGGGTTGCTTCCGCGCCGCTGGGCAGGGTGGCGTCGTTGTCGTTCCAGGCGCCATCGTACAGATGCTGGTAATCGTCGGCCATCTTGGCGCCGCCGCCGGCCGCCACCCAGTAGATGGGGTGGCCTTTTTCTGCCGCCGTGCCGTTGCGCACAAACCGGGTTCCAGTGTTGTCTATGGCGTCCATCTGGCCAGTGCTGGCGATGACGCGGAAGGATTTCTCGTGGGCCTTCACCGCGGCGTGGGCGGACTGGCCTTTGGCCTCCGTCCGGACCTTCGAGTTGTAGTGGGCGATGTCGGTGGCCTGGGCACTGTATTCGCTGCCGGTGATGAAGGCCAGGCGGAACTTGCCGCCGGCGTTCACACCGGCCGGCTTCAGGGGCCAGTTGGCGGGGACAGTATGCACGTCGATGATGTTGGCGCGCGCTGTTTCGGCGCCGGGGGTTAGCTTCACTCCCTGGGGCAGTTGGTCGGGGTCGATCCGCAGTTCGAGGGTTTCCAGGCCTTCGATGGTGTTGTCTTCCGTAAGGGGCAGGTTTGCCTTCCACAAGGTGCCGGCGCCCGTGCGGCTGATGGTCCACGAGGTGGCGGGGACGTCCCTGCCGGCGCCGCTGATGGTGGCGTGGCCCTCCCCGTTGCCGGTGGCGACGGCGGTGACGGTGACGGTCTCGTCGGCAGCCAGGGACTTGGAGGTGCGCAGCGTAACTTCCAGGTTGGTCCCCTCTTCTCCTTGGTAGAAGTCCTTGTCGAAACCAACGGTGGCGCGGGGCGCGACCTGGAAAACCTGGGACAGGGCCAGCAGGCGGCGCGCCTGATTGGGCCGGAGGCCGCCGGACTTGATATTGGTTTGGCCGTTATCGCTCCAGGTGTGCACCGTGACGCCGGGTCCATCCGCCGTGCCTATCGGGCGGTTGGAGGCGCGGCCCAGCAAATCGTCAGCATCAGAGGTTTTGCCCTGGGCGGCCAGCAGGTGGAGGTTGTAAGTACCGGTCCAGGTGGTCCAATCGATCTCCCGATTGACGCCGTCCCGGGTGTTGGCCCGGGTGTCGGCCCAGGCGTCGCCTTCGTAGAACTCCTGGTAGTCCACTGCCGCCAGCCGCTGGTCCGGCCAGTAGATGGGATAGCCCCGAGCGCCGGGGAGAATGGAGTGGCGCGTGAAGTGAGTGCCGGTATTGACGACAGCGTCCCGATCCGTGCCGCTGACCACGGCGCGAAAAGAATTGCGGTACTTCCTCAGTTCGGTGTGGGTGCCGGACAGCAGGATGGTGTTCTTGACTTCCTGGTTGTAGTAGTCGGCGTTGCCGGTTCCCCAGGTGTGCTTGCGGGTCAGGAACAGCAGGCGGAACTTGTCACCGGGCTCAAGCCCGCTGGGCAGCAGCGCCCAGTCATCGGGCACGGTGACCACGTCCGTGATGTGGAACGTCGCTTCGGACACCACTCCGTGGTCGAAGGCGTTGGGCAGGCTGGCGGTCTTCACCTTGAGCTTGAAGGTTTCCAGGCCCTCGACGTCGTGGTCGGTGGGAATTCTGATGGTGGTGGACGCCTTGTTCTTATGCGGGGCAAAGGCAACGATAAGGTTCCGGGCGGGAAAGTCCGTGCCTTTAATGGCGTGGCCGAGGCCGGTCCCGGTGGCTTCAAGCGTCAGCGTAACGTTTTCCAGCGCATCGGAAATCTCGCCGGTGCGGGTTATCGTGATGGTTCCGACACCCCCTTCTTCGGCGCCGAAGTGGCTCTGACTGAAGAGGATGGTCTTGGTGCTGCCGGGGGTGCCCTGGGCGCTGGCCGGCGGGGTCACGCCGGGCTGGGAAATCGTCAGGGCGACAACCAGCAGGGCGAGCAGCAGTCCAGGCGGGAGGCTGGAGCGGAGCCGCGCGGGAGATTTGGTTCTAATGGATTGAATGGCTTTCCAGCATGCGGCAGCGCCGTTGCGGGAGATTTGCGACGTGGACATCCAGATGGATTGGGCGTGGCGAGACATAATTGTCACCTCGTCTGGCCTTATGTAACAGGAACGTTGCGGCCATCGCCAACCTGGCAATTGCGCGTCGATATATGGGCAGCCCATAGTGGGCGGCCTGGTTGTTCAGCCGGGGCGTTAGATTGCGACGCGGTTTTCTGGGGGGGGGGGGGGGCTGAGAGGGG
>CAZXFX010000022.1:0-44120 GCA_964640295.1 uncultured Dehalococcoidia bacterium | reverse complement strand
CTCGGACTTATTGATAAATTCTGGTATATGAGTAGTTAGTCGTTAGTTATTAGTGATTAGATTGGCTTGCGCGATTTACGCATATTTGTTCTTAGGTTGTGAGTATTGTAGCACAGGGTGGGGGGATGTGGAATGGTGAATTTAGAATAGTGAATTTGGAATTGTCTGGTGGCTGATTGGGGTTGAGCTCTGCCCGTCGAGGTCTGAGAGGGGTAGGCGCGTAGCAGGTCGGCGCGCCCTTCGACAGGCTCAGGACGAACGGATTTTTGATTTACCTACCCCTGTGAGCCCATAGAAGGGGGAAGGGATTTTTGCGCGAGGTGGGGCGCTGGCTGAATCGTTATAAGCTCTCCGTGGTCTCGGCGGCGAGCGCGGGGGTCGCCGATGGTTGTATTATCTGGGGACTATGCACCGATACCAAAATGCCAAAGACGCCGACTGGGCGCTGGATATTGCGGAACGCGCTTCCAGATATTCGAGCGACCGCCTCTCGGACGCGGGGCTGATATATCGGACAGGGAACTCGGCGCGCTCCCTCTTCTCCAAAGGCGAGCGGCAACTGTCTGATAAGCCGCTCATCGCCGCGCTCGCCATAGTCGGATGCGCTATCAGAAGGCGCAAGGGAGTGTGGAGAGCGGTCATAGAAGACGCTGAAGAATTGCGCGGGCGAATCAGGCAAGTTCGGCTGCTGGTGGACGAATTGCTGAACCAGACCGGCCCGAACGCCCCCATTCGCTTCGCCAGCGAGTATCCAACACTCCAAGACTGGGCGACTGCGGCGTCCGAAAGCCGTGGACTTGAACCGGATTTGAGAGCCGCTCTGCGCTGGCTGCTCATCGCAAGAGCGCGAATACGCTCCGAACACCCCCCGCGCATACACTTTTCCGCGGCGTTCTACCAATGTCTGCGCGAATTGGACGATGAAGACTGCCTGCTGTACGCGCCCACCCGACAGCAGTTGGCAGCCGCGGCGCTGCTGCTGAATGGGACAATCGTCGAGATGGACGCGGGGGAGGGCAAGACGCTTGCGGCGGCAATCGCGGCGATGATATTCGCGGCGTCGGGCCGACAGACGCATATCCTGACCGCCAACGACTATCTCGCCGCCCGCGACTGCGACGGTCTCGCGCCCATTATGGAGTCATTGGGATTCGCACCCGGCCTGGTCGTCGCGAGCATGGATTCGGACGAACGCAGGTTTCAGTACGCCCGCTCCATAGTGTTCGCAACCGCCAGAGAGGTCGGTTTCGACTATCTGAGAGACAGCATAGCGAGCGGGAAACGGGAGCGCGTCTCCCCCGCGTTCGACATCGCAATCGTGGACGAGGCCGACCACCTGTTGATAGATCAGGCGCGCGCGCCTTTGATAATAGCGGGAGAGCCGATGAGTGAACTTTCGGAAGACGACACTGCCGAAAACGTGGCGATTCGCATGATAGAGGCGCAGACTGAGCGGATTGACGCGCTATACGCCGAGGTTGAGGACGCCGCCCATCTGAAAGAGCGGGACGACCGCGTTCTGGCCACCATACTGCTGGCCGAGGGACTGAGTCCCAGGCTGGCATCTACATTGGAACGCATGGAAAAGAGCGGGCGCCAACTGCGGCGCGATCTCTTGATTCTAAATGACGACGATGAGGGAGCC
This sequence comes from uncultured Dehalococcoidia bacterium, assembly GCA_964640295.1. GTDB lineage: Bacteria > Chloroflexota > Dehalococcoidia > Lucifugimonadales > UBA1123 > VXRN01. The sequence goes on along the minus strand of CAZXFX010000022.1, from coordinate 42,475 downwards.
CCGCTCGAAGCGGATCTGTTTTTCGCAATCGAAGCCGAGTACTCTGCGCTGAGAATCACCGCGCGCGGATGGGATTTCATATCAGACCGTGTGGATGACCCCGCCGCCGCGTTCGAGGTCGAGCGAGCGCTGAGAGCCAGGGTCGTCCATCATGTGGATGAGGACTACGTAGCCGACGGCGAGGTCGTAACCCTGGTGGACCGTCTCGATGGGAGACCGATGTCCTCTCACCGTTATGTGGATGGGCTGCATGAGGCGATAGAGGCAAAGGAAGGAATTTTCGGGCAGTCACGCGCCAACCCGGCAGCGCGGGTGACGATACACGCGCTCATGTCCAATTACGCGACTGTTTCCGGGCTGACTGGCTCGGCGATTGAAGCAGAGGACGCTTTCAGGCAGGATTACGGAGTACGCGTTGTCAGGATGCCGCCTACCTTTACGCCGCGCCGCGCCGACCTGCCCACGCGAGTCTTCTTCGAGAAGAGCGAACATACTCGCGCGCTTTCGGACGCGATAGCGCGCTGGCGCTGTATTGGAAGACCAGTCCTGATAGCGTTCAGAAGCGTGAAGGAATCCGACGCTTTCAGCGATGTTCTGAAACGACGGGGCATCCCGCACCGCCTCCTGAACGCATCGAATCCGTCTCAGGAGTCGGAGATAATAGCGCGCGCTGGGGAGTTTGGAGCGGTGACCGTGTCCACAGGAATGGCTGGACGCGGCGCCGACATCGTAGTGGCAAAAGAGATTGACGCCAAAGTCGCCGAGAGGCTTGGGCGGGCTGACGAACAGATCGAGGGCGGTCCAGGACTGCTGACCATAATCGCTTCCCTGCCCGCGTCGCCGCGAGTAGAGCGCCAACTCAGGGGACGCTCGGCGCGACAGGGCAGCCGCGGCGCGTCCCAGATGACGCTCTATATCAACGACCCGATTCTGGCTTTCAGCAGGCAGCAGGCGACGCTATATCGTATGAGAGACCAGGGAGATTCCTGTGTGGCGGGCGAATCTGTCGAAGGGTTGCTGCGCCAGGTTCAGAGTGAAGCGGAATCTCGGAGCAGAGCCATCGTGGAGGCGTCCGCCGGATTCGCGGCGATAATCGAGAGCGAGTCTCGAGCCTATTATGAGCTCCGAGAAGCCGTCATGGAGGCGCAGCCATTCCGTCGTATTCTGGAACGGGACACGTCGGAATGGGTAGAGCGAGCGGTCGCGCCTCTGGGGGATATTCGGTCTGATTACGGGAGCGTCTTCGACGCGGTTGCGGATAGGCTGTGGGACGAATACTGGATAGACATAGGTTCACCCGAACTTGCATCGCCGAACCAAGCGGCGGACTTGATTATGTCTTGCGTGGAGAATCGCCTGTTCGAGCATAGAACTCGGCTCGGAGACAGGCGTTTCGCGCTCATGGCGTCTGATATGTATCTGGACGCTTTCAGCGGCCTGTGGCCAAGTCATCTGTCCGCGCTTCAGGACATTGCGCTCTCGATAATGTCGAACGCCGAGTCACGCGCCGCCGCGCTCATCCAGTTCGCAGATGAGGCCATCGTCGCCAGAGCCGAACTGCGAGCGGCGGCGGCGGACGCGGTCATGGCGTCCCTGCTCAACTCCGAGCATCTCGATTCGCCATCGGATTTGGAGGAAAGCGGGGTTGAACGACTCCCAAATAGACTATCCGACCTCATAACCTGATAGACTATTAGTGACGAGCGAGCGTGGTAGAACATAGGCGAGGAGGCGCGACCAATGGATCCCATTATCATCATATTCATGGCGGCAGCACTCATAGGCGGCGTCTGGTGGCTTGTAAGACGTTCGCGCAGACGCAAGGCTGAGCGTCGAGCCATGATGAACGACGGCGACGCCGCGGCCATGATGGGAACGGCGTTCATAGCCGGGAGTTTCTTGCACGGAGGCGGTTCAGACCAAAGCGGCGGACACCACGGCGGCGTGGATTCAGGCGGCTTCGATGGCGGCGGCGGTTTCGACGGCGGAGGAGGCTTCTAAACGACAGGCTTCATATAGCGCGCGTAAATAGAGAGTGATGATGCTCCAGAGAAAACGAAACAGAAAGGCCACCTTTGCATTGCTGGCCGGCGCGTCCCTCATAGCGGGGCCAGCGATCGCGGCCTGCGGCGATTCCGGACCGAGCTACGAAGAGTGGGCGGCTACGGACGGAGCGGCGGGAAGAATCAACCTGGATGAAGTGCAGCAGGCATTCAAAGAAGCGGAAAGCCCGACCGACTTCGAGAAGCGCGTCAACGAGATATACGAGGGCGACGGCATAGTCTTGATCCGAGTCGAGCAGGACGGCGACTACATGAACCTGGAGGGCTGGGAGGACCTGAATAACTCCAAGCAGATCGAGGACGCCTCAGACGACCGACTGTTCTCCATCGTTCGCAACCACAACCGCGAGCATGAGGTGCGCGGGTACGGCGCGAACAGCTACTACCACAGCCATTTCGGCCTCGGCAATTTCCTCTTCACCTATATGCTGCTCAGCGCGTTCACGCCTCCATTCGGCGGATACTACTACGCCACCCCGATACATAGATACGACACGATAAGCAGGGACAGAACCAACTACCGCAACTCCAGCGGCTACCGCAACCAGGTATCGCGCAACTCCAACTACTTCAACAAGCAGAAGACGTTCGCCGGGTCATCCTACGACCAGGCCAGTCGCAATATAAGCTCTTCCCGTTCTACTTACATGAACAACCAGAAGACGAGCGGCTCATTCAAGTCCAGTTCGACGGGCGTTCGCTCCAACTGGGGCGGAAGTTCGCGCGGCAGTTCTCTCGGACGCAGTTCCACAGGATTCACGGGCGGCGGCGGGAGTCTGCGCGCAGCCGGATTCAGACGACCGAGTTTGCGCCAAACTATACAACGCCACTAATCACACAGGGATCATCACAACTAAAGATGTATGATGATGTCATCCCGGGAGCGGCGTCCAGAATACTCAAAATGGCAGAAAATCAGTCCCAACATCGTATCAAAATGGAAGAGACGGTTATTATAGGGGATTCTAAGAGAAGCTACCTGGGGTTGGGAGCGGCCTTCATTCTCGCCGCCATGATTATCATTGGAGGAATCTACGTAATGGTAACTGTTCATACTTGGGCAGGCGCTACACTCATTGGCATAAACATAGTCGGGCCGGCCGGCGTATTCGTTTACGGCACCAACTCTCGCAGAACGGAGCGAGCGCAAAGAGCGGGAATGTTGCCTCAAGAACGCAGGTAGATCGCCCAGCCCTAAACCTCCTATTCCTTGAACTTACGCTCTTTCATAGCGATGTCCCATGACTCCTATATCGCGAAGAACAGTATCAGGCTGACGCTGATTAGAGCCGCGCTCTGGATGAAGGCGGCGCCGAGATTGCGGTCAACGGCCAGTTCATCAGCCAGTTTTACGCCGCGGAACAGCGCGAAGTCAACCAGAAGCCTGACCGCGTAGAGCAAGACGAAGCCGACCACCGCGTACACCAGAAACGCGATTACGCTCTCGCTCCACCCCACGAACTCGCCGAACACCGCCTTGAATACTACTATGCCTATCGCTATGAGATTTCCCGCCAGGGCGACTCCCACCGCTATATTGTCTCGCTCTATCTCTTCGTGTATGTTGAATGAGGTAGTCCATTCGTAGAGCAGCGTGTAGATGATGAGCGTGGCCAGTCCCATGACGAGGAACGCGGCTGAGGTTTCGGGTCCGCCGCCTTCTCCCGATATTGAACCGGCTATGACCAGTCCGACGGCTATGTACACGGCGAATTCGACAGCGCCCGTTCCCGCGTTCTGATCGGTAATTATTTCTTTCACTGTGCTGAATTCATACAAAACGAGGCGATCAACGACTATTCTGGACAGGTTCAACACGATTATGCCGGCTACCGAATACACGAATACTAAGCCTACGTCCCGCCAGTAGTCGGCGGTGAATCCCAAATTGTCGTCTATGACTATGGCGAATGGCTGATACAAGGCGCCAAGGAATATGATGATCACTCCCAGGTAGTAGCCGGAAATGCTCAAGGCGAGAGCGACGTTGTCCTTGTGATTTAGCTGCTCCTGTATTCTGTAGGGCGTTGTCAGGTCTTGCGCTACACGCGCTATGACCACCACTATCACCCCGAGGACTACATAGACAAATCCTCTTGGAAGTTGTTCCAGCACGTCTATGAATATCTCAGCCATCATGCGCCTTTCTGCATACGCTCGCTACTTCTTATAGACGGTAACGAGATGCGGGGATACGTTGACGTATAAGTAAACCTCGAATGCCAGCCCTTCCCATTTTACCACGGTTAGCACGCCTTCTTCGTCGTCCCTTACGAACTCCCATATCCAGAATCCACCATCCGCCTCTTCTGAATCGGCCTTAAAATGCAGAACTTCGTAGCTGTTCCGATAGAAGTATATCTGGCCCTCGCACTCGATTCTGTTTTCGATAGACTTATGTTCGTCCCACTCTACAAGCGTATCGTAATCCAAGCCGACTGCGGACAATCCCAGGGGGCGCTCCTGCGCAGTGACGGATATGTGCAGTCCGCCGTCGTCCGTCCACTCGACGCTCGCGTGACGCTCGCCATCTACGCATACTATTTCGCGCGATTCACCATACGCCGATTTGAGCGTGTTGATTTCTTCCACGATGAGGTATGCGTCGTCTCCCGTTTCCCAGAATCCCGGAATGAATACGATGTCGCCCACGCCAGCCGCGCGGATGGAATCGTCGGCGGGTTCTACGCCCGACGGCTTCTTCTTGTTTCTTCCAAAGAGGGACCTTAACATTGTTCGCTCTAATACCTTGCGATTACATTGGCAGAGGCGTATGACTCTTCCAGCGGTTGATGGCCGCCTCGGCGCGCGGGCTAATCGCGTTCTGAACCCGTACATTCAGCAGGGCGGGACGCTCCATCTTTATGGCTCGCTCCAACGCGGATGGAAGTTCATCAGGGTGTTCGATCAACTCGCCATACCCTCCCAGTCCTCTGACAACCTGATCGTACCTGGACGGCAGCAGATCTGTCGCCACCGGCTTGCCATAGACGCCCACCTGTATCTGCCGATCTATTCCCCAGGCGGAATCGTTCCCCATTATACCGATAATGGGGAGATTGTGCCTGACGGCGGTGTCGTATTCCATGGCGTTGAAGCCAAAAGCGCCGTCTCCGGTGAACATGAAGACGCGTCTCTCCGGATAGGCGGCTTTGGCCGCAATCGCGGTCGGGAGCGCCTGTCCAAGCATACCCAGCGGCGGCAGATACCACCATGTATAGGGAGACAGGGCGGGAGTGTAGGCTCGTCCGAAGTGGCAAAAATCGCCGCCGTCATAAACTGCGAAATCCTTTTCGCCAATCTGGCTTCTCACCGTCTTGTGAACATAAGTCGCGTGCATGGGCGTCTGATTGCCGGATAGAGAATCCAGCATCTCGCGCTGAATGTCTCTCTGTTCGCGCAGCCTTCCCAGCCATTCGGTATCGGTCCATGTGTGCTTGGCGGCTTCATCCGCGATCTGTCTTGCCACTGCGTCCACGTCTCCAACGATTCCGACATCCACTCCCCTATTGCGCGCTATCTCAGCCGCCGACGGGTCAATCTGAATTATCTTGGCGTCCGCCGACACATTCGGCTCCATCGCGTAGCCCACTATCAAGTCTTGCTTTCTGCCCATCAGGACGACCGCGTCCGCCTCCCTAAGAAGCCTGGCGGCGCGATTCAGGCCGGAGTCGAAGAAGCCGTAGCAGTAGGGGTGCTCATCCGAAATCAGCCCGCGAGCGTCTCCTTCCGTCATAATCGGAATCCGAGTCGTCTCGACGAGGCGTTCGAGCGTTTCGCCGGAACGAGAATACGAGCCTGCGCTCCCCACGATTATCAGCGGCCTCTCCGCGTTTCTGAGTATCTCGACGGCGTCCCGCGCGCGCTGAGACGGCGCCTCGGGAGCGCCAAGGTCTCGATATTCGCTGGGGGCGTAGAAGGATACTTCGTCCTCATTAACTATCTGCTGCTGAACGTCAACGGGTATAGTCAGGTGAACGGGACCTCTTCTGCCCTCATACGCTATTCGGAGAGCGGTGGCGATCATGTCGGGTATGCGCCGAGCGTCGGTCACCATCCACGCCGCCTTGGTGGTCGCGGCGGCCATGCCAACCTGGTCAATCTCCTGCATCGCGCCGCGGCCCAATTCGAGCAGTTCCGCGCTGCCGCTTATAGAAAGAAGCGGGCTCTCGGAGTGCATGGCGTTGGTCAGCCCGGGAATGGCGTTGGCGAAACCGGGAGTGGTGTACATGGCGACTCCGGGCTGTCCGGTTATCCTGCCCCAGGCGTCCGCCATGTGCGCCGCCGCCTGCTCGTGCCGGGTGTCTATGAATCGAAATCCACCGTCCGCCATTACGTCGAGCGCGGGGAGAATATGGTCGCCCGCGAGCGTGAATACGGTCTCGACTCCTTCCAGTTTCAACGCCTTCGCGATTAGTTGGCTGCCGGACACCGGATTGCTTGCAGACATATCTTCTCCTCGACTTGAGTACGCGGATTGATCCGAACTCGGATATTTTATAGAGACGCTCGACGTTTGCCAATGCAAGACTGTATTGTTTATAATCGCACAAGCGAGAAGATTCTACTCTGGGGATTCGTCTAGTGGTAGGACGACAGACTCTGGATCTGTAAGCAGAGGTTCGAATCCTCTATCCCCAGCCAATACAATTATTTATCGAATCCTCAAGCTGGGTGTGGCGCGTTCGTCTAGCGGCCTAGGACACCACCCTCTCAAGGTGGAGATCACGGGTTCGAATCCCGTACGCGCTACCAGACATTATTAGATTGTTTCCCATCAACAGCGACGCGGAACCGCTCAATGTGGCGCATTCGTCTAGGGGTCTAGGATACCACCCTTTCAAGGTGGAGACACGGGTTCGAGTCCCGTATGCGCTACCAAACATGACCTGCCGTCCATAATCGGCGAGGCGTCTAAAGAGACTATCTCAAAGTTCACGGACAGGGCGAGCAAAGCCGCCGCTACTCTATCTTTTCCAGCTTCGCCAAGCTCAGCAGAAGTCTTTTAACTCCGCCTCCGTCCGTGAAGGCGACTGTTATCTCGAAGTCCGCGCCGGACGGTTCACAGCTCATGACCATCCCTTCCCCAAACGCGGGGTGCCGAACTTTGTCGCCCGTGGAGAACGCCGCTGTCGCTTTTCGGCCTCCACTTCGGCGGCGCGCGGGAGGCGGCGAGGCGCGTCTGCCGCTCCGCCTAGCAGAAATGGACTGGACGGCGGGCGCGGGTCGAGAGCGTCGGGAGAATCGGAAACCCTCCGACTGCGACTGAGCATCACGCGCTTCTTGAAGCGACACAAGATCGAAACTCCCCAAAGTCCGCTTGCCGCCAGTATCGCGCGGCGCGTCTTGCGGCGCGGGATCAGGCTCGTCCGCGCCCGGCATGGACACCAGTTCACGCGGAATATCTTGCAGGAATCGAGATGGCATATTCGGGCCGGAACTACCCCAGAACCCGCGCCTGAACGCGCGCACCAGATAGAGTTTCTCCTTCGCTCTGGTCATGCCCACGTAGCAGAGGCGTCGTTCCTCTTCGAGCGAGGCGGGTTCATCGAGCGAGCGAGAGTGCGGCAGCAGGCCGTCTTCCATCCCAACCATGAATACGACAGGGTATTCCAGTCCCTTCGCCTGGTGAAGCGTTATCAGCGTAAGCGAGTCCGACTTATCTTCCATGCTGTCAACGTCGTTGACGAGCGCCACACTCTCCATGAAGGCGTTCAGACCCTCGGCGGTCGGCACATTCAGGTAGTCCTTTGCCGCGTTCCTGAACTCGTTTATATTGTCGAGTCGTTCGTCGGCGCGTTCGTCGGAGTCCGCCAAATATCTTCTGTATCCGGATCCGTCCAGAACTTTGTCTATGAGTTCTATGAGGTTGCAGGACTCGACTTCGGACTGAAATCCAAGGACTATCTCTCTGAAATTGCCCAAAGCGCGCGCGGCGCGCGGCGTGAAAGGCCCGGACACCATGGGGCCGCCAAGAGAGGCGTCCGGAGTTGCGCCGAGTATGGCGTCGAACATTGATATCTCTCTGTCCCGCGCCAAGCGTCTCAGTTCGTCGAGCGTGCGGCGTCCTATACCCCGCGTGGGCGTATTTATCACCCTGAGCAGGCTTACGTCGTCGTGCGGGTTGGTAATCAGCTTGAGATACGCCGCGAGGTCTTTAACCTCCTGTCTCTGATAGAACTTCATGCCCCCTACTATCTGATACGGAACGCCATAGCGCAGACAAGACTCTTCCAGGGCGCGAGACTGCGCGTTGACTCTATACATGACGGCGATGTCGCCCAATTTGTACTGAGCGGGCTTCCCCGCGCTCGCCCGCGTCAGGTTCCTCACCTCTCGCAGTACGAATTGCGCCTCCTCTTCTTCGTCATAGCCTTCGGTCACCTCTATTGGCGCCCCTTTGCCGTTTTCGGTGAAGAGTTCCTTTTCGACTCTTTCAGAATTTACCGATATCAGATTGGAGGCCGCGTCCAGAATAGTTTGCGTGGATCTGTAATTCTGTTCGAGGGCGACGACTTTGGTATCCGGAAAGTCTTTCTGAAAGCTCAGTATGTTTCGTATATCGGCGTTTCGCCAAGAATAGATGGACTGATCCGGGTCGCCGACCACGCAGAGATTGCGATGCTTCTGGGCTATGAGGCGGGCGATGGCGTACTGCACCACATTCGTATCCTGAAACTCGTCAATCATAAAGTGGACGAAACGATCCTGGTACTTAGCCGCCACGTCCTCGCGCTGTTCAAGAAGAAAGTACATCTTGAGCAGCAGGTCGTCGAAGTCCAGGGCGTCCGAGCGCGCCATGAGCGCCTCATATCGTTCGTACACGCGCCCCACTACCTCCTCGAAGTAGCTCTCGGTTCGCATCCCAAGACCTTCAGCAGTAAGCAGTTGGCTCTTGGCGTTCGATATGGCCGACAGAACAGCCCTGGGAGCGAATTGCTTGGCGTCAATATCCAGTTCGCCCATGCTTCGCTTGATCATGTCCAACTGGTCGGAATCGTCGTATATCACGAAATCGCGGTCCAAGCCAATAGACTCTCCGTCCACTCTCAAGGCGCGAGCGCAGAAGGCGTGGAACGTCCCCATAGTCAGCCTGGACGCTTCGTATGAGGCAATCGCTTCCACTCTGTCCCGCATCTCGCGCGCGGCTTTGTTGGTAAACGTGACCGCCGCGATTCTGCCCGGGGATACCCCGACTACCCGCAGAAGATAGGCGATTCTGGCTGTTATAAGCCGAGTCTTGCCGCTGCCCGGCCCCGCGACTATCAGAAGCGGGCCGTCTATGGACTGAACCGCTTCACGCTGCCTGTCGTTGAGGTCGGATAGGATGTTTGGAGTCATACGGAAATTATATCCAGTCTTATACCACGAATAGAGGGGTTTCGCGGGTAATGATCCGATTCTCAGAAGCGACGGACGCGCGAAGGTATTTGGGCGCTGAGGTCATGCCCTTCAGAGTAACGCCGTCGAAGTAGCGCAGTTCGCCGACTACGCGGTCCGCGATTCGACGGTCGGTCTCTTCAACCGTCATCGAGGCGGGGTCGGGTCCCAGCGAGCCTATGACGAATCCCCACGTCGAACCGAAACTGGGCACGAAGGTATCCGACAGCGCAACCACGGGGAAGATACTCGACACAGTGTTTGCGACAACAGAAAAGCACTGCTCGTAGAATGACGGGCCTGTCGGTCCGGACTGAGCTACCATCAACCCGCCCGGACGCATGCGCTCTTTTAGCAGTGAATAGAATTCCTGGGTAAACAGAAGATAGGCTGGGCCCGCTTCGAGCGGATCCGGCACGTCTATTATGAAAACGTCGTACCGCTCGTCGTTATGTTCGAGGTAGGACAGGCAGTCGTCGTAGATAAGCTCGACCCTTGGATCGTCGAAAGAGTTCATGTGATGATTCGGAAGATGCTCCCTGCACAGTTCGACCACCTTGCGGTCTATATCCACCATGGTCACCCTGTCAACAGTCGCGTGCTTCAAGACTTCCCTGATAGTCGCTCCTTCGCCGCCTCCGGCCACGAACACCGACTTGGGATTTGGATGCGCTGTCATCGCAGGATGCGCCAACCCCTCGTGATAGACGAATTCATCCACTTCCGTTGATTGTGTCTTGCCGTCCAGCACGAGACTTCGGCCAAACGCCGCTCCTTGCATCACAACAACTTGCTGGTAGGGGGTCCGGCCTGAGTAGTAAACCCGCTCAACGCGCTCCGCCTGATACAGATCGGGCGTTATGAGTTCGTAATGCCAATCTCCGGGGGGCGGACCTTGCATACGCGAATTCCTACCTGAGTTCAGCGGCCGCAGTCTGCGGAACGACTATGCCGCGCTTGATTTCGTTGATGACCGGCTTATTGCACCGAAAGCCTTGAATTATCAGTTCGGCGGCTCGATACGGATGAAGAGACTGGCCGCACGTAAATATGTCCGCCGCCGCGTAGGAATACTCAGGCCATGTGTGAACGCCGATATGAGACTCAGCGATGGCTACGATGCCGGTGACTCCGATGGGGTCGAACTTATGGAACGTATCCCCGACGATTGTAGCTCCAGACTCGACTGCGGCTTCAATCAACACTTCTCGCACAAAATCCAAGTCATCCAGCAGTTCTGCGTCACACTCTTTCAGTTCAAGGAGCAAATGAGCGCCTAGGGCATCCAATCACGATTCTCCACAGTAGGGGCAGAGGCCACGGAGTATTAAGAGATTATACAGCAACCAGCGTTACAGTTAGTAGTGGGTGATTAACGACGAGCCTGTATCAGTTTGGTCGGAGGATTGGGTCACCCCTATCCTAAGCCTTCCCCCATCAAGGTGGAAGGGATTTTCGCCCGAAGTGGGTCGCCGGCTAAATCGTTACAGGTTCATCAACGACAGAAGGGATACCTCCCTGCATTAGAGAGATATCCCTTTTCTATCTCTTGCCTGTTAGAAGAGGAAGCCTGACCAAGCTCTCGCCGGGCTACTTACACTTCTCAGCTTCTTCGCCTTCCTCGGGAGCGGCGCAGATCATCAGCGCGGCGGTAGCCGAGGACCCTCTGCTGCCAACAGCCTTGAGGGTGTAAACGCCTTCATCAAGCGGATTCGGAGCGTCCACCATGAAAGCGCCAGAGTCGTTGGCGGTGGCGCCGACCAGAATTCGGTCGCTTCCGCCAGCTATGCCGACCACTGAGACGGTTGCCGCTTCGCCGGGCATGAAGCCCGCGCCCATGACGGTGAAGTCATCTCCGGCCGTCGCAGGCTTGACCGACAGGCTGGAGTCCACAACTGTGACGCTGACCGGCGAAGATACTAGTCTGACGGGAGAACTCGCCAAGCTGCCATCCTCGCCCTCCGCCAGGAGGGTGACATAGCCAGAGGCGTTTGTCTCGCCTATTTCGGCCAGGGCGACGCTGAACGCGCCCGCGGCGTTAGCCTGAATCTCACCGCCTTCAATATGGAAGTGTTCATCGGGGCTAATCTCCATAGCCAATTCAATAGGTTCGCCAGGTATGAATCCGGAACCGCTTACCACAAACGGGTCGCCGGTAGCCGCTACGGACATCTTGCTGACATGGATAGAGGCCTGAGGCGATACGCCGTCAATGCCATTGGCGCCAGGCGGTCCCTGCGGACCCGGAGGACCGGGCGCGCCGGGGTTGCCGGGGTTGCCAGGAAGACCGGGAAGGCCAGGCTCGCCCGGAGGACCTTGCGGACCGGGATTGCCGGGACTGCCGGGTTCGCCGGGAAGGCCAGGAAGACCGGGTTCACCCGGGGGACCCTGACACGCTATTAGTGCAAATACGAGAATTGAAGAAAGCAGGGTTGTAATTAGTACCCTGATGGGGAAACGGCTTTTCATCTGACCCCCTCTCGAGATGAATGATTCCTAAGCTTACAAATTTTACTTTACCTAACCGAATTACCAGAAAAACGATAACTTGACGCACATATCTTACGCCGAACGCACGACGCAACTCAATGCGGAATAATCATATTCACCTCAAACAGGTATGTCAAGTGCGATTTAGCGCCTTTGGAAAAGAGTCTCCCCGTATATTAAGTTGAACAAGAGTCCCTTCCGCGCCAAATTCTAACCGCCCTCAAACTTGTATGAGCAATTATGTCTTGCTATATTGAATGCCGAGTTGCGCCCCCGTAGCTCAGAGGATAGAGCGCTGGCCTCCGGAGCCAGGCGCGTGGGTTCGAGTCCCACCGGGGGTACTCCGCCTCTCCTCCTCATCGCCATCTGTCGGGAACGTCCTTGAGACGTTCCAGCCCCAGCGAGCCGCACAGTTCCAAGTAATCGGAACGCGACACTCCCTCCCACCGAACGCAATCAAGCGATTCGCTAATCGGAGCGTCGGTTCTCAGAGTGGCCAGCCTCTTGTACAGCGTCGCGTTCTCTCTGTTGGCCGCAAGATTCTGAGCGAGAGTTTTGCCTCCGCGCACGGTTATCGTCCAGTCTTCGTGCGAATCGGGTATGTTTTCGATATGAACGTACTCCGACAAGACGGTCGCGGTTCCCTTCGCTCCCCATCTGGACACTCCGGGAATGCCGTCCGCCGAGTCGCCTACCAGAGCCAGATAGTCAGGTATGGAGGCGGGAGCAACTCCCCAGCGCTCGACGACCTCTGTCTCAGAGTAGGTCAGCCCCCGTCTGCGGTCCCACACGACCACGCGCGAACCGTCCACCAGATTCATTAGATCCTTGTCCACGGAGCAGATGACTATCTTGTCCAGCCGAGGGTCGCTCTTCCATTTATGAACCGCCGACGCAATCGCGTCGTCCGCCTCGAACTCTACCATCGGCCAGACAGCTATTCCAAGCGCGCGCGCCGCCTCTTCAGCCAACTCGAACTGAGACAGCAACTCTTCCGGCGCGTCGTCGCCCGTCTTGTAGCCATCGAACAGATCGTTTCTGAACGACTCGATAACGTGATCGAACGCGCACGCTATGAAGTCAGGACGCTCCTCTCTGAGCAGCGACAGCAGGGACTGGAGCAGCCCCGCGACCGCTCCCACAGGGCGTCCGTCCGGCGCGGCGCGAGGCGGAGCCCCGAAGTGAGCGCGAAACAGTTCGTAGGTGCCGTCAACTATGTAGAGTTTCATGGGGAATCAGAACCAGTTTGCCTTGTCCACCACGTTCTTGAGCTCTTTGCCCTCGTTGAAGCGAACGCAGTTCTCGATGAATAGTTCGGAGCGTCTGTCGTCCAGATAGGGGCCGGCTCCGGCGCAGTGGGGAGTTATGATGACGTTGGGCATATCCCATAGCGGATGGCCGGACGGCAGAGGCTCGATCTCGAACACGTCCAGCGCCGCGCCGCGAATCTCGCCTTCTTCCAGAGCCTTCACCAGATCGTCAAGTACAACGGTCGCGCCCCTTCCTATGTTGATGAAGTGAGCGGAGGGTCGCATGATTCTGAACTTGCGAATGTCGAACAAGCCCTGCGTCTGAGGGGTTTCAGGCACGGTCACTATCACGAAATCCGCCCTCGCCAACGCCGAGTCCATATCGTCCGGCGACACCAGTTCAGACACACCCTTTGGGAGAGAGTCCACCCTTGGGTCAACGCCTATGACGGTCATGCCAAACTCGGAGCAGAGCCGAGCGGTCTCTCCGCCAATTCCGCCGACGCCGATGACGACGGCGGTGGCGTCCGGCAGGTTCACGATTTCGTAGCCGGGACTCCACTCGCCCCTGACCTGGCTGCGTACATAGGTATGGAGTCCCCGCGCGAAAGCCAGAACGTAAGACATTATGTGATTGGATATGTGGTCGTTGTAGATGTCGCGGGTATTGGTGACCATCACGTCGCTGCTTATCAGGTCTGAGTGGTAGTATCCGGCGGCCGGACCCGCCTGCGGACACGCTATCCAGCGCAGCTTGGTACGCTTCTCGAACACCTCCGGGACGATATTCCCAAAAGCCGCGTCCGCCTCGCCTATCATCTCCATCGCCTCGCCCACCGACCTGGCCACGTTCACTTCTATGTCCGGGACCGCCTCCCTCAGCATATCAGGCCAGCGGTCAACCGTTTCGTTGTCGGACTGGCCTCCGGTTCGCAATATCAACAGATTGAAACCCATTTCAAGTCTCCAGTTTCGAGTAGTTCGAGTATTTATCGCGTTCTCGGATTCAGAACGTCGTTGAGAGAGTCGCCCAGCAGGTTCCAGCACAGAACGAGTGTCCACGCCACGATGCCGGGTGTCAGCAGCATCCACGGCACTTCTCTAAGCCCGCTCAGGCTTCCCGACTCCAGAAGCATAGTGCCAAGACTCGGTCTCGGAGGCTGTATCCCCAGCCCGAGCCAACTAAGTATTATCTCTGCGCCGACTATGCCGCCCATGCTCATAGTCACAGACACGACTATGGGGCTAATCGCGTTGGGAAGAAGGTGGACAAACAGTATTCGAGTAGTTTTCGCGCCCACGGCTTGCGCGGATTCTACATACTGCGTGGACTTCAAATACAGTACCTGCCCGCGCACCAGACGCGCCATGCCTATCCATCCAAAGGATACGAGCGCGAGCGATATGACGAAATAGTCTGCCACGCCAGATGAAACCAGCCCGCTCAGAAAAGTATTATCCTCCAGCCATCGCATTGTATCCGTGACCCTCGGCCTCAGTGTGGCGGCGAGTATCAACACCAGAAGTATATCCGGAAATGAGGCGAATACCTCCCCTACCCGCATGATGAGAGCGTCCACCCATTTTCCAAAGTATCCGGAAATCAGCCCAAGAGTGACTCCTATCACGAGTCCGCCCGTAAGCATGGCGACCGCGGTTATGATGACCGTGTTCTGTATGCCCCAGATGACCCTGGTGAGAACGTCCCTGCCTTTCAGGTCGGTGCCCGCCCAGTGGCTCACGCTTGGGGGCTTGCGTATGACTGTATAGTCCTGGTCCGTGTATTTATAGGGCGAAATGAAGGGAGCGAGTATCCCCACGGCGTATATAACCGCGAGAACCACGAGGCATATCATCGCAAGTCGCTTTCGGACGAGGCGCGACCAAGCCCTGGTAAGGTGGCCCTGCGCTTTTCGCTCAGGCGGAGCGGCCTCTTCCAGAACGGAGGCCAGATTCGGACGTTCTTTCGAGCTCACTGGTATCTGATCCTGGGATCAACAAGCGCATAGGCTATGTCGGCGAGCAAATTAGCCAAGACAAAGGCGGTCGCCACTATCAGTGTGAATGCCATGATTACGGGATAGTCGCGGTTGAATATGGAGTCTATGGCAAGGTTGCCTACACCGGGGATGCCAAGTATTCTCTCAGCGATTATGCCGGTGCTCAACATACCGGCTAGAGCGAACGATAGAACCGTGATTATGGGTATGATGGCGTTTTTGAGTATGTGCCCGTAGTCAACCGAGACCGAGGATAGCCCCTTGGAGTACGCGGTGCGGATGAAATCCTGCCCCATCACGTCGAGCGTGCTGGCGCGCATGAGACGGAGGAGACCGGCCACGCCGGGGATACCCATAGTTACTGCGGGAGTGATTATCCTGGGGTCGAGCAACCCTCCCCAACCTGAACAGGGCAGCAGATCGGTCTTGAGACACACGCCCCATAGGAATAGCGGAACACTAACCATTATCGGGATGGACATCAATATCAGGGAGACGGATACCACGGTCGGGTCAATCCAAACGCCCTGCTTGTGAGCGATGTAGAACCCGAGCGGAAGGCCGACCCCTAAGCTCACTATCATGGCTGCCAGGTTTACCTGGAAGGACACCCATATCTTGGAAGCTAGCAGGGAACTTACCGACCTACCTCTGAACCTGTAACTTTCTCCAAAGTCGCCGCGCAGAGCGCCCCAGATGTATCTAAAATACTGCTCGACGAAGGGCTTGTCCAAGCCCCACTGCGCGCGCAGGTTCTTGGTGGCGGCGGAGTCTGGGTCGTAACGGTTGCCCATGGCGACCTGAACCGGATCGCCCGGGCCAAACCGACCAAGCGTAAATGTCACCAGCGACACTATGAGAAGCAGGAACGGGAGCCAGAGAAGTCTTCGGGTTATGTAGAGCCACATAGTTGAGCCGACTGTCGTTGGTTTTCAGTTGTCAGTGAGAATGATGAGGCTATTGTACATCTGATAGGAGGGGTTGGGTAGCGACTGTTCCGCGCCAACATAAACGCGGGGGCTAACAGTATCGCGCCCCCGCGTCCAAACAGGAATTCGCAATCCCCGATCAACTCTCGATGTGTATCTCTTTCAGCTTGGGAATTATCATCGGCGTGACCCGGTAGTTCTTGATGTGCGGTTTGATGAGCACATAACGTTCGCCCGCGTACCACAGCGGCAGCCATGCCGCGTCGTTCACTATCATCTCTTCCGCCTGGTGGTATAGACTCACGCGCCTCTCCAGGTCTGGTTCAACGCGCGCCTCTTCGAGTATCGCATCCAACTCCAGATTGGAATACGCGCCGTGATTGAGCGAACTCTCCGTGTGGAACAGAATGTCGAGGAAGTCCTGCGGGTCCGGGTAGTCCGCCTCCCAGCCCAGTCCGCCGTATGCCTGGAACCTCTGCTGATTCAGGTCTTGCAGATAGGTTGCCCACTCCACCTGCTGTATCTCGACCTCCACGCCCAGTTCCTGACGCCACATCTCGATAATCACTTCGAGGTCCAGCCCGATAGTTCCGCCAGTCCCCGGAACTGTGATCTCTATGCGCGGCCGGGTGGACGGATCAGCATACATGGATTCTTCCAGCAACCGGCGGGCGAGTTCGGGATCGTACTCCAGTCCGACGAGATTTTCGTTGTAACCCGGGAACCCAGGCGGAAGAATTCCATAAGCCGGCTCTACCAACTCGGACAAAACCTCTGTGGCGATGAGTTCCTTGTCCACCGCGTGGTTGAGCGCCTGCCTGAACTTGGGATCGTCGAAAGGCGGCATACTGGTGTTGAATCCCACGTATGAGACGCTGAAGTCCGGCGGCGCTATGATGAGTTCAGAGTTGAGCTCATGATTTGGATCCAGCACCCTGTCCAGATCGAACAGTCCGACGCCTGTGATGTCTATCTCGTCGTTTTCGTACATGGCCATGGCCTGTCCGCCAGCGAGATTCATCGTAACGGAGTCAAGCTCAGCCGCTTCACGGTAGTAGTGTTCGTTGCGAGCAAGGATTATCCGCTCGCCAATCCTGTACTCCTCCAGCTTGAACGGGCCGCTGCCATTCAGGTTCTCCGTCCAGTTCCTGCCGCCGGACTCCACGTTTTCCCTGTCCAGCACGTAGGCGGTGGGGTAGGTGAGCTTGGCGAGGAAATACGCTTTGGGCGCGTCAATCGTTATCTGAAGCGTCCTGTCGTCAATTACCTTGACGCCTTCTATCTCGGATGTATTGCCGTCTATGGCTTCCTGCACCCCAATGATGTCCGAAAGATACGTATCGGCGACGGGGGAGGCGGTTTCGGGATTGACCGCCCTTTCGAGCGACCACTTGAAGTCGCGCGCGGTTATGGGCTTGCCGTCGTGGAATTTGGCGTTGTCGCGCAAGTGGAACGTGTAAACTGTTCCGCTCTCATCAACGTCCCAGCTTTCGGCTATGTCAGGCACTAGCTGAAGGTCGGTGTTCATCGAAACAAGTCCGCTATATAGTTCGACGACTACGCCTGCCGAGGTGGTGTCGGTCGTCAGGTGCGGGTCCAGCGTGGGCGGGTCTGCCCACAGCCTGCGGAATATGCCGCCGGAACGGTCGTCCGCGTCTGCGCCGCTGTCCTGCGCGGCGGCAGACGGAGCGGCGGTGGGCGCGGACGCGGCTTGCTGGGACGCGGCGGGCGGCTGTGCTGGTTCGGGCGCGCTTGTGGGCGCGGGAACCGATGTGGGCTGGGAGACGGCTTCCGCGCTGGCCGCCTCCTCGCTTGTCGAAGTGTCCGTTTCGGAGTCGCCGCACGCAATCACGAAAGCGAGCGCGAGGATAGCTGCAAAGATAGCGAGTTTCTTCATTTGATCATCCCTCACTAAATAGGATTCCAGAATTCAATGTGTTCGATAGCGTCCATTTTCTGTTCGGATCCCCTCCCGACCAACACTCCCTCTCACTCGCTGAGAAGAGTAGGCATTGAGGTTAATCACCCCATCCTAGCCTTCCTCCATCAAGGTGGAAGGGATTTTTCGGTCGGTTAGAGCGTTACCTACCCCTGTAAGCTCTCACTCGCGGGAAGATTCTCCGACTCTTGACTTAAGATACGATACGATGAACCCATCCAGATCGCCGTCGAGTACGGCGGCGGTATCCGAAACGGAATAATCCATGCGGTGATCCTTGACCATCTGGTAAGGGTGCAGCACATAGCTTCTTATCTGGTTGCCCCATTCAGGAGAGATATGCTCACCCTTGATGCGCGCCATCTCCTCCGCCTTCTTTTGCATCTCTAGCTCGACCAGGCGCGCCATCAGGATTCGCATCGCTATATCCCTGTTCTGGCGCAGCGAGCGTTCGTTCTGGCAACTCACTCTCGTGCCGGTGGGAAGATGGGTAATTCTGATAGCCGTAGAATTCTTTTGCACGTTCTGACCGCCGTGTCCGCCCGCCCTGAATGTATCTATTTTGAGGTCGTCCGGACCAATCTGAATGTCCGCTCCCTCCTCTACTTCGGGCATGATTTCGGCGAGCGCGAACGACGTATGGCGCGCGTGGTTGCCGTCGAACGGGGAAATTCTGACGAGGCGGTGGACTCCCTTTTCCGCTTTGAGATACCCATAGGCGTGGTCGCCTGACACTTGGACGACAACGCTCTTGACGCCCGCCTCGTCGCCATGCGAAATGTCAAGAACCTCAGTCTTGTATCCCCTGCCCTCCGACCATCTTATGTACATTCGCATCAGCATCTGCACCCAGTCCTGAGAGTCAACCCCGCCGGCGCCGGCGTGCAGCGCCAGTATGGCGTTGTGGTCGTCGTATTCGCCGGAGAGCATCAGCGTGAATTCGAGGCCCTCGAGATTGGACTGGAGCGCGGCGATGTCTGCGCCAATGCTGTCCGCGAGGGAATCGTCGCGCTCTGCGAGCGCGAGTTCGAGAAGTTCGGCCAAATCCGCCGCGTTAGCGTCGAGCGAAGTCCACTCTTCGAATTCGCGCTGAAGGTCGGCCATCTTCCGCATCACCCGCTGGGCGCGCTGGTTGTCCTCCCATATAGCCGGGTCGGAAGCCTGCTTCTCCAACTCCCTAATCTCTCTCCTCTTGCTCTCAAGGTCAAAGACGCACCATGATATCGGATATGCGGGCGCGTATTTCTGCCAGTCGGCCTCTCATGTCAAGCATCTGGATTCGACCTCGGTATCATGGCGTCTTCTATGTGTATAACGACGCAGTCGCAAAAAAAGTTGGGTATCGTAAGCGAGTCGCGCTTGGATTATAGCAATCAGAGGTTTGTCGCTTCCATAGGTCGGCAGGTCGGCGAACCATAAACCTGTATCAACTTTGTCGGCGACATGATGAGCGAACACAGACCTGCGCGGAAACTCTGCCATTCACTATTCTAAATTCACTATTCAACATTGCAGCCGCGATTTGACACCCGCGCAGTCCAAAGGCTAAAATTCATGTATCAAAACTGAATATCGTGGCTCTTATCCAGAGTGGCGGAGGGACCGGCCCCTTGATGCCCGGCAACCTGTCCGGTGTTGCATACACCCGATGAAGGTGCCAATTCCGGCGAGCGCATGAGGCGTTCGAGAGATGAGAGCGGTAGAATATATACTACCGAAAGACTTCTCTCACGCCGAGAAGTCTTTTTTGTTTGGCGCGGACGGCCCAGTTCCTTCGACGATGCGGGAGAGGGAACTTTGACCACGCCAGAAAATATAATTACCCCTGTCGTTTGGCGAGGCGACTCAGTGAGCGTTCTCGACCAGCGCAAGCTTCCTTCGGAAGAAACCTGGATCCAAACTTCAGACTACCGGCTCGTAATCGAGTCCATACGAAACATGTCGGTGCGAGGAGCGCCGGCCATCGGAATAGTAGGCTCTTACGGCCTCGCGCTGGCGGCGATGGAACTGGCCAAGACAGCCAACGGAGATTTCTCGGACAGGCTGCACGCCGCGGCCAGAGAGATAAGGCTCTCCAGGCCAACCGGCGCGAATCTTGGATGGGCAATAGGACGAATGTTGGCGAGCGTCGCGTCCGCGCAGTCCACTGAAGAAGTAGTCGCCGATCTGCTAAGCGAGGCCGCGCGAATTCACCGCGAGGATATCGAAAGCAACCTGAAGATTGGCAGACACGGCGCGAAATTGCTCCCATGGGGAAGCGCGACGTTGACGCACTGCAATACTGGCGCGCTCGCAACCGGAGGGCATGGCACCGCGCTCGGGATCATCAGGACGGCATGGGAGGACGGACGCATAGAACAGGTTTACGCCACCGAGACGCGCCCCCTTCTGCAAGGCGCGCGACTTACGGCCTGGGAGTTGGGCCGAGAAGGGATACCGGCGAGATTGATAGCGGATTCGACGTCCGGGTTGCTGATGAGGCGAGGGCTTGTTCACGCCGTTATCGTAGGCGCGGACAGAATCGCGGCGAACGGAGATGTAGCCAACAAGATAGGCACTTATAACCTGGGGGTGCTCGCCAAGGAGAACGGCATTCCGTTCTATGTAGCCGCGCCCACAGGCACGCTGGATATGAGCCTGTCGGTCGGAGAAGAGATCGTCATAGAGGAAAGAGGCGAGGAAGAGGTGCTGAGCTACGGCGAGACGCGCGCGGCGCCGGACGGCATGGAGGCGTTCAACCCCGCTTTCGACGTGACGCCCAACAGATATGTTACCGCGATAGTTACCGAACTGGGAGTCGCGCGCCCACCATATCGCCGCAGCCTGGCGGCGCTCATGAAAGAATTCGGAGCATAAATTGACTGAAGCGGCTCTTGCGTTCATTGGAGGATCCGGGCTGTACGACATTGAAGGTCTGCAAGACCGCGATGAAGTGGAGTTGAGCACCCCGTTCGGAGATCCAAGCGACGCCATCGTTACAGGAAGACTGGGCGAGGCGCGAGTGGCGTTTCTGCCGAGGCACGGCAGAGGGCACCGCATAACGCCGACGGAGATACCGGTGAGAGCGAATATCTACGCGCTGAAATCACTGGGCGTGGAGCGTATCCTATCGGTCAGCGCGGTGGGAAGCCTCAAAGAGGAGCTAAAGCCGCTGGACCTCGTAATTCCCGACCAGATTATTGATCGAACCAAGTTGCGCGTTTCGACGTTCTTCAGCGATGGGCTGGTGGCGCACGTCGGGTTCGCAGACCCGTTCTGCGACGACTTGCGACAGTTGGCCATGGACGCGGCGAATGGCCTGACAAATGCACATGACGGCGGAACATACGTGGTCATAGAGGGGCCGCAATTCTCCACGCGCGCCGAGTCCGCGCTATACCGCTCATGGGGAGCGGACGTGATTGGAATGACCGCCTTGCCCGAAGCGAAACTCGCGCGGGAAGCGGAAATGTGCTACGCGACGCTCGCGTTCGTAACCGACTACGATGTGTGGCGGGAAGCGGAAGAAGACGTATCCGTCGAAATGGTCGTGGCGAACCTCATGAGGAACGTGGATACCGCTCGAAATATCATCAGGAATTTCGCGGCTCTGGCACACGCCGAGCGAGAGTGCGGTTGCGGTCGAGCGCTCGAAACGGCGATAATCACGAGTCGGGACCTGATACCGCCCGAGACTCGCGACAGGCTCGCCTCGCTCGTGGACAAGTATCTGGACCAGACAAACTAATGACTGAGAACTAACGACTAATAACTCAGGAAAGGTAGCCGATATGCCCAAGCAGATACCCGGAGAACCATACACCAGGCTCAGCGTTGACGAGGCCGCCGAGCTTCACGGCAGCGATGACCATATATTCGTAGATGTGCGCCGCATGGACGAGTACGTGGACGGGCATGTGAAGGACGCGGTGTTCATCACAGTTGATGACCTCTTAGCCCGCATTGACGAACTTCCGCAGGATAAGAACTTGCTGTTCATCTGCGCGGCGGGCGTCCGCAGCGGACTGGCTTGCGAAATGGCCGCCGCTATGGGCTACGACACGAACCTGCTCTACAACATAGAGGACGGCACCGACCCCTGGATAGCTAAGGGCTATCCGACAAGCTACGGCTCGGAAGCGTGAGAAGTCCCTTGTCTCTTCTCGTCGTCGGATCGGTAGCGTATGACTCAGTGAGGACGCCCGAGGGCAGCCGCGAGCGCGCCCTGGGCGGCTCGGCGGTGTACTTCTCCATAGCGGCAAGCTGTTTCGGAGACGTGAGCCTCGTCGGAATCGTCGGAGACGACTTCGAGCGCTCTCATATTCAAACGCTGGAAGCGCGCAAAATAGACGTCTCCGGACTGGAACGCGCGGCGGGCAAGACGTTCCACTGGTCCGGCGTGTATTCGACCGAAGACGTGAACCAGCGCGAGACGCTGGACACGCAGTTGAACGTATTTGAAGAGTTCCGGCCCGCGCTCAATTCAAAACACCGCAAGTCCGACTTAGTGTTTCTGGCCAACATCGCCCCTCCCCTGCAATCGCTCGTCCTCAGTCAAATGAACCAGCGTCCCAAGCTCGTCGCCCTCGACTCCATGAACTTCTGGATAGAAGGGATGCGGAGCGATCTGGACAAGATAGTCCGCGAGGTTGACCTGTTTTTCGTGGATGAAGGGGAAGCCAGAAGCTATGCGGGAGAAGCGAATATAGTGAGAGCCGCGCGACGAATCCAGCGGATGGGGCCGCGAGGCGTAATCGTCAAGCGCGGCGAACACGGCGTCCTGATATTCGACGGCGACGACATCTTCAGCGCGCCCGCGTTCCCGCTGGACAGCGTGGTTGACCCGACCGGCGCGGGAGACTCGTTCGCGGGAGGATTCATGGGCGCGCTGGCGGCGTCGGGGGATACGTCTCACGCCGGAATTCGGCGGGCGGCGATAGTCGGCTCGGTAATGGGGTCGTTTGCGGTGCAAGACTTCAGCGCCGACAGGCTGCTGACGCTGACCAATGACAATATACGGGACAGGTTCGACAGGTTCGTTCAACTAACTCAGTTCGACGGCTTCGGCGCCGAAGCCGGCATTCTGTCCCGCGTCCCAAACTAAGAACTAACAACTGAAGACTTCAAGGGAGGAAGCCTTTGACCACAACCGCTAATGAAGGCCACGTTCTGGATACCGCTCTCGCGGGACAGGGCGTGAGCAGAATCGAATGGGCGGCGCGGGAGATGCCGGTAGTGCGGCAGATCCGCGCGCGATTCGCGGAAGAAAAGCCACTGAACGGCCTGCGAGTAGCCGCCTGCTTGCATGTAACCACCGAAACAGCCAACCTGATGCTTGCGTTCAGGGACGGCGGCGCGCAGGTAGCGCTGTGCGCGAGCAACCCGCTCAGCACGCAGGACGATGTGGCAGCCGCGCTCGTCGCGGAGTACGGCATACCCACTTTCGCCATCAAAGGCGAAGACCGCGACACATACTACGGACACATACAGTCGGCGCTGGATTCCGAACCCAATATAACGATGGACGACGGCGCGGACCTGGTGGCGGTGCTTCACACCGAACGTTCCGCGCAGCTTTCCGATGTGATAGGCGGCACGGAAGAGACTACTACAGGCGTAATCAGGCTCAACAGCCTCGCCGAAGAGGGCAAGCTAAACTATCCCATCATCGCCGTAAACGACGCGGACACCAAGCACTTCTTCGACAACAGATATGGCACAGGCCAAAGCACGCTGGACGGCATCACTCGCGCCACCAACATATTGTGGGCGGGCAAGAAGGTCGTCATCTGCGGATATGGTTGGTGCGGGCGCGGAGTGGCGCTCAGAGCGCGCGGAATGGGCGCCCATACTATTGTCACGGAAATCAATCCGATACGCGCGCTCGAAGCCGCCATGGACGGCCACCAGGTCATGACTATGGCGGAGGCGGCTGAGGTCGGCGACATCTTCCTCACCGTAACCGGCGGGATGAACGCGGTCGGGCGCGACCACATCGCGGCGATGAAGGACGGCGCGGTCATGGCGAACAGCGGCCACTTCAACGTAGAGATAGACATCGGCGCGCTAGAAGAGACTTCGGACGGCAAACAGACGATAAGGCCGTTCGTGGATGAGTACCTGATGAGCGATGGACGCAGGCTCTACCTGCTGGGCGAGGGAAGGCTCATCAATCTGGCCGCCGCCGAAGGCCATCCGTCCGCCGTGATGGATATGAGTTTCGCCAACCAGGCCATGTCAGTCGAGTATCTCGCCCAAACCGGCCATACCCTGGGCAAGAAGGTTTACCCGGTGCCGCGAGACATTGACGAAGAGGTCGGACGGCTAAAGCTGCAATCCATGGGAATACGAATAGATACCCTGACCGCAGAGCAGGAAAAGTATCTCGCAAGCTGGGACATAGGAACGTAGCCGAGGCGTATGCCTTACTCGGATGAACAGAACGGCGCGCCCAGACCGTATCCAAACTGCTTCGGATGCGGAGACGAGAACCCGTTCGGCCTGCGCCTGAAGATGCGGGTGGTTGACGGAGAACTAAAAGCGATCTTCACGCCCATGCCGCATCATCAGGGCTGGCCAGGAATTGTGCATGGAGGCGTCATATCCGCGCTCCTATACGAAGTAATGGAGAACTGGGCCTACCTGAACGGAATAGTGACGATGATGCGCTCTATGGATGTGCGTCTCATATCGCCCGCCGAAGTGAGCAAGGCTATCCACGCCTCGTCCTGGCTAAACGACCGTGAAGGACGCAATATGACCGTAGCCGCAAGGCTGGAAAGCGGCGGCAAGACCATCGCAGAAGCAGACGCATCGCTGGTCGAAATAGACCGCCGCCGTCAAAGACTGATAACTGAAGACTGACGATTAACATCCAGGAGAAACCAAATGCCGAATAGCTTCATGGACAGCCCGTCGTACCTATTCACGTCCGAATCGGTCACCGAAGGCCACCCTGACAAACTGTGCGATCAGATCTCGGACGCGGTGCTAGACGCTATATTGGCCGACGACCCAATGGCGCGCGTGGCGTGCGAAACATGCACGACGACGGGGCTCGTATTGGTTATGGGCGAGATAACCACTACCACATACGTTGACATAGCCTCGATAGTGCGACAGACGATCCGAGACGCCGGCTATGAGGATTCGTCTTACGGGTTCGACTATCAATCGTGCGGCGTCACCGTTTCGGTGCACGAGCAGTCAACTGATATATCCGAGGGCGTGAGTCAATCTCTGGAAACGCGGAACAAGGCGACCGACGCATACGGAGACGTGGAAAGCCTGGGGGCTGGAGACCAGGGGATGATGGTGGGATACGCCTGCAATGAGACGCCGGAACTCATGCCGCTGCCCATCGCGCTGTCACACAGGCTATGTCAGCGAATGGCACGCGCCAGACACGATGGCGAGTTCGACTGGATTCGACCCGACGGCAAATCGCAGGTCACCGTCGAATACGAACGCGGCAAGCCAAAGCGCGTTCATACTGTCCTGATGAGTTCGCAGCACAGCGAGTCGGTAAAACAAGAAGTGATAGCGCGAGACCTCGAATCAATCGCGCGCGAGGTCATCCCTTCCGAACTGCTGGACGACGACACCATCTGGTGGATAAACCCGTCCGGCAGGTTCGTGATAGGCGGACCAGTGGGCGACGCCGGACTGACCGGGCGCAAGATAATCGTGGATACATACGGAGGGATGGCGCGGCACGGCGGCGGCGCGTTCTCAGGCAAAGACCCAACCAAAGTTGACCGCTCAGCGTCATACGCCGCCCGATGGGTAGCCAAGAACGTGGTGGCCGCGGGACTCGCCGAGCGAGCCGAAGTTCTGCTGTCTTACGCTATCGGAATGGCAAAGCCCACTTCGGTATCCACCGAGACATTCGGCACGAACAAAGTTCCCGACTCCAAGATAGAAGCGTTGATAGACAAGCATTTCGATCTGAGGCCGGGCGCAATAATCCGAGATTTGGACCTGCGACGCCCAATCTATAAGAAGACCGCCGCCTACGGACATTTCGGCAGGCCCGAAGAGGACTTTCCGTGGGAGCGTACAGACAAAGCCGACGCGCTCAGAGCCGACGCGGGCCTGTAACCGCGTCCGACAATCCAAGAGTGTGATAGCATTGGGGTGAGGAGCGAAATCATGGTTGCCAAGAACCCCGCGCCCGTCGCGAACACATCCGCCACAACCCAAATCTTCTACCCCGAAACGGACGGTTTGCCATTGCCTGATGGACTCCATCAATCCGAAGAGTTCCTAGAAATAGTCTCCATATTGAAGCTGTTTTTCGCTCCGCTCTACGACGCCGTAGTGGGCGGAGACATCTTCATCTACTACATGGAGGGCGACAACAGGAAAAGGGTGGCGCCAGACTGCTTCGTCGTCTTCGGAGTCGGACGTGAATCTTTCGAGAGAAACAACACTTACCTCCTCTGGGACGTAGGCAAGCCGCCCGACTTCGTGCTAGAGATAGGTTCCCCAAGCACCGCGAATAACGATCTTACCGACAAGCGTGAGTTGTATGCGAGTTTGGGAATCGAAGAATACTGGCGTTTCGACCCAACTGGAGGCGATCATTACGGCGATCCGTTGGTTGGGGAACGGTTGGAGAATGGTGAGTACAGCGAGTTGGCGATCATCCGCCTTTCGGACGGCAGAGTATGGGGCCACAGTCCTGTTCTAAATCTAGAACTGCACTGGGAAGAAGGACGCCTGCGCTTCTATGACCCTGTGGCCGGACGCTGGCTTCAGAACATGGTGGAGATGGACGCAGCCCGAAAATCCGCCGAGACTGCCGCGCAGACAGAACGCGCCGCCCGAAAATCCGCCGAGGCGCGAATAGCAGAGATGGAAGCCGAACTGCGCCGACTTCGCGGTGAATCGAACGATACGGAATCCTGAAGATACGCCTAAAATAGGACCACTATGCCACGCATAAAATTCGGAACGGACGGCTGGCGCGCGATCATCGCGGAAGATTTCACTTTCGACAACGTGCGTATATGCGCCCAGGGAGCGGCGGACTACGTAATCGCAGCCAACCTCGCGCCGCGCGGCTTCGTCATCGGATACGACACCCGCTTCGCTTCCAAAGAGTTCGCCGAGACAGTCGCAGAGGTAATCACAGCCAACGGAATCCCGACGTTTCTGTGCGACAGCCCTGCGCCAACTCCGGTCGTGAGCCACTCCATCGTGTCCATGAACGCGGGCGCGGGCGCCGTCATCACCGCGAGCCACAACCCTGCGCGATGGAATGGGTTCAAGTTCAAGCCTGAATATGGCGGAAGCGCGTCCGGCGAGATAGTCGAGGAGTTGGAACGCCGCATCGCCAGCGTAGAACAGTCGGGCAATGCTCGGGCGATGAATCTGCGAGAGGCGGAACGAAGGGGCTTGCTCGAGCGATTCGACCCTGCCCCGGACTATCTGAACCACATCGCGCAGTTCGTTGATCTGGACTCGATAAGGAACGCGGGACTAAATGTCGTCATTGACTCCATGCACGGCGCAGGCGCCGGATACTTCCACAGTCTCATAGCCGGCGGCTCGACTCGCCTGATAGAGATACGCTCCGAAATCAACCCCGCCTTCCCAGGCATGGCGCAGCCCGAACCCATCGCCCACAACCTGCGCCCTCTGGTGGACGCGCTCGAAGACAACACAGCCGACGTCGGACTCGCCACCGACGGCGACGCCGACAGGCTCGGCGTCATTGACGACGACGCCAACTTCATCAGTACCACCGAGACATTCAGCTTGCTTTGCATGCACCTGCTGGAAGTTCTAGGACAGTCTGGGCCGCTAGTGAAGTCCATAACGATGAGCGCCATGATAGACAAACTCGCGGACCTGAGCGATGTAGAAACCATCGAAACGCCGGTCGGCTTCAAGCACCTGGGACCGCAGATGATGGCAACCAACGCGCTTGCCGCTGGCGAAGAGAGCGGCGGGTACGCCTTCCGAGGCAATATACCCGAGCGCGACGGCATTCTCAGCGGCCTGCTCATGCTCGACATGGTCGTCAAGACAGGTGAGAATCCCGCGGACCTGAGATCGCGCCTCTTTGAAAAAGTCGGCGTCCACATCTACGACCGCTGGGATGTCGAATTCGACCCGACGATGCGCGACGCCATAACCCGCAGGGTTAGTACATCCAGGCCGTTCGACATGGCGGGAAGACCAGTCGTCGGCATAGACGACCGCGACGGCATGAAGTTCCTGCTCGAAGACGGCTACTGGACGCTCATACGCTTCTCAGGCACAGAGCCGCTACTCCGCATCTACGCCGAAGGCCCATCCGCCGCCGACGTAGCCGCCATGCTTGGCGAAGCGCGCGCCCTCGCCGGCGTATAGCGCGGAGCGCGTCTCACTGCCTCACACTCCCAGCGGCCAGAACCACATGATGAGCGGAACGCCCACCGCCACGATTATCACCTCAAGCGGCAGTCCCATCCGCCAGTAGTCTCCGAACCGGTAGCCGCCCGGTCCCATCACGATGGTATTGGACTGATGCCCTATTGGCGACAGGAAAGCGCACGAACCCCCAATAGCGACCGCCATCAGGAAGGGATCAACCGACGCGCCAATTGCGTCAGCCACCCCTATCCCTATGGGCGACATTAGTATGACGGCAGTCGCGTTGTTGATCACAGCCGAAAGCAGCATCGTAACGACCAGGATGACCGCCAGTATCGCCCACGGCGGATACGCTCCTCCCATATCCACCACCGCCGCCGCGATTCGAGCCGCGCCGCCCGTCGTCTCCAGGGCCGCTCCAACCGGAATCATCGCGCCCAGCAGCACGATGACAGGCCAGTCAATAGCCTGGTACGCCGCTTGCAGCGTAAGGAAGCGACTCGCCAAAAGCAGCGCGACGGCTGTCATCAGCGATATCTGTATAGGCAGAATGTCGAATGCCGTCAATAATATCGCACCCGCGAACGCCGCAATCGGAAACATCATCCCGCGCGACTGTCCCACCTGCAGGTCGCGTTCGGCCAGTGGAAGCAGATTGAGGCGCGGCAGCGCCGACTGCATCAATTCAGTCTTGCCCTGAAGCAGAAGCACGTCGCCCGCTTTCAGCGTTACTCTGCTGACTCTGGCCGCGAGCGAAACTCCTCGTCGGGATACCCCCAGCAGATTCACGCCGAAAGCGGCGTGCATCTGAAGGCTTCGAGCCGTCCGACCATCTACTCGACCATTCGGAACGACAACCGCCTCCACGATGACCACGTCTTCCGCGTTGACGGTCCTGTCAATATCCGATGGCAGATCCCCAGACCCTTCCAGCGTAAATCCTGTATCCCTGAGAAACGCTTGAATATCGTCCGGATTGGCTTCGATGATGAGAAGATCGCCTATATCTACTATCTCGTAGCTGGACGGCGCGCCATATCCAACGCCATTGCGAATGAGCCCAACGATTGCCACGTCTTCGTTGATCGCCTCTTCGAGATCGCGGACGAGTTTCCCAACAAACATGGAATCTTCAGATACTCTCACCTCCGTCATATAGCTTTCTATGCGAATAGTCTCTCCCAAAGACCCCTGAGACTGTCGTCTGGGAATCAGGCGCCATCCGATCAGCGAAATGAACAGAACACCGAACAGCGCGATTCCCAACCCAACTGGCGTGAAGTCGAACATACTGAAAGACTCACCAGTCGCGTCCTGGCGAAAGGCGGACACGATTATGTTGGGAGGCGTGCCAATCAGGGTGGTCATGCCGCCCAGCAGGGACGCGAACGCCAGCGGCATCAGGTAGCGCGAATAGGGACGGTTGGAGTTCTTGGCGATTTTTATCGCCAATGGCATCATCAGACTCAACGCGCCGACGTTGTTCATAAACCCGGACAGAGCGGTTATCGAGTAGGATAGCGACGCTATCTGAACCGTCAGCCGCTCGCCGACGCGCGAAAACCAATCGCTCATCACGTCAACTACGCCAGAGTTCTGGAGCGCCCTGCTCAATATCAACACAGCGACCACGCTTACCACCGCCGGATGAGCAAACCCCAAATACGCTTCCGACGCAGGCACAACGCCCACGATAGTAAGAATGAGCAACGCGCCGAGCGCGACTAGGTCATAGCGCAGTCTGCCAGAAACCAGCAATGCGAGTGTAAGCGTCAGAACGCCATATACTAGCGCTTCATCCATATCCATTCGCGGCAAAACCATGTATCGCCCAGGGCCTTTCGATTATCTGAAAATCGTTTCGTCCTGAGCTTGTCGAAGGGCCTTTTGAAGTGTCTTGTCAGTCAGTTCGCAGTCATCTTATAGAATAGCCGAAAGTGCCCGGTTAGCCAAAGTTGCCATACCGCTCGGGAACGATTTTTCGGTATAGTTATATGAGGAGCGGGATAGCGTCTTGAAGACGCGCCGCGCCTTCCACAAGCGTTGCCCGGTGGTGTAGTGGCAGCACAGGGGCCTTTGGAGCCTCTGACCCAGGTTCGAATCCTGGCCGGGCAGCCATTGATCTTCCGCGTCATGCGCCCGCCTATTCCCAGAACCGCTCGCTCTCAGGCGGAGGGCATTGGGGTAATTGAGCCGCGCGCGCATGAACCAGATCCTCACACTCGTTGCAGGTATCCATATCGCTCATGGGCGATTAGTTGACGCGGCTGTGAGAGCGGGCCTCGCCTCAAATCTTTTCATCGCGCGAAAATTGACGACATACGATGACGAGTGGTAGATGTTGGATAGTCACAGTGAGTACACGGGCAGAGAACGCCAACTCATAGGTTCGATACTCTCGGCGGCGACCTCGTCCATACGCTGGAGAGCCTCCGGGCCAAAGAATACTTCACCGCATTGGGAGCAGACATCGGCGGGGACATTACGAAGAATGTACATATTGCTCTTCCATTTGTGGATATGCTCTCGGTGGAGTTCAATACGTCCTTTGCAGAATGGGCACTGAGACACTCTAACACCCTCCAACGCCAATGATACCATAGTCTTGGATCAGGTCTGTAAGCAGTTATTACTACCACAATATCAGGGCTTGAAAGGCCAATAACTGCATGGACCGGATCTCCTTTATTGGTAAATCCCAAGAACAGTCCATTTGCGCCACGTGGATCGTCAGGATAGTCTTCTAATTGTTCTAGCCGATCAGAACCAAGCGATTCTATAAACTCCAACAACGAAATCGAGTCAGATTCGCGTTCAATTTCAGCGTGCGGAGTGATTCGGAATTCCCCGGACGCAAACGAACGAATAATCCTCCTAACCGCCTCGTTATCCACGCGCTT
Source organism: uncultured Dehalococcoidia bacterium (assembly GCA_964640295.1). GTDB lineage: Bacteria > Chloroflexota > Dehalococcoidia > Lucifugimonadales > UBA1123 > VXRN01. Next base: position 11,183 of record CAZXFX010000022.1, on the reverse strand, counting down.
TGCGCTTCAGTCGGCGGCTTGGATGGACTCTACGTTCAGGCGCGCATTGGGGAGGATGTCGCGCAGGTAATGACCGGTGTGAGAGTGATCCATGAGGGCGAGTTGTTCGGGATGTCCTTGCGCTATGACCTGCCCGCCCTTGTCGCCGGCGCCGGGTCCGAGGTCTATCAACCAGTCCGCGCTCTTTATGAGGTCCAGATGGTGCTCGATGAGAACGACGCTATTTCCCGCGTCCACCAGCCGGTGAAGCACTCTCATAAGGTGCGAGCAATCCTCGAAAGACAGTCCTGTCGTAGGCTCGTCCAGAATATACAGGGTTTGCCCCGTGGCGCGCTTGGATAGTTCTGTGGCGAGCTTTACGCGCTGCGCCTCCCCGCCGCTGAGTTGGGTAGCGGGCTGTCCCAGTTTAATGTAGCCGAGTCCCACGTCGTACATGGTTTGTAGCTTGCGCTTTATGCGTGGGATATTCTCGAAATGCTCCAGCGCCTCGGTGACCGTCATAGCCAAAACCTGAGCTATGTTCGCTCCCTTCCACTCTATTTCAAGCGCTTCTCGATTGTAGCGCGCGCCGTCGCACACTTCGCAGGGAACGGTAACGTCGGGCAGGAACTGCATCTCGATATTGATGTATCCGTCTCCGGAACAGGCTTCGCATCTGCCCCCCTTGACATTGAACGAGAATCGGCCTGGTTTATAGCCGCGCGTTCTCGCTTCCGGCACGGTGGCGAACAGTTCGCGGATAGGCGTAAAGGTTCCCGTATAGGTCGCCGGATTAGAGCGCGGGGTGCGGCCTATGGGGGACTGGTCTATATTCACCACCTTGTCAATATGCTCGACGCCGCATATCGAGTCGCAGTCTCCGGGGCGCTCTCGGGAGCGGTAGAAGGTCTGGGCAAGTTTCTTGTACAGGATTTCATAGATTAGCGTGCTCTTGCCCGATCCCGATACTCCGGTAATGCACACAAGCTGTCCCAGAGGTATCTCGACGTCTATATCCTGAAGGTTATTTTGACGAGCGCCCCTGATGGTGATGGACTTGCCTATGCCATCCCTGCGCATCTCCGGAACTGGTATCTGACGAACTCCGCTGAGGTACTGGCCCGTAAGAGAGTCGGGCGCGCTGATGATGTCCTCGACAGGCCCCGACGCGATGATGTAGCCGCCATGCTCTCCCGCTCCGGGACCAAGGTCCACTATGTGGTCCGCCGACCTCATTATCGCTTCGTCATGCTCAACTATGAGTACGGTGTTGCCCAGGTCTCGCAGATTCTTGAGCGTTTGAATGAGGCGATAGTCGTCAGCGGGATGCAAGCCTATGGACGGTTCGTCGCAAACGTATAGCACGCCCATGAGTCCAGAGCCTATCTGGGTCGCCAGGCGAATGCGCTGCGCCTCGCCGCCACTGAGCGTGGAGGCGGTGCGTGAGAGTGTCAGGTAGTCCAGTCCGATATTGAGCAGGAAGTTGAGGCGCGCTTCGATCTCTTTGAGAATCTGGTCCGCGATTGACTTTTCTCGGCTGGTAAGCGCGTCGGCTGGTTTTACTCCGTTTGTGGACGGAGCCGCGCCTGAGATGACCTTTATCCATTGGAGCGCGTTGGAGATGGACTTGTCAGTCATGTCGGTGATATTGGTACCGCCGATTGTAACCGAAAGAGCCTCGGGCCTGAGCTTCTTGCCAGAACAATCGGCGCAGGCGTTAGCCGACATATAGCGTTCTATTTCCTGGCGAACGTAATCGGACTCCGTCTCTGAGTAGCGCCTTTCGAGGTTGTTGAGGACGCCCTCGAATCGAGTATTCCACCGATAGGTTCTGCCCTTCTGGGTACGATGGGTCACCTCTATGCGCTTGTTTCCCGTTCCCCTGAGTATCGCGTTCAACTGGCGTTTGGTGAGCTCATTGATGGGGTCGGTGACAGAGAAGCCGTATGCGTTGCCCAGAGATTCGAGCTGACTCATGTTCCAGGGGGCGACCGAGCCTGTGCGCGACCACGCCTGTATCGCTCCTTCGGCAATGCTGAGCGTCTTGTCGGGTATAACGAGGTCGGGGTCCACTTCCAGCTTGTAGCCCAGTCCTGTACAGGTAGAGCATGCGCCATGCGGATTGTTGAAGCTGAATGTGCGCGGCTCCAGTTCGCCAAAGCTGATGTTGCAGTGAACACAAGCGAAGTGTTCCGAGAACAGCATCTCTTCCGCGCCGGGTATATCAACCAGAACTGTGCCATCTGCCATTCTGAGAGCGGTTTCCACCGAGTCGGTTACGCGCGAATTATCAGCGCTCTCTCCGCTAACCAGCCGGTCAACCACTATCTCGATGGTATGCCACTTCTGCTTGTCGAGATCGAACTCCTCGCTCAGGTCGCGCGTTTCCCCGTTGACGCGGACGCGCACGAAGCCGTCTTTTCTGGCGCGCTCGAACACATCCTTATGCTCGCCCTTGCGCCTGCGAACCATGGGGGCGAGTATCTGGAGGCGAGTTCTGTCCGGCAGCGCCAGAATCGCGTCCACTATCTGCTGCACCGTTTGACGCTCGACGGGTCGTCCGCACTTGTAGCAGTGCGGCCTACCCACTCTGGCGAACAGCAGCCGCAGATAATCATATATCTCCGTAACCGTGCCTACGGTGGAGCGCGGATTATGAGAGACGCCTTTCTGGTCTATCGAGATGGCTGGGGAAAGCCCCTCGATGTACTCGACGTCCGGCTTGTCCATGCGGCCAAGGAACTGCCTGGCGTATGCGGAGAGGGACTCGACGTAGCGTCGCTGTCCTTCGGCGTAGATGGTATCGAATGCGAGAGAACTCTTGCCCGAACCTGAGACGCCCGTTATGACTACCAGCTTGTTGCGCGGGATGGTTACATTGACGTTCTTGAGGTTGTGTTCGCGCGCGCCGCGCACGACGATGTTCTCAAGAGGCATTGCTGAAGCGTCTCCTCCGATAGTATTTTGGACTGAAAGGCGGACATGGCGGTCAAAGCCAGATTGCCGCAGATAGATTCTAACACTGACCGAGATGAGATGTCAGCGATTTTTGGTCAATTTTCGGAGCGTATGTTCGTGGATTTGGGGCGAGAGGAGTTTTGTGTGGCGGCCGTGGAGTAGATACCATCTTACCGCATACGCGCGCTACCATTGGGAGGTCGTCTTGGTCTTGCGCTTGGTAGCGGCCCGCATAGGCGATATGGTCATCCAGGGAAAACTTGACGGAATAGTCGTCGAGTGGCGGAAATCCATCCAAGGTCAACTTACATTTGGCGGTAAGCTCTTCTGGCCTACAAGGGTATATCTTCCCACTGCGTGTATCTGTAATGGATGCCACAGCATTAAATGGACCGTTGTGATTGGGATCGGATGCGAGGTTGAAATGGAAGATGATGGACGAACGATTGAGTTCTACGGACTCTACATATGGCCAGTCTCTAAAGAATATATTCCAGTTTCTGCCATTGTCTATTTCAAATTTTCTTTCCCAACGCGCGCGAGTTGTTGGCGATATGAGACGGAGTAAGGTTTCGCGCTCTGCTTCGCTTCTACAAACTATGAATCTTACCGCGTCAAGACGTAGTGCATCTGGAACAATCACCTCAGACTGTCTGCTCGAAACGATTTGTAGAATTCGCTCTTCATTTATGCTATCAAAGACTTCCGAATCGTCAGAGGCCAGATTCCCATTAGAGAAACGAACGTCCGCGCGAGACAAAACAATTTGGGAATCGAAAAGAAAGAACACCGGCATAGGACAATGAGCGCCTTCCCAGTAATGACTCATAGGTCTGAAACCTTCATTGCGGTACTGGGTTTGGGTTTTGGGATGGAAGTAGAGCCGGGCGTAGTCCTTCCAACGATTGCTAGTACGGTCTATAATTCCCGGACTTGCGTTATCCGTGACCATAATTCCCTGACGCGCGGCCTCATTACGGCTGAACAGCGCGCCTTGCTCAAGTATGGACACAGCATTTTGGACGTCTGTGAAGTGATATAGAAATTTCTGCCACCAATTATTCGGCGCAACCTCCCTCAGCCGATTCAAGAGCCTATCTATTTCACTCGCGCTTCGACTCTGGTCCAATGTCATCGGACTCTGCCCCCGTTTATATCTGCTCACATCAATTTCGGTTGCAGTTGTTCTCCATCACTGGCTGGCTGTTCATCTACCTTGGATTTCAAGGCGGATTCAGGGTCATACACGTGAATCCATATATCTATGCATTCCAAGTCTTTCAGGTGTTCTTCCATTAGGGGCTTGACTTGCGTTTCCCAGTCCAGGCCGCCGTTGCTGCATCCGAGCATGGGGAATGATATGGATGTGATGCCTTTTTCCTCGTAGGTCTGCGCGAATTTCTTCAAGCCACTCTCAATATATTCGATCCTCGACTTGCCTCGCCAGTGTCTCTTGGTCGGGAAGTTCAAGATCATCTTGTCTGAACCTGGGATGTTGTAGGGCAATAGCTCCCCAGTCTTGAATTTCCCCTTGTTGCACAGGTCTTTATACTTCTCGAACATTTTGGGGTAGCGTTTCTTGAACTCCTTGGCGATGCCTTTGCCCATAACGCCCACGGTGTTGACGGTGTTGACCAGAACCTGCGCGTCGCTGTCGAACAGGTTATAGTCAACGTAGGTAATCGAGCCTGCCTTTCCGAGAATCATCGCACAGTTCCCTTTTACCGAACAAATATGCTGTTATCGCATAATTATAGTTGCGCGGTCGGGAAAGCTCAAGCGTTTTCAAGGGCGGGTAAGCGCGTTCTTGGAGTAAGGGCGCCCCCGCCAAGTGAAGAGCCTGCCGAATCATCGCGGCATCAACGAGCCGCGCTTCAGCAGGCTCAGGGTGAACGGTACGCTATGGTTTCGTTGCTTTCGCGCGCGCCGACTATCCGATTCGCTCGAATATGGTGGCCACTCCTTGGCCGCCGCCTACGCACATCGTTACCAGTCCCAGGTTCTGGTCGCGCAGCTCGATTTCCTCCAGAAGCTTGACCGTCATAACGGCGCCGGTGGCTCCCACCGGATGTCCCAGGCTGATTCCGCTGCCGTTCACGTTAGTCTTGTCCATGTCCAGGTCAAGTTCCCTCATGCAGTAGAGCGCCTGGGCGGCGAACGCCTCATTCAGTTCGACCAGATCAATATCCTCGACTTCCATGCTGGCCTTGCCCAGCGCTTTCCTCACCGCAGGCACGGGGCCAATGCCCATTATGGCGGGGTCCACTCCGGCCACGCCCCTGGCGCGCCAGCGCATCTTGGGAGTGAGTCCCAGTTCTGCGGCTTTGCGCTCGGACATGAGCACGACCGCCGCCGCGCCGTCGTTGATGCTGGAAGCGTTGCCCGCGGTCACTGTGCCGTCCCGCTTGAACACAGGGCGCAGCGTGGAGAGGCGCTCCAGGCTTGTGTCCGCTCTGGGTCCTTCATCCGCGCTCACAACAATCGGGGCACCGCGCCGCTGCGGAACCGACACGGGAGTGATTTGCCTGTCGAAACGTCCATCTTCTATCGCCGCCACCGCCCGCTGATGGCTGATAAGCGCCAACTCATCCTGATCCTCGCGGCTCACCCCAAATCGTTCAGCCACATTCTCCGCGGTGACTCCCATGTGGTAGCGATTTACGGGACAGCCCAGACCCTCTATCAGACCGTCTCTCAGATTGCCGTCGCCCATTCGCAGTCCATCGAATCTGACATGATATTCGAGCATGAACGGCGCCTGGCTCATGTTTTCGGTTCCGCCCGCGACCGCTATTTCCACCTCGCCTGTGCGGACAAGTTGCGCGGCCATGTTGATGGCCTCCAGCCCCGACGAACACTGCCGGTTGACCGCGATGGTGGGCGTCTCTTCGGGTATGCCCGCGTTCAGAGAGGAAAGGCGCGCGGCGTATCCCGCCTCGGCGGCTTGCAGCGCGTTGCCCATTACCACCTCTTCCACCATGTCAGCCGAGATGTTAGCTCGCTCCAGCGCCGCCTTGATAGCGGTCGCCCCCAGGTCCGGCGCGGCCACGTCTTTGAACGATCCGCCGAATCTTCCCATCGGCGTTCTGGCGCCGCTCACGATAACTGCGTTCTCCATGTCTATCTCCTAGCTCAATAGATTTGCGGAGATTATACGATATTCCGAATGACAAGCGTCAAAGCGCGCTATGAGCCGAAAATGCATTAGCATGGCCGGGGATCCACATCGCGCAAAAATGTTTTCCCCGCCGTGGTCTGATATAGGTTCCTTAAGGAATATATCCTGGTTTATAGTTCTTCTGATGAGCCTGCAGGTGGCTTGCAGGTGGCTTCTGGATGGGTTGCTAGTGGATTATGGCGCTTGTTGCCACCTGCGCTTCACCTGCAAAGACCTGTATTCACCAGTTCAGAGAGTTTTTCTCGGGTTCACCTGGACTGGTTGATAATCTCTGATATATGGGTAGCTAGCCATTAGCAGGGTTTTCCGCTTAGATCCATGTTCGCTCAGCATGGTTCAGACTAATCCAGTATTTCGCATGTTTGTTCTTAATTTATGAGTAGTGTAGCATAGAGTGGGTAGGATGAGGTAGAGCAGACGCGTCGTTTTGCAGAATAATGGAAAGATCGCTGCCTCTAATACGCCGCCAGTTTTCTTATGGCGTCGGATATTTTGGCTGAGTCGAGCATGAATTCTGCCTCGAGCGTGGGCGCGAACGGCATGGCTGGCACTTCGGGGCCGGCGAGTCGGGTTATGGGGCCGTCGAGGTACTCGAACGCCTCTTCGCCAATGATTCCGGCGACTTCCGCTCCGACGCCGCCCGCCTTGGTGTCTTCGTGGACGATGAGCGCCTTCCCCGTCTTGCGCACAGAATCGAGGACTGTCCGCGCGTCAATCGGCCTGACTGTGCGCAGGTCAACGATCTCCGCGCTTATGCCCTGGGACTGAAGTGCGCGGGCGGCCTCGATGCAGTGATGAACCATGAGGCCGTATGTGATGACGCTCACGTCCTCGCCTGCCATCTTTATATCGGCCTCGCCTATCGGGATTGTGTAATCGCCGTCCGGCACCTCGCCACGCGCGAGTCGGTATGTTCTCTTGTGCTCGAGGAAGACAACAGGGTCCTCATCTCGAATGGCGGACTTGAGCAGCCCTTTCGCGTCGTATGGAGTGGCTGGCGTAACCACCTTTAGACCGGGCGTGTGCGCGAAGAACGCCTCGACACTCTGGGAGTGGTACAGCGCGCCGCGCACGCCGCCCCCTTGAGGAGCGCGAAGAACCATCGGCACGCTCATCTTGCCGTTGGTGCCGTATCGTATGCGCGCGGCTTCTCCCACAATCTGGTTGATGGTAGGCCAAATGAAATCCGCGAACTCTATCTCGGCGATGGGCCGCATCCCGTTCATCGCCGCGCCAATGGCGATGGCGGCTATGGAGGATTCGGCAAGCGGCGTGTCTATGACTCGCGCCTCGCCAAACTCCTCCAGAAACCCGTCGGTGGCAAGGAACACGCCGCCGCGCGCGCCAATATCTTCGCCCATGACGAAGACGCTTTCGTCGCGACGCATCTCCTCGCGCATGGCGTCCCGAACAGCTTCTATGACACTCTGCTCAGCGATGGCAATGCCTCCCCATGTTCAAAAATCAGTTTTTGGAATCCCACGCACCGGTTCATTGCGATCATAAACCAGTTTCCCGACCGCCGCTAACGGTAATCACGCGTAAACGTGTTTGTGAAAGTCTGCAACTTCCGGGTATGGAGCGGATTCAACTATGTCGGTGGCTTCGTTGACTATGGCACTGGCGTCGCGCTTGAAACCCTCTTCGATTTCGTCTGTCAGGACGCCGACGCCGCGCAGTTGCAGGGCAAGTATCTTGAGGGGGTCCCGCTTGCGAGCCTCTTCGAGTTCCTCACGCGGGCGGTAGCGTGTGTCGTCGTCGTCGGAAGTGTGAGGCAGGTATCGCTCCACGTGGGCTTCGATAAACGTGGGGCCTTGTCCGGACCTGGCTCTTCTGGCGGCCTCAGACGTGGCTTCATATACCGCAACTATGTCGCAGCCGTCCACCTCTATGCCTGGCATTCCGTATCCTTCTGCGCGCGAAGCCACGCTATCCACTGCCATCTGCTTGGATATGGGGACAGATATGGCGTATTTGTTGTTTTCGCAGAAGAAGATGACGGGCAGGTCGTATATGGCGGCGAAGTTCATCGCCTCATGGCAGTCGCCGACACTCGACGCGCCGTCGCCGAAATATGTAATTACGACGCCGTCGTCTCCGCGCATATTATTGGCGAGCGCCGCGCCGACAGCCTGCGGTATGTGCGTGCCGACGACGTTGGATATGTTCACCAGTCCAATGTCGGGGTAGGCGCCGTGTGTCGGAAACTGGCGCGCGCCGCTCAAAGGCTCGCCCTCCTTTGCAAGAAAGCCGGACATTATCTCGACCGGCGTCATGCCCAGCATGAGCATTACCGCCAAATCGCGGTAGTAGATGTAGAACTTGTCTTTGCCCTTCTTCAAGGCGGAGACGCTGCCGATCTGCCCGGCTTCGTGCCCCTGCGAGGACGCCACTATGGCGGCCTTGCCCTGCCGGTTGAGCATCCAGATGCGCTCGTCGAGAGCGCGAACGAGTGTCATCTGGCGATACATATCGAGAAGGTCCGCGTCCGACGGCTGGCTGCCAGCCAGCCCATCTTCAAGAGACACTCCAATGTTAACGTCCGCCATGCTAATACCTTTCACAGGCGTATAAAATCTGCATCGAGCGACTCCCCCACCCTCTGGAAAGACGTCCCAAGATGGCGTCCATTATTTCACGACCCAAGATAATCGTCAAAGAGTCCGTCGCAGTTGAACTTGTATCAGGTTGGTTGGGGGATTCGCGCAGCAACGGGTCCTTGTATCGCTCATCCTGAAGGCAACCGTCGCCAGATGAATTGGCATTGAGGGCACGGATAGAGCGAGTCAGGAAGGGGGTTGCTCCCCATCATCGTCTTGCCGACGCTCTTCCACCAGCCTGCGGAGCTTGGCTTCCGCTTCCAGTCGCGCTTTTCTTTCGGTGTCGGCGCGGGTTCGCTCAAGTTCGGCACGCTCTTCGGCGGTGTCTGCGCGGGTTCGTTCAAGCTCGGCAAGTCCTTCGGCGGTGTCTGCGCGGGTTCGCTCAAGCTCGGCGCGCTCTTCGGCGGTGTCTGCACGCTCCTCAGCAAGTTCAGATATGACCGCGGGGTCTATCGTCTGACCTGTCAGCGGATCTCGTATGTCGAAGAACTCTCCGTCCCAATAGAAATCAAGATTCAGCACATCGCTGCGAGACCACATCGAACCGTCCGACTCCACGTTCAGTTCATACGGAACATACTCGCCGTCCACCAGACGCTCTCCCATCAGAGCGGCGCCGTACAGGTCGCCTCCCGTCGGATCGAACTTCCAGTACTCACGCGCTCCCAGCCTCGCGTACACGTCGCGCTTATGCCCAAGGTCGTTGGACGCCGTGCTCGGAGACGCCACTTCCATGACCACGTCCGGCGGCTTGTTCACCTCCCACAGGAAATAGTTGGGGAACTCATAGATGAAATCCGGATCCGTATCCAGCGCGACTATGCCGTCAGGACTGAGCTTCTCTTTCGCATCGAACCGATTCCAGAAGATGAATCCCCCCGCTCCTACGAACACGTTCTTTCCTCTGAACCAGCGTCTCAGTATGAACAGCGGTAGGGTGATGATCGGTTCCTGTTGCATTCCGTCCTCTATCGGTTCCGGTTCTTCGTAGAATGCGTCGGGCAGTGTCTGTACATCGGCGGCCACTTGCGTTGTCATCTAAAGCCTCCGGGGTTCGTCGAGTCGCGCTCCGACCCGTATTTCGTCCGACCATTATACAGTATGTGGCGAAGCGCTAATGAGCCGTCTTGACACCACCCATGTCGTTGTTTAGGATTCATTCTAGAATTGGCGCATTGTGAGGGGATTGAGGTGTCGAGCAAGTACCAGCGCGAAATAGAGGAGATACTCGAGAAGGCGGGCGATGTTGGCCGCGGTAGGCAGCAGTCTAAGCCTGTGCCATCGAACGACAACGATATAGGCTTCTTCAGGCTGGTCTGGCTATATGTCGGCCAGTCGCTGGGAGGACGCCTCTGGTCTGTTTCGCCCGGTCGCATCATGCTCCTAGGCTTTGTGCTAATCCTCTCAACCTTGATTGTAAGACCATTCATAGGCGGAATCGCCGGCTGGCTGGGGTGGGTTGGCCTTCTCATGTTCATCATCGGATATGGAATGGTTCTGGTAAGGCCGCCAAAGGTGCGTAAGACGTGGCGCGGCGAACCAATTGAAGACAACCCTTCGTGGCTGGACAAGATTCGCAGAAAGATTGGCCGGCGATAGATCGCCGAGCGAGACGCGAGATCGCATCCTCAACTGGCTTCCGCCAATCCGCGCCCAGAGCCCATCCCGCGCTAAAATCCCTCTCCACGTTGGATCACGCTTGATAGACCGTCGTTTTCTTCAGTCGCCGACAGGCGATGGAGCGGGCGGCGCGGAAGATACGGGCGGATTCGCAGGGCCGGGCGGAACGGGGTCCAATACGCCGCCGTCGCTGTCCGTTTCAGGCTCAGAATCTTCATCGCTGTCGGGCGGAGTTTCCCACAGCTTATCCAGTTCGTCCACTTCTATCGTTTCATTGGCGATGAGATACTCTGAAAGCTGTTTCAGCTTAGGCATATACTCAATTACAACCGCGCGCGCCGTTTCGTAGGCGTCGTCAATGATCTGGTACACTTCCTGGTCAATAATCTCCGCTATCTTATCCGAGTAGTCGCGCTGCTCCGATATTTCACGCCCCAGGAACACCATCTCCTCGCGCTTGCCGAACGTGCGCGGCCCCAGCTTTTCGCTCATGCCATAGCGCGTCACCATCTGGCGAGCGATGTTGGTCGCCTGCTCGATGTCGCTTCCCGCGCCAGTGGTAATCTCGTCGAAAACCAACTCCTCAGCCACCCGTCCACCCAACGCCGCGGCAAGCATATCCTTGAACTGGTCTTTAGTCCACAGGTTGCGGTCTTCTTCCGGCAAATAGCGAGTATGCCCTCCGCTCTGTCCGCGCGCCACTATCGTCACCTTGAAAGGCTTGTCCGCGTTGGGCAGCGCGTGGGCCACCAGAGCGTGTCCCGCCTCGTGGTAGGCGGTCATCTCCTTCTCACGGTCGCTTATCACCCGACTACGACGAGCAGGACCCGCTATGATCCTGTCTATCG
>CAZXFX010000021.1:0-46637 GCA_964640295.1 uncultured Dehalococcoidia bacterium | reverse complement strand
TATCCTACCAGGGCAAGCCGCCCGATTTCGTATTGGAAATCGCCTCCCGGCGCACCGGCCATAGAGATATTGGCGAGAAGGTGGATTTCTACGAGGGACTGGGAGTGCGTGAGTACTGGCGCTTCGATGAGACTGGCCAGTTTCACGGAACCCGCCTGGCCGGGGACCTTCTGGTGAACGGCCGGTATCAGCCAATCATCGTGCGTGAACTTCCTGATGGAGAGCTTAGAGGATGCAGTGAAGCGCTAGGACTGTGTCTCTGCTGGCGGCAGGGTAGTCTGGACTGGTACGACCCCGCTGCAGAAGACTACATCCCCAGCCTGGAATCCGAGAGCCGACTCAGGCAACAAGAGCGACGACTCAGGCGGCAAGCGGAAGGCAGAGCGAACTCCGAGCGAAAATTGCGCCTGGATGCTGAGAGGCGCATCCGTGAACTGGAAGAACGGTTGCGCGGCAGAGAAGATTAGCGGCTGGCTATATGGACAACTCCTCCTATCAAATATGAACCGTTACAGTTATAGGAGTTACGCGCTTGGCTATTAAATCCTGACTGAGAGTAACCCCGCTCAGCTACGAAACCGCCCTCAATTGCGTAAGTCCTAAGCTATAACCACTACCTGTAATGCCGCGCCAGTTCCGACTGGTAGCTTGCGCCCAGCCGCGCGCCGTTTTCATCCAGCCAGTCCGACAGCCTGGTAGGGCAGGGAGGCGGCGATCCCGACTTGGACACCAGCAGATTGGACGACAGCCCATCTATCTCGTCTCGCGTCAGCACGATGTCCCTTAGCAGCAAACCCATGAACTTCGCTCCCAGCGTCGCCATGGATGGACTCACTCGCGCCAGCCTGCAAGACGCGCCCGTCTTGTCCATGATCAGCCTCACCAGTTCGATGTAGCTGAATACTTCGGGTCCAACCGCGTCCATCTCCACGTCATCCCGCTCCGCGCCCATGCGAACGGCAAGCTCCGCCACGTCGCCGACATAGACCGGCTGCGTCTTGTATTCGCCCGAACCGGGTATGGGGAATATCGGGAACTTCTTCAGCATCCACGCAATGTTGTTCAGCAGTATATCTTCCCTGCCGAATATCAGCGTCGGCCTTAGAATGGCGCGCGATAGACTCCGTTCCCTGAGGTCTCTTTCCACCAGCGCCTTGCCCCGAAAGTAGGGTAGGGGCGAATCTTCGTCAGGATTGGTGATGCTTATATGCGCGACGCGACGGACGCCCGCCTTCTCCGCCGCCGCGAACAGCGCGCGAGACTGCTCCACCACCCTTTCGTGAGTCGTCTCCTTGTAATCCACGCGAATCCAGTACGTATTGAACAACGTATCCGCGCCCTCCATGCTGCGGGCGAGCGCGTCGGTGTCGTCAAAGTCATAGGGAAACATCTTCACCCTGTCGCCGAAAGGGTTGGGGCGATTCGGATGTCCGGTAAGGGAGCGAACCTCGGCCCCGCCGTCCAGAAGCCTCTTGGTTATGTACCTGCCCGTGTATCCTGTCGCTCCGGTAACTACGTGCGTAAGGCTCATATCGCTTCCCGCCACCTGGCATCTATAAGGTCATGCTCCTCACAAGGGAGGTAAACGCTCTAACCGACCGAAAAAATCCCTTCCACCTCGACGGGGGAAGGCTAGGATGGGGGTGATTAACCTAAATGCCTACCCCTATCAGGGCTCATGCCCAGACAATCTCGAAGGTGGAACCCATCTCCGTCTTCTGCACCTGTATTCGAGTATCGAACGCCTCCTTTATGCCCTCGACGTGCGTGATTACCACTATCTTCTCGAAATCGTTCCGTATGGACTGTATCGCTTCTATGAGACGCTCCTGTCCGGAAGCGTCCTGAGACCCGAAGCCCTCGTCAATGAAGAGAATGGGCAGCGGCGCGCCCGAACGCCGAGCCAGCAGACGCGAGAGCGCTATCCGCAGAGCGAAGTTGATTCTGAACGCCTCGCCGCCGCTAAATGTCTCGTAAGCGCGCGTTCCCATCTCGTCCGAAATGTCAATGCTCAACTCTTCCGACCGCGCATCCGAGCCTGAGATGCGACGACCTTCGGTCAACTGAAGCTTCAGCGACATGCGATTGTCGGTCAGCCGAGATAGTAGATCGTTCGCGTCGTTTTCTATCTGCGGCAGGGCGTCTTCGATTATGAGGGCCTGTATGCCGTTTCGCCCAAACGCTACGGACAACTCCTCATACAAGCCGCGCTCTCTCAGCGTTTCGTCGCGCTTCGCTCCCAGTTCCGCCGCCTCTTTAGCCATCTGCGCGCATCGCTCCACCGCTTGCAGAACCACTCCCCGCCGCACCCTGGCTCCGGTCAGCCGCCTCTCCGCGTCCTCGAAGCCGCTCCTTATACGCTCCTCGTCCGATATCGCTTCAGGTATGTGAGCCACCTCTTCCGAAAGCGATTCGCGTCGCTCTCCCAAGTCGGACAGTTCAGAACTCAGGCTGCGCGCGTCCGTCTCCGACCGCTTCAACTGATCCCTGTCCCACTGTATCTGCACAAGGGCGTCGTCCAACTGCTGTCGCAACTTCGCAAAGCCGATCAGGTCCATTATTCTTTCGCGGACTTCATCGTGGCGCGTCGCGTCGTAGCCAAGCTCTTCAACCTGCGCTTCCAATTTCGCTAGTTGCGCGCGCGCTTCGTGGGAGAATTCATCCAACGCCAAAGCCGCGACTATCGGCGCCAGCTTCGCTTGCGACGGCTCGATTTCATCCCTTGCCCGGACTGCGAAGCCTATGCGCTGCCTGATTTCATTTTCAGCTTTATCCACTTCCACCCTCATGTCGTCCAGTTCTCTCTGAGACGCCCTGGTGTCATCTGTGATCTTGCGATGTTCATCCCTAAGCTCATCCAGAACGCTTGGGTCGAACTTTACCCTGTTCAGCAAATCCTTAATTTTATTTGCGACGCTCCGTTCCTCTGGCATGAACGTCTCGGATTCCAAGGTCTCTCTTCGTACAGAGATTTCGGACTCCAGCAACTCCATTCTCTTCGCGGCCGCCTCCGCCTCCTCGATTCGCGCCGCTATCTGTCCCTGTCTGTTCTGAAGTTGGCGAGAAGCCGCGCGAAACTCGGATTCCATCTGGGACACGCTTCGCTCCACCCGTTCTCTCTCGCGCGTCAGGGCGGCTATTTCCCTCTCGTTGCTCTGAAACTCTTCCTTGCTTTGAACCCCTATCTCTTCATATTCGGCCCGCAGACGCTCACGTCCATCGCCGTCCAGTTCCTGACCGCACAGCGGACACTCCAGTTCGCCGCTTTCGAGCAGGTCGAACTTCTGGCGCGTGTCCCTCATAGCCTCACGGAGACGCTCGTTGTCGCCCCTAAGCGTAACCAGGCGCTCGTCCATCGCGCCTAGCTGTTCCCTGCCGTCCTCTATTCGCCCCGCAAGCGATTCAAGCTCCACAGCCGATTCATCCAGCGCGTCCTTTTCTTTTCGCAGCCCCTTCAGCCCTTCCGCCTTGGGCCGTATGTCGCTATCCAGCGTAGAAATCAAGCTGTCCAACTCGGCTGTCAGCCTGTTCTTTTCCCTGACCAGTTTCGTCTCCAGTTCCAGCATCTGCTCCCGCGTCTCCAAATACTCGGCGCGATAGCCCTCCATTTGCTCCAACTCATGCCTTATCCGCTTCTCCTTGAGGCTGAACTCGTCTATGCGTTTCTGAAACCCATCCATCTTCTGTCGCCTGGGTTCCATTCCCTCCAGCAACTCTTCAAGTTTCGGCAATACGCTTGCGGTAATTCGCAAGCCCTCGATGAAATTCTCTATCTGCTCTCGCTGAGTAATCAGGCGCTCTCTTTCTACCGCGATAGCCTGGCGATATTCGGCAATGACCAGTTCGATTTCATTTTTGGAGTTGAGCGCGCGGCTCATCCTTTCGTCCTCTTCCTGGACTGTCGTCAACTCAGCGTGTCCGCGCTCTATTTCCGATTGGCGCGAGATCAGCGCGTCGGCCTGCCTCACCCTTTCGCCGTATCTCTCGGCGCGGTCGGAAGCTTCCTTCAGCGCGCGCCGCGCCTCTGGAATGCGAGCGGTCAACTCATCGAGCTCCGCCCTTTTGCCTTGCAGTTCGGCGACCCGCTTCGTGGCGGCGTCGAGCGTCTCGCGCGCCTCTGAAAACTGCGGCTCCAGTTCCGCTATCTGGCGCGAAACCTCGTCGAGTTCCTTCTCATGCGTCTCTTTCTGGTCCGCCTCGCGCTCACGAACCTCGATTTCCGCTTCCAGCTTCCGCTCTTGCGATCGAAGTTCGCTCACCTTTCCCTTCGCCCGAGTTTCCAATTCGTCGTAGTAGGAAAGGTCGAGAACCTCCGCGAGGATGCGCTTGCGGTCCGCCGGCTTGGATGTCGTGAACCTGTCGGCGTCGCCCTGCCTCAGAAACGCCGTGTTCACGAACGTTTCGTGATCCATGCGTATTCGCTCGATGATGAACTGCTGGGTGTCCCTTACCGTGTTCCCTGTAATCGCGCGCCACTCGCCCGCGCCGTTGCGAATAAAGAACTCCAGACTCGACCGCCCCTGCGACCGCCCCCTCGCTCTGCGGCGCGCCACGCGGTATAGTCCGCCCGCCGACTCGAACTCCAGCTCCACCATCATGTCGCTCTGACCCTTGTGTATCAGGTCGTCGTGGCCCCGGTCGCCAAGACGTGAACTCCCCCAAAGCGCAAAGGTTATCGCGTCCAGCAGCGCGCTCTTCCCGTGTCCGTTGTCCCCGCAAAGACAAGCCAGGTGAACGCTCTCCAGATTCAGCGTAGGCGTACTGTCCCTGTAACAGAGGAAGTTCTTGACAGTCAGTTTCAGTGGAATCATGTCGTCTCACTCATGCATATTCTGAATACCATTCTAATGTAGGTCGCCGCGTCGCGCCACACGGTTATCCAATTTGACCTGCCGACTTGCATCGTGTACAACCTCTTTAATACAGACGAATCTGCCAAAGCGCGAGAGATGGAGAACGATATGACTACCACACACGACGAAAATTGGGAATACGGCTTGCGAACCGAGGGGCATGAAGGTGGGTCGGAAGGCTCCGTCATCCTCGGCGAAGGCGACTTCAGGTACGAAGTCTCTGGCGCCAACTGGGGCGACCTGCCCGACGGCTGGACATACAAAGAAGCGACTGCGGTGGACGTGGACGCCAACGACCGCGTATATGTGTTCAACCGCGGCACCTGCCCGATGATCATATTCGACTCGGCAGGCAACATCGTTGACACGTGGGGCGAGGGCGTTTTCGCCAACCCGCATGGGGTTACCATCGCGCCCGACGGCAACGTCTTCTGCGTGGACAACGGCGACAGCACTGTCCGCAAGTTCACCGCCGACGGCAAACTGCTCATGACGCTCGGCGTCGCGCACGAACCCGCTCCCAAGATGAGCGGCAAGCCGTTCAGCGTTCCCGCTCACGTCGCCATAGACAAGCGCACCGGCGAGTTCTACGTAGCGGACGGCTACTCCAACGCGCGCGTCCACAAGTATAGCCCGGACGGCGGCTACCTCTTCTCCTGGGGCGAATCCGGCACCGCGCCGGGCCAGTTCAACATCGTCCACAACATTACCACCGACTCCGATGGCTGGGTCTATGTCGCTGACCGCGAGAATCACCGCGTCCAGATATTCAGCGACAAGGGCAAGTTCGAGACGCAGTGGGTGAACCTGTCCCGCGCCGCCGCCATCTGCATCCACGACGGAACGGGAGAGGAACTCGTTTACATTGGAGAATACTTTTCAGGAATCGCCACCAACGACATCGGCAGGGACCTTGGGCCGCGCGTAACGATTATGAACAAGAGCGGGGAAACGCTGGCGCGTGTCGGACGCGAGAGCTATGGAGACCAGAGCGGCAGGTTCTACTCCCCGCACGGCATCGCGGTTGATTCGCGCGGCGACATCTACGTCGCGGAAGTATCGTGGAGCGACTATGGCAGCAAGATGGAGCCGCAGCGCGAACTGCGCTCGATGCAGAAACTGGTCAAGCAGCGGTAGCGGATGTCTGCTCGTGTATAATCTATGGTTATAGCTTTGCGATTGGCCGGAGGTTTAGCTATGGCGACAGAACCCGAGAACATAGAGGAGATAGAAGTCCCTGAGCCTATATTCCTCACGAAAGAGGAGTCGAGGGCGATACGGGAAAGGGAGACGCGGGAAAGATTTGGCATGGGCGCGGAGGAGTTCTTCGAAGCGTGGAAGGCGGGCAAATTCGACGACACCCCTGAGAATTATATCAAGTCCATCGGCCTGGCGATGTCCTTCCCTGAAGCATGGAAATTAGATGACAGGTAGAAGAAGTCCGGCGGAGGCTGTCAGTGAGTATGTCGCCTCGATTCAGCTAGGACATGGCGCAGGAGCGATCAGGGAAGAACTTCAGACAGCGCATCTGCCCACAGGGTATGTGTCCGTCGCAGACATCCTTCGCCTGCTCATCACCGACTTTGGAGCGGCTCCGCGCCGCGATGACGGGGGACCTGTCCTGGGGGAACCTTTCGATGACAGAATGACTGACCATACAACTGGAGGTACACTTTTGACGATTCAGACAGAAATCAATGACACGCTCACCGAAGAGCGTATTTCAGGGTTCAGAGGCGATTTCGCGTCCGACACGCGCAATCGCCTCATGCAGAATACGGTCACCCAGCGCGACGTGAACGAGGTAGCGCTCGACCGCGACATAGTCGCCAACGCCTCGCACACCTTCTCCACGCTTCTGGACGAGTGGTCGCCCACCCACCAGGGCAATTCCGGACGCTGCTGGCTATTCAGCGGACTCAACCTGTTCCGAGTGGACACCATGAAATCCCTCGACGTAAAGCAGTTCGAGTTCAGCCAGAACTACATGATGTTCTGGGACAAGGTGGAGCGCGCCAATTTCGTGCTGGAAGCCGTAATCGAGACCGCCGACCGCCCCACTGACGACCGCGTCATCCAGCATCTGATGACCGCGCCCGTCGAGGACGCCGGCCAGTGGGATATGTTCGTCAACCTGGTGGACAAGTACGGCGTCGTCCCCAAAGATGTCATGCCCGAAACCGAAAGCTCGGGCAACACCCGCCAGATGAATATGTCGCTCTACTACCAGGTGCGGCGTGGCGCGGCGAAGATACGCCAGCTCTACAAGCAAGAGGCCGGCCTGGACGCCATGCGCCAAGCCAAGATGGACACGCTCACCGCCGTCTATCGCATCCTCTGCATACACCTCGGCAATCCGCCGTCCGCGGTGGACTGGCAGTGGCGCGACCGCGACGGAAAATTCCACCGCGACGGCGAACTCACGCCGCTCGATTTCGCCGAACGCTACGTCTCTACCGACTACCGCGACATGGTTTGTCTCGTCAACGACCCGCGTCCCGATCACCCCTACTTCCAGACCTACACCATCTCCTATCTCGGAAACGTAGTTGGAGCGCGCTCTGTGCGCTACCTCAACGTCCCCATCGAGGTGATGAAGGACATCACCCTGCGCCAGTTGCAGGACGGTCGCCCAGTCTGGATGGGCTGCGACACCGGTAAGCAGAACCACCGCAAACTCGGACTGTGGGACGCCAACCTGTTCGACTACGCCGCCGTCTATGGCGCCGAGTTCGACATGGACAAGGCGGTGCGGCTCGAATACGGCCAGACGCAGATGACCCACGCCATGCTCTTCACCGGCGTAGATGTGGTGGATGGCGGCCCGCGCCGCTGGCGCGTCGAGAACAGCTACGGCGACACGGTCGGAGACAAAGGCTTCTTCATGATGAACGACTCGTGGTACGACGAGTACATGTTCGAGATAGCCGCCCCGCGCAAATACCTGTCGCAAGACCTCATCGCCGCGCTCGACACCGAGCCCATCGCGCTCCCGCCCTGGGACCCCATGGGCGCGCTGGCGGTGTAGCGCTGGAAATCCTGTCCATCACGAAAATCACATAAATCACAGTTCAGACAACAAGAGCCTATCCTGTGACTGCCGAAACCCAAGCCCAGCTCCCAATGAGCGCCTCTCCTGAAAGAGCGGAGACGCGACGAATTCAGGGCGGCGTTTCCACGAGCGACGTCGTCATGTCCGCACATGTCAGCGGGAACGCGGATGTGTTCCCCCAAATACTGAACCTGCACGTTCCCGCCGGCTCAATCGTAGCCGATGTAACCTGGGGCAAGGGCGTATTCTGGCGGAAGGTGGACAAAGAACTTTACGACCTCAGACCTACCGACATCTCCATGGGCGTGGATTGCAGAGACCTCCCTTACCTCGACGGCGAAATAGATTGCGTAGTGTTGGACCCGCCCTACATGGAAGGGTTCTACCGCAATCATGGAAGCCAGAAAGCGGGTGGCGGCAGCCACGCCGCTTTCCGTGAACACTACTCGAACGGCGATGAACGTCCTAGACGCTCCAAGTGGCACGCCGCGGTGAGAGAGATGTACCTCGAATCAGGACTTGAGGCTTGCCGGGTCCTCAAGCCCAACGGCGTCCTCATAGTCAAGTGCCAAGACGAAGTGAGCGCGAACAAGCAGTGGCTTACCCATGTGGAGATCATAAACGACTACGAAGCGATGGGCTTTTACACGAAGGACCTTTTCGTCGTAGTTCGTTCCAATAGTCCCTCAATCACCAGACTGAAGAAGCAGGTCCACGCGAGGAAGAACCATTCGTACTTTCTGGTGTTTGTGAAGACCAAGCGTCGCTGACGAAACTATCCGTATCTTGATTCTCTCTCAAGAACAAGTTGGTCTAGTATATCTATCAGACTGCTTGTAAATGGCAGTTCAGGAGGCCATGACACAGATACTAGACTGGCAATCAGTTGATTGCGGACTTGCGGAGGATATCTGCGATACGTACTTCTAGGCAGGTCGCTGTTTTGGGCGAATACAAAATTCCACTCTTGTTCAAATGCGAAACAGTTCACCGCTAGGACATCGAACTCTCCGATCAACAGCAGCGTTGTCTCAATCTGAGTTCCATCTTCCAAAACGATAGAACGTCGGTCGCTGGCGTCAACTTGTGCTCTGCCACGCCAGACATCGCCGTCCCTCTCCACCATGCGCGATTGCAAGGA
This sequence comes from uncultured Dehalococcoidia bacterium, assembly GCA_964640295.1. GTDB lineage: Bacteria > Chloroflexota > Dehalococcoidia > Lucifugimonadales > UBA1123 > VXRN01. The sequence continues at coordinate 37,591 of CAZXFX010000021.1, read as the reverse complement.
CTTGCTTTCAATTACGAACCGTTGTCCTTGGTATTCAATGACATGGTCTCCCTTGCTGATTCTGTCGTGATCGTCGGGCTTGCCTATATACTCTATGCTATTCTCTGAGATCAGAATTTCTTGCAATTTATACTCAGCCACATAACCCGATAGCATACCGCGCAAACTTGGATTTTCAGCCACTATTTTTGTCAATACGTTGGGTGTGATTTTCCACACATCGAGAATAGTAGGTAACGCTAAAGAATCTTCACTTCCTGTGATTCGACCTAGAACTTCTCGAATATCCAGATCTAAAATCTCGATGATTCGCAATAGTTCAACTATGTCCAGCCGCCGTTCCCCGCGCTCATACTTGGATACAAAGGACTGTGGCACATTGAGATAAGCGGCAACTTCAGATTGCGTCATTCTACGTGCCTGCCGGGCTTCAACCAGTAGGCGTTGCAGTCTAAGGTAGGGGGTAGCGAAAGGTGGATTCATTGGATAGGATGAGTGTACAATGACTCAAAACCATAACCCAAAATAGGTTATATAAATCACAGTTCAGACAAAGGAGCCTCCCATGACTATCGGAATCTCGACCCCGCTGCCCGCCTACAAAGTCACCGCCGCGTTCGTGGCTTCCAAGGCCGAAGAACTCGGCTTCGAGTCCATCTGGTACGCCGAGCACCCTGTCCTGCCCGTCCACTCCACAAGCCCGTTCCCCGGCTCGCCCGACGGCGTCATCCCCTGGACATACGCTCACTTCGCCGACCCGTACATCGCGCTCGCCCAGGCGTCCGGCGCCACCTCCAAGATCAAGCTCGGCACCGGCATCACGCTCATTCCGGAGCGCAACCCGCTCGTTCTCGCCAAGGCCGTTTCTACGCTCGATCTGTTCAGCGGCGGACGCTTCATACTCGGTATTGGAACCGGCTGGCACCGCGAGGAAACCACCATCATGGGCGGCGACTTCGATCATCGCTGGACGCAAACCAAAGAGTCGCTTCTGGCGCTCAAGGAACTGTGGACGAAGGACGAAGCCGAGTTCCACGGCAATTACTACGACTTTCCGCCCGTGCAGATGTATCCCAAGCCCGCGCAGAAGCCGCACCCTCCCATTCTCATAGGCGGCATGGCCAGGCGCGTGCTTCAGCGCATCGTCGAGGTCGGCGACGGCTGGCTTCCCAATCGCGTCACCCCGCAGGCGGTCGAAGACAGCCGCCGGCAGCTCGACGCGCTCGCCGAAGAGCGTGGACGCGATCCCGCCTCCATCACCATCTCCGTCTATGGACAGCCGCCCGACAGACAGAACGCGCAGGATTATCTGAACGCGGGCGCCAACAGAGTGATAGTGCGCCCGGACCTGAAGGAGACCGAAGAGGAAGTGACCGCCGAACTGGAGCGAGTAGCCGAAGCCTCGCTTTAGAAGGGTGGGTGTGATCCCCTCTGCCAACCAAACTGGCATAGCGTCGGTCAGCTTGACTCGGTTCTCTTATAGACGCTAATTCCGAAGGTGTCTATGTGCATTTTGAGCGGCGGGTAAGTGATGTTCTCGTATCCTCGCACATCTATTTTCTGTGGAATGTCCAAGTCATCCAAGTCAAGCGCGAGACGTCCAAGGCGCAGTTCATCTCCGATTCCCCTGGTCGCCAGATCAATGTCGGATCGTTCTGTCGCTCTTCCAATGGCGCGTGAGCCGTACAGAACAACCTCCGTCAACTCCGGCCAGTTTACGAAGACGGAGGTTAGCTTCCGCATAGTCTTGGGATGGAGAGCGGGCGTATTCATCATCCCAGTGCATCCCGGTTAAATCGCTCATACAGGTCGGACAGAATCGGCAAGTAACGCTCGCCAATTCTATCTACGACCGCCTTGAATCGCTCGAAGTCATAGGTATGGGATATTAGGTTACTGTCAGTCAGCATATCAATCCACGCATCGCCGTCAGATATGAATTTCGCTTGGAATGCCTCACGAATAACATTGCGAGGTGTTGCCGAAGTCAGATTTACGCCATCATATTCCAGTCTGTCCTTGAGGGTAAGCCACGCCAGTTCAAATGTATATTCAAAGCGTTGTATGACGCCCTCACGCTCCAGTTGGCTCAGAGATTCTATGCCGTCATCGAATGCCTCGCTCAACAGGACGTACGCTCTGTGAAAGTTTGCGAATCTATATTGCCACCGAATTTCCTGGCTCACGCTGGACCCTCCCTCCAACTCCATTATAATCCATACGCCAAAGCCTATTGGAAGGATGAACCTGTATCAATCTGATGACTCACACCGTACAATCATTTCCCAATCCCCCCATAGATGTGCTACAATTCATCCATGACAGAACAACAGTGCGCTTAATATATAGCGTCACTTATCTGGCGCGTTCAGTCCAACTCAAAAAAATGCGCTGAACTGGTGAATACAGGTCGTTGCAGGTAATATGCAAGTTGAATATCCATCTGAAGGCCGCCTGCGCTTCACCTGCAAGCCACTTGCAGTCCATCAGCGGGCGCATCAGAACAACTATAAATCCTGATATATGAATCACCTTCAGAAAGGAACTACATGAAGATACTCGGTATATGCGGTTCGCTCCGCAAAGAATCATGGAATCTCAAACTGCTTCGCAATATGCTGGACAAAGCAGCCGACAATGGCGCCGAGACCGCCATCTTCGACCTCAACGGCGTACCACTGTTTCACCCGGACGTCGAAGCGCGCGGCATTCCGCCCGAAGCCGAGGCCATGCGCGACGCCGTCCGAGACGCCGACGCGGTGGTTGTCGCCTGCCCCGAATACAACGGCTCGATGACCGCCGCGCTCAAGAACGCCCTCGAATGGCTGTCGAGACGCGGGAACCTGCTCGATGGCAAAGTCTTCTTCATCATAGGAACGGGGCCGGGACGCTCGGCGTGCGCCCGAATGCACGTCCACGCCTCATACAGCCTGGAGTCCGAAGGCTCCTTCGTATTGCACCAGCCTCGCGTGCTGCTTCCGCAGGTCGCCAATTTCATGGACGAGTCCGGCAATATCACCGACCCGGAGGTGAGCGACCTGCTCGCTCAGTCCGCAGACACTCTCATGCGCTATACTGAAAGCCTGTCGAACATGGACAGCTAAACCAATAGGATTATCAGGAGAGAGCGCGTGCGATTTGGAGTATTTTGGCAGGTTCCCGGCTTTGTGGATTCATCTGTGCCACGCAAACACTGGGAGACAATCGAACAGATAACCCTTGCCGACAAGCTTGGCTTCGACACCGCGTGGCTTGCCGAATCCGTCTTCTTCCCGGCCCGGCCGATGTCCAACCCGCTAATGGTGGCGTGCGCCGCCGCTCAGCATACCGAACGAATCAGGTTCGGCACGCTCGCCGCCCAGTTCAACCTGCACCATCCGCTTCACATGGCGACCCAAGCCGCCACGTGCGACATACTTACGAACGGCAGGCTCGATCTCTGCCTCGGCGGACGCTGGGGATCGCCGGCGGGTCAGGTCTTCGGACAGCGCGGAGACATAAGCGGCGAGGAGAGCCGCGAGCGCGTCGCCGAGGGTATGGAACTGATGAAGATGGCGTGGACGCGAGAGCGCGTGAATTTTCAGGGCAGATATTGGAGCGTGAAAGACCAGCCCGTCCTGCCCGGACCTCAGCAGCGACCGCATCCGCCTCTGCTGCTTGCCGCCAACAGCGACCAGACATTCGCTTACGCCGCCGGACTCGGAATCGGCGTGATAGGCACTACACTGAGCCAGCCCATGCCGCGCCTGATTGACAGGCTGCGAGAGTTCGAGGACGCCAAACCGCCCGGCGCCTCTCAGCCCCAGCCATTCAACGTCAACATCTCTTTCTTCGTCGCTGAGACTCGGCAGAAGGCTCACGATCTGATGCGACTCAATTGGCGCGACGACGATGTTGTGGACAACATCCCCGGCAAAGACGCCTCATCGGTCGGAACAGCGCGTCACAGCTTCTCCAGCGGCGTCGGCGGCTGGGCGACGTGGGACTTCGATCAAGCGCTCGGCTACTCCATCTATGACGACCCGGAGGGATGCGTCGAACAGTTGCGAAGCCTTCAGGAACAACTGCCCGGAATGAACGAGTGCATCCTCGAGTTCAACAGGCGCGGTCGCATCCCCAACGAACAGATCAAGGAATCCCTCACCCTATTCGCCGACAAAGTCATGCCCGAACTGACATAGAGATTATCTCAAAATCCCTTCACTCTTGATGGGCTCACAGGGGTAGGTAAACGCCCTAACCGACCGAAAAGTCCCTTCCACCTTTATGGAGGAAGGCTAGGATGGGGGTGATTATCCTCGATACCCACCCCTAATCAGCCCCTGACGAAAGAAGATTGAGGCGACTGTGAACTAAGAACTAACCACTAAAAACTGACAACTAACAACCAAGGAGAACCTCCATGCCCGATCTGAGTTCGATGGCGGCCGCAGTCGGTCAACTGCTGAAGGATGGCGGCGATACCATCGCCGTATCCGAGTCGTCCTGCGGCGGCATCATCTCCGCGTCGCTCGTCGCGGTTCCGGGCGCTTCCGCCTACTACCTCGGCGGCGCTGTGGTATATACTCGCGCTTCCCAAAATGGACTCTTAGACGTCCCCGACGAGGCTATGGAGGGCATGAGAGCCAGCACGGAAGAGTACGCCGCGCTCAATGCCGCCACTATCCGTGAACTGCTCGGCGTGACATGGGGACTGTCGGAAACTGGAGCGAGCGGACCCTCCGGCAACCGATACGGCGACGCGGCCGGCCACGCCTGCATCGCGGTCAGCGGCCCCGTCGAGCGCGCTATCACCGTAGAGACCGGCGACTCCGACCGCGAAGCCAATATGTGGGTATTCGCTGCCCGCGCCCTGTCCCTGCTCGAAGAGTGCGTCAACGAGGCGCGAGCCGGCGACTGAACCCGCGCCGCCGGTCGCATGACCCCTTCAAAGTTATGGAGGCCGCACCGCCTCGCTCATCCCCAGCTTGTCGCAGCGTCTAATGATTCGGAAGAATCTCCTTGACAATGCGGTTCTCCAAATTACAATTGGCTGGAATGCCCGATTCGGATAGGGGCAGACAGGGAAGGAGAATTGCAATGCCGTTTTATACCAAAGGAGACGTTCGCATCCACTATGAGGACTCTGGGAGCGGGTTTCCGCTTCTGGCGACTCCGGGTGGTGGACTGAACTCCGTCATGAGCGGCTGGCCCAACCAGGTATTCAACGCCATGGAAGTGTTCGCGGACGACTTTCGCTGCATCACGATGGACCAGCGTAACGCGAACGGTGGTGAGTCGAGCGGGCCGGTTCAGGTGGATGATCCGTGGGGAGCTTTCGCGGACGATCAGCTTGGGTTGATGGACCATCTGGGAATAGATCGGTTCTTGTTCATAGGCTACTGCATAGGCGGCCCTTTCGCGCTCAAGCTAATCGAGCGGGCGCCCGAGCGCGTCGCCGCCGCCGTCTTCTGCCAGCCGGTCGGTCATTCGAGCAAGACGCCGGACGCGATGTACGATTCGGGACGCGACCTGTGGGCGCCGCCGCTGCGCGCCCAACGTCCCGACGTGACTGCCGAGACCGTCGAGAGCTATTTGCACAACCTGTATCGAGTCCAGCCCGACTTCATGTACAGCGTTTCGCGCGACTTCGCGCGCTCGTGCCAGACGCCAATGCTGGTGATGCCCGACGATACGCCCGCCCACTCATACGAGGCAGCCATGGCGCTCGCGGAACTGGCGCCCAACGCGGAAGTCACCGCCTATCCGTGGAAGGAGTCGGAGGACGTATTCGCCGAGACGGTAGAGCAGACGCGCGAGTTCCTCAAATCGCATCAGCCCGCGTAGCGGACCGGCGAGCGCGACCCATCATTGGGCTGGCGTCATGGTCCGGTCGGGGTAGATTGAATCGCTCAAGCTGGAGCGGCGCGGTCGTCTCAGATTTTCAGTGAATTCCATTTGGACGGAGGAGACAGCGATGAGTAGCGCACTGGTAGGCAACTTGATCGTGCAAGTGGGCCGGCGCGTAAGACGCGGAGCGCGGATTGAGGACGCCATGCGGCATACGGTCGCGCAGTACTGGCAGAGCATAGATCCCGTCACGGTGCGCGACGCTGAGCGCGAAGCCTGGGACTTGATGAACGAGGCGGCCATCGGAAAGTATCCGGAAGGAGCGGATATAAGGGACATAGCGGACAGGGACGAACTCTTGTCGCTCGTGCGCCTGGCGCAGCGCAAAGCGCGAGACTCCGACTAGACGACCGCTCTACCGACGTTCCCCAAACCGCCACTGGCCGCCAGGCTCTAATAACTGACCCTTGATAACTAAAAGCGGGATGCTGAAACCTGAAAAGCCCGTGGCGCTGTTCGTCTTAAAGTGGATTTTGGCGATAGTTTGGTGGTATGTTATTTTCGCTTTAGGATAAAGCGAGAACGCGAAACGAACAGCCCCCGACAGACGCCCGAAGCGTCTGTTCAGACTGGCAGGGAGAGATAGCAGAGCAATGAATACATCCGAGTTCCTGATGATTTCCGCGGCCATAGTTCCAGACAGGACGGCGATGGTTTTCGAAGGCAGGCGCGCCACTTTCGAGGAACTCCAGAGCAGAGTCAACCGTCTGGCGACCGCGCTCGGAGCCGTCGGAGTCTCCGCCGGGGACAGAATCGCGGTTCTTCAGGTCAACACCGACTCTGTTATCGAAACATACTTCGCCGCCGCCAAGCTGGACGCCGTATTCGTGCCGCTGAACTTCCGCGCCCGCGCCGACGAAGTAGCCTACATGGTGAATGACTCGGGACCCAAAGTCCTTCTGGCCGGCAGCCGCTACATGGATATGGTCGAATCCATATCCAGCCAGCTTGAAAGCGTGGAGCGTCTCATAGCGATGGACGAGCCAAGAGACGGGTGGCTGTATTACGATAGCCTGATCGAAGAGACCGAGGAAGAGGAGTTGTGGCCGCTGTCGGATGAAGATGACCTGACTGTGCTGATGTTCACTGCCGGGACGACAGGATTCCCCAAGGGCGTGATGCTCAGCCACAACAGCTTCTCGTCCTATATCCTCAGCAACGTGTCTCCCGCCGATCCGGAGATAGAGGAATCCAACATCCTGACCGTGCCGCTCTATCACATCGCGGGAATGCAGGCGATGATGAGCGCGATATATGGCGGTCGCAGCCTGATAATCCAGCGCCAGTTCGAGGCGGGGGATTGGATGCGGCTTGTGGAAACCGAGCGCGCCAACCGCGCCATGGTGGTCCCGACGATGCTGAAGATGCTGATGGATCACGAGGATTTCCATAGGCATGACATGAGCAGCCTTCAGGTAATCACCTACGGAGCGGCGCCGATGCCGGTCGAGGTGATAAGGCGCGCGATTGTGGAATTTCCGAACGCCCAGTTCATCAACGCCTTCGGACAGACTGAGACCGCCGCCACGATAACGATGCTGCCGCCCGAAGACCATGTTCTGAACGGGGCGCCCGACGAGGTGGAGCGCAAATTGCGCCGACTCGCGTCCATCGGAAAGCCGCTCGCCGACGTCGAAGTCAGAATCGTGGATGAGAACGGCCACGACGTAGCCGACGGCGAAACGGGCGAGATAGTCGCGCGAGGCGACAGGCTGATGAAGGGCTACTGGGGACAGGAGTCCGCCACCGCCGAAACGATTCGCAACGGATGGCTTTTCACGGGCGACCTCGGCTATAAGGACGAGGACGGCTACATCTTCCTTGCCGGGAGAGCGAGGGACTTCATAAAGCGCGGCGGCGAGATGATCTCTCCTGAAGAGGTGGAGCAGGTGCTTTACTCCCACCCCGACATTGACGAAGCGGCCATAATCGGCGTGCCGGACCTGGATTGGGGCGAGCGCGTGAGAGCGCTTGTGGTCGCCAGACCCGGCCATGATGTAGATGAGTCGGACGTGATAGAGTTCTGCCGCCAGCGCATGTCCAGCTTCAAGAAGCCGGAGTCGGTCGTAGTGCTGTCAGAACTGCCCCGAAACCCGCTCGGCAAAGTGCTGAAGCGCGTCCTCAGAGACGAACACAGCTACCCAGTGGAGTAGGGAGCGGCAAGAGAGATGGCACGGCGTATGGGAGGATAATGCAAGTGGATTTTTCCAAGAGGCTCAGGGAAGCTAAAAAGCTGGCTGTTTCTAAACCTTCAGTCGAAGAGATTCTCAATCGAGGGGAAGCTGCCATGGGTGGCATTGCAGGAACGGCAATGTCGGTTGGAAGCAATGCGCTGAACAAAGCCCAAAGCGCGGGAAGGGCAAAGTTGATTGCCCAGTTAAAGGGAAGTTCTGAACTTGTTGCTCTGGTTCATGTTCTAGATATTGTTTGCGAGAATGTGAGCTACTCTGACTTAAGCTCCGCGATGCAGACCAAAATGAAGACGGCGGGATTGGGGCTCGAGCGCGGGATCCGAACCGGCGCTGAAGCACAGAGTTTCTTTGATTCCACTGTGCCTGATTCGGCAAAACTATTCGGCGAGGATTCGGTCTGGAGGTTCTTGGACGGTAAGGACGCCAGTCATATCGAGTCGTTTAAGAACTCCCCGGACCTTGTTAAAGTTGACTCCAACTATGTATGGGAGGCAGCCAGTTCAAACAGGGCTAGGGGAGAGGCGAATATGGCCTGGACCGAACAGGTGGGGATCAATTTCAATAACGGTTTCGAGAACTTCGTGATGGCGGCAGGCGAAATTGTGCCTCAAGCAGTTCTATACTCCGTCATAATAGAAGCAACTATCAGTATCATAGAGAACAGTATCTACGTACATCGTGGACATAAGGATGTTCCAACCGCATTGCAGGACACGGCAGTGAATGTCGGCAAGAGTGCCATAATGGGTCTGATTTCTGGCGTACTGCTGTCTGGGGCTATTGCGCTTGGAGCTGCGCCATTCATCGCAGCGGTTGCGCCTATCCTAGGCGTGATTGGGGCAGCATTGCTAATTTATACTGCCGGCAAGCGCATACACACGGCATTGACCGCCCCGGATCCTGCTCTTGACGCTCACGACTTGCGAAAGCAGGTCGAGGATATGCCAGATCCCAACTCTGTCGAGGTTCCCATCGACCACATTCCCGCGCTCACCGAACTGAAGACTCGGTTTTATGATGAAATTGAGAAGCGAGGTATATTTGCGGACGCCCTTGCGAAGGCTGCCTAGTATTAGCCATACGTTAAGTCATCAGGCGGGTATTACTATATATGGTCGCCTTCACCATCCCGATAGAAATAGGCGACCCCGCGGGAAGGCGCTTCGAGCGTTTGGACGCGCTCGTAGACACGGGCGCGACTTTTACGGTGGTTCCCGCGTCGCTTCTGAACGCGCTCGGCGTGGAGCCGAATGAGAGCATGACCTTCGAGTTGGCGGACGGAACGTCGCGCGAATTTGCGCTGGGCGAGACTCGCGCAAGGGTGGACGGCAGGGAGGTTTCCACTGTCGTTCTGTTCGGAGGAGAGAACGCGACGCCTCTGCTGGGGGCATATACACTGGAGCGTCTAATGCTGATGGTCGACCCGGGCAGCCAGCGTCTGGTTCGCGCCAGAGGTCATATATAGCCCTGTCAGCCTATACGCTCGAAACCCGTATATGGGCGCAGCGCCTCCGGTATGATTACGCTGCCGTCTTCCTGTTGGTAGTTCTCCAGTATGGAGATGATGACTCTGGGAAGCGCCAGCCCCGACCCATTCAGCGTGTGGACAAGCCTGGGCCTGGCGCCACGCTCTGTCCTGTATCTCACTCTGCCGCGCCGCGCCTGGAAGTCTGTGCAGTTCGAGCATGAACTCACCTCCAGCCACCTGTCCGCGCCGGGCGCCCACATCTCCACGTCATACGCCTTTACGGCTGGCGTCGCCATGTCGCCGGTGGCCAGTTCCAGAATGCGGTAGGGGATTTCGAGCGCCTTGGCGACATCCTCGGCGGCGGCGACCAGCGAATCCAGTTCGCGCGCCGACTCTTCGGGCGCGACGAACTTGTACATCTCCACCTTGTCGAACTGGTGGACGCGCATAATGCCGCGCGTGTCACGCCCGGCGGACGTCTTCTCGCGTCTCCAGCAAGGAGTGTGCGCGACATAGTAGAGCGGCAGGTCGTCGGCGGAAAGTATCTCGTCCCTGTGCAGACTGGTTATAGCCGCCTCCGCGGTGGGCAGCATCCAGAGATCGTCCTCGTCGTCGTGGTACATCTCTTCCTGAAAGCTGGGGATATGTCCGCTTGCCAGTACCGTGTCGCGGTTCACCATGTAGGGCAGATACACCTCGGTATAGCCGTGCCGCTCCACGTGCATGTCAATCATAAACGATATGAGCGCGCGCTGAAGCTTGGCGCCCAGTCCCCTGATTACGAAGAAGCGCGAGCCGGCGAGTCTGACGCCGCGCTCGAAATCCACTATGCCCAATCCCTCGGCGATGTCCCAGTGCGCTTTCGGCTCGAAGCCGAACGCTGGCGGCTCGCCGACCCTCTTCGCCTCTATATTCGCCGACTCATCCGGCCCGACGGGCGCGTCCTCATCCGGGATATTGGGGACCCTGAGCATGAGGAAGTCGAGCTCTTCGTCTGTCTCTCTGAGCCTGTCTTCGAGTCCGCGAATTTGCCCGCCCACGCTTCGCATCTCTTCTATCAGCGCTTGCGGACGCTCTTTCGAGCGCCCCATCTCGCGGCTGACCTCGTTGCGCCTCGCCCTGAGCGTGTCCGTCTCGGAGATTATGGAGCGCCGCGTCTGGTCGAGGTCGAGGATGCGGTCTATGGGGACATCCGCGTCCCTCTTTCGCATAGCCTCCTTTACGGCGTCCGGGTCTTTGCGTATAAGTTCTATCGAGATCATCTGTCAGCGTCTATCCCAAAATTTCTTTCAGCCTCTCGGCAATTACGCGTTCTCCGCCCTCTTTCAGCGTCATCATGCGAATGGCGAACCTGTCGCCCAGATCGCTCTCCCGCACCCAAATACTAGGATTGCCCGCTCTAAGCTCTTCCACTATCTGCGCGCCTGTCATGCCTGTAACGTCGGGGTCGGATATGACGGTCAGCCCTTCAAGCGGGCCGTCGGGCGTGAAATCCTCCAGGGTAATGCCGTCTATATTAGAAAGCGACGGCCTGAGCGCCGAGACTCGCGCTTCGTAGCCGGCGATTCTGTCCTCGTGGTTCATGGTAAGCCACTCTCTGAGCGCCCCATATACAGCGATGACCTCTTGGCGGTCCACCTTCATCGGGCGTCCGAACGAGCGTACAGGGGTGGATTCGAACCCGATGAAGCTGTGCGCTCGGGCGATGTCAACCATGTCTTTGCGTCCGGTCAGCACGCCGCTGGAGTTGACCGCGCCGAAGTACTTGGCGCCGTATGCTACGAAGTCGGCGCCCATCTTCACGTAGCGACTGAGCAGGTCGGTGGGATAGACCTGTCCGGCGGCGTCCACGATGATCGGGACATCGCGGGAGTGTCCTATTTCGATGACCTCCTCGATGGGCAGCGCTCCCGGATGCTGAGTTCCGGGCGCGAAGTAGTGTATCGCCGCCGTGTTCGGGCCTATCGCGTCGTTGAGTTGGTCTGCCGTGGTTCGCTCTTCGTCGCCGATTTCCACGAGCCGCGCGCCCGGAATCGTCATGCACCGATCATACTTCACGCGAAGCTGTCGCTGGATGATTATCTCGCTGGGCATTCCGGCGGTGTCCGGGATGCGCTCTATCTTGTCGTTGTCGTTCCCCGTCATGCAGGCCGCCGCGGCGTAAGCGAGCGCGGCCGAGCAGCCGGACGTAACCAGCGCGGCTTCCACGTCGAGCATATCCGAGATGCGCTCGCCTACCGCGTCCATCAACTCGCTGAGGTTTACATAGTATTCTTCGGCGGCGTCCATCAACTCCCTTACTTCTGGCGAGGGCGTGCCGCCGCCGAGCAGTGTGCGATTCCCCTGAGCGTTCAATACCGGGCGAACGCCGAGTTCTTCAAATATCGTAGTCATTGGAAGTGGCTCCTTTGCATCCTCGAATGGAGGTATTTTAGTGACAGGCGAGGTTGGACGCAAGTGCGCGTTCATTGTAGCCTATAATAGCCGTCTAACTGGCTTTGGAGCGAAAATAGCGGGCGGAGGACAGCCGGTATGCAAGACACTCACTCATATGTAACCGATTACGCGGACGAGTTGATAGAGGCGCCTCGCGCCCATCTGCGCCTCACGCTCGCCCAGGATGAGCGCGGCCTCGTCCTGACATACCAGGACAGGGAATTGCTGCGATGCTTCCTCACGCCCAACGGAATGCTCGCCGGCGGCTTTGTCGCCAAGGCGCTGGGCGTGAGCCTTCCGCCGCTCGGCGAGTCGGTCATCGCGCGGGTATCCACCGGCGTACTATACCGAGTACTGGGCGTTTGCAGACTCGACTACTCTGAAGACGCTTCCTACCACATCCTTGAAATACTTCTGGAAGAGGCCGAAATGCAGCGGGGAGCGAGGAACCTGTCGGACTAGATTCTTTGCTTTGGCCAGCCCTTCCATCTATAATGAACTTGCCCATTTTGCGTTGAGGTTGACGACGTTGGACTACGGAGAACTGGAAGCGGGACAGGAAATTTCGAGGCACAGATACTGCCTCGATTCGACGCTGGTTTCCAACTACGTAGAAGCAGTTCAGGACGGCAGCCCCCCATTGCGCGATAGCAATGGCGACCTCGCGCCGGCGATGGCTGTCGCCGCTCTAAGCGTGAGAGGGGTGGTGGAAGACCTCCGAATACCGGGCGGCACGCTTCACGCAGGCCAGGAGTTCGAATTCTCAGGCTGCGTGAATGTGGGAGATTCAGTGGATTGCGTGGCGACTCTCGCTCAAAATTCCGTGCGCGGCGACTGGCGGTTTCTGGTCGTCGAATGCGTGGTTTCCGGCCAAGAAGGCGCGCGCGTCATGAAAGGCAAGAGTACCATTATGATCCCGGCGAACCTCGGCCCGCGCGAGGCGGAACGATGACGCAGAAAGACGATCCGCTCCCCATCGTCGAGAAGGTCGTCACCCAGGAGGGTATTGAGAAGTACGCGCGCGCGTCCGGCGACTTCAATCCGATTCACCTCGACCACGATTTCGCTTCTTCCACTCAGTTCGGCGGCACGATAGCGCACGGCATGATGGTGGCGGCGACCATTTCGGAGATGATGACCCTCGCCTTCGGGCGAAACTGGCCGCGAAGCGGCAGTATGAAGATACGATTTCGTTCGCCCGTGAAGCCGGGACAGCGCATTGTCGCTCAGGGCAGCGTCCGTCGCGTGGATGTTTCGGATGGCGTCAGGAAAATCGCCTGCTCGGTGTCGGTAGTCAAGGATGATGGGGAAACCGCCATAGCGGGGCAAGCCGAAGTGAAACTTGTCGAAGACGCGCCATGCGATGCGTAGCCGGCGGGTGTCTGATAGTAGCGGGATAATCCGAAGTGAAACTTGTCGAAGACATATCATGATAACCTGTTAGGAGATGGCGCAGTTGACTTCTGAAAATGGAATCGCTCGAATAGCGGTGGATGCTATGGGCGGCGATAACGCGCCCGCCGAAGTCGTTAAAGGCGCGATTCAGTTCGCCTCGAATGGACAGGGCTACGTATTGCTCGTTGGCGATCCGGAGGTCATGCAGGCGGAACTGGAGCGATACGACGCATCCCGCCTTCCTATACGCGTGATTCCGAGCGAAGGGGTAATACTCGAGGGCGAGAGGCCCGCGCTGGCTCTGCGTCAGAAGCCCAAGGCGTCCATACTCGTTTCGACAGGCTTGGTAAAGCGCGGAATGGCAGACGCCTGCGTAACGATGGGTTCCACCGGCGGCGCCATGGCGGCCTCGGCCGTAGTCCTCGGACTCGCCAAGGGGGTGGAGCGCCCCGCGCTTGGAGGCCCCGTGGTCGGTGTCGCTTCGGAGACGTGCATTCTCGATTTGGGCGCCAACGTTGACTGTCGCCCGCGCCAGCTCCTGAGTTTTGGCGCGATTGGGGACGTGTTCGCGCGCTCGTTCTGGCGACACGACAGCCCGCGCGTCGCGCTGCTGAGCGTCGGCGCAGAGGCGGGCAAAGGCAATCGCCAGATTAGCGAAACCACCGAAATGTTTGAAAAGAGCGGCCTGAATTTCATCGGCAATATCGAAGCGAACGATATTCCCAAAGGAGTGGCCGAGGTGGTCGTTTGCGACGGCTTCGTCGGCAATATCGTGATGAAGCTGACTGAAGGACTCGGCCAGCGGCTCGCCGAACGGCTGAGCGAGAGCTTGAGCGGCAAGATGCCGCAAGACGAACTGGACTCGCTGCTGGATGAATTCTACAGCATGAGCAACGTGGTAGAGACGCGAGGCGGCGGACCGCTCTTAGGAGTGAATGGCGTAAGCGTAGTCGGACACGGCTCCGCCCGCGCGGACGCCGTGGAACGCGCCATGAATACCGCGAAGATGGCCGTAGATTCCGATTTCATACCACAGATGAACAGGCAGCTAGAAGAACTGGATTCACGGCTTGGTTCGTAGTAAAGGCATCCGAAATTCGGTAAGTATTTGGAGTACAGCCAGGAATATCGCAGTCAGGTTGGCAGGGAGGAATCTTGGGCAAGTCTGATATAAGTGGACGATTCGCATTGGTTACCGGGGCGTCTAAGGGCATCGGCAAGGCGTCGGCGCTGCGGCTCGGCGAGTGCGGCGTTCATGTCGCCGTCAACTATAATAGGTCGCTGGCTGATGCGGAAGACACTGTGGAACAGTTGGCCGCCTACGGAGTGCGGGCGTTCTGCGTGAAAGGGGACGTTAGCAATCTGGACGAAGTGAACTCGATGGTTGATGAAGTGACCGAGCGATTCGGACAGATAGACATACTCGTCAACAACGCCGGAATCATTAGCGACAGTCTGCTGATTCGCATGTCGGACAAGGCTTGGGAAGACGTCATAAGCACTAACCTGAACGGCACTTTCTACTGTACCAGGTCTGTTCTGCGCGGAATGATTCGCCGACGGTGGGGACGAATCATCAACATTGGCTCCGTGGTCGGAATACGCGGCAATATCGGCCAGGTGAACTACTCCGCATCCAAGGCCGGGATCATCGGGTTCACCAAAGCGCTCGCCAAAGAAGTGGCGTCCCGCAATATAACGGTCAATACAGTTACGCCGGGCTATATTAACACCGACACGGTTGACGTGCTTCCGCAGGCGACTAAAGACCGCATTATGACATGGATTCCGCAAGGCCACTTTGGCGAGGTGGATGACGTGGCGCACATGGTCGCGTTCATCGCCAGCGAGAAGGCGCGCTACATGACCGGCCAGATAGTCAGCATAGACGGCGGCATGGCGATATGAGGTTGTTAAGTTGAGATTCGACGGCAAAGTCGCGCTCGTAACCGGCGGCTCTCGCGGAATCGGCAAAGCGATCGCGCTCGAATTGGCCAATAGAGGCGCGCAGATAGCTTTCAACTACCTTCGCAACCATCGCGCCGCCCGCGAGACTCAGGAAGAGATCGAGGCGCTCGGCGCTCGCTGCCTGCGAATCAGGGCGCACCTGGGCGACGAAGAGAAGATCGCCGACCTGTTTCGCCTAATTGACGACGAGTTCGGAAGGCTGGATATTCTGGTCAATAACGCCGCCACCGGCGTTCAGAGGCCGGCCACGCAACTCGAACCCAAGCACTGGGACTGGACCGTCAACGTCAACGCGAAGGCCGCCTGGCTGTGCGCGGTCGAGGCGTCGAAGCTCATGCGGAACGGCGGGCATATAGTGAATATCACCAGCGAAGGTTCGCGTCGAGTTCTGCCTCTCTACTTCTCCGTCGGAGTGTCCAAAGCGTCCCTGGAGGCCATAACTCGCTATCTGGCGGTAGAACTCGCTCCATCCAACATATCCGTCAATGCCGTGTCCGGCGGATACGTGGACACCGGCGCGCTCGACCACTTTCCCACCAAGGAGAAGATGCTGGAGGCCGGCAGAAACACGCCCGCGGGAAGAATGGTTACAGTGGAAGACATCGCGAAGACGGTGGCTTTTCTGTGCACTCCCGACGCCGAGATGATACGAGGACAAGTCATCGTAGTTGACGGCGGGGTGACGCTGAAGTCGGACGGATAGATAATAGATAAAACCAGCGTCCGAAGTCAGTCGTCTTCTGGCGGACGAATATCCCTGACGGTTGCGGACGTTCGCTTTCCATCGAATTCTACGAACACTTCGCCGCCATCCTCATAGAAGCGCTTTCTCAGGAACGCCAGCGCCATGGACGGCGCGGACGTGGTCACCTCTCCCACCACGCTGTCGTCCACGACGATCTGAGCGCCCGGCTCGACGACTACTCCATCGTCAAGATCGAGGCGGCACATGAAACGCTGAACGCGGTCGTAGGTGTTCAGCCGCGCTACCACCTCCTGCCCAATATAGCA
This sequence comes from uncultured Dehalococcoidia bacterium, assembly GCA_964640295.1. GTDB lineage: Bacteria > Chloroflexota > Dehalococcoidia > Lucifugimonadales > UBA1123 > VXRN01. The sequence continues at coordinate 21,232 of CAZXFX010000021.1, read as the reverse complement.
CCCCTTGTTGAAGCTGATATGCGGCTTCAGGTTCGCCTCCAGCGGGTTGCGGTCTTCATTCATCTCCCACGGATACGCCGCAATCGCCTGCTCCACTCTGAGCGCGTGAAACTCGGACTCGTCCAGCTCCCTCAATCCAAAATCGGGCAGGTCGCGGCCAGCCATGTCTATGACGCGATACGCCGGCAATTGGCCGACATCATGTCTGGCCACAATGATCTCTGAATCGCTATCGTCAGAGCGCGCGTGATCCAGATTGTTGGTTAGCCGACCATCCAGGCAGCCCCGCTCTGAAAGCAGGTCGGCGACTTGTCCGCCTATGAAAAGGCGTTCAGAAGTGGTTTCAGACACATCCTCGACGCTGACGTCCTCTATGAACGTATAGAAGTCAATCCACTCCGCCACTTTTAGCTGAGTCCCCGGACTCGTGAGCGCCAGCAGGTCGTCTCCTCGGTGGAGTATGTGAAGCAGGTCTATGATGCGCCCCTTGTTGGTAGTCAGAACCGTGCTGGCGCCTCGGCCCGGTTCAAGGCTTTCCATGTTGTTGGTAGAGAGCCGGTTGAGAAGGTCCAGCGCGTCGGAGCCTGACACTATGAGCCTTCCGAAGCGGTTCATGTCGAACCACACGGTTTCCGTCTGAAGGCGGGATGTGAGAGTGGATGGCGCGGCTGCGATGGTCACGATAAGCCCCCTGAAAGTCGGAACGCCGCGTTTTTGTTCGCGGCGTTCCACAAAATCCGTATCTTTCGAGTTTGCGCTAAACGCTGAAAGAAGTTCCGCATCCGCAAGTAGTCTTGGCGTTCGGGTTATTGAACACGAAGCCTTTGCCGTTGAGTCCGCCGGAGTACTCCAGCACAGTGCCGGCCAGGAATATGTAGGACTTGCGGTCAACGAACAGCTTCATCCCGTGTTCTTCAATCACTTTATCGTCCTCTCGCGGCTCCTCCACAAGGTCCAGTACGTAGGTCATGCCGGCGCAACCGCCGCCTTTGACCGCTACCCGCAGATTGGAGTCGGGCTTGCCAGACTGTCCCGCGAACACGCGCACGTGGCCGGCGGCCTCTTCGGAGATGTTGATAGTGAGGGGGGAAGGCATCGTCTTGGTTGTCATTGTCTCACGCTCCCGCAATAAAGCGATTTATAATGAGTATGATCGAAATTCATATAAATTCTACTATGTGGACGGGCAATCGTCAATTTTAACGAGCAAGAAACATCGCTTGACTGAGTCTGCGGGCTATCATTAAAATAAGATGTTGTCTGAGAGGTATGAGAATTGGCAGATTACGCGATAGTCCAAACTGGCGGAAAGCAGTACAGGGTCGCCTCCGGAGATACCATCCGAGTGGAGTCCATCCCCGGCGATATTGGCGATACGGTCGAATTGACCGACGTTCGTATGGTGTCCAACGAGGGCGTTGTCACCCTTGGCGCCCCCACCGTGGAAGGGGCCAGAGTCGTTACCGAGATTTCGGATAGCGGCAAGGGGAAGAAGATAGTCGTCTTCAAATACAAGTCCAAGATTCGCTATCGGCGAAAGAAGGGGCACCGTCAGCTATACACTGACCTCACTGTTACAGATATTCTGCTCGACTAGGGCTTTAGTTCAGAACCGGAGATTTCGATTATGGCGCACAAGAAGGGCGGCGGCAGTACACGAAACGGTCGAGACAGCAACGCGAAGAGACTCGGCGTGAAGCGATATGACACCGAGCTGGTTAGCGCCGGCGCGATAATCGTTCGACAGCGCGGCACTCGCATACACCCCGGAACCAACGTCGGCCTCGGCAGAGACCATACGCTGTTTTCGCTCATTGACGGCTCCGTCAAGTTCGAATACGGAAAGCTGGGACGCAAAGTGGCCAGCGTCTATCCGGACGGGAGTCTAGCGGAATGAAAACTGGGATACATCCAACCTACTATGAAGAAGCGCGCGTGGTTTGCAGTTGCGGCAAAAGCTACGTCACCGGCGCGACGAAACCCGAACTCCGCGTGGAGATATGCTCCCAGTGCCACCCGTTCTTTACAGGCGAGCAGCGCATCGTGGACACCGAGGGGCGCGTCGAGCGACTCATGCGAAGGTTCAACCTGCAATAGCGACCCCCGCTACCGAAAGCGATCAATGGGGTGGGAGCGAGTCTCACCCCTTTCTCTTTGGCAAGCATGATGCCCGACGAGGAGCGTTTCTGTGAACTTTGAAGATGTTCGTCCATTTCTCGAGACTCATCACCGGGGCGTTATCTCGACTCGCAGACCCAATGGCGCGACCCATTCCAGCATCGTGGTATGCGGCGCCTACAACGGCAACGCCGCCTTCGTATCCGTCTATCCCAAGTCCCAGAAGATACGCAACCTGAGACGCGACCCCAGCTGCACCGTCCTCGCGGTCACGGACGACTGGCGACAGTACGCGGTCGTAGAGGGAAAAGCCAGACTCTTCGACTACTCCAACATGGACGCCGAGGCGATTCGCGCAATGCTGCGCGAGGTCTATATGGCTTGCAGTCACACGGAGCATCCCGACTGGGACGAGTACGACCAGGCGATGATAGACCAGAAAGCGGTCATAGTCCTGGTCGAACCCGAGCGCGTTTACGGCCTGATGCGATAATGAACAGACAACAGAGACCCACCTATGGCGGTCAGGCCGTCCTCGAAGGCGTGATGATACGTGGCCAGAAGCACATGACCGTCGCCGTCCGCAGACCCAACGGCGCGATTGCGATATACGAAAGGCCTCTCGCCACGCTCTACACCGGCGCCGTCCGAAAGATTCCTCTGCTTAGAGGCGTCATCGTCCTCGTCGAGACCCTAAGCCTCGGTATGCGCGCGCTCAGTTACTCCGCCAACGTCAACATGGAGGATCCCGACACCCCTACGGACTCCGCAGTCGAATCCGAAGAACTGGGCAAAGGCGCCGTCGCCTCCATGTTGCTCGTCTCGTTCAGTTTCGCCATACTGCTCTTCTTCCTGCTTCCGCTGTTCGCCAGCAGGCCGCTGGAGGGTATGTTCGGCAACGACATCGCCTCAAACGTCGCAGAGGGCGCCATCAGGCTCATCGTATTCATCGCCTATATATGGATCATCGGACGCATGCCCGACATACGCCGCGTGTTCATGTACCACGGCGCCGAGCACATGACAGTTCACGCTCAGGAGCGCGGCGACCCGCTCGTGGTGGACGCCATACGAAAGTATTCGCCGGCCCATCCCAGATGTGGCACGGCGTTCCTGCTCACCGTTATGGTCGTCGCCATCGCCGTGTTCGTACTCGTTCCAAGAGACCCTCTCTGGTGGATGATTCTCTCTCGCGTCATCTTCATACCGGTGATAGCCGCGCTTGCCTACGAGGTCATACGATTCAGCGGCAGATACGAGGACAACCCGCTCGTGAGCCTGGTGTCCGCTCCCAACCTGCTTCTACAAAAACTGACCACCCGCCAGCCGGACGACGACCAGATAGAAGTGGCCGTCGCCGCCATGAACGCCGCCCTAAACGCAGACCGCGCCGGGACTACGCAAACATCTGCGAATGGGTTAAATGGCATAGGAGAACGATGATAATGCCTGAAAGAGATATTAGCAGATGGACGGACAACCCTTTCCGACCGTTGAACCCAACTCCTGAACAACAGGAATGGTACGATAAGATGGATGAGGCTCTTCGTAGATTTAGAGAAGAGGGCGATAGGTCTATGGCAGTTGAAATAGGCTTATTCCCGGAAAAGCCTCGCAGCGAACGAGAAAAGGAAAGCGCAGAGTCAGATCAAACCAATTCAGAGTAATACGGCCTCGTGGTTGGAGGATTGGATCACCCCCATCCTAGTGGTCGAGCGCTTTTGGATTCACAGTCTATCTACTCTTTGTGGAATCACCCTCATCCTAGTCTTCCCCCATCGAGGTGGAAGGGGTTTTTGCGAGCGATATGCTCGGTTGCCCTACCCCCGCCGCTCTCTAAGCGCAGCCCACACATTCTCCGGGCGCACCCCGGATGCCGACATCAGAACCAGCGAGTGATAGAACAGGTCCGCCAGTTCGCCCGCGAGCTGATCGCCGTCCCCCTTCACGCCCGCGATTGCCGCCTCGCCCGCCTCCTCGATCACCTTCTGCGCTATCCGGTCCGCGCCCTCCTCCAGCAGGCTGGTCGTGTAACTCCCCTCCGGCATCTCCTCTTTGCGGTCCTGTATCACCGCGAATACCTCTTCCAGGACGCCCGGCCCCTTCTCGGGCGCCTCGAATTCGGGCAGTTCGTCGAACGGCGTAAAGAAGCAGGTCGGCTCCCCCGTGTGACATATCGGACCATCCGGCACGACCTTCAGCAAAATCACGTCCCCGTCGCAGTCAACCGAGGCGGAGCGTATTCGCATATAGTTGCCCGATACCTCTCCCTTGTGCCACAGGTCGGAGCGACTGCGGCTATAGAACCAGACCTCGCCTCCTTCCAGCGTGCGCTTCAGCGCGCCCGGATTCACGTACCCCAGCATCAGCACGTCCCCCGTCTCAATGTTTTGGCATATCGCGGGCGCAAGCCCCTTTTCGTCCAGCAGTACGGTCGCCATTTGGTATCTCCAGTTATTGGTAGTCAATTTTTAGTTGCCAGATGTGTCAGTCGCGCTCACAGCTCCCCTGTCTCTATTGGGCGAATTGGAACGCGCCGCTCGCTCAGATAATCCTTGATGTCCTTGACGCGGTACGTCCCGAAGTGGAAAACGCTCGCGGCGAGAACCGCGTCCGCCTTGCCGTAGTCCAGCGCCTCCAGGAAGTGGCCCGGAGTTCCCGCGCCGCCGCTCGCTATGACCGGAATGGTCACCCTTTCGGATATTTCCCGTATCATATCCAGATCGTAGCCCGTCTGATGTCCGTCCGTATCCATGCTGGTCACCAGCAACTCACCCGCTCCCAGTTCGTTCGCGCGCGCCGCCCACTTCAGCGCGTCAATCCCCGTCGGAGTCCGTCCGCCGTGTATATACACCTCCCAGCGCGACTCCTCGTCCAGGGCCAGCGAGGAGTCCTGGCTCATCGCGCGGTCGTCGCCGGGACGTATGGCGGTAGCGTCTATCGCCACCACGATGCACTGCGCCCCGAAATGCTCCGACGCCTCGCTCACCAGATCCTGGTTCTGGACGGCGGCCGTATTCAGCGACACCTTGTCCGCGCCCGCTTCCAGCATACGCCGAACGTCCGCCACACTCCTCATGCCGCCCCCGACCGTGAACGGTATGAACAGCCGCTCGGCGACTTCGCGCACCACGTTCACCATGATTTCGCGCGAGTCCGAGCTCGCCGTAATATCCAGCAAGACGAGTTCATCCGCCCCCTCCGCGTCATAGTACGACGCTAGTTGCACCGGGTCGCCGGCGTCGCGTATCTCGATAAAACTGACGCCTTTCACGACGCGCCCAGCGTCAACATCCAGACAAGGTATTATACGTTTGGTTAGCATGGGTGTTCAGATTCCCGGTTTAGACTGCTTGATGCCTTATTGCTCTCCCGCATAACCGCCTCTTGCGTTGTATTGCGATTTATAATCGCGTATCCATGAATTTACCGAAAGCGACGTGGATGGAATGATCGCAACGTCAGATATTTCATCGTATTCTATCAAGTCGGGATGAGTCGCTATCACTATGAGTTTGCACTCGCCTTTGGAACTCGCGGCTTTTCGTAGAGAAGATATTGATAATCCGAGGGATTCATCTTTGCGCTGCACTCTAATGAATACGGGGACACCTTCGATATTCTCTTTCAGCAGGCCATCAATGCCCTTATTCCTGTGTACGGGAATGTATTCGATTCCAGATAGATGCTTCGACGCTTCCGATGAATGTTGATTATAGGAGTCCCTGCCTTTTAGCAGAAGCGGAGATTCGGTAACGACAGAACTTTCGAGCCTTTCCTGTGTTAGCTTGATAGCGTCTTCAGAAATATCTATGCCTATCGAGTTGCGATTTAGTCGCCTCGCCGCAACCAGAGTGGAACCACTGCCGCAAAATGGATCAACAACCCAATCGCCTTTGTCCGTAACAAGCTCGATTATCCGGTTCATCAAGAGTATGGGCTTCTGAGTGGGGAAGCCCACTCGTTCCTTAGCCTTTGGATTCAGGAATGGAATGTCCCATATATCAGAGAGCGGGACGCCTTTCTTGTCCCCATCTACGACAACATTTCCTTCTGCGTCGCGCATATAAACCGCTTTGTTGCGAGTGTCTCGAACTCTCTTCTGCAATATCTGGTCAATGTTCGTGGCGGGTGAGTATTCTCCGTAGATGGTATTGAATTTGTATCTAGCTGTCTTTGAGTAGAAGAATATAGTCTGATGCGCAGGTAGCAAACCTTTCTTAGAATTCGACCATCTTCTGAAAGACCAGATGATTTCCGACTGAAAGTTTTCGGGTCCAAATATGCGGTCCAGCGCTAGGCGAACTATATGCGACGCCGAATGGTCGCAGTGAAAGAACAGGCTGCCCGAATCTTTCAATACATCATTCGCCATACATACACGTTGATATATGAAATCCGCGTACTCGTCTTCGCCGCTCCAGACATCGTTGAAGCTGAACCGCTTCGCTCCGTTTCTCGAAGACAGCCTATGCACTTGTTGAGTGAAAAACGGCGGATCTATATATACGAGGTCGGCGAGTTCATGTCCTATGTTCCTTAGAACATCAAAGCAGTCTCCGACGTATGTTCTCGCTTCAACCATTTCCTTCACGCTCATCGGCAATAGACTCAAGGATTTTCTTCAGGTCCACGCCTGTATGCTGATAAACATACTGCCAAGCGCGTTCCCCGTAATAGTATTCTCCCTGCGCTCCTGCGTACAGTGTTTCAAGCGTTTGCTGGATTCGCTGCGCCCGACTCCTATTTGGATAGTAGAACATAATTCGTATCGGTTTATAGCCCGCCGCTTTGATATTTTGCATGCGTGTATGTTCTTTCGTTATATGATCTCCGTCCGTAGTGGCGTCGCGCCATTTGATTTCAATTGCGTCGCTACCGTCAATAAGGCAGTCAATTTCGAATGTCTTCGGACGCTGTCCTAGCGTGTTGGGTATTCGGATAGACCCAGAGTCAGGATACCTCTCTCGGAAACACAGATTTACAGCTTCTTCCAAGAACGCTCCCGCGTAGTTGTATAGAAACCGCCCCTTATTCTGATATACGTCAATAGCGTCTCCCTCGTCCTATGTTACGCCGAGTACCCGATAGATGAGGAAGTGGCTTCTATCGTCGGCTCTCATTTCGGCTAAGCGTTCATTAACGCGAGTGGCAAGATTTTCCGAGTATTTATTCGCCAGTTGGCGAATTTTCTCATCAATTTCCAATCCGACCATCTTTCTCCAATGCTATCGCCATTCACTCGGCTTTTTGAGAATGATATTATCGTCGCTTCTCAGTCTTTCGAACATAATCTTGTAGTAGAACAGCGACTTAAGTTGCGGTTCTTTTAGCTTTGATCTGTTTACCCTTTCCTTAAGCATGAGCTCAATGCGTTGGCAATCTTCCTTAGCCTGATTTAATACGTCTATCACTGTTTCTTCAAAGGCGTTCATATCAATTGTACGTTTGAACTCAGAGAATCGGTCCACGAATGGATCAATGGCATTATTTCTGTGGGATTGTGCTTGGCGAGAGTAATGTATCACTTTGCCTAGGTCATTGCACAAGGATTTAGGCTTAAGAAAATCATGTACGTCATTTCCAAACACAATTACGCGCGTTTTGCCATGTTTTTCCACCAACTGAAGCTCTTCCTTTAGCAGAGGATACCATCTCTCATATCTCTCTTGAGCCTTCTTATTAGCTTCTTTGACTGGCATAGCCCCCTTGGATAGGTCTGTGATGTGATATATCTGATCGTCTTCGCACAAATATTTTTGGGCTGCAAAATGAATGATGAAGTCTTCTACAGAACAGCAAAAATTCTTCTTTGTCTCACCCTGACAGCCAGTTGAAGGCTCTCTCGCTATCAAGACAAAGTCCACAGTACCTTCAGGAACTATGTTGGGAAGGAACGAACTCTCACTTTTATACTTCTTGATTTGATTGAGCAATTCTTTTTCATAATGTCCTTTGTCCTTTTCGACTTGAGCACAGAATTTCTTTTCCAGAGCTTTGAATTTCCCCTCAAATGTCATGTTTCCATCCTCATGCAATTGTTTGTTATGCCATACCCATGGTGTAGTTAAATTTAATTTATGCTAGGTATTTGGCGATCATAAATTGGGGAAGCTTCGGGGGAAGCCTGACGAAATGAATCCTCTACCGCTACATTCCAGTTATTTAGAATTTTCCCGAGCCAATTTTCGATTAAGCCGTAAGGCTTAACTTCTAGTGAATCGGATTCTATCCAGCCTTCTGGAAACATTCTTCTATCCCAATAGGCTGACCTCTTGAAATCAGTTTTGTCAAAGCCGCCCGGATATTCAACGGCAGGCGGCAAGAAACTCATAAACCCCCTGTGTTCAAATGGAGGCTCCCAAATATCCCATTGCATAGCTTGGTACTGGTTAGAGTTCAATTCTCGAATTGTGTATTCCTGAAAAATTTCATTATCATCAGTAGCGGTAAGCATCCATATAACTTCCTCTTTCGCATTCCAAGTGAGAAATTTGCACCCCTCTGGAATAGACACGAAGTCTTGAACCTGAGATTCCTCAAATAGTGATTCGTCACTATATTCTCCATGCGGAACATAATCTCTATATCTCAGGGTATATGAACGCCATTCAATTGAACGTGGTTTTCCTGCACTCAACCAATATGTTTGGTCCATAACCTGTTGCAACATCTCAGCGCTGCTAAAGTCTGGTCGCAATTCAGGATGCGACTTCCAGTTGCTGACATCCAACTCCAGTACCAGCCAAAACCCTGCGTCTGACATATCCCAACCGTATTGGGCGCTTTTGCCATTGGTGTTTTTAATCTCAATCAGCAATTTCAAACCATCTTCGCTGGTAAGAACAACGTCTGGGCGACGCCCATTGTAACCTGCGAATGGGATTGGGCGTTCAAATTCTACGCGAGAGACATGAAACTGTCGTGGTGGATCGAAACGCGGCGTCACTGATCTAGGAAGATTAAGTACCTTGCCTACACTGTCCTCAAAGCACACTTTGGCTAATTCGTGTATTTGACCGCCATGTATGTTGCCTTTTACAGATTTCATCATGTACCCCTAAAAGATCTATAATGAAAGGACCGCCTCCCCCAAATCCACATCCCCGGTGTAGAGCGCCTTCCCCACTACCGCGCCTCCCACGCCCACGTCCGCCAGCCTACGCAGATGCTCCACCGACGCTATTCCACCCGCCGCAATCACCCCTTCTCCCGCCACTTCCACCAAATCCCGCATCAGACCATAGTTCGGGCCTGAGAGTGTTCCATCCCGCGATATATCGGTACACAAAAAAGCCCGGACGCCCGCTTCCACCATTCGCTCAACGAGTTCAGTCGCCACGACTTCGCTGTTCGCAGTCCAGCCCGACACCGCCACTCGCCCATCCTTGGAGTCCACAGCGACGACCACGCGCTCGCTTCCGAGTTCGGCGCAGGCGGAGCGAACGATGTCTGGTTCACGTACCGCCACAGTTCCGAGCATCACGCGCCCGACGCCCGCCTCGATGATTCGACGCGCGCTGTCCAGGCTACGGACGCCGCCCCCCATCTGCACGGGCGTTCCAACCGCCTCCACGACGCGCTCGACCACATCCAGGTTTTCGGGACGCCCCGACCGCGCTCCGTCCAGGTCCACGATGTGGATGCGGCGCGCCCCAAGCCTCTCCCATCTCAGCGCGACCTGAACAGGGTCGTCGGCGTACACCGTCTCCTGAGCGTAGTCCCCCTGGTACAGGCGCACGCACCTGCCGTCTATCAGGTCTATGGCCGGGATTATCTCCAAGAGCCTCTCCGAATCTAGCGCTCGCGAGCGTAGCGCACAAAGTTCTCGTACATCTTCAATCCGACCTTGCCGCTCTTTTCAGGATGGAACTGCACGGCCACGACCGAGTCCCACGCCGCCGCGCTGCAAAACTCCACTCCGTAGTCGGTCGTGCCTGCCACGAGCGAGCGATCTTCCGGGTCCGCGTAATAGCTATGCACGAAATAGAAGTGCGAGTCGTCTTTCACGCCCTCGAATACCGGATGCTCCTTCTTGAGCGACACCTGGTTCCAACCCATGTGCGGTATCTTGCGCCCCGACGGCAGCCTGCGGCAGGTCCCCGATACTATTCCCAGGCACGGCTCTTCGCCCTCTTCCGAACTGTCCAACAGCAGTTGCAGCCCAAGGCACACCCCCAAAAACGGCTTGCCGCTTTGGATGAACTCGCGTATAGGCTCGACCAGTCCGCGTTCGCGCAGATGGCGCATGGACGAGTCGCACGCGCCCTGTCCGGGAACCACCAGCGCGTCCGCGTCGGCTATCCGCTCAGGCGACGACGTAATCTCGGCGCGCGCTTCAAACCTCTCCAGCGCTTTCTGCACGCTCCGAAGGTTGCCCGCGTTGTAATCGGCGATGGCGATAGTGGGAATCGGCATCGTTCGCTCACTCCGATCCGCTATCCGTGTCCGGAGGCTGGCCTGTTACGATTTCCAGGGGTAGGTCGCGGTCTTCGTATCTGGCGAGCATGAAGAGCAGGTCGGACAGGCGATTCAAATACACCAATATATGCGCGTTGGGAAGCATACCCGCGTTTCGCAACTCTGTCACCCTGCGCTCTGCGGTTCGCGTCTGCGTTCTGGCCACGTCTATGGCGGCAGAGCCTGCCGACGCGCCGGGAATTATGAACTTGGGGGGAAGCTCGACTTTGGCGTTCAGGTCATCTATGAGCGCTTCGAGGCGGGCGACGTGTTCTTCGGAGACTATCTTGAAGTTTTGGAGCAGGTGGTGGCGGTTGGAGTTGTCGGTCGCCAGTTCGGCGCCGATCATGAACATTTCGCGCTGAACTTCGAGCAAAATATCCTTCACGTCGCCATCGTCGGAGAGAGCGCGCGCCAGTCCGATTGCGGACACGGCGTGGTCCGTAGAGCCGTATGCCTCGGTTCGTATGTGCGCCTTGGACACGCGCTCCCCGAACAGCAGGCCCGTCTCGCCTTCGTCTCCCGCCTTCGTATATATCTTCAACAGAGTTGGCCTCCAGCCGTCATTATAGCAGTGAGTTCAGTCCACCCGCTAAGTTCAAGAGGAGCTGTTCCGCAGCCGCCGAAATTCGGCCTCCAACTCGGCTACTCGATTTTCGGCGGCTATGCGGGCGGCTTCAGACTCTTCATGGCTCAACAGCCAGCGACGCGCCTCCGGATCCCAGAAACGCAATTCCCCGTTGTCCCAGCACAAGTCCAGATTCAGCGCCTCGCTGTGCCCCCACACCATCCCATCGCTCTCATAGCGCAACTCTATCGGCGCATACTCTCCGTCCACCAGGCGCTCGCCTATTAGCGGCGCGCCGTAGAACTCTCCGCCCGTAGCGTCATATCTCCAGTACTCCGGAACGCCTATTTCCGCGTACAGGTCTCGCTTTCTGCCCATATCCGCGGACGCCGTACTTTTGGAGCCTATCTCCAAGATGAAATCGGGCGGCTGGCCCACTTCCCAGAGCAGATATACGTTGTTGCGCTCTATGGACTCCTCGGCTTCCGGAGGCAGATTCAGCGCGACATAGCAGTCGGGCGACACGGAGCGGTTGGGATTGCCCCGTATGAGGTAGATGAAAGTATCCCCGTTGACCCGCGCGCCGGGGACACCCGCGAAATGAACCCTGAGTGTGCCCACCACTTTAATGTAAATTGGCGCTTGGAATTCTCCGTCTGGCAATGGCATACCGTCCGTTTCAGGATAGAAGATAGCAGTGGCCGCCTTGGTGGTCATATACTCCTCCTTTGATAGAATAATTCTAGCATAGCGCGACCGCCAAAGGCCTGTATCAGGTTAGTCTGCGCTATACTGAAAGAATATAGACTGGCTCAGAAAACCCTACTAACCACTAATTACTAATGACTAACCACTAACTATCATGAATATGGACGGCTATGAGTTATGGCAGACTATTACAGCATACTCGGAATAGATAGGGGCGCCGACGAGACGGATGTGCGCCGCGCGTTCAGAAATATGGCCCGAAAGTACCATCCGGATCTGAACAAGGACGACAAGGACGCCGAGGCCAGATTCAAGGAGGTCAACGAGGCGTATGAGGTGTTGTCCAACGCGGACAGCCGCAAGAAGTACGACGCCTACGGCGATCAGTGGAAAGATGCGGACCGCATCGAGGAGGCGCGCAGGGCTTCTCGGACGTCATACGGATCTCCGTTTGATTTCACGACCCACGGCTACTATGACAGCGGCGATATGTTCTCTGAGTTCGAAGACATATTGGGCGGGGGATTTCGCAATTTCGAAACAAGACGCGCCCCCGGCAAGTCGCGGACCGAGACGACGGTCACTATTTCTCTGGAGCAGGCGTATAGCGGGACTACGATAAACGCGAACTTGACTATGGGAGGCAGGGCGCGCCGCTTCGAGGTGGACATTCCGCCGGGCGTGGACAATGGCAGTTCAGTCAAGGTGTCGCCCGAAAGCGGCACGGATATGATCTTCAGAGTCGAGGTGTCGCCGCATCCACGATTCAGGAGATTGGGAGAGGACATCTACACCGACGTCTCCGTGGCCTTCCAGGACGCCATTCTGGGCGGAGAAGCGGAGGTGAGAACGCTGGACGGTCGGCGAATAGTCGTAACCATCCCAGAGAACAGCCAGAACGGACAGAATATACGGCTGCGCGGTCTGGGAATGCCAAAGCTTGGCTCCCCCGATAGTAGAGGCGACTTGTACGCCACGGTCAGACCAGCGATGCCCAAGAGCCTGACGGATGAGGAGCGCGAACTGATAGAGCGATTTCGGGAGCTAAGGGCCTCTACCTCTAATCCATGACGATTTCGCCATCCTTGCATTTCTTGTATTTCGCCAGCCCATCCCAGTCGTATTCCAATCCCACTCCCGCTCCCCGCGGGACAGGCTAAGAAGGGTAGCTAAACGCCCTAACCGACCAAAAAATCCCTTCCCCCTTGACAGGCTCACAGGGGGCAGGCAAACGCCCTAACCGACCGAACCCCCTACCCCCACTCAGCCCTCGACGCGGGGAGGCTCAACCCCAATCAGTCGCCAAATAATTCCAAATTCACTATTCCACATTCGATTGGCGACTTGGACAAGACGATCTCATTGCCGGCTACTCCAACTCCACGATTGGAGCGCCTCCCATGACCTGCTGGCCAACGGTCACCATCACCGTCTTGACGACGCCCGACCAGTCGGCGCGAAGCATCTGCTGCATCTTCATCGCTTCCAGAACGCATATCGGATCGCCCGTAACCACCTGGTCGCCGGGGTTTACCTCGATGGACAAGATAGTCCCCGGCATCGGCGCCCTGAACAGCTTGGCCGCCCCCGGCGCGCTCTCGACAACGGCGGCGGCCGGTCGAACGCTTGCCTGCGCGGCGACCGGAGCGGGTCTTGGGGGAGTGGCGCGCCGGTCGCCGGCTGGCCTGGATGGACGCCGCGCCTCCTCCGGCGCAGACTCAGTTACAGGATCCTGCACCTCGACCTCTATCCTATGGCCCTCTACTAAGGCTACCACCGGACGCCGGGTCAAGTCGTCAACCTCGACCGTGTACCATTTATCTTCTACTTTGACTCTTACTGTTTCCGGCATAGCTCTTTTCGAATTGAGGACGCGCTATCCTGCGCTGTCCTAGTTGATTAGCGAAATGAAGACGCCCGCTACGACGGCGGAACCGATTACGCCCGCCACGTTCGGACCCATTGCGTGCGGCAGCAGGAATACGCGCGGGTTGGATTCCTGTCCGATATGGTGAGAAATCCGCGCCGCCATTGGAACCGCGGACACGCCCGCGGAGCCAATCAGCGGGTTCATCTTCTCTTTCAGGAACAGGTTCATGAACTTGGCGAACAGCAGGCCGCCCATCGTTCCGCACGCGAAAGCGACCAGCCCCAGTCCAAGTATGATAAGCGTATCAATTTGAAATACGCGCTCGGCGGATAGCTGAGTTCCGACTGTGAGCATCAGGAATATGGTCGCTATATTCAGTATCTCGTTGGACGCCGCGGACGTAAGGCGCGGCACCGCGCCGCTCTCTCGGAACAGGTTTCCGATCATGAACATCGCTATTAGCGGCGCAGCCCTGGGAACTATCAGGATTATTGCGATCATGGCGATTGTGGGAAACAGCAGCTTCTCGAGGCGTGAAACCCTTCTGGGAGGGGGCATTTCAATCTCGCGCTCTTTCTTGGTGGTGAGCAGTTTCATCAGAGGAGGCTGTATGAACGCCACCGCCGCCATGTATGAGTAGGCGATTACGGCTGTGATGCCGAGTATGTCGGGCGCCAGTCTGGCGGACAGGAATATGGTGGTCGGCCCGTCGGCGCCGCCAATTATCGCTATGGACGCCGCTTCCGAGAGTTCGAATACGCCGGTGGCGAGCGCTCCCCAGAAAGCGACGAATATGCCAACCTGCGCCGCCGCGCCCAGCAGCAGCGTCTTCGGATTTGAGATCACCGGGCCAAAGTCGGTCAGCGCCCCGAGTCCCAGGAATATGATTGGCGGCAAAATGTTCCAGAACGACAAGCCGTAATGGAATATGATGCCGAAAAGTCCTGATTCCTGGTAGCCCGCGCTCGCGTCCGGCAGCGTAAGCAGGCCGGTGAGCGGCAGGTTGGCGATAACCACGCCCAGGCCAATCGGCAACAATTCGTAGGGCTCCATGTCTCTCGCTACGGCAAGATAGATGAAGACCAAGCCGATGACTATCATCACGGCTTCGCCCGGCCCCAGATAGCCGAACCCGGTTGATTCAAGAAAGCTAGTTAGTTCGTTCAAAGGCGGTTAGTCCTGAATCTTAGTCGCTTTGAGCCTTGGATGAACGCTCTCGCAAGTATGGCCTGGACTCGATGAGCGCGGTGACCGCTATAGCGGCCGCCATCGCTCTGTTGCGCGCTTCCGTGTCTTCAGCGGCCTCGTCTTCTTCCTGCAACTCTGTGTCCTGATCATTCTTATTGATCAGTCGCGCCGCCAGCTTTATTATCAGCGCCGCGACTAGAAGCATCGCCAGCACGCTGAACGATGCTCCAATCCCTATGCCTGTCAATATGAGCGCGTCGGGCTGCTCCAAAAGACTCTCCTCTCTCACTCTACCCCGCAGATTCTACACTACATCTCGCCTAATAGTGAATTTCTATTTTATTCGTTTAACCCGCCTGCGACAGTTGAAGCCATTTCCCCGCATGGATAGAATCTGCATTAGCAAGTTTACGGGAGAGAATATGCTCAGACTCGCATTTAGAGCGGCCCTCTTCGACGGCGCGGTTTACGAAGAGATAAGAGACAAGCAGGAAACGGCGTTCAGCGCGCTTGGAGTCGTCCTAGTCACCGGAATTGCCTTCGGCCTGGGAATATGGGCGCTGATCCGGAATCCCACTCAACAAGGGTTGGACCTCGACCAGAACCTCTATTTCATATTAGCCATTTCGTCCATATTCAGCAGTTGGGTGCTGTGGACGGTTTTCGTCTGGCTCCTGGGACGGGTTCTCTTCTCCGGCAGAGAAGGCTACCGCGCGAGTCTCAGGTCATTGGGGGTATGTTACCTGCCATTGTCCACCTGGCTGCTGATAGGCTTGCCTGAAGTCGGCGGAGTGTGGATCGGAGGCGCGGTATTCATGTCAGGCGCTGTCTGGACGCTGGGCGCGGGCGTCGTAGCCGTCAAGCATATCCACGATATTGCGTGGTGGAAGGCCGGCGCGTCCGCCGCCATTGGATGGTTCTGGGCGGTCGCGCTGCTGCCCCTGTTTCTTGTCATCCTGCCATTGACGGCGCCCGCGCCCGCCTGAAGCCCCCTGCCTTTCGGGTAAGCCAAACCGCGTGTCCGGCGGCGCGATAATTTCTATCCACAGGCAGTCTTGCCATGGTCCAGAGGCGCGTTAGACGTATCCGTTCAGGCAGTCCCACTCCTTTGCGTCGGACGACCTGAGCGTTGGATCGCCGTAGCCGCCTCCCCCCGATGACAGCGCTACAATCCGGTCTCCCGGCTTGACCACCACCCCTGTCTGTTTGGTTCTGAGTACAGTCTCCACGCCGTCGGACACGATGGAGTATCTGTGGGGAAGCCCAGGACTGCCCCCCAACGCTCCGAATGGCGGCACGATTGCGCCGTCTCCCGCCGTATTGAGAAGCGCGTCTCCCTCCCCCTCATAGATTATTTCGCACACCGCGCCGAGTCCGCCGCGCCAACGGCCTTCGCCCGCCGACCCCGGCCTCAGCTCATGGTTCACTACGAACAGAGGGAAGCGTTCTTCTGTCACTTCCACGCTGTTCGCGCGGATTCCGCCCGCCACGTTCACCTCTCCCACGCAACTCCAACCGTCGTGCCCCATGGACGCGCCTCCTCCTCCTCTCGCCATGAAGAAGTGCCACAGGAACGATTCGCCCGTTCGAGAGTCTTTGCCCATGATGGCGTATCTGAGTCGGCGGGAGAAGCCCGCGTTTACCGCTGCTGGCGCGGCCTGCGCCAGCGCCTTGAAGATTGCCTCGACGATCTCCTCCGCGCAGTGGTTGGTGCTCATGCACACGGGCGCCGGAGAGTTGGCGTTGACTATGAGACCGCTGGGCGCGATGACTTCTATCGGCCCCATGGACCCTTCATTCTTGGGGACGTCGTAAGGCGCGACATACATTATCGCGGCGTGCGCCAGCGAGCGCGTGTTGGCGTATGCGCTGTTGATGAATCCGGTGACCTGCGGCGCGGAATCGCTCAGGTCTATGGCGAGGGAGTCGCCGGAGATAGTCAACTTGGCCCTTATGGGGATCAGCTTGGAGTCGAAACCGTCGTCGTCAACGAGCGATTCGCCGAAGTATTCACCGTCCGGCCAGGCGGAGATGAAACTCCTCACTTGCGCTTCTGTCGCGTCGAGGATGCCATCCACTATGCGGGACAGTCTTGCCGATCCGTAGTGATCGGCAAGCTCGCGTATTCGTCGTTCGGCAGTCAGTACAGAGCCTATCTGCGCGTTCAAATCGCCCAGAAAGTTCTTGGGGTATCTAACGTTCGCGGCCATCATCTGGAGCAAGTCGTCTCGCGGAACATCTCCGTCGTAGATCCTGAGGGGCGGGATGCGAAGCCCTTCATGGAATATCTCGCTGGCGGACGGGTTGTAGCCGCCGTGAGTCCCGCCGCCGACATCTGTGTGGTGCGCCCTGTTTACCGTCATGAACGCGAGAGCGCCGTCTATGAAGACTGGCCGTATCACGGTCAGGTCAGGCAGGTGCGACCCGCCAAAGTACGGATCGTTCAGCAGGAACACGTCGCCCGGCGCGATGTCGTCCCCAAAATAGTCCAGAACGGCTCGTCCCGCGACCGGCAGCGCGCTGACATGCACGGGTATCCCTTCGCCCTGCGCCACCAGCCTGCATTGTCCGTCCAGAATCGCGGTGGAAAAATCTCTGCTAGCGTTCAGAATTTGGGAGAGCGCCGTGCGCAGCATCACGTCCATCATCTCGACGGCGATGGATTCCAGCCGGTTCCCGACGACCGACAGGGTGACAGGGTCGCTCTGGACGTCGTCGGCCGCTTGGACGTCCGGCTCGACGTCAATGCGCAGTATGCCGCTCCGGTCGAACGCGGCGGAGCATCGTTCGCCTATCACCACCGTGTTGTAGTCTGAGTTGATCACTGTGGGCCCGCTTATGACTTCACCCCGGGCGCGGTCTCCGCTAGGCTCGGATTCATCGTCGCCCCGCTCCCGGAAAGGCAGGCGTCCCACCGCGCTCACCCTGAGCGTCACTATACGAATGTCCTGCTCCTGCTGTCGGTAGGCGTACAGCCGCTCGAATCGCCTGTGCATATTTTCGGCCCAGCGCGTCCGCAACTCCGCATCTGCCAGTCCAAGGTATGGAACTTCTACCGTCACCTCGTATATCTGGTCAAGATAGCGCATATCCGCGGTCAGATTCACGCTAATATCCGAGTCGGCGGCGCCGGCGGACTGGATGCGCCGACGGCCCGACTCGGCCATATCCGCGAACGCGGCGCGCAGTTCGCCCAGATCAACCGCGCTGAGACTTGATGGATGCGACAGGGCGAGGTCGTGTTTGAGGTCGGACGCCATCATGCCGAAGGCGGATAGCGCGGGACCGAGCGGCGGGATTATGACTCGTTCGATTCCTATCTCTCTCGCCACCCTTGTGGCCACGAGGCCGGCGGCTCCGCCGAAGCCCATCAGCGCGAACTCGCGCGGATCAAGCCCGCGACTCACCGAAGCGAGCCGTATGCCCTCCGCAATCGAGCTTGACACAACCCTGAGAATCCCGTCCGCCGCCTCCTCGACAGTCAAACCCAGCGGCTCCGCTATATCGTCGCGTATCGCTTCAATTGCGCGTTCGGCGTCCAGTTCCACAGTGCCGCCCAGGAACTTCTCGGAGTCCAGCAATCCGAGTACGAGAGCCGCGTCTGTGACCGTCGGCTGAGAGCCGCCCTGCCCATAGCACGCCGGGCCCGGGTCCGCGCCCGCGCTCGTAGGCCCGACACGTAGCACGCCGCCTTCGTCCACGCGCGCGACGCTTCCTCCGCCGGCTCCAAGCGTATGTATATCTATTGTGGGAACGGCTATCTTCCAACCGGACTCGAACTTCTCGCTGGCGATATGCGGGCTGCCAGATTCGATAAGAGTAATGTCCGTGCTCGTGCCGCCCATGTCGAGCGCTATGACGCGCTCCTCTTTCAGAGTCCGCGCGATGCTCGCCGCTCCCGCCGCGCCGCCCGCCGGCCCCGACAGTATAGATCTGACCGCCTGTTCCGCGGTGTCCGCGACCGGCGCTATGCCGCCGTTGGACTGAATCACGAACAGAGGAGCCGCGCCACCCGCGTCGGCGATTCGAGTTTCGAGCCGCCGCAGGTAGCTGGACAGCGACGGGCCAACATAGGAGTTCAAAGATGTGGTGGATAACCGGTCGAACTCTTTTATTTGGGGCAGAATGGAGTGGGAAGCGGAGATGTACGCGTCGGGCATCATCTCGCGTACCACTCTCTCGGCTTCTATCTCGTGCGCTGAGTTCAGGAACGAAAATAGGAAGCAGATCGCCACCGAGTCCACGCCCTCGGACTTCAGGTACTCGACCTGGCGCTTCAAATCTTCGATGTCAAGGTCTTGTCTGACGTTGCCGCTCGAGTCCACCCGCTCCGCTACCCCAACGCGCAGGTATCTGGGCGCGAGCGGCTCCACCTGGTCCATTCTCAGGTTGTACCTGTCCTCTTTGAGACCCTCTCTGATTTCGAGCAGGTCCCTGAAGCCTTTGGTCGTTATCAGTCCAACCTTCGCTCCTTTCCTTTCGATGAGCGTATTGGTGGCGACCGTGGTGCCGTGAATGATGACCTGCGCTTTTTGGAGCAGTTGACGGGCGTCAAGACCCATGGATTCGGCAAGTCCCGCTATCCCCTCTATCACGCCGTCCGACGGGTCGGCGGGAGTGGTGGGGGTCTTGAAGGCGACAGGAGTGGAGTCGCCATCCTCGATGGCCACAAGGTCTGTAAAGGTTCCGCCGACGTCAATCCCGATTCTCAATCCGCGCATCCTTTCCCTCCTCTTCGCAAAGAAGGTCTGAGTCCGAATCTGAAATCCAGACGCATGATACTACATTGTCCCAGATTCTAGGATACAGGCGCCGCGGTCGCCGCCGGCGTTGGGGTTACGGCGGCTGAGGAGCGCACTATGAGAACCGGGTCCCCCGACTCTCTGACAACCGCTTCCGCTACGCTTCCCAGCAGGAGTCTGCTCATCCCTGAGCGACCGTGGGTGGCGAGAGCTATCATACTGTGGTCGGTTTTGCGGGCGAGCGCGGCTATTTCTGTCGAGGGCTTGCCTTTGGTTGTCTCAGTGTTGACGGTCAGCCCTTCGTTCCTGAGTTCTGAGGCGATTCCGTGAAGATACCTTCGCATTTCCGCCGCCATCTCATCTTGCGCTTGGGGAATCGCGTCGGAGATCATGAATCCGTCACTGTACAAGAAGTCGTCGAGAGGGTGCGCGTGCATGAGCGTCACGCTCATGTTCATGCCGCCGGCGAGGAAAGCGGAGTAGGGCAGGGCAGCCTCGGCGAGTTCTGAACCGTCCAGCGGAACTATGATTCTGTTGATTGCGTAGTCAGTTCCCCAGTTCTGCCTGGCGCGTTCGGGCGTTATCGCCAGGATGGGCATGGGAGACTCGTGCATTACCTTGTAGGTGACGCTTCCGAGCAGTCCGCTTCCCAGAACGCTCCGCCCCTTGGTGGACATGGCAATGAGGTCGCAGTCGCAGTCTTGCGCCATCTGTATGATGGTTTCAGACGCGGGGCCCAGCGCCACCTTCGTATCGGTGGGTATGCCTTCGAGCGCCATTCTGTCGGCCAGTTCGTCAAGAGGACGCTTCACCTCGCGGTCTATCTTCTCCTTCAACTCGTTTGGGATGTCCGAACGGGCTATCAGGGAGTCCAGGTCAGTTGGTTCGGAAAATCCGCCGGCGATACCTCTGAAAGGGGCGCTTCGAGTGGGATCGAGTTCAATGGCTGTCGCCAGAGTCACTCCCATATTCAGTCCATGGGCGAACTGCGTAACGAATGGGATGATTCCTCCGGAAACCTCAGAGCCGTCTAGCGGAACAAGCGCTTTGGTAAACATAGTTTATCTGCTCCGTGCTTTGATCTTGCGGACGGCATGATTATGTCGCCACCGCCGCAAGTGAAAGTATCAGTTGCGGGCCGCTCCGCGCTTTGATCTCGCGGGCGGTATGATTATAGCCTAAGTCGCGCGCTTTCTGGATGCGTTGGGATTGGCGGAGGGGATGGGATTCGAACCCATGATACGCGCTTAACGTATGCCTGTTTTCAAGACAGGTGCCTTCGTCCACTCGGCCACCCCTCCGTATGCTGCGCGGCGCATAGACATGCGACTCGGACTGGCGCGTCGTATCGCCTATCACATCACAACATTAGCAGAATGGCGGTCTTGCAGTCTATTGGGTATTCATAGCAGAACCTGTAACGATTTAGTCGGCGCTCCATCTCGCGCAAAATCCCTTCCCCCTTCGATGGGCTCACAGGGGTGGGCAAACGCTCTAACCAACCGAAAAAATCCCTTCCCCCTTCGATGGGGGAAGGCTAGGATGGGGGTGATCCAATCCTCCGACCAAACTGATACA
>CAZXFX010000020.1:14692-49352 GCA_964640295.1 uncultured Dehalococcoidia bacterium | reverse complement strand
ACTCCACAGGATCATGCTCCACCCATCCCGGTCGCGGATATATCTGCCGGATTTCCCGGTTCACCGACCACAACGGCATCCCCGTGGCGTCAACAAGCATCGCGGTAGTGCCTGTCGTTCCCTGGTCGAGGGCTAGTATATATCCGGATGCGGGCATGAGGGACTCCTGTTCTGGACTTGTATCAATTTGGCATCCGCTAAATTGAATACACATATACACGCGAGAATGAAATCATGTGAATCATTGAATCACATAAATCACAGTTCAGACATCAATAGCAGAGCCTGCGCAAAGTTGGTCAGCGTCTTAATTTTTACGTTCGCCCTGAGATTGTCGAAGGATGCTCGTTCAAGCCACTAATTATTCGGCAGGCTCTTCTCCAAAGGACTTGCGTGAGATCTCTTTGGCCTAAACTGTTTCAGTCCAACAGACCAACCTGAACAGGACTCCCCACACTAGGAGGCTGTCGTTCCTCTTTAGAGGGAGTTGGCAACTCATCTTTTGAGAAAGTCTCGGACGCGCATACCCTGTCCAGCAACTCTTCCCCTTCTGGCTGGAGCGCAATCGTCGCCTCGAGTACCCATAGCAATTCAAGCAACTCTTCGGCGAAATTCCAACTCTCTGGGCGAATATCGTCCAGCGGAGAGGATTTGCGTCCTGATCTATTGAGCTTTCGGTAGTCCAGCCACGACTTTACTATCTGCAAGCCCGATACTGAGTAATTCCATACTTCGGGCGCGACTGGCGCGAACTCTCCGTCGCCGACACGCAGGATTCGCTTTTCCGCGTCATAGCCGAAATCCTCAGGATATTGGTCTGCAGATACCGGCTTTTCGTAACGCGCCGCGCCCTGGTGGACCCGTCCGCTATCTTCTGGGCGCACAAATCTCTGTCCGTATGTATGCAGATAGATAAGGTGTGCTCCGTGGTCGGCAACCTGCTCGAACAGTTCCGAATCCTTTGTAATAGGAAGGTGAGGAGGTGGCAGTTCCAGCTCATCCCAGAACCGTGCAACATAGGACGGTTGTGCCAAGACTCCGTAAGCATAAGCAAAGAGACGCTCAGCGGCTACAGACATCCCATACTGTTGAGCCAGAGTTTTGAGAAATCCATCTGTGATATTTGGATTATCCAGTTCTGAGTCACGCCATAGAGGTATTACATCTTTTGCTCCACGACCTCGGAAATGATCTAAGTCTGGGATATAGGATGCGACTGTTGCAGCGGGTCCATTTCCAAGTACGTTGGTAAGGAGACTCGACATATAGATTTGACTGTCGCTATGGGTACGCCATAAATCAGGTCGCATCCTGTCGGCAATACGTGAGTCGGCAATCACTGCCTGGCGGTCGAAAGATCGGAATGAATATCGAGCGACCTTGGGTAATGAATCTTTCGACTCAATTTCGGATATAGGTATCTCCCTCTTGTCATGGTCGAAAAGAGATTCATAACGCCGGTCAACCTTACGGTCTGATGTCTCCCTGAAAGCTCTGCGTTGCCTGTTTCCCTTGAGCTTCAGTAATGCTCTCCAGCGTTCAATAAGCAGGTCTCTGCTCTCTCCTATCGGCCACGTTCGCTTCAGTTGAGAGCCTGAATGCTGCCACGGAAACACATCAGTTAACGCTGGCCAGTCAAAATAGCTTCCAGTTCCTGCTGAGTAGAAAGGTTCATCCCACTCTTCAGAACACTCGCGCCATTCTAGGTCTTCGAATGACTGAACAGCATCAAGCGTCTCTAACTTGGATTTCTCGGAGCCGGTGAGATTTGTCTTCCATACTCTCGCTGGACAGTTGGGACGGGGCTGCCCATTGCGGACTCCGACTGCAATCGCCACAGGTGTCCTGATAGCAAAAACATTGTCGGTCTTGCGCGCTCCCAGGCTGTCGCCCTCCAAGTCTATTATCCACAGTTCGTCAAACGTCTCGCGCATCTTGCGCCGCATTCCCACGAATCCGGGCCCCCGCAGGTATGACGATGCTGTGATGAACGTAACGATCCCTGCGTCGTTCGTAGAGTCGAATACTTTCCACAGCGCCCACCGCCAGAAGTAAACGTAATCGTTATACAGGTTCTTGAGATGAACTCCCGCTCCCGCTTTCCTTGCCGGAGCTAGGAAATCTTCCAAAATTGGCGCGGACGAATCAGGCCCGTCATCTCCGTAGCGCACCCATCCGCCCTTGCGCCGTCCGTCGTCATCATCAGGGTCTCTCTGTTCTCTGTCGTATGGTGGGTTGCCGATGCACACGAATACGCGGGTATCCTTCTTGATTTCCTGCGCGCGCCTTCGTTCGTCTGTAAGCCGTTCTTGAAGGATGCTTGCTGTGAAATCGGGAATCGCATTTGGAGATTCGAGTGTGTCTGTGAGGAAAACTCTGGGTGGAGCGTCTGTTACGCCTGTATCACGCAGACGTTGTGATATTCGAAGATGCGCGACAGCGTAAGGTCCGACCAGAATTTCAAAGCCATTGAGGCGTCCTGCCAAGTCGCGCATCTTGCTCGGAACCGCTCCGGGTCCAAGCCTTTCACGCACAGAACTCTCAGCATGATCGAGAATCGCCAAGGGATACGTCCCCGTCCCTGTTGCGGGATCGAGGACTACCACTTCGTCATCGGCGAATGTCAACGGTTTGCCGAACTTCTCGCGAAGCAGTTCCCCCGCAAGTCTGGTCTGTGCTCGCACTACCTCGACAGGAGTGTAATAGACCCCTCTGTCTCTTCTGAGTTTCGGGTCGTACTCACCGAGGAACTGCTCATAGAAATAAAGCCAGGGGTCGGCTTCCTGCTGAATTGCGTCTGAGTCAACCGCGCTGATCGCCCGCTCCAATAGCTCTATTGGCATAATTAATTCCGCGCGAACGTCAGGAACTTCGAGCAATCCGATAGCTTGCGCAAGCAGGGCGTGTTCTCCTTGCAGCGTATAGGAAGCGAAGTTAGGATGCAGGTTCTCTGCGCCCTCGAATTTGGCAAGAAGCAACGCATAGGTCAGTGTCTGGGCATAGGCGTCGGCGAATTGGGCGTCGTCAGACTCAGGGAATAGCAGTCCACTCCATTCCTGTGCGAGCCGCCTGAGTGGACTCTCGCCGTTGTCTTTGCGTTCAAGCGATGCAGACACTTCATCTCGAAGAATGCGTGTAAGTGGCGCGAGAAATTCTGCAAGCCCATGAGCAGTCGTGGGAGTTATCGGCTGCCAAAGGAGAAAATCTCTGAGCATGTGTTCCAGATCAGATAGCTGGGTCTTTTCTACGCCACTAGATCCGCTTTCGCTTACATCGTCCGCGATACGTATGCGGGATATGCGTCTGCCGGAGCGATACAGACTCCACTCCGAACCGTCTGTGTAGATCAGGTTTGGCAGAGCCTGGAATCGTTTCCACTGAGCTCCATTGCGGCTGCGGGCAGAGAAATCTTCTGGACGCGCGCCTACTCCAGGCGCTTTGAGTTCGATATGCCCAACGAGCAGTTGATCTATGGATATTCCCAAATCGGGCCTGCCATGCAGGTCGTCCGCGCGAACTTCAGTACGCCATCCCACTTCGATTCCAGTCATTTGTCCTATGCTACGCAACAAATTGCCGACAGGCGCCTTTAACTGGTCTTCTGGCTGGGCGTCTATCAGTTGGTTGAAATTATCCGCAACCGCATCAGCGAAAATATGGATTGGATGAGTTATCGTTGGACCCTTTCCGAGCTCAAACACATATCAGCCCGAAGCAATATATGATTCTCCCAAGTTATCATTAGAGCCATCCAAATTGGCTCACTGAACAACTCTAACTCACGCAGGATTCTTCCACCACCCCCCAGTTGTGTCAATACACGCCCTCAGGCTAACATTATCCAGAAACGGCAACCTCAGGCCCTGAATTTAACCAACATACTCATGCGAACAACTAAATCATGTAAATCATTAGAATCACAAAAATCATAGTTCAGACATCCACGCCTTGTACATTTGTGCTATTTCGGCTATCATATTCCTGTTCGCCCGAGCGCGCAGGCAAGGGCGAGACAGACAACCATATCCGGAAAATCATAAACCTCAATATATGACAAGCCCGCAAGCGAAAATTATTTAGGCCAGGTAGCTACGAATTCTGGTGAATACAGGTGAAATGCAGGCGACAGAACCCGCCAGCAGACCGCCTGAACAATATAAATCCAAATCTATCCACCCACGGGAAATTCAGAAGCGACTGTCCTTGCGACACGACCAAATCTACTACAATAGGAACGAGCAAGATGACCCAACGGACCATCAACATCACGGCCGGCGACGTAGAGGTCGCCGCCGATCTGAACGACACCCAGACCGCCGACCTCGTGTGGGACGCGCTGCCCTTCTCCGCGTCGGCCAGTACGTGGGGAGACGAAATCTACTTCCGCATTCCGGTTCAGACCGAGGAGCGAGACGCTGTCCCCACCGTCGAAATGGGCGCGGTCGCCTACTGGCCGCCCGGACAGGCGCTCTGCCTGTTCTTCGGCCCAACCCCGATGAGCGTAGGCGACGAAATCAGACCGGCAAGCCCCGTCAATGTATTCGGCCAGATTCTGGGCGACCCGACCACGCTCAAGTCCGTGCCCTCCGGAGCGCAAGTCAGCGTGAAAAGAGCTTAATCATCGCGAAAGGATATAGCGGTCATGGGATTTTCTGACGAACTCCGCCAGCGAGCGGCATCCACTTGGGACAAAGAAAAGGCGCACCCTTTCGTAACAGGCATAGGCGACGGAACGCTCCCTCTGGAGAACTTCCGCTACTATATGCGCCAGGACTACGTATTCCTGATCGAATTCTGCCGCGCCATATCTCTCGCCGTCGCCAAGGCGCGGACGCTGGACGATATGGGCTGGTTCGCCCGCATGATACACGAGACGCTCAACATGGAAATGGCGCTGCACGTCAGCTTCTGCGCCGATTTCGGCATCAGCGAAGAGCAACTCCTTGACACATACCCGTCGCCCACCACCTGGGCCTACACTCGCCACATGATAAATACGGCGCACCAGGGAACAGTCGGCGAGACCGCCGCCGTCATACTGCCGTGTTCGTGGGGCTACGCGGAGATTGGCCAGACGCTCTACGCGCGCGGAACGCCCAAAGACCAGCCCCTCTACACGAGGTGGATCGAGACCTACAACTCGCAGGAGTTCGCGGACATCGCCGACTGGCTGCGGAGTTTCGTGGACAAACACGCCGAAACCGCCGGCGCGTCCGAATTGGAAGCGATGGAGCGCGCCTTCAAGATAAGCAGCCAGTACGAGTACATGTTCTGGGACGCCGCCTGGCGAATGGAAGAGTGGCCGGTCTAGCCCGAACCGAAAGATACTGCCATTCGCTATTCACCATTCCAAATTCACAATTCATAGAGGCCCCATTTGCAATTCGTCAGAGGAGATAGATACCGATACTGGGTATTCGCGGCCCTGTCCATAGGCCTGTTCGCCTCCGTATCGGACCACGGAAGCGTCGGAGTCGCGCTGCCCACAATCGCCGAGCATTTCAACACCGACCTCCCCACCAGCCAGTGGGTCGTAATCGGATACGCGCTCACCATAAGCGCCTTCCTACTCCCCATGGGCAGGCTCGCCGACATAGTCGGCCGCAAGAAGATATACCTGCTCGGCACCGTAATCCTCATCCTGATGGGAGTCGCCGCCGGATTCGCCCCCAATATCGGCTCCCTCATCGGCGCCAAGCTCGCCCAGGGAATCGGCTCCGCCATGACCCAAGGCACCTCGATGGCCATGCTCATAGCCAGCTTCCCCAACGAGGAGCGCGGCAAAGCGCTCGGACTCCAGATGAGCGTAGTCGGAACCGGCAACGTCGCCGGGCCGGCGGTCGGCGGCTTCATCGTCGGCGCGCTCGGCTGGGAATGGGTCTTCTTCGGCACTTCCATAATGGCGACCATGGGGCTGATAGCCGCCTATCTGCTCATAGACGCCGAGCAGGCAGACAAGGGGTCAGCCACAGGCCAAAGATTCGATTGGCCCGGCGCCGCCCTCTCGACCGCCACACTGCTCACCTTCCTCCAGGCTCTGACATGGGCGTCCGTTCTCGGATTCGACAACCCCGCCATCATCATCTCCTTCCTCATCTTCGCCGCGCTCCTGACCGCGTTCGTCCTCTGGGAACTGCGAACCCCAACCCCCATGATGGATGTGCGCCTCTTCAAGAGAAGGCTGTTTTCGCTCGGAGTCTCCGCAAATTACCTCGGCTTCGTCGGAATGTCCTCAGTCCGCTTCCTCATGCCGTTCTACTTGCAGGCCGTGCTGGGTCTGTCCCCCAGCCAGGTTGGACTCACCGTCGTGCCGGGCGCCGTCTGCATGATCATCATGGGACCCCTGTCCGGCCGTCTTTCAGACAGACTGGGCTGGCGTCGCTTCACCATCGGCGGTCTGCTCACGTCCGTATGCGGCCTCCTCACGCTTGCCACTCTCACCCCCAACTCCCACTTCGCGCTGGCCGTAGCCGGCATGGTAATGCAGAGCGCCGGCATGGGCTCTTTCTACGCGCCGAATAATAGCTCGATTCTGAGCGCCGTGGAACCCGGCAAATACGGCGTAATATCCGGCTTCCTCAATCTGGTGAGAAACGCCGGCAACCTGTCCGGCATCGCGGTGGCGACCGTCATCGTGACCACCACGATGGCCGTCCTCGGCCAC
The DNA here is from genome assembly GCA_964640295.1 of uncultured Dehalococcoidia bacterium. GTDB lineage: Bacteria > Chloroflexota > Dehalococcoidia > Lucifugimonadales > UBA1123 > VXRN01. The sequence continues at coordinate 42,688 of CAZXFX010000020.1, read as the reverse complement.
CAGCCGACGCTCGCGTCGGTATCTGCGGGCGGCGGCGAGTCTCTCCTGTCCGCGTTCACATCCGGCCTTCGAGTAACATATCTCGGCATGGCCGCGCTACTCCTCGTTGGGGTAGCCGCGTCCGCCTTCCGCGGCAAGCCCGTCCAATTCGCCCAAGCCGTCGAAGATAGTCCCCAACCCGCAAGGCAAGGCGCAGACTGAACAGCCACCCCAACCCGGCTCCAATCCGCGCCTATGATAGAATCAACTCATGGCATCACGACTCGCGCAGAGAGTAACCAACCTTCAATCCCTCAGCGCGTTCAGACATCGCAACTTCAGGCTGTACTGGTTCGCCGGCGCGGGACAGGCGGCCGCGCTGGGAATGCAGTTCCTCATACTCGGCTGGCTAATGCTGGAGTTGACCGATTCCCCGGCCCAACTCGGATTGGTAATCGCCATATACGGCCTCCCCAACCTGGCCATGCTCATGTTCGGCGGAATAGTCGCCGACAGGCTGGATAGACGCTGGCTGCTGCTATATAGCAGGGCCGCGGTGGCCGCGCTCATCATGTTGGCGGCAACCCTGACCCTTTATCAGGTCATCTCCATCTGGCACATATACGCGATCTCGTTCACGCTCGGCGCCGTACAAGGGCTGAATATGCCCACGCAAATGGCGATAGTGCCAGACCTCGTGTCCGAAGAAGACATCTTGAACGCCACCTCGCTGAATATGGCCGTGTTCAACACCGGCCGGATAATGGCTCCTTCTCTCGCCGGATGGATGATCCAGCAAATCGGCATCGAGTACGCCCTCTACTTCAACTCCGCCTGTTACATAGTCAGTTGCCTGTTTCTGCTTGCCATGAAAGGTACGCCGTCGCGCAAACCCGGCGGGGACAGCAATGTGCTGAAAGATCTCCAAGACGGGCTGAGATTCGTCGCGGCCACGCCCATCGCGCTCACCATGGTCGGACTCAGCTTCGCGTTCGGCTTCTTTGGCGCCGCCTACATCCAGGTGCTGCCCGCGTTCGGCAAAGAATCGCTGAATCTCAACGCGGACGGGGCCGGGTTCCTGCTGACGGTCGCGGGCGTGGGGTCGCTCGTCGGCAATATGTTCCTGGCGTCGCTCGGCAACGCCCGCCACAAGAACTGGCTGCTGCTAGGTATGATAGTTCTATTCGGCGCGACACTATTCCTGTTCGCCATATCGCCCATCTATCCGCTGTCCCTCTTCCTCCTGTTCTTCACGGGCGTCGGATTCACCGGCTTCATATCGGTGGGCACGACGATCTTGCAGTTGAGCGTTCCTCCCGAGCTCAGAGGCCGCATGATGAGCTTGTGGCTAATCGGAGCGGCTGTGCATTACATAGGCGCGTGGCCTTTGGGCGCGGTCGGAGAGTATTTCGGATGGCACATCTCTCTGGGAGGAGGCGCGCTAATCATGCTGGCGTTCGTTCTGTGGCTCGGCATTCTGAGGCCAACGCTGAGACATTTGAAGGTCTGAATATGCTGGATATCCGGAGATTGTTTCGGGCGCTCGGATACTCGTTCGCCGGTTTGCGAGACGCCTTCGTCTCCGAGACCGCTTTCCGGCAGGAAGCGCTGCTGGCCCTGATCCTGATCCCTGCGGCGATCTGGCTGGGCGAAGACAATATCGAGCGCGCCCTCATGATAGGCGCTTTGCTAATCGTCCTGATAGTAGAATTGGTGAACTCCGCAATCGAGGCCGCGATTGATCGCATCGGCGGCGACTTCGATGACTTGTCTCGCCGCGCCAAGGACCTGGGCTCGGCGGCCGTATTCGTTTCGCTCATCCTTGTCGTCGTCGTATGGTCTCTGATATTGCTCGATTGACATCGGCGCCGCTCTCTTCCAAGATTCTTCCCCCCGACAACCGCGTTTCGCTCTCTATTGGAGTCCGCTCTCGTCCCCGACGAGGCTAAGGAACCTGTAACGATTTAGTCGGTGGCCCACTTCGGGCAAAAGTCCCTTCCACCTTGATGGGCTCACAAGGGTAGGTAAATCAAAAACCCGTTCGTCCTGAGCTTGTCGAAGGGCGCGCCGACCTGCTACGCGCCTACCCCTCTAAGCGCTTTGATGGGGGAAGGTTAGGATGGGGGTGATCCAATCCTCCGACCAAACTGATACAGGCTCGAGGCTAAGTCTTCGGTTGACAGAAAGTTGCCCTGTGGGTAATCTTGCTCCCAAAACTCCCTATGACTTCCCCGATACTCCAAGACAGCCCTCTCTCTTCCTGCACCGCCCTCGATCTTGCCGAAGGCGGTTTCAACTGGTGCGGCAAGGCGCTGGCTGACCTTGGCGCGAACGTAATCAAAGTCGAACCGCCCGGAGGCAGTCCAACGCGCGATATTGGGCCTTTCGTAGAGGGCAAAAGGGGACGCGAGCGCTCTCTCTTCTGGGCGTCCTACTGCGCCAACAAGCGAAGCGTTACGCTAGATATAGAGACGGACGCCGGCGCGGAAAGCCTTCGCTCCCTCGCCGCCCGCGCCGACATTCTCATAGAGTCGTTCAGCCCAGGCCATCTGGATAACATCGGGCTGGGCTACGACGATCTGCGCCCCCTCAACCCCGCCCTCGTCTATACATCCATCACCCCTTTCGGCCAGTCCGGCCCATATTCGCAATACATCGCTACCGACTTGGTGGCGTGGTCAATGGGCGGGATGCAGTACGTTGGGGGAGACGCCGATAGGCAGCCTGTTCGTATCAGCGCGCCGCAGGCAGAACTCCACGCCGGCGCTCACGCCGCCGCCGGAACGATGGCCGCCTTCTGGCGCAGCCAAAATACGGGACGCGGACAGCGCGTGGATGTCTCCATGCAGACCGCCGTTATATGGACGCTGATGAACGCCACCCCGTTTCCGCCGCTCCACAAGTCCAACGTGGAACGGAGCGGCGACTACCGCGCCAGGGGACACATGAATGTCCGGCAGGTATTCGAGTGCCTCGACGGACACCTCAGCGTCGTTCAGGCTCCCAGAACGCTCAGAGGCCTGACGGAGTGGATGTCGGAAGAGGGAAAAGCCCCGGAATGGCTCGCCGAAATTGACTGGGACAGTTGGAACCCCGGCGTCATCGAAGTGGACGACGCTGCCGGCATAGAGCGTTTCAATCATATCCAGACTCGCATCGAGGAGTTCATCGCCTCCAAGCCCAAGAACGAACTATACCTGCGGGCGATTGACCGCGGAATCCTTCTCGCGCCCTGCCACACCGTCGAGGACATCGCCGAGAGCGTCCAGCTCGATGCGCGAGATTTCTGGCGCGAATTGGAACACCCAGCGCTCAATCGCAGTCTTACGCATCTCGGACCGTTCATCAAGATGAGCGAGACGCCGATTGAGATTGACCGCCCCGCGCCCAAAGTAGGGGAGCATAGCGAAGAAGTGTTGCGCCAAATCGCCCCATCCGCAAGACCGCAGCCGCATTCGCTGTCGGGCTCGCCCACTAGCCTCTCCGCCATGCCGTTCGATGGCATCAGGATTCTCGATTTCACCTGGGTCGGAGTCGGTCCCATCACGATCAAGCATCTGGCCGACTTCGGAGCGGATGTGATTCGCGTGGAGGCGGCGTCCAGGCCTGATGTGCTGAGAAGCGGCGCTCCGTTCAAGGACGGAGCTCCCGGCGGGCTGAACCGCAGCCAGTTCTCGGCGAACTATAACAGCAGCAAAAGAGGACTGGGAATCAACCTGTCCTTGCCTGAAGGCAGAGAGCTAATTCGTCGCATAATCTCGGAGTGGAAACCGGACGTAATAGCCGAAAGCTTCACCCCCAGAGTCATGAGGGACTGGGAACTGGACTACGACAATATCCGAAAGATGGTTCCTGACGTCATCTACTTCAGCACCTGCCAGCAGGGACAAACCGGCCCGCACTCCAAGTACGCCGGATTCGGGCAACTCGCGGGCGCGCTCGCTGGCTTCTATTACATCACCGGCTGGCCAGACAGGGCGCCCGCGGGACCTTACGGCGCGTACTCGGACTTCATAAATCCTCCCAACGCCGCCGCCGCCATAGTAGCCGCGCTCGAATACAGACGCAAAACCGGCAAAGGGCAGCATCTGGACCTGTCCCAATACGAGTGCGCCGCGCACTTCCTAGCGCCCGCCATCATGGACTATACGACCAACGGAAACGTGCTGAATCGGCGCGGCAACGATGACGACGATTTCTTCCCCAACGACGTTTACAGGTGCAAAGACAAAGAACGTGAATACACCGGAATCGGGCCGTCCTGGATCGCCATATCGGTCGCCAGCGACGATCAGTGGCGCGAACTGTGCGCCCGCATGGGCCGCCCTGATATGGCCTCGGACGACAGATTCGCCGACGCTGAGTCTCGCCGTAGCCATTCGTCCGAGATCAACGCGGCGATCAGCGAATGGACGAAGGACAAGGACGCCCATGTCTTAATGGCCGATCTGCAAGACGCTGGCGTTCCGGCCGGTGTAGCCCAAAGCCAAGCCGATCTCTGGGAAGACCCTCAATTGCGACATCGCGGCTTCTTTCAGTGGCTGGATCACGCCGAGTGTGGCCCAATGCCTTACGACGGGCTCACTTACCACCTGTCTGAAACCCCGGGCGCGCTCAGGATGCCGCAGGCTTTAATTGGACAGCACAATGAAGAGATATTGAAAGAGATTCTTGGCATTGGCGACGAAGAGTTGGTCGAGCTGGTCGTCGCCGGCGTTCTGGAAACATCCTGACAGGCGAGAGAGGCGTTCTGATGGCAATGGCGTTGCAGGGAATAAAGGTCGTTGACCTTACGCGAATGGCTCCTGGCCCGTTCTGCACGATGATTCTGGGAGACCTGGGAGCGGACGTAATCAGGGTGGAGGAACCCGGCGGCGGGCGAATGGCGAGAGAGAGGACGGCGATAGGCTCCAATGAAGAGAACCAAGCTAGGCGCAGCGCCGCTTTCAATGCCCTGAATCGCAACAAGCGCAGTGTCGCTCTCAATCTCAAGAATCCGTCGGCGCAGAAGATCCTGCGGGAGTTGACAAAGGACGCGGACGTATTCGTCGAGGGGTTCAGGCCTGGCGTCGTATCTCGGCTTGGCTGCGACTACCAAACGCTGAACGCGCTCAATCCTCGCCTCGTGTACTGTTCGCTCTCAGGATATGGACAAGACGGCCCCTATTCGAGGCTGGTCGGACACGACATAAATTACATCTCCGTCGGAGGCGCGCTGGGCGTAATAGGAACGCGGGACGGTCCGCCCGTCATACCCTACAACATTATCGCCGATTACGCGGGCGGCGGACTGCACGCCGCCACCGCCATTCTCGCCGCCGTCATAGCGCGCGGACACACCGGGCGCGGTCAATACGTTGACGTCGCCATGTCGGACGGCGTGGCCTACATGATGGCTTCGCTGATGTCGGCCTACTTCTCCGACGGGGTAATCGCCGCTCCCGGCGCTATGTCTCTCAACGGCGCCGCGCCCTACTACAACGTATATAAATGTCGAGACGGTCGCTATCTCAGCGTCGGATGTATCGAGCCTTGGTTCTGGGCCACTCTCTGCCGCGCGCTCGACAGGGAAGACCTAATTCCCGTCCAGTTCGACGCGAGTAGAGCCGAGTTCGTCAAAAGCGAATTGCAGTCCATATTCATGGCCAAAGACCGCGAAGAATGGTGGAAGACGCTCTCAGCCATAGACAATATCGCGGTCGCCAAAGTTTCGTCCCTGGACGAGGTCGTCTCCGATCCCCAGAATCTGCATAGAAACATGGTAATTGACGCTGGCGATTTGGACGGACTTCCCGTGAGACAGGTGGGAATCGGCCCCAAGCTTTCCGATACGCCCGGCTCGGTCCGATTCATGGGCGCGACGACGGGACAGCACACGGACGAGACGCTAACCGCGCTGGGTTACTCGGAAGATGACATAGCCGCGCTGCGAGAGTCCGGCGCGGTAGCTTGAGTTCATAGCCCGAAGAACCCTTAACGATTTAGTCGGCGCCCCACCTCGCGCAAAAGTCCATTCCCCCATCGAGGGGCTGAGAGGGGTAGGTACTGAGGACAATCACCCCCATCCTAGCCTTCCCCGTCGAGGGCTGAGAGGGGGAAGGGATTTTTTGATTGGTTTTCGCGTTTGCCTACCCCTGTGAGACCATCGAGGGGGAATGGACTTTTGCGCGAGGTGGAGCGACCGCGGGCGCGTCTTCCATCAAGTGGAATCAGGCGAACGCCGATCTACGCCGCCTTCCTTCGTAGAACTCCGGCGAGTCCCTTTGCGTATGCGGCGGATAGGATGAAGAATCCTGTCGCCACCAGCGCCATGGCCGGACCGGACGGCAGGTTATAGTGAAACGACAGGTACAGGCCCAGTATGGCGGACGCTGCGCCAAACGCCGCGCCGACAAACATGGACAGGGTGAAGTTCTTCACCAGAAGCTGGGCGGTCGCCGTGGGCGTAATGAGCATGGAAATGACCAAGACTATGCCCACTGCCTGGAGCGCGATGACTGTGACCAGCGCGAGCAGCGCCAGTAGAGTGTAGTCGAGCGCCTGGGTCGGTATTCCGATTACGGACGCTCCAGTCGGATCGAACGTGGTGAAGACCAACTCCTTGTGCAGCGCCCACATCAGAGCCAGAGTCGCGGACGCCAGACCAAATGTCACCAGCGCGTCAGTTGTGGATGTCCCCAGAACCTGCCCCAGCAGCACGTCCTCCACGTTCACCGGCAATCCGCCGGCGGTAGTGAGCATGACCAGTCCAAGCGCGAAGAGCCCGGCGAACAGAATGCCGATGGATGTATCCTCGCTTACTCCCGCGCGCATGGTCATGTAGCCGATGAGAAGCGCTATGGCTATGGCGCTAGGGATTATGCCGATGAACGGACTGAGACCCAGCATGAACGCGAGCGCCATGCCTGGCAGGACGGCGTGGGCGAGCGCGTCGCCCATGAATCCAAGACCGCGCGCCACCACATACGCGCCAACCATCGGGCACATTATTCCGACTATGGTGGACACGATGAACGCCCTTATCATGAATCGGTATCCCAGAGGCGCGATTAGCGCGTCAGCGATAATGTCCATCCGGGATTCCTCCGTGAACGGGCGCCGCTCCGTATGGCCCGTACAGTTCTTTCAGAACTTCCGGGGTCAGCACGTCGCGCGGCGCTCCACAGGCGCACACATGATTGTTGATGCACAGGCATTCGTCGCAGCAGTGCGCCACATGCTCGATGTCGTGGGATGAGAGCAGAATGGTGCGTCCCTCGTCCCTGAGTTGGCTCAGAACCTTGACGAGAGCCTCCTGGGAGGATAGGTCAACGCCGCTGAACGCCTCGTCCAAGAGCAGGACATCTGCGCCTTGGGCGAGCGCGCGCGCCACGAAGACGCGCTGACGCTGCCCGCCGGACAGCTCGCTTACCAGAGAGGATCGCCTGTCCCACATGTCAACTTGCTCCAGCGAGCGGCGGACCGCTTCGCGGTCTTCCCGCCCCGGCCTGCGAAGCCAGCCCATCTTGCGGGTTCTGCCCATCATCACCACGTCCTCCGCCTTCATTGGCATACGCGCGTTGACCTTCTCGTACTGCGGGACGTAGGCGACGACGCCGCGCGAATCGTCAATTCCCTTTCCGTGAATCAGGACCCTGCCTTCGCTTATGGGGACCAGCCCCACCAGAGCGTTGAAAAGCGTACTCTTGCCCGCTCCATTTGGGCCGACCACGCCCATCATACAGCCAGGCCCCGCGCTGAAGGTTACGCTGTCCAGAATCGTAACGTCGCTGAATTTGACGGTCACGTTTTCCGCCGACAATGGAGCGGGAGCGGTCGGAGACTCGTTCATCATCTCAGAGCCTCTACGATTGTGTTGACGTTGAATCTCATCATATCCAGGTATGTTCCCGCCTCTCCGTCGGCTTCTCCAAGCGATCCTGTATATAGAGAGCCGACGACCTCGGCTCCAGTCTCCTCAGCTATGCGTTTGGCGAGCCTGTCCGAATGTATATTTTCGCCGAATATAACTCGCGCGCCCTCATGCTCTATTGTTTCTACCAGTTCCGCAAGGTCCTGGGCGGAAGGCTCGACTTCAGTAGTAATCGGCAAGATCGCTCCCACCACCTTGAACCCATAGCGCGCCGCAAAGTACTGGAAACTATCGTGAGATGTTACCAGCAATCTATTGCCTTCGGGAATCGTCCCAACCTCACTCTGCACCCACGCATGCAGTTCGCCTAGCTCTCTGATGTAAGACTCGGCATTGCTGGCGTAGTAGTCCGCGCCGTCGGGATCCAGAAGCGATAGCTGCTCCGCGATTATATTGACCGCGCTCTGAACTCTCGGCGGGTCGAACCAGAAGTGAGGATCATGCGAGCCGTGGGCGTGACCGTGGTGGTCATGTCCGTCTTCATCTTCGTGGTCGTCATGCTCGTCTTCATCCTCATGTTCATCGTGTTCGTCTTCGTGATCTTCGTGGCCGTGATCTTCGTGGCCATCTTCTTCAGAGAGCATTCCAAGGAACGCGATTCTGCTCGGAGCGCCGTGAACTTCCCACTCGCGCTCGACTTCCATGTGTTCGAGGCTGAATTCCATGACGCGCTCGTTCGCGGGGTCGGCGACGTAGATGGATTCGCCTACCACTATGAACGACGGCGGCGCTTCAGGGTCAACATGGTCGAGCAGTTGAGCCTCCGACACCACTTCGCCGTCATGGGCGTCCAGAACGTTCAGCATGCCGTCGTAAGTCAGTACGTAGAGCGATTCGCCGTGGTGGCTGAAAGCCGCGCCAACGCTGCGCTTGTCATCGGTGGCCGGAAGCGCCTGCGTCATCATACGCTCCTCTGGGCTGATCAGCCAGATGCCGTCATCGGCGAAACCATTTTCATCCCTGTACGATGCCCGACCGAACAGGACTTCAGATTCATGATGTCCATAGAGCGATCCTATTCGGGATTCGGCTTTCATGCTGGCCGGGTTTTCGATGAACCAGTGGTCGAAGTGGTCGTCGTGCGGTTCTATGTACAGCACCCCGCCCACGCATCCAAAAGCGACTCCGTCGTGGCTGTGCGCCTCTCCGTGCAATCCGGGGCAGGAATCGGAACTCTCGTCGAAAACCACTTGGTCGTTCAGATCGCGCACCTCTACGCCAATTGGCAGGCTGCTCTGCGTCTTGTCCGGGTAGTCCGGGTTTGCGACGGACACGGCGAACATATCGCCGTGCATTGGAACAGCCGCGCCGTGCTGCAATCCCGTATTAAGATAGGCGATCTCATATTCGTCTTTAGACTCTGCCATTTCATGTTCATTCAGCAGCGCGACGCGCCCCGTGCCGTCGTGGAAGATGGCGGTCCATTCTCCCGCGTTGGCGAAGTGTATTGGGCGTTCGTCGTCGGTTCCCAGTTCGAGCATCGAAATCGAGCGCTTAACCCTATCAAAATGGTCACCGTGCTCGACCAGATATATGCCGCCGTCGAAGATATGCACGCGGTCATCGTCATCGCCCTCGCCTCGAATCAGGGCGAACCCGAACCTGTGGCTGGGACTGGAATACACGCTTGAGACTGGAGAGGAGACATCGAACGCCGCGTCGGTAACTTTGTCGTTGGTGAGATCCACCACGGAAAGGTGTGGCTCGTTAGCATCAGTCACCAGCAACCTGCCGGTCGCTGTTACGTGTCCGTCGCCACCTTCTTCCTCGTGTCCATGCTCATCTTCATGTCCATGTTCGTCTTCGTGGAAGATATCCATGAACTCGATAGGCTCGACCTGTTCGGCGAGCGATATGATAGACTCATGGTCGCGCGCGGCGTTTTCCACGAGTTCGTCCAGCCAGCCGCTTTCGAGCGAAAGCCCGACACTGAATACCAGTTCGGCGTCCGCTATCTTGGCGACGTCTCTGGCGCCGGGCTGGAAAGTGTGCGGGTCGGCGTCGGGAGGTAGAAGGGAGAAGACATTCGCCCTTTCGCCGCCGACCCGCTGGATCCAGTCCCCAACGATGTTGCTGGTGCTGACGATGTTCAGCGCCGGCTTATCAGAGGACTGGGTGGGAGGAGAAGACTGAGTTGAAGGCGCCGCGGTGGGCTGAGTAGCCGCCGCGGGAACCTGCGTGGGAGGAACTGTTTGAGTTGCCACTTGAGTGGCGGTTTGAGGTTGGGCTGCGGGAGAAGCCTGAACAACAGGTTCAGCGGTTGGCTGAATCTCAGTCTCATCCCCGCAAGCGACCGCGAGCAGCGCAATGCTGAAAATTGCGGCTAAGTATAGAATCGTTGGCTTTAACGACATTTTGATACCTCAATCTATGAATTACATGATACTAAGTATCATATATGGTCAAAACGGAAATCAGGTCTATTTACTTTATATTTTTAGGAGTGGATATTACTGATATTATATATCAATAACTACCGCAGAAATAATTCTATGCAAGCGTGAGGTCTGGTGTCAAGAGGTCTTTTCAAGGAACCGGCGCCTTTTCAAAGTAGTGAAAGCCGCATCTTTCGTTCACCCTGATCCCGTCGAAGGGCAAAGGGCAGTTCGTTCATGGTTCGACAAGCTCACCGCGAACCGACTTTGAATTGACGCGGACTTTGCGCTGGCTCTGTCGAGGGCTGAGAATGGCAGGTATGAGGATAATCATCCCCATCCTTGCCTTCCCACATCAAGGTAGAAGGGACTTTTGCGGTCGGTTAGAGCGTTTGCCTACCCCTGTGAGTGTTCCGTCGAGAGGGGAGGATTGCCCTTTACTGAGCGCCGCCGCCAACCGCCCTGACGATCTCCAGTTGGTCGCCGTCCTTGAGCGTGATCCCGCCGAGTTCGGTTCGGCGAACCACCTCGCCATTGTGCGCTACCGCTATGTGGCTCTGCGTAACGCCTATATCCAAGAGGTAGGACTCTATGGATATGGGGCCGCTCGCCTCGCGCCGTTTGCCGTTCACTGTTAGCGTAATCATATCTGCTCCGCCGTTTGCCTGTAAGCGCGCGTCATGGATTCCGAAAGCCGCGACGCGGCTTCCTTCGGATCCGCGGACATCGAAATCGCGCTGATAACCGCCGCTCCAGACGCTCCCGCGCCAATCGCGTCAGCGATATTCGACTCCGAGACGCCGCCTATCCCAAGAATGGGAACGGACACCCGCTCGTTCACGTTTCTCACTATATCCAGTCCGCCCGTTTGCGCGCCCGGGTGCGTGGATGTCTCGAACAATGTTCCCAATATGAGAAAATCCGCTCCGCTCGTTTCTGCCTCGACCGCGCCTTCTACTGAGTGAACCGAACGCCCTATCAACATACCGTCGCCCGCCAGCCTTCTGGCCGAGTCCACGTCCAGCGCGTTCTCTCCCAGTTGCGTACCGTCCGCGCCGCTCAGAATGGCGATGTCCACCCTGTCATTGATGATAAGCAGCGCTTTCCCGTGGGTGACGGCTCGCAGTTCGCGCGCCAGTGTCAGCAATTCAGCTGCCGGACAGTCCTTTTCCCTGAGTTGCACCATTCCCACGCCGCCGTCCACCGCTTGCGCGACCACGCCGATGATGTCGCCTGAGACGACACGCTTTCTGTCGGTCACCAGACACAGGCAGGGCAGGGCGAGGTTCGGCTTCATGCTCTAGGCGGTGGCCGCCGCCACGCCTTCCACCGGGCTGGACGGAACGCCGGTATCCCTTCTAGCGATGCGACCTGCCTGATACGCCATCCTGCCTGCCCGCACTCCGAGCTTGAAAGCCTCTCCCATGCCTGCCGGGTCCTCCGCCTGGGCGATTGCGGTATTCACCAGAACCGCGTCCGCGCCCGCTTCCAGCGCGACTGAGGCGTCCGAAGGCACCGCCAGGCCCGCGTCCACGACCACCGGCACGCTCGACTGTCGTATGATCAGCCGTATCTCGTCAATCGTCTGGACGCCCTGCCCCGACCCTATCGCAGAACCTAGCGGCATCACCGTAGCGCACCCGAGGTCTTCCAGTTGCTTGGCGAGCACAGGGTCGGCGTGGATATAGGGCAGCACGACGAAGCCTTCTTCGATGAGTTGCTTGGCCGCGTCGTATGTGCCGCGGGGGTCGGGAAGCAGATATTCGGGATAGGGGATTACTTCCAGCTTGACCCAGTCTGTTCCGGTCACCTCTCGGGCGAGGCGGGCGGTGAAAACAGCTTCCTCCGCGGTCTTGCATCCGGCGGTATTCGGAAGAATCGTGTATTCGTTCCAGTCGAAGTAGTCCAGAATGTTCTTCTCTTCCAGGTTGTCAAGGTCCAGCCTACGAATGGCGACGGTGATTATCTCCGCGCCGGACGCCTCGATGGATTCCACCATCTCTTCGTTTGTGCGATGTCGTCCTGTGCCAACCATGAGACGAGAATCGAACTCCTTGCCCGCTATCACCAACTTATCGTCCATCGTTTCCTCCATAGAACGCAATACACCGCTGGCAAACGCGCCAGCGGTGTATCATAACCGATTATTATCCCTGCGCTGGCATTACCCAGATCAGGTGATCGCGGTCGGCGGCAATCCAAAGGCAGCCACCCTCTCAGCCCGGTTTCTCCAAGCTCCCGCTACCCATCTGTACAATTCAGAATAGACGACGCCATTGGAAAAGTCAATTGTGTTGTCTGCGCGAGCCCTGGGATGGGTAGGGTTTGAGGCGAGTCACCCCCATCCGTTGAATTGTGAATAGTGAATGGTGAATTTAGAATTATCTGGCGCCTGATTGGGGTTGAGCCTTCCCCCATCGAAGGGCTGAGAGGGATAGGTATTGAGGTGTTAATCACTCCCATCTTAGCCTTCCTCCATCGAGGGGGAAGGGACTTTTTGATTGGTTTTCGCGTTTACCTACTCCTGTGAGCCCATCAAGGTGGAAGGGATTTTTCGGTCAGTTGGAGCGTTTACCTATCCCTGTGAGCCTGACAAGGTGGAAGGGATTTTTGCGCGAGACCCTACACCTGCCGCAGCCTGGGGTCGAAGGTGTCGCGCATCCAGTCTCCAAAGAAGTTCAGCGCCAGAACCGTGAGACCGATGGCGATTCCCGCGAAGACGGATACCCACCAGGCGTCTCTGAGATACTCTCTGCCGTCGGCTATTATGCCGCCCCAAGTTGGCGTGGGAGGCGGTATGCCCGCCCCCAGGAAGCTGAGGAATGACTCGGTGAGGATAAGCTGGCCGACGCGAAGCGTGGCTATGACAAGGACTGTGTTCAGCACGCCCGGCAGGATGTGTCGCCACAGTATCCTGGCAGATGACGCGCCCGATATCTTGGCGAGAGACACGTAGTCGCGCTCTCTGAGCGTGAGCACTTCGGCGCGCACGTTTCGGACGAAGGGGGGCCAGGCGGTCATGGCGAGCAAGCCCATCATAGGGAGTATGCCCGGGCCGATGGTGATGGCGACTATGAGAGCGAGCAGGATGAAGGGGAGTCCGAGCCAGATGTCCACGATGCGAGTTATGATTTCGTCAACGATGCCGCCCGCGTAACCGGCTACCAGGCCCAGAGCGGTGCCCACGACCGTTCCGCTGACCATCGCCACCACTACGACCATCATGGAGATTCTCGCGCCGTGAATCAGCCTGCTCAGTACGCCGCGCCCTATCGGGTCCGCTCCAAGCACGTAGGTTCGCGTTACCTTGTCGTTCTCATCGTACCACTCGCTGTACCAGAATGGAGGCGCGTTTCTGTCGCGCAGGTTGCTTTCTATCGGGCTCTGGGGAGACAGAATCGGAGCGAATATGGCTACGAACGCCAGAATGGAGATAATGGCGATGGACACGATGGGCCATCTGCGAAACGCGGAGACGGTTCTGTGTAAGAAGCTTGCTCTCTGTGTGAGCGCTATTTCAGGTTGAGTTTGCGCCATAAGGATTCTATCCCAGTGATGGACTAAGAGTAACGGATTCTAGGGTCTATGATGCCGTAGATCATGTCCACCGCGAAATTGGCTATGACATATATGAGGGTGAATAGCAGAGTAATGACGGATAGGGTGGTCAGGTTGTTGGTGTAAACCGCTTCGACGGCGAGCCTGGCAATGCCGGGCCATCCGAAGACAACTTCCACGGAGACCGAGCCGGTTATGAAGCCGGCGAGGATGAGGCCTGAGAGCGTGAGCGGCGCGATTGCGGCGTTCTTGAAGGCGTGTTTCCAGATGATGGTGTTTACGCCGACTCCCTTTGCGCGAGCGAGCTTAACGTACTCGGAGTCGAGCACTTCCAGCATGGCGGAACGCATCAGCCTGAGATAGCTTGCCGCTGGCAGCCATGCGAGCGTGAGCGTCGGAAGTATGTAGTGCCTTAAGGACAACCCTTCTCCCTGTGTTCCGGCGGGCAGCAATTCGAGCCAGACCGCAAATATCAGAATGGCCAGGATGGCTATCCAGAAGGCGGGCAGGGACTGGCCCAATAGCGCGAAAGTGCGCCCTACCATGTCCCAGATAGTTCCACGCTTCACCGCCGACAGCACGCCTAGCGGAATCCCTATCAGAGTCGCCAATATGTATCCGGCTATGCCAAGCCGAAGAGTCGGCGGAAGCTTGTCTCTCAGCTTGCTGGATATGGGATGCCTGTCCCCGAGGTCCTGTCCGAGGTCTCCTTGCAAAAGGTCGCCAACCCAGTAGGCGTACTGGAGCGGCACAGGCTTATCCAGGTGGAGACGCTGTCTCGCCTTTTCGAGTTCCGCCGCGTCGAGACCGTATCCTTCCTCAGGCAGGAACAGGACTGTGGGGTCGCCAAGCACCCGGGATGCCGCGAATATGATAATTGTGGCGCCCATGACTGCCAGTATAGAAGTGAAGAATCGTCTGATTATGAAAGTTGCTATGACGAGTCCTCCGCGGCTATGAGATGTTGAAAGGTCAAGAGGGGTGGGTGGAGTGGGGGAGTCCCCAGATCTTCAGGGACTCCCCTTATGACGACGCTGCGTTACCTACTTGGCGAGTTGGATATTTTCGAGGGACTTCATGCCGCCGACCCTGAAGTTGGTCATGGGCCGCATCTCCCAGGAAGATATCTCAGCCGGGTTGTAGATCGTGTTGTTCGGCATGGTGCCGACGGTAAAGCCGAAACGCTCTTCGAAGATGAAGTCCACCCAGTCCAGAGTCAGTTGCTCGAGATCTTCCTGGCTGGTCGTCTTCTCTTTGGCGAGAACGGTTTCGCTCGCCTGCGGAAGTTCGTTGCCGGAGTTGTAGCCGGCGGGCGACGCTACCGCGCTCCACGTCCATTCGCTGGGCCATGTGGGCGGAGCCGTGCCCGGATTAAAGCTGCCGTGCATGCCGTTCACGGAGCGCGAGATTAGCCCCGGACGCCAGGTGGAGTATATCTGCCGGTCCAGTTCGACCTTGACGTTGAGTTCGGACAGCCACGTGGCGGCCATCGCTTCTCCCATCTCAACCACCACGCCGCTGGGTCCCGCCCAGTAGTCGTTGATGGTGAATCCGTCGCTCAACCCATGCTTGGCCATCAGAGCCTTGGAACCTTCGCAGTCATACGGAATGTTCCAGCGAGTGTCGCCGTCAACTTTTCCGTACAACGCGGTGTCGGGGTGAATGTACTGAGCGTAGGCTACACGTCCTTGTCCGCCCAGAATAGTGTCTAGTATCGCTTCACGGTCAACGCATTGCGAAAGAGCGACGCGGACGTCTCTTGCCCTCTCCCTGCCCGCGGCGTCATCCATCTTGGCGATCCAGGGCTTGGACTCATCTACGGTTCGCTCGAGCGCTTCGCCCGTTCGAGGGTGTTCAGTCTCCCAGTAATGTCCTTGGAACAGGACGCCGCGCGCGTTGCTTGCGCCCTCCTGAGACCGCGACATACCCTGCTCTATGAGGTCGCCCCAGTCCTTGATGGGTATTTCCGCCATCTGCGCCTGATTCGATTCGAGCATAGCCCTGCGGGTGGCCGATTCAGGCACTTCGATCATGTCGAATCGCTGGATATGCGGCATTCCCTTCCAGTGTTCGCCGTCCGAGCGCGCTTCCAGATAGATTCCCTTCTGCTGCGTCCACTCAGGAACCTCGAACGGGCCGGATAGGATGATGTTCTGCCGCATCCATTCGGTGCCCTGGTCGGCCTGCACCTTGCTGGAGTGTACAGGCACGCCCTCGCCGAGGTCGGATACGCCCGCCAGCATCGTGCTTACCGAGAACGAGTTGAGGTGCATTCGCGCTTCGTACTTGCTCAGGAGCTCGAGCTTTCCGATGTCAGGACGCGGCAGCGTGTCGTGCACCGCTTCTGGCGTGATGCCGGGGTTGCCCGCGTTATACGTGTAAACCACGTCCTCGGCGGTGAGTTCGCCCCAGCCCTGATGGAACTGGATGCCCTCGCGAATCTTCCAGTCAATGTACATCGCGTCAGGGTCGTCCATATTTATGGTCCAGGACTCGGCGACCCATGGTTCGACGATGAAGTCCCCGGTAGAAGACCGTGTGGCTGTTATCAGCACTTCGCCCGCGCCGATATTCGGGAAAGTGGCGCACCATACGCAGTCGGTAGGCCATCCGCTTGGGGTGCCGACGCTGGTGACTGCGCCTGTCACTTTGCCGCTTGGGCCCATCATCGTGTCGTCCATCATGGTTTCTGCGGGAGTGGGGACAGCCTTGGAGACCGCGTCCGATACCGCTTTCTCGATGTCGGCTTGGGTCACTCCAGGTCTATCGGCGAGCGCCTTGGCGATGGCGGTGGACACTTCGGCCTCGGTGAGGCTCGGAGTCTGCTGTCTCAGCGCGCTGGCGATGGCGTCTGCCACCTGCGATTCGGTTACGCCCGTCTGCTCCTGGGACGCGAGCGCGCTGGCGATGGCGTCTGCCACCTCTGCCTGCGTCACTCCGGGCGACTGCTGGCGCATCGCCTGTGCAATCGCGTCAGCTACGTCCTGTTGGGTTACGCCTGGTTGAGCCGCCATCGCCGCTTGAACTGCCTGGGCGACATCCTCGGGCGTCATGCTCTGCTGCTGAGGTTGGCTTTGCATCGCCTCCTGTATTATTGCCGACACGTTTATCGGCGTAGGGGTTGGGGGTATCTCTTCAGAACTTGAGCAAGCCGCGATGAGCGCGGCTATCAGCGCAAGCGAGACTATCGTCGTGATGAATCGCGTCTTTTTCAATTTAGATGACCCGTCCTTTCTCAGGTTCAGAGTGTCGCTCGATTCTGCGCCTGGATCCAGATATGAACTAACGCGATTCTACCACTTAATTAGAATACTGCAACCCCGATTATGGAATTTGAAATGATGAATGATAAATCTGGGAATCAGCCGGACTGATATTTCCTGCCAGTCTCGACCTGATTTCCTCTAACGACTGGGTCCATTCCGCAGTCCTGAAGCATTCTTCTCGCCGACCTCAAAATCTCGGTTCTCTTCTCGCCAAGCAGGTCGGGCGTGGCTTCCGCCGCCGCCGACTTGGCGATGTCTATCAGACTCTCCGCGCTTCCGCTAATCTCATCGGGGATGGGGTCGGCCGCCGCGCCGCCCACTTTCGAGACGAATTCCACGGACGCTTCGGTTATCTCCCGCGAGGCGCTCGCTCCTTCCACCGCAATCGCGTACTGCTCGGCGAACTCGCAATAGTCGCTTTGCGGCCTGAAGAACTCGCCGTAGATTCCCAGAGCTACCAGCGCGACGACGATTACGCCCAAGCCTGTCAGAACATATAGCGCGAACTTCTTCATCGGCTCAGATATTCCCTTCCATCATCTAGCGGTTCTGTCGCTGTGGACATAGTATTGGTCATCGAACATGAGACATGGCATGAGCGGGCGGGGGACACGCTAGTCGTGACCGACGCTTGGGACGCATTCTAGCGCCGCGGGAGAGTATGGAACTATTCCCTGGCTCTCTAGCTTAGCTGCCTGAGGCGCGGATCCAGACGGTCGCGCAGCCAGTCGCCGGTGAAGTTGAGCGACATGACGACCAGGAATATGGCGAGTCCGGGCAGAACAGTTGGCCACGGAGCCACTTCCAGGTAGCCTCTGCCCTCGGAGACCATGCTGCCCCATGTGGGCGTGGGCGACGGCACGCCGGCGCCCAGGAAGCTCAAAGCGGCTTCGGCGAGTATGAGCGAACCGACGCTCAGCGTCGCTATGACGACGGCTGTGTTTATGACGCCGGGGAGGATGTGTCGGATGAGGATTCGCACCTGCGAGCATCCGGCGACTCGCGCCAGGTCAACGTATGGCTCGTTCTTGATGACGAGCGTCTGGCTTCTGATGACCCTTACGAACGGGTTCCAGGCGAGCGCGACCATGAGACACAGCAGAAGCACGGTGCTCTGTCCGAACAAAAGCACGCACACGAGCGCGACCATCAGGAAGGGCAGCGCCTGCCAGATGTCCACCAGTCTGGTGATTAGCTCGTCAACCCAGCCGCCCGAATAGCCGCTCAGGATGCCGAGAGTCGTGCCGGTTATGAAGCCGCTGAGCAGAGCTATTGCGGCCACGACGAGTGAGATTCGAGCGCCGTGAAGCATACGGGAATAAACGTCGCGTCCGGTATGGTCGGTTCCCAGAATGTGATTTGCCCGCGTCTCTTCATTCACTATCAGTACGTCGGATATGAACCTGTCCGGAAGCCATGGAGGAGGCTGCTGCCGCGAACGTATAGAACCTGAATAGGGGTCGTGGGACGCCAAGGCCGGCGCGAAAACCCCGCAGAATACAAGCAGCGCGAGAACCGCCATCGGCAGAACGGGCCAGCGGCGCATGAATCGCCAAGCGGCATTCAACTCACGAACTACCGGAGGCAGGTCCCGAATGCCGCGCAAATCACGTTCTATCTGGCTCATTTCCATGTTGGACATTTTTACTCGTACCGAATCCTGGGGTCTATGAGCGCGTAAGCTATGTCTGCCAAAAATGCGAAGAATACGTAGATGCCGATGAAGCAGAACACCGTGCCTGCGAGCAGCGGCCAGTCATTGTCGTAAACCGCCTGGTTGAGCGCGACAGTGCCGATTCCCGGCATCGAGAAAATTATCTCCACCACCAGCGCTCCGTTCAGGTAGTCGGCGAGCAGAACGAACGCCGAAGTCAGGGGCGGGATTACGGCGTTTCGCAGGCCGTGCTTGAATATGATCGTAAAAGGTCCGACACCCTTCGCTCGCGCCAGCTTGATGTACTCCGAATCGAGTATCTCCAGCATGGCAGAGCGCGTTAGGCGCATTATGCCCGCCGACGCGGGCCAGCCCAGCACGATGCAAGGCAGTACGTAGAATCGGATGTTTTCCCATGAGAGCGCGAACGCGCCGTCTTCAGGGCCTCCCGACCAGCCCGGAGGGAACCAGCCCAGCCAGACGGTGAAGATGAGTATGGCCATGACGCCGGTCCAGAACTGGGGCGTGGCCTGTCCGAACAGCGCGAATATGCGGCCCGCGTAATCCCAGAAAGTGGCGCGTTTGACAGCCGCCAGAACCCCCATGCTGACGCCGACGATAACCGCGAATATCCACGCGCCGGCGGCAAGCCTTATCGTCATCGGCAAATGTTGTCTGATGATTTCACTTACGGGACGCAGAGTCCCCAGCGATTCTCCCATGTCGAATCGCATCAGGTTCCATACCCACGTGAGATAGCGGAGGGGTAGGGGTTTGTCCAGGCCGAGATGCCGTTCGATTTCGGCTATCTGCTCGGATGTGAGTTCCACCTGCGCGTCGCCCATGTACAACACCCTGGGATCGGGGCCGAGAGTCGTCAGGATGAAGATGACGATTGTGGCTCCGATGATGGAAATCAGTATTGATACAACTCTTCTGGCTAAGAATCGAGCCATCTCAGGCTAGAACCTTTCTGTGATTTTTCCCGCGAAAGGGGCATAGATAATACTTATTGAAAACATGGGTGGCTTGGCGGGCGACGCTCAGATGGAGCGATTCGCCCGCAACTTTATGCCGATATTGCGTGGAATTGATGAGAGACCGGAAAAGCCTCTCATCAATCTCTCACGCTCTTTGCGTTACTGGGCGGGAAGGATGTGCTGCGGCCTGCCCCAGAATCCTGCGGCTGTGGAGCGAGAGTTCCACGAATCCACGGTCTCGGGATTGGCTGCGACGCCGCGAGGCGGCTGTACCAGTCCGCTGTAAAGCTGCCAGTAGTAGTAGTAGTCAACCATGTCCAGATGGAGGTCTTCGCGCGCCTGCTTGTCCCTCTCTCCATTGATGTTGATGTACATGTAGTCGAGGAACTTGCTCTCGAAAGCGCAGCCCCAAGCCGGGCGGCTGAACGTGCTGTCAGATGGCGGCGGAGGCCAGTCGAACGGGTAGTTCGCGGTCTCGACCGAGCAGTTCTTCACCACCGGGAACGCCTGCGTGCGGTCTCTCATGCGAGGAACGACCACGCCGCCGTACTCTTCTGTGAGAAGCTCGACCCTGACGCCAACCGCTTCCCAGTCGGCTGCCACGGCGTCAGCCTGCTCCAGGCAGACGTCGCCAGTCTCGCAGCGATACTTGTTCATCTTGATCTCGAAGCGCACTCCGTCGCTGCCGCGCGGGAAACCCGCCAGGTCGAGCAGACGATTCGCCTCGTCCTTGTCTGTCGGAATCTCCCACGGCCATCCGTAGGCGGGCTCGGCGGCGTTGTCATACTCGCCGTACTCTATCCAGCTTGTGCCGGGTCCGAGAATAGAGCTGTCGTCGTACTTGTCGTGCGCGGCCTTCACCATTTCGGCTGTTACCGTGCGGTCAGGACGCCAGCCCGGGAACTTGGGACCCATCAGCTCGAGGTAGATGGGGGTGCCCAGTCCGGCCTGAAGCACGTCCACGATTCCCTGCCTGTCAATCGCGTGGGAGAGTCCCCAGCGAACCAGGCGAGCCTGTTCCATGTCGCTCATTCCCGGCGGGTTGTCGGTGTCATCGTATGGACACATATCTCCCCACGGGCAGCCTATCCACGCGTAGTCCTGCTCGTAAACGGCAGACGTCCAAGGCTCTATTTCAGGCTTGAGCGGATTGCCGTCCACGTCAGTCGGGGTCTCGCCCTTGGCGAGGTTGGAAGCCGTCTTGGCGTTGGTGTCCGTCCAGAGGTTGCCCGGCCAGATGGCGCTCAGCGTCATCGTGTCCTTGTCGGACATAGTGGTGATGAACTTGAGTCCCTTGCTCTCGAGTTCGCGCAGTCTTGCGAAGTCAATCGAGGCGATGTCCGCCGCGCCCGTTTCCATCATAGCCATGCGGGTGGTGATTTCAGGTCCTTGCACCACGCGGAAAGTGCCGATGTGGGGCGGCTCTATCCAGTGGTCGGGGACTGCGTGAACCTCGCCGTGGCTGTTCGGCACCCATTCGCCGATGGTGAACGGGCCGGAACCGACAGGCACGAACTTGACTGCGTCTGCGCCAACGGTGTCGAACGCGGTTTTGCTGTCCAGTCGGACAGTCGTGTCGTTGATGTCGAACTCGCTTATGGGAATGCCCCAGAATATGTCGGTGACCAGCGGAGCTGTCACTGTATATTCGTCAACCGCTTCCGCGGGGCCGAACGTGCCGCCAAGCTGCGCGCCAATCGCCGCGCCAAGGCTGGGATTCACGACAGCGTTCTGCCTGTTCATGTTCCAGGCTACGTCTTCGGCGGTGATGTATCCGAAGTCCTGTCCAGCGAATGCGTCGGGGGTATTGACCTTGAGGTCGTCCCGTATCACCAGCGTCAACTGGTTGCCAGCCTCGTTGATTTCCCATGATTCGGCGGCGAACGGCGAAAGCGGATCCTCGCCGTCATGGACCAGCAACTGGTCGAAGAAGCCCATCTGGATCTCGCCCGGGCTTCCTCCGTATGTCTGCACCTCGAAGTCGCCAAACTGCTCTTCCACCGACGGAATCGCCATAGAAATGGTAATATCGCTGGCCATGTCAGTGGGCGCGGGCGCGGGCGCTATGGTGGGCTGCGCCACTGGGGCAGGGGCCTGCGTCGCCGCTGGGGCCGGGGCCTGTGTGGCCGCTGGGGCAGGCGCGGGAGCTTGCGTCGCCGCTGGGGCAGGCGCCTGTGTAGGCGCGGGCGCCGGTTCTTCTTCGCTGCTGCACGCCGCCGCCAGCAAGGCGACAGCTATCAGAGCGACTACTGCAAATAGACTCATCCTTCCAACGCGATCTTTAGAACGCATCCTTCGCTCCTTGATTTCTCATTACTCTGGTTCTCCCTCCCAGAATTGCCAATAAAAAGTGCGGATATGATATATAGTTTTTCTGAAATGTCAAGTCTGAGAGAACGCGCGGTCGCGCAAATCCCTGTAGGATGTCTCGGAGAGGCATTCACAAGGAGCGAACTCAGTGATTAGGGATATTTTCAGGGACGCTGGAGAAGTATCGCTCGTAGCCTTCGTGAGGCTTATGCTGGGAGGCCCGCTTTCGCTGGCGGCCGGGTTCGTGGCTTGGATAATGGCTTGGTGGATTCAGGGAGCGCGGGTGGGGACCGACAGCTTCTTCATCATTCAGGGAGCGGCCACCGGCGTCGCCGCCGGAGCGGTCGCCGCCTTCTTCTGGTGGAACACGGAGACGCCATACAGGGTTCAGTGGTACTTCCTCGCCGCCGCGCTGCTGGCGGCGGTCGCCTCGCCGTATATAGTCATGCAGTTTTCCGAGATCGATACTTACAACACGCTGATAGGACCAAACCGCAGGGTGGCGGCGATCGTAAAGGGCGACCTCATATCAACCATGATATTCTCGTCCGCTATCGGCGCCAATATCGTCGCCGCCGCTCTCGGAATGTACAGAATGATCAGGCACAGGGAGATATGAGGCGTCCCAGACACACTCGCTCAGTATGAAACCAGCGACTCGATTCTATGCGGTCGAAGCGCGTCTCTGCCCCCAAGTTCAGAGAGTTCGATGACGACCCCGATTCCCGCCACGACTCCTCCGGCGCGTTCCACCAGCGCGGCGGCGGCGGCGAGGGATCCGCCGGTGGCGAGCAGGTCGTCCACTAATAGAACCCGGTCGCCGGGCGATAGCGCGTCCACGTGAATTTCCATTGAGTCGGTTCCGTATTCCAGGTCGTAGGACTGGGAGTGGGTTTGGAACGGGAGTTTGCCGCGTTTGCGTATGATGGCGAGAGGGGCGGCGAGATGGAGCGCGAGGGGCGCGGCGAACACGAATCCGCGCGCGTCAATGCCGGCTATGGCGTCCACCTCGACGCTTTTGAATCGTTCGGTCATGCTATCTATGGCGTATCGGAACGCGCGCGGGTTCTGCAGGAGCGTGGTTATGTCCCTGAACATGATGCCCGGTTCGGGAAAATCAGGTATGTTGCGTATGTACTGCTTCAGGTCCAATCCGGCGAGCTCCTGGGCGAAAATGTGACCTGATGATATGGATATGCGGGAGTGGGGGTCAAGAGCGCGGGTGAATGCGTCTGTCCCCATAATCTGGTATTCTTCCGCGCAAGCGATGATTTTCTCCATACCATAGCGCAGCGCGCCGTTCAGCTTGGATACGTAGAAGGATATTTCGCCGCCAAAGACGATTAGAGACCATCCAAACATGAACCTGGCCGACTTTCTTATACCCGGGCGACGCAGAAGACGCCGCAATCTCGAACTCTCGATAGATGGTATCGCGGAAGTCGCCCGCGCCAGAGCGGCTGAACTGGACGACCATCGCGCCGCGCTCTGGAATATGCTCTGCGACGCTTCGCGCGATACCCTCAAGCAGTTGCTCATCAGCAATGACGACGAACTGCTGGACTGGGGACTGAAAAAGAGTATCAAGCGGGTTGACGACTTCAACCTGGCCATCTTCTTCTGGTGGATGCTCATCTATAAACTGGTTATCTTCAAGACACGCGGCTTTGATGGATATGACCCCGACGAGGACGCCGCCCCCATCTACAACCTTTCGATCCAGTTCATAACGTCCGAACTCCACAAACTCGGCAGGGGCGCGGGACCGCCCGCCTCATGGGCGGACGATTGGGAGCGTCAGTTCCCGCTCGAATCCGCCATGTCCATGTACAACAGCGTTTACAATCTGCTGAGACTGAGCGGCGATTTGACCATCCGAATTCAACACGTCTCGCACTTCACCACCATCACGGAGAAGGCATACGATCGCCTGAATATGCGGTAGTCCCCGCCGCGTTCTGCGGCGGCGTATGAATGTCAATCGCTTTTCGTCTTCTAATTTCCGCGATTTTTCGCCCAGTCCTAATTGCGCGAATTTAGAAAAGCGTATAGCCTTTGTCTGGAAATTGCGTTCTGAACAAGGGTATCCCGATGCGTAAATCAAGCCATCCGACGCCGACCCAGATGGACAAGTCTCTGCAAGAGTCTCTCAGCGTACACATGCCGCCGTCGGCGAGCGGCGTTCCGCCCATCTACCGCGAGACTACCAAGTGCATCGCCTATATGTGCGTGTACGCATACGCCTGTGTGGAGCGGACTCGACGTCCGGCCCAAGTTATGATGCGCCGATGTATGCGCTACATGCCCGACCATCTGCGGGTGAGACCCAAGTTGTCCGACTACGCGCTCGACCTGCTCGCCAGGCAGCGACAGTCGGGCGTCAAGCTTGCGAGCGAGACGTTCGCTATTCTGGACGAGCGCCGTCCCAACGGCCCAATTCGCAAAATAGGGTAGAGGTTACGATATGTCCACTATGTTCGATCTTAGCGGAAAGACTGCGCTTATTACCGGAGGGAACGGCGGCATAGGTCTGGGCATCGCGCGCGGACTGGCCATCGCCGGCGCCAACATAGTCGTCGCGGCGCGGAATCAGGCCAAGACCAACGCGGCCGTCCGCGAGATTGCCCAGTTGGGCGCTCGCTCAATTGGCGCGCGGATGGACGTTCTGGATGAAGCGTCCGTCTCGGATGGGATATCCGCCGCCGTATCCGAGTTCGGAAGCGTGGACATCCTGGTCAACAACGCAGGGATCGGAATCCGCAAGCCTCCGCAGGACTATTCACTCGCCGAGTGGCAGCAGGTCGTCGGCGTCAATCTGGACGGGACGTTCCTGTGCTCCCGCGAGGTCTATCCTCACATGAAGAAAGCCGGAGGGGGCAAGATAATCAACATCGGCTCCATGACGTCCGTGTTCGGATCGGACTGGGTGGCGTCCTATTCGGCGAGCAAAGGCGGTGTAGTACAGCTAACCAAAAGCCTTGCGGTCGCGTGGGCCGCGGACAACATACAAGTAAACGCCATTTTGCCTGGCTGGATACACACCGACTTGACCGCGCCCATCCGCGACCAATTCTCAGAACGCTACGAATACATCAGGTCTCGCATCCCTGGCGGACGCTGGGGAGAGCCGGACGAAATGGGCGGAGCGGCCGTCTTCCTGGCAAGCGCCGCCTCGGACTATGTGACAGGCGTCTCGCTCCCTGTGGACGGGGGATACACCTCGTTCTGACCGGGCCCGCAATTCACTGGCCTCGGCGTCTGCCGGAGAATCTTTCAGATGCCCCCGGCGACCGCTGGAACGATGCTAACTTCGTCGCCGTCTCCGGTGGTCGAGTTGACTCCGTCCAGGAATCTCACGTCCTCGCCGTTCACGTAAACGTTGACGAAATTCCGCAGATTGCCGTCCGGGTCGCAGATTCGCTCTTTGATTCCGGGGTACTGGCTCTCCATGGAGTCAATGATCTCTCTGAGAGTCGCGCCGTCGGCGTTCACTCTGTCCTGGCCGTCGGTTACACGGCGAAGTGGGGTGGGTATCCTGACCGTTATGGCCATATTGTCTAAGACCTCCAGTAATCTATTGTCGGCAAAATGGGCTCGCCTGAAGTGGACTTGCGGCGAGGTCTAACCCTCGATTACGTCTCCGCTCACAGGATCTACGCGGACTCCCGCGCCGCTAACCCATTCGAGTCCGTCGGCGACCTCTTCCTCCGATCCTTCCAATTCCAGAACCACCCATCCCATATCCTCGCGAACGTCCGCGCGGCGAATGTTCGTCACTATCTTGAATCGGTGTCCAAGCTCGTAGATGATAGGCTCGGTGATGAGTCGGGTTGGGAACGTGAATTTGACGCGCCTGGTAGCCATTTTCAACTATCTCCTTGCCCGGGAAAGGCTTACCGCGCGGCCATCGCGTCTTCGAACGAGCCGTAAGTAGGCTTTATGACGATGGTTTCCACCACCGGCTCCACCACCTCGATGGTCTTCAGTCCGTTGCCTGTTATGTAAGCCACCGTAACTTCGTCGGACTTGATCTTACCGTCTTCCACAAGGCGCTTTAGCCCGGAAATGACTACGCCGCCCGCCGTCTCGGTGAATATGCCTTCCGTCTCCGCAAGCAGTTTGATGCCCTCCACCACCTCGTCTTCATAAGCTATTACGCCTGAGCCGTTCGATTCCTTGATGGTCTTGAGCGCGAACGGACCCGAAGCCGGATTTCCGATGGCGAGAGATTTGGCAATCGTGTTCGGCCTTACTGGCAATACCTGGTCGTCGCCCCTTTGGTAGGCTTGCACTATGGGAGAGCAGCCCTCGGCCTGGGCGATGTGCATGTGAGCGTCAACATCGTCAATCAGCCCCACGTCGGCCATTTCCGCAAAACCCTTGTGTATCTTGGTGAACAGCTCTCCGGACGCCCCCGGCACGACGCAGTGATCCGGCGACTGCCATCCAAGCTGCTCGGCGACTTCATACCCCAGAGTCTTGCTTCCTTCCGCGTAGTACGGGCGCATATTCACGTTCACGAACGCCCAGCGATGGTTGTCGGCCAACTCGCTGCACAGGCGGTTTACCTGGTCATAGGTGCCATCCACCGCAATCAGCGTCGCGCCGTAGATTCCCGCTCCCAGCACCTTCCCTTTTTCCAGATTGGATGGGAAGAATACCATGGCTGGCACTCCCGCCTTCGCTCCGTGCGCGGCGACCGAACCCATCAGGTTGCCGGTCGAGGCGCAGGCCAGCGTGTCGAACTCGAACTCCAAGGCTTTCGCCGCCGCTACCGAGACAACTCTGTCCTTGAACGAATATGTGGGATTCACGCTGTCGTTCTTTATATACAGGTTTTCCAGTCCCAGTCGGCGGCCCAGGTTCTTGGCGTGGATGAGGGGAGTGAAACCTGTTCCCATGTCCAGAGCGCGGTCGGCGTCCACAGGCAGGAAGTCGTGATAGCGCCACATGGTGAGCGGCCCCGACACTATGCTCTCGCGGCTCACCGCCCTGGATATGCTGTCGTAGTCATACTCTACTTCCAGCGGCCCAAAGCAGAAATCGCACGCGTTAAGAGGTTCGACGGGATATTCCCGGTCGCACCCTCGACAGCGCAGGCAACTTACGTGGGACAACTCCTCACTCCTAGACCACCCGTTGAGACTGTTCATCCAAATGCCCCGTCGCGCGTTTGCGTCGAACTCTGCGAATGGCTTTGGGTGAGGGACGCTTCTCAGTCGGGAAGGGTAATATGATAGCGGAATCCTAGCAACGAGCGAGTTTCTATGTCAAGAAATCGTTCCGCGCCCGCAGGGTCATTCGATTATCTGAGAACCGTTCGTCCTGAGCTTATCGAAGGACGCCTGCTGAAGGACGTCGTCAGTCAGTTCGCGGTCATCTTGTAGAATAGCCGAAAGACTCTGTCCGCGCCTGAGAACCAGATTGACCCTCACTTGGGCGGGCGCTATGATTATGTGAAAGGATTCACTATTGGCGTCGCCAATGGTGAACTGTGTAGATCTTCAGGCTCGGTCGTGGACGATGTTCGCTTGAGACGCCCCGTCCTGCGACCCCATTGGCAAGCATCCGTCTCAAGGGGGAAATGTTGAAGAAGTTCGCTGCCCTGACACTCATGGCATGTGCAATCCTTTCCGTGATAATAGCCTGCGGCCAGCCCGCTCCCACCGACCCCTCCAAAGTAACCATACAGCGCGCGTCGCCCCCCATACCGCCTCCCGCGCCGACTGTGGCTCCCGACGACGCGAACGGCGACGGCGGCGATTCGCTGGCGGGCATAGGCACTCCGTTCACGGTCAGGCTGAATGACAACGGAGGCGCCGGACCGTTCCTGTACGACCCCGTTGACATGACTTTCAGCGTCGGAGAAGTCGTCAACTTCACGCTCATCGGCGAAGACGCCTTTCACACCTTCACGGTGTCCGATCTTGATATAGACGTGGAGGTAGAGGCCGGCGAAACC
>CAZXFX010000020.1:0-14682 GCA_964640295.1 uncultured Dehalococcoidia bacterium | reverse complement strand
CTTCAGATTCGATGTCGCGGGAACCTACGAACTTATCTGCATACCTCACGAGGCTCTCGACATGGTCGGAACCATTACGGTTCAGTAATCTGGCTTCTGCGATTTCCTGGAAGCCGCGTCGCTAACCTTTCGCGGCTTCCCGTCGTTATATACGCCGACCTGCCAGAGGCTTCTCGAAGCGCGTGGAGGTCTTTTCGGATACGCTCGACGCATGAAGGACTTTCTGGCTTGCCAATGAGAAATTTTGCATATCCCTCACCAAACGCGATAGCTGCCCTCACCATAACATGTATGGCGATACTGCTTGTCGTGGCGGCTTGCTCGGACGGGGAAAGTCCCGCCCCCGCGCCTCCTGCCCCAACCGCCGCTCCGACCTCGACCCCGCAGCCGGAAACGCCCACGCCTGTCCCTGAACCCACTTCCGCTCCGACCGCGGCTCCGCAACCCACATCCGCCGCGCCGGCTCTGTCCGCCGCCGAATCTGGCGCGACAGGAGTGTCGGTGACCGTGTTGGAAGGGTCGGTCGCGCGGTACAGCGTCACCGAGCAACTCGCGCGCCTTAGCTCACCCATAGACGCGGTGGGGGAGACGGGCGACGTACAAGGGGCGATAGTGTTTGACGCAGACGGAAACATAGACCCTGCCCAGTCCGTGATTACGGTCGCGCTCGCCGGCCTGACTAGCGATGAGTCGAGGCGAGACCAGTACGTCAGCGGCAGGGTTTTCGAGACCTCGCGATATCCTAACGCCGAACTGACGATAACCGGCGTCGAAGGCTTGGATTGGCCCTTCCCCGACTCTGGCGAAACCACATTCAGACTGACGGGCGATATGACCGTCAAGGAAGTGTCCAGCCCTGTTGCGTGGGAAGTAGAGGCGCGGTCTTCCGACGGCGCGGTGACAGGTCAGGCAAAGACGGTCGTGACCTTCGACCAGTTTCAACTGGATAAGCCCGCGCTCGCATTCATAGTCAGCGTAGAAGACGAGATCCGTCTCGAACTCGACATCAACGCCGTCATAGAGCCTCTTTCGCGGTAGCCGTCGCGCGTTCGCGCATAAGAGCGAATCCGCTCTTTCGCCCTGATTCTGTACGCAAACTGCGTTGACGCCTTCAATTTGGCGCTTCTATACTAATTGAATCTATGGATACCCGGACGCTATCCGCGTTTGAAGACTTCTTGCTCTGAGTAGTTTTTCGTCCCGTCGCGCAAGTGTCCGGGAATACTGAATCCAGAGGATTTATGCAATGCGGCTGTCATGTCTGCAAGAGAACTTCAATCGCGGGCTGTCCATTGTTCAGCGCGCGGTAGCTACCAGAACCACCCTTCCAATAACTCAAAATGTGCTAATAGCCACGGACAACTCGCGCGTCAAGTTGGCCGCGACCAACCTCGATATCGCCATAAGCGCGTGGATAGGCGCCCAAATCGAAGAGGAAGGCACGATAACGATACCGGCGCGTATGCTGAGCGAGTTCGTCAATTCGCTCCCCCCGGAGCGGGTTGACGTCGTATCAGAGGAGAACGGACTGGACCTCGCGTGCGCTCGCTTCAATGCCCATATCAACGGTCAGGATCCAGAGGATTTCCCCGCGATTCCAAGCGTTACCGACGGAGTGATTGGCCGCGTATCTCCCGACGTGCTTCGGGACGCCATCAACAGAGTTGGGTTCGCGGCGGCGACGGAGGACTCGCGGCCCGTCCTGACCGGCATCAAAGTGGAGATTTCCGGAGACGCATTCACGTTCGCGGCGGCGGACGGGTTCAGGCTCGCCGTTTATGAAGGCAAACTTCTCGAGCCGGTGGCGGACGCCGAGAGCCTGGAGTTCATCATACCTGCCCGAGCGCTTATTGAAGTCAACCGACTCATCAGCGGACAGTCGGATCCCGTCGAGTTCACTGTAACCCCCCAGAAGAGCCAGGCGATGTTCAGAATGGATAACGTCGAGCTTGTCTCTCAACTCATCCAGGGGACTTTCCCGAATTACAAGCAGCTTGTGCCTGAGAACTACGAAACGAGGGCGGTGGTGAACCAGGGCGCTTTCCTGCAGGCTACCAGGACGGCCTCGATATTCGCCAGGGACGGCTCCGGCATAGTTCGGATCAACGTATCACCTGATGAAGACGAGCAGGCGCTGGGCAAGATGCAGGTGTCGTCGCGGGCGGAGGAGTTGGGCAACAATGTCGGTGAACTGGACGCTCGCGTAGAAGGGGGAGAGGCAAAGATCGCCTTCAACAGCAAGTATCTTACCGACGTTCTGGATGTATTGGGCGATGGCGAGGTGGCTATGGAAACGACCAGCCCATCGAGCCCGGGCGTCATCAAGCCTGCTGCCGAGGACGAGGCTTATAAATACACGCACGTCGTCATGCCCATGTTCGTTCAGTGGTAGGGTAGGGCGAAAGCCAAATTCGGCGCTATACTCTATGGTCTCGGTTCGCCGTCGAGCGCGAAGTCGGCCCAGTCGTCCATCATCGAAGCCTGAACGGGGTATCCCATCGCGGACGCCAGTTTCTGGATGGTGGCGAGTTTGGGAGACTGCGCCGCCGCCTCGATTCTGGATATGGTGACCCTGCCGACTCCGCTCAGGTCCGCCAATCTTTGCTGAGACAGGTCTGCCTTGCGCCTCAATTTGCGGAGTCGCGCCGCGAATACGCGCTGTCCTCGCAGGGTTTCTTCAGACACGCGCTCCCTGTACTCGGCGTCTCCGAAGCGCCGGACGAAGTCCCGCGGGATTTCTATGATGCGACCGTCTCGCGTCCTTACCTGCAATTCGCCGGGGGCGCTGATCTCAATTGCATCCACGCTCAACTGATCGTGGGTTTCCTCGATGCTGTCCCAAGGTACGAAAGACACTAATCCATCAGCGAATGATACGCTAAACCCTTCATGTGAAGGTTCAGCGCGTATCATCATGCGTTCTGCGTTTTGTACGCTAACAACCTGTAACGTAACTCAACATCTCTTCAGGGAACATTTGGGTGTAGTCGTTCCCATTCATTCCAAATTTTTTCTGAATGCTCGAAATAGGCCATTCTAAGTGGCGGCGGGTCCGTAAATTCACCTGATATTTTTCATTATGCAATATCGTCAAGCGTGAAGAAAGTTTGCCATTGGGTTGGCGGGCGTACTTTGGCTACAATGAGTAGCTATCGAAACGAACCTACTTAGGCATGACCGAGGAACGCAATGGCAGGAGACCGAAGCAACAAGATGATACTGGGCGCCTTCTTGCAGGCGGCCAACTGCTCCAACTACGCCGCTTCATGGCGACACCCGGCGTCCGACCCCGGCTTTCTTACCGCGGAATACTACCAGGAGATCGCCAGAACGCTGGAGCAGGGCAAGTTCCATTTCGGGTTCATTGACGACCGGCTTGCCATGCCAAGCCGCTATAACGACTCGGTCGAAGACACTGTCCTGCACGGCATTCGCGCTGTCAAGCTCGACCTCGTTCCAGTGGTTACCGCAATGACGCTCGCCACAAGGCATCTGGGCGTCAGCGCCACCTACTCCACCACCTACCACGCTCCCTTCCACGTCGCCAGGCTCTTCTCCACGCTCGACCACTTCTCAGGCGGACGCGCCGCCTGGAACGTGGTTACGTCCCTGAACGACTCCGAGGCCCAGAACTTCGGGATGGACTCCCACCAGGGACACGACTCCCGGTATGACCGCGCTGACGAGACTCTCGAAATCATCACCGGACTCTGGAATAGCTGGGATGACGACGCGCTTGTCCTCGACAAGAAGTCAGGCGCGTTCGCAGACCCCGACAAAGTGCGACGACTGAACTACGAAGGCAAGTGGCTGCGATCCAGGGGGCCGCTCACAGTCCCGCGCCCGCCGCAGGGCTACCCGGTCATAATGCAGGCGGGACAGAGCGAGCGCGGACGCGAGTTCGCGGCGCGATGGGCGGAGACTGTGTTTGCCATATTCCGCTCGATAGACGCGGGCAGGGAAATCCGCGCCGACCTCAAGGCTCGCGCCGAGCGCTATCGCAGGGACCCAGACGATATAAAGGTGGTGACCGCCGCTTACGCCATCGTCGGCGAAACCGAATCAATCGCGCGGGACAAGCTCGCCTACATCGAAAGCCTCGCGCATTCCAGCGACACGCCGGTACTGCTGTCGGAGCTACTCAACTATGACTTTGGGCGTCATTCGCCCGAGGACCGTCTGGAGGAAGAGCATTTGGACTCGATATCGGGTTCGCGCGGACTGGCGGAGCGCATGATGAGCTCGGGCATCGAGTACCCGACATTTGGCGATTTCCTGGCGCAGAGCAGGCGCGGGACCATCTGGGAATTGCCCGTCTTTGTAGGCAGTCCCACCCAGATAGCGGACGAGATGGAAGAGTGGTTCCGGAACGAGGCTTGCGACGGCTTCATGGTCGCCGCGCCATACCTACCGGGGGCGTACCAGGACTTCGTGAGGATGATTGTCCCGGAACTTCAGCGCAGGGGAGTGTTCCACGACGACTACGAAGCGGATACGCTGCGCGGCAACCTGGGGCTGCGTCGCCCTTCTGCGGTTGGCGACTAGCGGTCATTGGCGGGTGAACCTGTCGAGACGGGCGACAGATCAAGGCGGGGCGCAGATGTTTAGCCATCGAAAAGACTGTTATATAAGACTTTGAAAAGGCCCTACTGTTCCACACGCCCCAAAATGGTATATTCTGTCAACCGT
The DNA here is from genome assembly GCA_964640295.1 of uncultured Dehalococcoidia bacterium. Taxonomy (GTDB): domain Bacteria; phylum Chloroflexota; class Dehalococcoidia; order Lucifugimonadales; family UBA1123; genus VXRN01. The sequence goes on along the minus strand of CAZXFX010000020.1, from coordinate 9,993 downwards.
CATAAACAGTTCATGGAGGATTGACGCATGAAACCAAATACACTCAGGCAGAAACTGGAGTCGGGCGAGCCGACAGTGAGCACGCACATTCATACCACCTGGCCGTCCGTGGTAGAAGCTATCGGGCATACCGGCATCTACGACTACGTTGAGTTCGTGGCCGAGTACGGGCCCTCCGACCTGCACGATCTGGACAACCTCGCCCGCGCCGCCGAACTCTTCGAGATGGGCATGATGATCAAGGTGGACCAGAGTCACCAGGCGTACCTCGCTCAGCGCGCCGTCGGCTCAGGGTTTGGGAGCGTGCTGTTCACGGACTCGCGCAGCGCAGCCGACGTTCGAGAGCAGATACTCACCATTAAGCCGGACACGCCCGACGACAATGGCATGTACGGCGTCGCCACGCGGCGGCACACCTACATGGGCTACGGCGGGTCCGCCGAGTACGTAAAGGCGCTGCAAGACACAGTTGCCGCCGTAATGATAGAGAAGAAAGGCGCGGTGGACGAACTCGACGAAATCCTTGAAATTCCAGGCCTCGACATGGTGCAATGGGGAGGCTCCGATTTCTCGGTAAGCATCGGAAAGCCGGGGCAGCGAAATGACCCGGATGTAGTCGCCGCCCACGACAAGGTGTTCAAGTCGGCGGTCGCCGCCGGCGTAGCGGCTCGCGCCGAAATACAGTCGCCAGACGAGGCGCGCAAGTACCTGGACATGGGCGTGCGACACTTCTCCATCGGCACGGACATAACTATTCTGCACGGATGGTGGAAGTCCAACGGCGAAGATCTGTGGCGCGCCATCAACGGAGAGTGAATCTTCAGTTATTAGCTGACAGCATTTGGTAGGCGCTACAGAGCGCGGCGGGACTGAATATCGCTGACTAGCGGTTTATTATTTGGGCGATAAGAGGAGATTGTCATGGCAGAGCTTGATCTTGCATACAGGGTTCGCAGCTATAGTACCGGGACCATGGGGCGCGCAATTTCCAACGCTCGCAATCACCACTGGGTGGCGGATGATTCCGGCGGTGAGGAACTTGGGGCAGGGGAGTTCTTTCTCTCCGGCATTAGCGCGTGCGCGGTCAACATGATCGAGCGCATAGCGAGCGAGGAGGAGACGCCGCTGGACTGGATGGACGTCAGTGTAGAGGCGTACCGCGATCCCGACGCTGAGCCGGGTGAAGTCACTCTCTACGAGGACGTGCGCGTTCACCTGCAGATGTGGGGTGTGTCAGATGAGGATGGCCAGCGACTTGTTGACATTTGGAAGCAGCGTTGACCGCTCTATGGCACGGTTGCGGTCGCAACCCCAAATTCGAGCGTAACCGCTGAGTTCAGTTCGGCCCCTCACGGACGTTAGGGCCAGCGGTGTCTGAGTCAAACGGAGATAAGGGCTTCAGAAGCGGAGGAGCGCGGATTCTTGGACTGCCGGTCCAGTTCGTCGTGGTAGTGGCCGTCAGTCTCGCGCTGACCATATACCTGGCGGGCTGGGCCGCCAGCAACAATATCGAGGCGCGGAACTTCCGCGCGGCGAGCATGAACGGGATACCCGTTTACCAGTCCGCGAACGCTGAAGCGGAGACGTGGGAGCGAGCGGCGCTGCTGGTATGCCCGCTCCACTAATCCAAACTCGACTACATACCAGAAGCCCCGTGTAGGAGATATACTTGGCGACCATAAAGCCCCCATCACTCAGGACGCCCGCCCGTCCCGGCGTCTTCTACTGGCACTACGCATGGGTCATAGTCACCATTATCGCCGTCATGCAGATGGTTGGATCGTCGGTGCGTATGGCGTTCGGCGTCTTCATAGAGCCGCTGAGCGCCGAGTTCGGCTGGAGCCAGGGGGCGATTACGCTCGCCTACGCGCTTTCGAGCGTGGTGACGGCGCTCGCCTCTCCGATGGCGGGAACGCTTGGAGACCGACTTGGCGCGCGGAAAGCGATGATGATTGGCTGCGCGATGTTCATCGTCGGCGTAGTCCTCACAGGCGTAATCAACCAGGTCTGGCAGCTTTATCTTACGTTCGGAGTTGTGCTCGGCATAGCGCAGGCGATATTCCTGGTGCCGCTCATTCCATCGGCGATGACGTGGTTTCGCAGGCACCTCGGGCTCGGAATGGGCATACTGATGGCGGCTTGGGGACTCGGACCGGCCATGGCGACGCCGGTTCTGGGCTTCATGATAGAGGAGTTTGGATGGCGAGACACCTTTTGGATGACCGCCGTCGCTTCCGCATTCATAATGGCGTTCCTGATAGTCATATACAAGAACAAGCCGTCCGACCACGGGGTTGACCCTTACGGATTCGCGCCCGGCGACCCTGAGGTCGGCTCCAGCAGGCCGCCCGCCGATAAGGTGAAGCGGTACGCCAAGTATATGCGTCGCACAGCCGCCTACTGGAATCTCAGTTCGATACACTTCCTCGGCTGCGTTGGACACGCGATAATCCTCATCTACATCATCCCCATAGCTGTCAACGAGGGAATCTCGCTGGTAGTGGCGGCGAGCCTGGTGACCGCCATGTCCGCCGTCAGCATCATCACGCGACTCGCCACCCCCGTCATGTGCGACAAGTATGGGCCCAAGGCTGTGATGACCGTCGCCTACCTCATTCAGGGGCTCACCGTTATCATGCTCTTCTGGACGCACGACGTGTGGCTCTTCTTCCTGTTCGCCGCCGCGTTCGGAATCGGGTACGGAGGTGAGGCGGGCGGATTCCCGATCCTCAACCGGCGATACTACGGATTCGCCCCCGTCGGCTCGGCGCACGGCTTCCAGATGCTTGGCGCCGGACTTGGCATGGCGCTCGGCGGATGGGTGGGCGGCGTCATCTTCGACATGATGGGCAGCTACGACATCGCGCTCATAATATCCATCGTGGCCAGCGTCGCCGGCGCTGTCAGCATCCTGCTGCTCGAACCCACCAACAAGCTCCTGATCCCGGACTGGGAAAGAGACGCTCATGCCGAAACCGCTACGCCGTCAACCGCCGCCGGAGCCGCCGATTAGCGCGACTTTGTTAAGCTATAATCCTGTGTGGAAAGATGAATCAGAGAGGAAGTGTCGCATTGCTCAAACCGACACAAGTCAAGCCGCTGCCCGGATACAAAATCTGGATAGAGTACGAAGACGGCAAATCGGGCGAAATAGACCTCTCCCACCTGGCCGGCAAAGGCGTGTTCAAGGCATGGGACGAGCCGGGACATTTCGAGCGTGTCCACATAGATTCCTATGGAGCGATAGCGTGGGACGAGAACATAGATATGTGCGCCGACGCGCTTTACATGGATATCACCGGCAAATCTTGGGAAGAGTTGCCGAGTGAAAGTGAAAGTGAGATTCCCCACGTAACGGAAGCCGTAGCGTCCCTTCATCCTGAGTTTGTCCAACCATGAATGGACTTTGAATTGACGCGGGCTTTGCACGCCCTGCCGCTGACCGACATAGCTACATCGCTCATGTACTCGGATGTTATACTGATCGGAAATAGATTGAGAGGAAGCGTCGCATTGCTCAAACCGACACAAGTCAAGCCGCTGCCCGGATACAAAATCTGGATAGAGTACGAAGACGGCAAATCGGGCGAAATAGACCTCTCCCACCTGGCCGGCAAAGGCGTGTTCAAGGCATGGGACGAGCCGGGACATTTCGAGCGTGTCCACATAGATTCCTATGGAGCGATAGCGTGGGACGAGAACATAGATATGTGCCGCTACGCCCTGTACATGGACCTCACCGGCAAATCTTGGGAAGAGTTGCCGAGTGAAAGTGAATATGAAGCCGAAATAGCGGTTGGAGATGCCTGAACTATGCAGGTTCTACGGCATCATTATAAGAATTCACGCTCCTGACCATCCACCGCCCCACTTTCACGCGTTGTACGGCGGCAATGATGCCCTAATAAAAATAGAGGACAACTCGATACTGAGAGGCCGACTTCCCCCGCGAGCGCGCCGACTCGTGTCTGAGTGGGCGTCGCTCCACCGAGATGAACTGATGACCGCGTGGAATCGCGCCCAACGTTCAGAGCCGACGGGCAAGATCGCTCCACTGGAGTGAGCCGCCCTCCGCCTAGAACGAAAACTCCGGCAGACCCTTTACTATGTCCACCGTGCGGACGCTCACCGCCGTCACTCGCTTCACCAAATCCAGTATGTAGCGCGGCTCGCCGAGCTCTTCGCCCCAGTCGTTTGGGTCATTCACTATGCCGCTCGCCTTGTGCGTCCTGACCTGATACCTGTCCACCAGCCAGTCTATCGCCGACCTCGGTCCCAGCCGATATTCATGCGCCTTGGCGGGAATCCCGGACAGCGTTATCCCCGCGTTGTAGATGATGGTGGACGTGTCCCGATTCTTGTGCCCGCCCGGATACCGCATCTTCTCCACCCGGTAGGCGTCCTTTGCGCTCGGATTCCAGCGCGAGCCATGAATCTCTTCGAGCGGATATGGCTCCACGCTCTCATAATTCACGTGTAGGTCCGCCAGTTCGCGCCCCGCTTCCGCGAATGCGCGGAAGTCGGCGAGCGAGTCTGCCATCGGAATGCGCGCCGCTGATTTCAATAGTAACAGCACATAATGACAATATATGTTATAATATCGATTATAATCCTGACATTGTCAATTATCAGTATGATATTAGCTGGAGGATCATATGCCAGAAGGCGATAGATTTGAAAGGATATTTCGGGCCGGCTGGCGAAGCGCCTACCAATACACTAGGGACGGCAGGGCTTCTGAGGAAGAGATTGTAGATAAGCTTGTCAAGTCCCTTGCGAGGAACCTGAGAGAAGCGAGTGGGATACCAGGATTTTCCGAGATGGCACAGCTAATCGCCGGTTGCAATCCTAAAACGCTACTGAATTCGTATGAAGCGCTAGACAGAATTGTCCGTGAACACAATGGTCACAGGCACGCGAAAATCGCTGCCGACGTAGCTAAATCTCTTATCGTCCAGTCCCCATCTGGAACAGCCAGCCTGAACGGAGAAGTTTCGGATAAATTTGCGGAGAGGGTCTGCGACGCGACCTTGGACAGTAATTTCTTCGCCAAGGCTGGTACGAATCTCGTCGAAGAAGGTGTGTTCTCCAATCTACATGAGTTCAGAGAATGGCAGGAAAAGATTGAGCGGCTCATGGAGCCTTCTATCGCAAAAATCGCAGACCACCTTGTCCAAACACCAGATGCTAAGGGTCTTCGCGCTCCAAATCGCATATCAACGAAGAAGCCCACTGGCGAACTACTGGAAGAAAACCTATTATCTATCTAAGCAGAGATAAGATTGTCAGATATAGCGCAGTGAATTATAGTTACGACTTCTCTAATGAGGTCACCCCAGTTGGGTTAGGAGACAGTTACTGGCTGGACGGTGAGCGTCTGTCGCGCGCATTCCATCAGGAGGTCCCCGTGCGAATGGCGGACCTGCTGGAGGTTGCAATGTCGGTTTACGCGGCGGATCGTCGTTCTCCCAGAAACTACAAGGGGATGAACACGGGACATAGACAGATAAAGGTTCGTGTTGGAGTGCATGACCCTGACTTTTGGCTTCGGTTGGAGATGGCCGAATGTCTTGGCGAATTCCTGTACTGGATAAGCGAGGACGAGTGGTCATTTGACTTTACTCGTCGGAGGGATTCTCATGCTTCTGCTCGGCGGCAGGGATTCCTGTTCGCCATGCGCCCGGACTCCCCGTCAACTGTATCGCTGTTCAGTGGAGGGCTTGACTCTTTGGCTGGTTTGGCGAAGCATTCAAGGGAACAACCAGCCGCGTCTCACGTGTTGATTTCGGGATACACTCACAATCGCCTAGCTGGCCAGCAGCGCAAGCAAGTAGAGATGATCAGGTTCGCACGGGCCCGCCGCCGGGCGTTCGGACGTGGTCCGGAGCTTTGCCACATTGCCGTTCCTTTCGGTATCAACAAGACCAGGGGGGCTGGGGAGGAGAAGAGCCAGCGCACGAGGGCGATGGTGTTCTTGGCGCTCGGCGCAGTGGCTTCAGTACAGGCCCAGAGCGATACCCTATGGGTGTACGAGAACGGGACGGGCGCTTTCAACCTGCCGCTGAATGCATCCCAGTTGGGCGTGGATAACTACCGCGGTGTACATCCGCGCTCTCTAATCATGGCCGAACGTCTCTTTGAGCTTGCCCTCGAAAAGAAGGTCGAAATCATTAACCCATTTCTATTTGAGACGAAGGCAGAGATGTGCGACTCACTGGTTGTCTCCGGACTAGCGGACATCGTGCGCGAGACGGTTTCATGTGACAATTACCCCGTTCGTGTCCAGGGCGAGACTCAGTGTGGTCATTGTACTTCCTGCATTCTCAGGCGTCAGGCAATCCAGTGTGGTGGACTGATGAACTACGACTTGCCTGAAGCTTACCGTTATGACGTTCTGAATGATGCGTCGGAAATAGACCGTGACAAGCTACATGGTTTTGACGTAATGCGCGGGCATGTATACGATATTGAACGTTGCTTGGCGCATGATGACCCTTGGTCGGCGCTAGCCTTGTCATTCCCAGAACTCGAAAGAACCTGCCTTGAACTTGCAGATCGTCACGACGTGAACACGGACCGGATTAGAAACAGGATAGTCAACTTGTACCGGACCTATACGCATGAGTGGAAGTCGTTCCCGGTCACTCTTCGGAGCGCGGCATAGGAGATCCCAACATGCAGAAAGATGCTATGAACGGCATAGAGCCTCGGGCGCTGGGAAGAAGACTTCAGGAGGCGCGACGCGCGCGAGGCATAACTCAGCAGGATGTAGCCGACGCCTTGGGCATGGCGCGGACCACGGTTACTGCTATGGAGAAAGGTGAACGGCGGGCACGTCCCGACGAGATTATGAGGATGGCCAGTATATTCGGCCGGCCGGTGAGCGACCTTGTGGGTGACAGGGAGCCGATTCCGGACTTTGCGGTCCAGTTTCGCGCGGCAGTCAGTGGCGTGGGATCATCGCAGGCACAGGAGGAACTATCGCAGGCGGTGCAGGAGTTCCAGCAGCTATGCGAGGACTATCTGTATATAGAAACATTGAACGAAACTGCGCTTCAACAGAGTTATATGCCCCAGTACTCGATAAGCGGGTCATCTCCAGAGGACGCTGCCGAGGATATCGCCTCAGCGGAGCGCAACAGACTCGGCCTGGGCGACGGCCCGCTATTGAATCTTAGAGAGATACTGGAGGACGAAGTGTCGATCCGGGTATTCTCCACCGACCTACCATCCCGTGTGGCGGGCCTGTTTGCTTTCACAGAGGAACTAGGCGGCTGCATAGCGGTCAACGCGCTCCATCCTCAGGAGCGAAGGCGTTGGTCTATGGCCCATGAGTACGGACACTTCTTAACCAGTCGCTTCCGCTCTGAAATCTCGATACTTGGCGCGTTCCGGCGTATTCCGGCGCAGGAAAGGTTCGCAGACTCCTTTGCCCGATGCTTTCTCATGCCGACGATTGGCTTGAGGAGGAGGTTCAACGAGATGTCCCGTGCCAACGACGGAGTAATGACCGCCGCGGACTTATGCCGTCTCGCCCACTACTACTACGTATCTGTCGAGGCTATGACGCTTCGTCTCGAGGAATTTCGTCTTCTTGCAGGCGGAACATGGGAGCGACTCAAGGACAGGGGGTTCAAGGTCTGGGAGGCGCAGCGGCAACTTGGACTCTCTCACAGGCCGGATGGTGATAGTACACTTCCAATACGCTACCAGCTACTTGCGATTCGAGCTTATGAAGAGGGAAAACTTACAGAGGGGGAGCTTTCGCGGCTGTTGAGAGCCGACCGTGTATCCACGAGGCGGACAGTTCAGCGAATGACCCACACACAGCATATTCTCGAGGGAGGAGAGGTTGAGTCCCTGCCTATTGACCTTGCCGCCAAGCTTGCGGGGCAGGGCGCATAAGGGCATAAGGATTGATGTAAACCAGCGATGAATCCCTCGGAATGCCTTGTTCTGGATGCCAGTTGCCTACTCAACCTATACGCAACAGGGCGGCTGAGAGAAATCGCGCTGGCGGTCGCGGCGCAACTCAAAGTCGCCGACTACGTGTTGGAGCGCGAGGCCCTCTATACTTGGCATACGGATCCGTCGGGTATACGCGTAGAGGCTGTTCCTCTGGACTTGACCCTATTGGTGAAAGACGGGCTCATTCGAGTGATTCAATTAGATCATCCCGAAGAACAGAGTACATTCGTGGCTCTGGCAGCGCTCGTTGACGATGGGGAATCTGCGACTGCCGCGCTGGCTCTTCATCGTGGGTGTTCTATAGCGACTGATGATCGCAAGGCTCGCCGGGTGTTCGGCGAGTTCATGCCGGACGTCCCGCTGGTAACCACTCTGGACTTGATGAAGTTATGGGTTGATGAGAGTCAACTTCCAACTGATGAACTGCGAGCGGCGATGGATGCCATGCGCGACAGCGCCAGCTATATGCCGAGCAGTCGCGACCCACTCTTCCAGTGGTGGGCGTCAATCATGTCTTCTGGGGAATAGGGCGGGGACATCTGCTTCGCAGTTCGTTCAGTTTGCCGTATCACTCCCTCATAGGCAATCCGCCCTGCCACGGAAAAGCCTCGAATGTGCGACAGGGAAGGAGCGAGGATTCCCCAAGACACCCCCTCTCTCGCCCCCGCCGCTCTTACCGCTCAAAGAAAGACTCGCTCTGAGCGCTTCTTCCCTTGCCGCGTTCTTTGTCGCTCTTCCTGTTCCTCCCGCCTCTACCAGATCCGGCCGATTTGGATGGAGTAGCCGGCTCATCATCGCCGTCCTCGAACCTCATAGAAGTGGGCATTATTCCTTCCGCAAAGTAATCTTGCGTTTGCACACTAGACCTGGCGTAACTGCGAGCCCTCGATCTGTGGCTCGCTCTCTGCACCGGCATGCCTAGCTGGTCTCCCGTGTCGCCGACAGACGCCGCCTGGGCGGTGTCTATCCCGCCCGCCATGAACTGGAATGCCCAGCCCGCATTCGTCTTCTGATCCACAAGCGCCCTGATGGACTCTTGGGTGTGTTCCCGCGAGCTATTCTCATGCCCGTCGGTGTCAATCATTATCATTACGCGGTCGCCGTCGGAAGCCAGTTGCTCGGCGCGCGCTATCGTCTTTGCGATAGCGTCATACAGCGGAGTCATGGCGCCGGTCTGGTAGTCCGCCAGCAGCATCTTCCGCCAATTGGCCGCCTCGCCCTCATAGAACGTTATCCACCGACTCGAATCGAACATGAACACCGTGATGTGAAAATCGTCCTTCAGCTCCCCCTTCAGTTCCTCAACGTACTCATTCATGGACGTGACCACACGCTCTTCCTGGCCCGTCATCGAGCCTGTCGCGTCCAGCGTTACGACTGCATAGTTCTTCATTCCCTTCTCTCTTTCTCCATATCAAGAAAGCGCCTCTATGCGTTTCGCAGACGAAGCGGCAATCCTGATTGGCGCAGTCCCGCCAATGCGGGATTATATATGATTGCGGGTCGCTTTGCGCGCCTCTATACGCGCTTTATGCAATACTATTCCCGTAAAATCCCGGGAATGCGACATCCGCCTGAATTTCTATCCGATACGCAGAAATGAGAGCCGTCCACTATAGCTTGCGCCCTGATCGCGAGGGAATTTCATTGTGCCGCCGCCACGCGTATAGCGACTCATAGGGGTGGGCAAACGCGCTAATCGCTCGGAAAAATCCCATCGAGGGAGATAAGGTCACAAGAATAGAAGTACCCGGCGCGTCCCTTGTAGGTTTGCCTACTTGGTGGATAGAATATAAGCGTCATTATAATGGCGTTTTTGTTCCATCCAAGTAGTCGCCTGTCATGCGATTTGGTGATATAGTCTAAAGGAGTGGCGCATGGACAAGCTTGGCCTTCGCGTATCGGTGATGAGCGTCCGCGAGGGATGGTGGTACGCCTATCTGGTCGCGTTCTTCATCCAGATGGCCGGCTGGACGTTCATGGTAGCCTGGAACGAGGCTGCCTATGAAGGTCGCGCCTGGACAA
>CAZXFX010000019.1:0-51142 GCA_964640295.1 uncultured Dehalococcoidia bacterium | reverse complement strand
CAAAAGAAGCTATGGCTTTCAGAGCGTCTATTTCAATAATGTTGAACCACTAGTTGCCCTTGGTGTGAGCGCGATATACGTCTCAACGATAATAGTTTGTTCCCCTCTGTTCCGTCCGGTGGATGGGGACAGCCCGCTGATCCACCCACTCCCATAGGGCTTACACGGAGCCACGACGATCCACCCACTCCCATAGGGCTTACACGGAGCCACGACGATCCACCCGCCATTGAAAGAGACAATACGCAAGATAAGCCAAGAGGTAATCGCCCGTTTCTTAAATATGGAGGCGCCGTCGCGCTGGTGATTATTGCGCTTATGGCAGGCGCAATCGCATTTTCAAGAAACGCCATCGGAAATGGTTCGACAGTGAATCCCCCATTAGCCTCTCTGCCTCCTACCAATGTTTCCGCTGAATCCCGTCCCGTTCCCGTAGTAGCGACTACCAACACGCCAACTGTCACTCCCATCCCCACTGGGACACTTGTGCCAACCCTTATTCCAGTACCTGCGCTCCCTTCTGTAATAGTGCCTCCTCAGATGCCGACGCATACCCCCACATCTACGATAATCCCCACGCCCACACACACGCCATCCCCAACATTCACAGCCACGCCTGTGCCCACAAATATACCTACCCCAACATTCACGGTCACGCCCACACAGGTACCAACACCCACTCGCTCTCCTGTGCCAAGCCCTACCCGCCGCCCACCCCCCACCCCTACTCCGATAATACATGAAGAAAGGACCATCCAAATCAGAGAAAACGCTGGACCCTTTGGAGCCTCTTTTCCGTGGAATTATGGGGTGTATGGAGAGGGAACTCTGTCTTCTCCGCCAAGTGATTCGGCTAATGTTGCCTTCTCGTCTGTTGTTTATTCTCGTGATGAAGTATCCATAGCCTTGGAAGCGAAAGACGATTCCCATGTAGGAAAGGGCTTTGCCATGATACGCATAACCAGTGAATTATTAGAAGACATCATATATCTGCTTCATATAGAAGTCCTAGACGCAGGCGAGCCGACCGCGACACCCATCCCCACGCTTACGCCCACCCTTACCCCCACGCCCACCATCACGCCCACACCCACTCAGACCGCGACCCCTACCATCACGCCGGTTCCTACGGCGACGCCCACCCCCACCTATACCCCCACCCCGTCCGTAACTCCAACCCCAACTCCCATACCATTGCCCAATCTCGTGCTAGAAAGATTCGACATCTGCGTCGAGGCTACTCGGTGCTGGAAAGTTGTTGAGGGCCAACACGAAATCTCCGGAGCGCGCAGAGCCAGCATCACTTTTAGAGTTGCTAATAGAGGGAATGGCCCAACCCAGTCCGATACAGACTTGAGGCTGTACGCGGACGGAAAATATCACGAAAGTGAGATCATCCCCGGAATCAAATTCCCTATCCCGGTTCTGGCGCCTGGCGAATTCGTCGAGGAGATCAAATTGACCGAACATGGCGCATGGGACATATCTTTTCATCTGACCGGTGACAACACCATCATTGGCATAGTGGACTATAACGATATAGTCGAGGAAGGCAACGACGGCTGCGACAACATGAAATCCTACAGAAACCGATTCTCTGCCACGGATACGCGGTGCGACAACGTGAGATACACCGGCCAACTCCCGTTCCTGCCCACGCCTACACCCACCTCCACTCCCACAGCGACCCCAACCCCACCCCCCAAAGCCCAATAATCGCCCCATGGAACAAGACAACCCCCGCTCGCAGCCTGAACCCCAGCGCTTGAGTCACTTTCAGGATAGTGGCGAACTCGGGGTTGCCCTCGGACGACAACGCCTTGTACATGCTTTCTCGTCCGAGACCCGTCTCCTCAGCCACTCTCGTCATGCCCCTGGCCCGCGTAATATCCCCCAGTACCGCGGCGATCAATTTCACGTCTCCGTCTTCCAACGCCGCATCCAGATAGGCGACCATGTCTTCCCGCGTCTTCAGATAGTCCACTGGGTCCCACGGATGCGTTTCAGTCTTTGCCATCTATCTCGCTCCTTGCTGACTCTATCGTACACAAGTACATGAATTCCTATCCCGCAACAATACAAGTTGACCCCAGCCCCTCCGACCAAACCCCCAATTCCAAACTCACTATTCCCCATCCCACCCACCCTGTGCTACAATACCCTCACGCTAAGAACAAACATACGAAAATATAGAATCGGCGTCAGATCAGTCGGCGCCATTCTCAGCCAACATAGACCGATTTAGAAAACCATACTAACGGCTAGCGACTAACTATACATATACCAGAACTTATAGATCAGTCCTCGCAAGAGCGAAAAAAAAGCTCTGAACTGATGAATACAGGTCTTTGCAGGTGAAGCGCAGGTGACAACAGGTATCAAAACCCACCTGAACCCCATTAGCAGTCACCTGCGCGCCGCCTGCAAGCCAGCCAGAAGACTATAAACCAGGGCATATTCACCGCCCCAATCATCACAAGGGTAGGTAAATCAAAAATCCGTTCGTCCTGAGCTTGTCCAAGGGCGCGCCGATCTACTACGCGCCTACCCCTCTCAGCCGTCCCAATCAGGGCAATCTGCCTAACCAACATCAACCCAGCCATCATGCGGAGAATCTTGTGACAGAGACAGCCTTTCGGCTCAGACGACCATGCCAGCCTGGAGGCCATCCCGACCGCTGTTCCCCATCCCCCAAAGCCCAATAACCCCATGGAATACGACAAACCCAGCAAACGCCTCTTCGCCGCCTGGTACGACCTCCTCAACTCCGGAGTCGAATCCCGCGTCACGCCATACCGACGACTCACCGCCGGACTCAGCCTCGGCAGAACCCTCGAAATCGGCGCAGGAACCGGCGCCAACATCCCGTTCTACCCGCCCGGAATCCAGCTAATCGCCGTCGAACCCAACCCCCACATGATCCGCCGATTCACCGCGGCTTCACAAAAGAGCGATTCCCGCGCTGTCGTCGTCTCCGGAGTAGGCGAGCGACTCCCATTCGCCGCCGACTCCTTTGACAGCGTCGTCACCACCCTCACCCTCTGCATGGTCAAAGACCTCGACAGCGTAGTCGCCGAGATACGGCGCGTCTTGCGTCCTGGCGGCCAATTCCTCTTCTACGAACACGTAGTCTCACGCGACAGGCGGGTAGGGCGACTGCAATCCCTCGCCAACCCGCTCTGGAAATTCGCCACCACCGGCTGCAACCTCGACAGAGACATAGTCGCCGCCATCCGGCAAGCCGGCTTCCACGACATAGAACTGCGCCGCTTCTCGCTCTCCGTCGGGCTGCCCATAACCATCCCCAACATAGTCGGAGTCGCCCGCGCCATCCCACTCTGACACTGTATCAAACTAGTCGGCGCGCCACCTCGCGTAAAAGTCCCTTCCATTTGATGGGGGAAGGCTAGGATGGTGATGATCCAGTCCTCCGACCAAATTGATGCAGACTCGTTACCTTCCATCAACTTGCCGCGAGCGAGACGCTGGCATATACTTCCCATACTCATGGCAGGGGGTATTCCAATGAAGGCTGGTTTCTTTACGATGCCGCTACATCCACCAGGTTCCGACATAACCCAGACCCTTGAAGACGATCTCCACCAACTCGAGGTCCTGGACTCTCTCGGATATGCGGAAGCTTGGATTGGCGAACACTTCACGACCGTATGGGAGAATATACCGGCTCCCGACATGTTCATCGCCAACGCGCTCGCGCGGACGAAGAACATCAAGCTCGGCACAGGCGTCACATGTATGCCTAACCACAACCCATTCATGATAGCCCATCGCATAGCGCAGCTGGACCACATGGCGAAAGGCCGTTTCCAGTGGGGCGTCGGCTCCGGCGGATTTCCAGGCGACTTCGAGGTGTTCGGATTCGACCCAAGCGCCGGCGACCATCGCAGAATGACGCGAGAAGCCATAGATACGGTTCTGAGCATCTGGGATAATCCCGAACCCGGCGTTTACGACAGCGACTTTTGGAAGTTCTCCATCCCAGAGCCCGTTGACGACTTCGGACTGCGATTCCATCTTCAACCCTACCAGAAGCCTCACCCTCCCATTGGAGTCGCGGGCGTGTCGCCAAACTCCGACACGCTGATTTTGGCGGGACAGCGCGGCTGGATACCGATGAGCATAAACCTGGTGCCGCCTCACATACTGAAAACGCACTGGGACGCTGTTCTGAAAGGCGCGGAAACGACAGGCTTATCCCCAGACCGCTCCGAGTGGCGCATCGCCAGGGAAATCTATGTCGCGGAGACGAGCGAGCAGGCGCGCAAGGACGCCCTCGACGGAGTGCTGCGCCGAGACTTCGAGCAGTATTTCCTGCGGCTGATGTCCAGCATGAATATGCTCGATCTGTTCAAGGTTGATCCCGATATGCCGGATTCGGACGTGGACGTCGAGTACCTGGTGGACAACGTGTTCGTCGTTGGAAGTCCGGACGAAGTATCCGAGAAGCTGGGACAGATCTACGACGACGTAGGCGGATTCGGCGTGCTGCTCGCAATGGGACACGAATGGCAGCCATACGACAAGTGGGTGCGCTCAATGGATTTGCTTGTCAACGAAGTCGTTCCGGGACTTCCCACCCCCAGCTAGACGTTTGAGTGTTCTCATGCTGCAAGGCGACATAATCGTAGTCCTTCTCGACGCCGGCCCCCGGCTCGGACGCTTCATCGAAACGAAGTCCAACAGGGCGCGCATATCCATAGGACGCAATCGAGAAGCGCGTCTCCCCGTATCGCGCGTAATCCACGAGACGGGCGTGAGCGCGGCAAGCTACGAGGATGTGGAGAATCTGAGCCACGAAGCGGGCGCGGTCGCCAGCGATATAGACCTGGAAGAGGTCTGGGACGTCGTGTGCGACGACGGCGACGCGCTCACATTGATCGACATAGCGGAACTCTATTGGGGAACAGAACCGGATACCCACCAGTCTGTCGGACTGCTTCTACACCTGTTCGGCGACGATATTCGATTCGCCCGGGACGGCAGCCACTTCGTTCCGCGCGACAGAGACACGGTCGCGCAGATGTTGGAACGCATCGAAAGACAGGCTCAGCGCGCCGCCGATTCCAAGTCTCTCATAGAGGCGGTCAGGTCGGGCCGCCTTCCATGCCAGCTTACTCCATACCAGTCCGACACGCTCGCCCAGGTAAGGGGATTCGCCATCTACGGCGATGACTTCAATCGCGCCAATCCAGCCAAGCGCTTCCTGGCGGAGGCGGGCATAAAAGGACGCGACTTGCAGAGAGCCGCCTTCCAAAAGTTGGTGTCCCTGGGGCTGATGCAAGAAGATCAGCATCTCGCGCTCGAACGGGAAGGAATACCGACTGAATTTCCCTGCGCGGTTCTCGCCGAAGCGGACAAGATAGACGCCGAGCGTCTGATCTCAGACCCGGACCGCGCCGACCTAACCGACCTGGTCATCTTCTCGATTGACGACCGAGACACCAAAGACAGGGACGACGCTCTGTCAATCGAGGTACTGGATGGAAACGCGGACTCGCCCGAATATCGTGTAGGCGTTCACATCACCGACGTAGGAGCGCTCATCCCAATGGGAACGGCGCTGGACGCCGAGGCAGACCGCCGAATGTCGTCCCTGTATCTCCCCGAACAGACCATCAATATGCTTCCGCGCAAGGTCGCCACCGACAAGGGGAGCCTCAATCCCGACGAAACCAGCGCCACTATAAGCGTAATGGCAAACATGAGCGCGGACGGTGAGATACGCGATTGGCAGGTCCAGAGATCATTGATTCGGAGCGCGCGCGCGCTATCTTACGACGACTCGGACATGATAATAGCGGATCCGAGCCAGCCCCTACACAAAGAACTCGCCGCTCTGCATGAATTGTCGGAACAATTGCGACGGCGACGGGCGGCCAAGGGCGCGCTGAATTTCGACCGGGACGAACTCTCTGTCAAGGTAAACTCCGACGGCAAGATCAGCGTCGCCGCAATACCGCGAAACGCTCCGTCGCGCAGCCTCGTCCAGGAATTCATGGTGCTATGCAATTCACTTCTGGCTCTCTACTGCTCCGAGTCCGAACTGCCCGCTCCGTTCAGGTCCCAGGCGCCCCCAGACGTATCAGACATAGAGGCGCAATTCCCGCCGGGACCTCTCCGGTCTTACCTGATGGTGCGCAGACTGACTCCGGCCACAGTATCCACCAAGCCCGGCGCGCATGGCGGTCTTGGTGTGGACGCCTATACGCAGGCCACTTCGCCGCTTCGCCGCTACCCCGACCTCATGGTTCAGAGACAGATTTCGAGCCGCCTGCGAACAGGAGAAGCGCTGTACGACACCGAAGCGGTCACATCCATCGCGCACAGGGCGGACACGCAGATCAGGCAGATGTCCAGAATCGAGAATCAGCGCAGGCAATACTTCTTTCTCAAATGGCTGGACGCCCGCCGCATGAATGCGGAGGACGGCGACTACATCCTGAAGGGAACCGTTCTGGAAAACCCGCCGAACCGCGCCGCGACAGTGGAACTGGCGGACTGGCCCTTCAGAACGCGAGCCGCGCTTCCGAATTCTACATCCCCAGGAGATGAAGTCTCGCTGATACTGCACGGCGTTGACCTCTGGAGAAGAACCGCTCAATTCACGCTGGCGGTTGGACAATTTCGATGAATGCGCTATAATAAAGCGCGTAGGCTTGAAATGCAGTTTCGTGTTTTAGCGTGCGCCGAGGTGGTGGAATTGGTAGACACGCAGCGTTGAGGGCGCTGTGGCCGCTTTGGCTGTGGGAGTTCGAGTCTCCCCCTCGGCACCATGAACGGAGCGACTGCGCAGGCCAACAGGCAATCAGGCGACGTAGCCAAGCGGTCTAAGGCGGGGGTCTGCAAAACCCTTATTCGGCGGTTCGAATCCGCCCGTCGCCTCCAAATCCAAAAACCAAAGCGGCCTCCAAGCATTGCGCGGAGGCCGTTTACGCATAAGAAGAGCTTCCGGTTGCCCCATCCCCCAGGCTGTCCTACGGATACATCCGAATAAGTGAGACAACTCATTGACCAGCAAGACAGCTAACGAAGGCGGGAGCGATTCAACGCTTGCGGACTCACGCCGTCCCGCAGGGCTTCTCCCCAGCGCCTTCTCCATATTCATAGCGCTGCTCTGGGGCGGCCTCCCTGTAAGCATCAAGACATCTCTCAAGTACGGCGAACCCCTTCAGATTGGCTGGATGAGATTCGCCCTCGGCGGGGCGGTAACTCTGCTCTACATGGTCGCGCGGCGAGAATCATTCCGATTCAAATCGTCTGAATTCAAGCCCATTCTAATTGTCAGTCTGCTGTTCTCGATCCAGTTGGTCTTCATGAACGTGGGACAGGACCTTACCACCGCCGGACACGCCACCGCCATCGGAACCACAATGCCCATCTGGGCGGCCGTCATCGCCCAGATAATGATACCCTCGGAAAGGCTGAGCCGCTGGCAGTTGCTCGCCATCGCGCTCTCCTACGCGGGAGTGCTGGCAGTGGTGTTCGGCGACGTGAACAATCCCACAGAGGAGGCGTCGGTCCTGGGCGACATCTTGAGTCTGGTATCCGCGATTCTCCTAGGACTGCGAATCGTGCTCATCTCCAATTACGCCCAAAATGTGTCCGAATCCAAACTCATGCTCGGACAGCAGGTCGTCGGAACCATCCTGTTTCTCGTGGCCAGCTACGCTTTAGAGAGTCCGATTTATACTCTCGAATCCGAATTCTGGCTCGCGATGGCGTACCAGGGTCTTGTGATAGCCGGCTTCGGGTTCCTGGCCAATGCCTGGCTCGTAAAGCGATACCTCCCCTCCACGATCACGTTCTTCTACTTCGTCATGCCCGTAGCCGGCGTCGCGCTGGCATGGCTCATCCTGGGCGAAGATCCGGGCAGAGGCCTTATCGCCGGCATGGCGCTCGTATGCGTGGGGGCGTTCGTCTATGGCGGCGAGGCGTACTTCAAGGCGATTCGCCCGTCCAGAACAGCGTAGATGAATAGAGAAAATTTTGAGACTATTGTTATAGTATCCCGAAATAAACAGGCCATCCGGTATGACCAATCAACTTCTGTATAACCTCATAGCTCACATCGTCTGCCAGTTGGGTGACATGGGCGTCGGCTTTGGAAAGACAAAGCTGGTTAAGTTGCTGTATCTGATAGACGTGGAGAACTATCGCAGGCGTCGCAAGACGCTATCCAAGCTCGAATGGAGATTCTACCACTACGGGCCATACGCCTTTGAAATAGATGAGGCGCTAGAACAACTCGCTCTGGATATACCGCAAGAAGAGGTCACTACGCAGTCAGGATACAGCGCCGTTATATTCAAGCCGGACAGAGAGCTAAGTCCCAGACTAGGCGATCATGTCCAATTGAGAGAAGTAAGACTGGTCAACAGGGTAATCAAAGAGTGGGGCGAAGAGGACATCAACTCACTGCTGAACCATGTATATTTCTACACCGAGCCCATGAAAGACGCCAAGAGAGGCGAAATCCTGGATTTCTCCACGGTTGAGCGGCGAAGAGTCAACCAAAGCGCGGCTCAAGTCCCGCAATTACCCAAAGCTCGTTTAGACGAGTACAAGGCGCGCTTCAAAGATGCAAGGGCAAAGCGCGTCAGGCAAACGCTAGACCCTCCCCCTAGATTCGATAGCGTGTACCGAGAAGCAGTCGCCCGTATGAACCAAGAAGAACAGGCGCATAGACTACCGCTTGGACCTGTGTACATCTCGGAAGATGTGAAAGCGAGCATCCGCGAGCAAAAGAGTGAGTAATAGTTGCTTGAACTAATCAAAGAGTTCTATCGTAGCGTTGAGCCATTGGAAGCAAGGCAGCTCAACAGGGGACAGATATGTTGGGCGCCAGTTTCGTATATCTCATCTCAGATTAAGAGCGTTGCACTATCAACGTACAATCCGCAGGATGAAAGTCTCAATCGTTATACTATCCTCACCTCTGAACCAGATGGCCCCTCGTTGTTCAACCACACACCTGTATCTGAGTTACGATTGCAAAACGACGAAGAACTTCTTGTGAATACTGCCAAGCGACGCCCTGTAATAGTTGTGTCTTAGAAGAACCGTTTATGGGATATGGGTGGAGCGCGACTTTCGGAACGCGGTCTTGTATGTGTTCCTATGTACAGTTTTCAGACGATGCGCTATGGTTCGTCTCAGAATGGCTACGTTTCTATATCACAGAAGAGATTGACCCATTGTTACTGGATGTCCGACAGGACGCCATGCAGTCTTTCCCGTAATTTGCGGCCTTACTCCCCGCCTCGCAGCCCATAAAAATGATTCAGCGGCCCATGCCCTTGACCCACCGAATAGCTCGCCCTCATGGCGGCTGTCACGAAATCTTTGGCCTCCTGAACTGCGCTCGCCGTATCCAGTCCCTTGGCCAGACCCGCGGCGATGGCCGAAGCGAGCGTGCAGCCGGTGCCATGCGTATTCGTAGTGTCAATTCGCTCGGCGGTGAACGTAGTGAAGTCCGATCCGTCGTAGAGAACGTCTGTCGCCGGCCCCTCCAGATGCCCGCCTTTGACCACCGCGCTCCTCGCGCCCAGCTCGTCCACCAGCGTTCTGGCGGCTGTTCGCGCGTCGTCAACCGTGTTGACCTCCATACCCACCAGAATTCCCGCTTCTCGGCTATTTGGAGTCAGTACCGTCGCCCTTGGTATGAGCGTCTCACGCAGCGAATCAATCGCGTCCTCGCGTATCAGGCGCGCGCCAGTCGAGGCTACCATGACCGGGTCTATGACAGCGACGTCCAGGTTATGGCGTTCGAGGCTGCCCGCGACGGCGCGGATTATCTCGGAACTGGACAGCATACCCGTCTTCACTGCGTCCGCGCCTATATCGGACACGATGGCTTCGATCTGCGCCTCTATCAGCGAAATGGGCGTTTCGAGAACGTCGCTCACACCAAGCGTGTTCTGCGCCGTAATGGTAGTAATGGCGCAGGTTCCATACACGCCCATCGCCCCAAACGTCTTCAGGTCCGCCTGAAGTCCGGCTCCCCCGCCCGAGTCCGATCCCGCTATCGTCATTACACGCGGAACGCGCCGTTCAGTCATGGCCGCCTCCTGTTCTTTGCCGCGGACGCAGACTTCCGCTTCGCGTCTCGGCTCTTTCTCAAGATGATGCTCTGAAGAGTCCGCGCGCTCGCGCCGCTGACGCCCATCTTGCGCCTGTTCCGACGCCTCTTCTCGCGCCGCTCTCCTCTGGTTGCGTATTCGTCTCTCATCTTCCTTCAAATCACTCATCCGGCCATTCATCGCCGTTGTAAGCGGCCTCCGAGAACAGAAATTCGTACCGCAGCGCGGCATGAAACACCCGCTCCACTCGCTCCCGCGCTCCCGCGCCAAGCTCCGCCGAATCAAGATACTCCTCGCACCATCTCACGAAGTCGCCCAGATAATCCGGACCGTGCAGTTCTATCCACTCCCTGTAAATCGGATTCGACGGACTTTTGCCTTCGTTCAAAAGCCTCGTTCCCCAATCCAGGTAAGTCCCTTCCGTCACATAGCACACTGCCACCACTTCCTCGAAACCGCCTTCCAGCCCCGTTCTCACCAGAAAATCGCCAAAGGCGCGAGTGACGGGCGACGCGGTGGCCGACGAATAGTCTCGCTCTGTCGCTCCCAGTATATCAAAGGCGCGCATGAAGAAATCGTTCTCATCCGCGTTCTCGGGAGACAGTATGACAGACAGGAACGAGTACAGATGGCTTGCCGCCTCTATGCTTGGGGCTTTAGCCGTGCCGTGCGCTATCATCGCCACAAGGTCGTTGACAAACACGTAATCTTGCAGAAAGTAGCGGCGCGCCCTTTCATGCGACAGCGTCCCCTCTCCCATCTCGACGACGAACGGATGATGCGTCATCCGACGCCAGAGGTCCGCATGATTATCTTTCAGTTGCTGCGTAAGCGACATTCGTTTCCCTTTCGAGTTCAGTTTCCTATATCAGCGCGATATGCCGCCGCCGCGTCCAGCGACTGTTCTATCATTCCGTTATCTTTCATCCACTGCACAAAACTATTCCATCGCTCAGGCTCCTGCGTTCCGAACCCGCCTCCCGACGGCAGTTGCCACATTTCGACGAGCAGGTCCGCGCCCGGCCTGTCAATCGCTTCGTCTATCTCGTCCGGATTTTGCGAAACCAAAACGTCCACGCCCGCCTGCGGGTCCTCGATAGCTTCCTCGTATCCGCGTTTCATGGCTCGAACGAACCTCTCGACCACGTCCTCGTTCTCTTGCAGATACTCCTCGCTGGTTACCAGCGCCAGCTCGTAGTAATCCGGCACGCCCCACTCTTCCATCCGCATAACGTTCACCGGATGGCCAATGTTGTTCATGTGTATGCTCTCGTGAGTCCAGTAAGCCCCCACCACCCCGTCAACCTTTTCGCCTATCAGCGACTCGGATATGTTCCATCCAATGTTGACGAGTTCTATGTCTTCCAAGCCGTTTAGGCCGTCCGCCTTCAGCATCGTTTCCAGAAGCGGCTCGTTGGTCGGAATGCCCGGATAGCCCACCTTCTTGCCAGCCAGTTGCCCGGGGCGCGTAATGCCGGAAGATTTCAGCGTCATAACAGAGTTGAGCGGATGCTGAACCACGCCAAGTATGGAGACGACCGGCACTCCTTCATTGCGAGCCAGAAGAATGTCGGGCTGATAGCTCATACCAAAGTTATCAGCGCCGGTTGCGACTGTCTGAAGCACAGTCGAAGGGTCCGATGGAGTGTACATCGTCACATCCAGGTTCTCGTCCTCGAAATACCCCTTCTGTTGCGCGATATACAGCCCGAGATGATTGGCGTTGGGATACCAGTCCAGCGCCAGTTTGACCGACGCGGTTTCCGGTTCGCTGTCGCACGATAGCGACAGCAGCAAACCAAGAGCCATAACCAGGATAGCGACATGAATAGTCAGTAGATTCTTCACGATTATAATCCTCCTCGATTTGCGGCGCTTCTCAGTCTGCGGACTCCAACTCTTTCGACGCGGAACGTCGCCACGGTATGGCTATGCGCTCTACTATGCCCACGGCCGCGAACAGACATACGCCCAGCGCCGATAGAATCGCTATCGAAGCGAACACGCGCTCAGTCAGGAACTGCGGTTTCGAGCGCAGCATCAGGTAACCCAGTCCTTCGCTCGAACCAACCCACTCCCCTATCACCGCTCCGATCACGCTGACCGCGATGGCCACTCTCATTCCGCTAAACAGATATGGCAGCGACGTAGGCGCCTGAACCTTGATGAATATCTGTCCCCGTGTCGCTCCTAGCGTTCTCATCAGATTCACCATGTCGCGGTCAACCGACTTGAGGCCGTCAACCATGTTGACCACTATCGGGAAGAAGCTGATGAGAGCGACAACGATGACTTTTGGAGCCAGTCCGTAGCCGACCCATATCAAGAGCATGGGGGCTATGACTATGATGGGTATGGTCTGCGACGCGATGATGAACGGGTAGAGCGCGCGCTCAAGAGTGCGCGACATCCCGATAGCGGTGGCGAGCGCGACACCGGAAACGAGCGCCAGCCCAAACCCGATGATGATTTCGGACAGCGTTACGCGGGTGTGCCTCCAGAGCAGTCCCGCGTCCTGAAACAGCGCGACGGCTATCGCGGACGGCGCAGGGAGCAGCCACGTCTGCACGTCGAAGAGGCGCACATACGCCTCCCAGAGCGCGAGTATCCCAAGCGCGATGAGCAGCGCCGGAAGCCAGCGTCTCGCCGCGTTCTCCAAGCCGTTCGTCCACGATTCGCTGTCCGCGGACACCGGCGCAATGTGTATTTCCGCGCTCATGGCGTCAACTCCAAATCGTCCTCTTCCCTTATCGCCTTCAGCAAAACGGACTTGATTCGCATGAACTTCGCGCTTGCAATGACCTCCACGCTTCTCGGCCTCGGAATGTCAACGTCGCTCGCAAGCTTCATCGTGCCTGGCCGCGCCGTCATCACATAGACGCGATCCGACAGGAAGATGGCTTCGTCCACGTCGTGAGTCACCATCACGATGGTCTTTCGCATGGACTCCCACAGTCCGGTAAGCCACTGATGAATGCGCGTTCTGTTGAGCGCGTCGAGCGCGCCAAACGGCTCGTCCAAGAGGAATACGTCCTGGTCCGCCAGAACAGTGCGGAGGAACGCCGCCCTCTGGCGCATTCCGCCCGAGAGGCTGTGCGGATAGGACTTCTCGAATCCGTCCAGCCCGAAACGGGCGAGATGCCGCCTCGCCCGTTCGATGGCCTCGCGCTTGGGAACGCCCCGCAATTCGAGTCCGAGTATGGCGTTGTCGAGGACGTTTCGCCAGGGCAGAAGCAGATCCTTCTGCTGCATGTAGCCGACCGAGCCAAGCCGCTCCTTGTCGTCCCCGCCGTACAGATACAAACTCCCCGACGTGGGCTCGTCGAGGCCTGCGATGATGTTCAGCAGAGTGCTCTTGCCGCAGCCGGATGGCCCGATAACGCTGACGAACTCACCGTCTCGCGCATAGAAGTGGACGTCTTTCAGCGCGCGAAGCGGCGAGCCGTCACGCTCGAATGCCTTGGAGAGCGCGTCCACGCGAATAGCGCAGACGCCATCAGCGGATCGGCGCCTCGCCATTTCACGCGGAGCGCTTCCATATTCAGTCATGTCCACAGCCAACATACGCCTAAAAAGAAACCGCCCACCTGCGGGGGTGGACGGCAATTCGTCTCTGTGGACTCGACCACATCCCTCCGCTGGCATTATCCAGATCAGGTTCTTAGGGGTCGACAGCGTTCGCGCTGCCCTCTCAGCCTGGCCATCCAAGCTCCCCCAGGGCGGTATATCGAATTTTGCGAAAAGTCTATCCCAAACAAAGTCGAGTGTCAAATCGAATGAAAGAGATCCAGGGACTATGCAAGGTCCACGTCAATTCGAAATATGAATAGATCACACGCCCAAACCCCTTCTTGTCAACGTTTAGCTGGCGCAGCATGGCGGCTAATACACCTTTGCTCAGCTCTCCTCTCTGTATCGTTGTGAAGCGAGGGCCGATGTAAATCCTGCCATGACTGCCTTTGCCCTGAATCGGATCGAACCGAAAACTCTGTCTTGTTCGGCGAGCGTAGAGCCGATGATCTCGCCTAATAGATTCACGTCTGTTCATAAGACGATTATCGCGCCGCCAAATACGAACTACAATTGGCTGATACACTATCTATATCCTACCCACGGTTTCACCCGACGAGCCATATTCGATATACTTCAAGAGTCAATGACCAATTCAGCTGTCGGCGCCGACGCGAGTCCGCCGACTATCTTTCCGCGGAGAACATTGATGAAGATTCACGAATATCAAGCCAAGGACATATTCGCCAAGTACGGCATTCTCGTGCCCAAAGGCAGAGTGGCGCGCTCGCCGGACGAGGCATCCGAAATAGCCGCCGAACTTGGCGGCAGGGCCGTCGTCAAGGCGCAGGTTCACGCGGGCGGCAGGGGCAAAGCGGGCGGAATCAAGGTTGTCAATTCGCCAGAAGAGGCCGCGGCCGCCGCGGCGGACCTCATAGGAACCAGCCTCGTAACCTTCCAGACCGGACCCGAAGGCTCCCCGATTCGCAGCGTGCTGGTAGAGGAAATCGTGGACGTAGAAACCGAACTCTATGTCGGCATGGCGATTGACGGCGCGGCTGAAGGCATAGTTGCCATAGCCAGCGCCGCCGGCGGAATGGAAATCGAAGAGATCGCCGAAACCGAACCCGAAAAGATAATCAGAGTCGCCGTGGACCCCGCGCTCGGACTTCAGCCGTTCCAAGGACGCAAACTCGCCTACGGACTCGGAGTGCCCGACTCCCTGAACAGGCCAGTCGCCGGCATGATGGCGTCCCTCCACAAGCTCTTCGAAGATAACGACTGCTCCCTAGTCGAAATCAACCCGCTCGGCATAACCACAGACGGTCGCGCTCTCGCCATGGACGCCAAGATGAACATTGACGACGACGCTCTGTTCAGGCAGCGCGCCGCCCTGCAACTGCGCGACATCGAGCAGGAAGACCATCTCGAAGTTGAAGCGAGCAAGTTCGACATCAACTACGTCAAGCTCGACGGCGACATCGGCTGCATAGTCAACGGCGCAGGACTGGCCATGGCCACCATGGACGTCACCCACGCCGCCGGCGCGTCCCCCGCCAACTTTCTGGACATCGGAGGCGGCGCCGACGAGGAAAAGGTCGCCAAGTCCCTCCAAATCGTCCTTGCCGATCCCAATGTCCAAAAAGTCCTCGTAAACATCTTCGGCGGCATACTTCGCTGCGATGTCGCCGCGCGCGGTTTTGTCCTCGCGTCCGAAAGAGACCCCGACAAGATGCGCCCCATGGTCGTCAGAATGCTCGGTACCAACGCAGACGAAGGCAGAGAAATCCTCGCCAACGCCGACCTCGACGTCACACTGGTTGACGACCTGGCCGGCGCCGCCTCAGCTATTCGAGGCTCATAGACCTAAACTCACTATTCATAATTCACAATTCCAAATTCAACTGGAGCGTCCAAGATGAGCATACTGGTAGGCAGGAACACAAAACTGATGGTGCAGGGAATCACTGGACGTGAGGGCAGTTTCCACGCGCTGCGCTCCCGCGAATATGGAGCCAACCTCGTGTCGGGAGTGACGCCTGGACGCGGAGGCCAGATGTTCGACGGCGATGTTCCTGTGTACAACACGGTGGAGCAGGCCGTCGCTGAAACAGGAGCCAACGCTTCGCTCATCTTCGTTCCGCCGCCCTTCGCCGCCGACGCCATCGTCGAGGCCGCCGACGCCGGCATAGATGTCATCGCCTGCATCACCGAAGGCATACCCGTAATGGATACCGTCAAAGTCGTCCGCTACCTCAAAGGCAAGCCCGTCACCCTCATCGGCCCCAACTGTCCCGGCATAATATCGCCCGGCGAAAACTTCAAGATGGGCATAATGCCCGGTCATATACACATACCCGGACGCATGGGCGTCGTTTCGCGCAGCGGCACCCTCACCTACGAAGCCGTCGGACAGCTAACCTCGCTCGGCATCGGGCAGTCTACATGCGTTGGAATCGGCGGCGACCCCGTAAACGGCTCCTCCTTCGTGGACATCCTCAAGATGTTCCAGGACGACCCCGATACGGACGGCGTCGTTATGATAGGCGAGATAGGCGGCTCGCGCGAACAGGAAGCCGCCGAATACATCGGCAGCGACGAATTCACCAAGCCCGTCGCCGCCCTCATAGTCGGACAGAGCGCGCCTCCCGGCAAACGCATGGGACACGCAGGCGCCATCATCACCGGAAGCGCGGGACGCGCCAGCGAAAAAGTCAAAGCGCTCGCTGCCGCCGGCGTCTCCATCATCCCGGCCCCCGGCGAAATAGGCATAACCGCCCAGCGCATGATGCAGTCCCAGGAGTAAGCTATGGCGGCGGCGATCCTCGCCATCCCCTAGTAGGCGGCCAGCGTTTCGCGGATGTTTATCAGGCGGCGGCGGAGTTGAGGATCCACGTTTAGCTGGTTGGAGATGCGGTCGTAGCCGTGGCTTACGGTGGTATGGTCTTTTCCGCCGAGTAGTTTGCCGATGGAAGAGAGTCCGAGTTGGGATTCCTCCCTGAGGAGATACATGGCGACTTGTCGAGCTTGGGCAGTCTTCTTGTCGCGCTTGCGGCCCTTGATTGCCTCGACGGGCACATGGAAATGGGTGGAGACCGCTTGGATGATCGCGGCGTCGGGGATGTGGCGTTCGGCGGCAGTCTCGACTACATCGGCGACCGCTTGTTTGGTGAGTTCTATGGTAACCGGCTTGCCGGTCAGGTCGGCAAGCGCGACAACTTTGTTGAGGCTGCCTTCCAGTTCGCGGATGTTCTTATGGATGCGCTCGGCGAGAAAGTTCAGAACAGAATCCGGGACACTTTGACGCAGTTCCTCCGCCTTGGCGCGCAGTATGGCGATTCTGGTCTCGATGTCCGGAGGCTGGATATCCACTACGAGTCCGCCGGCGAGCCGCGACTGTATGCGGTCTTCGAGCAGGGTCAATGCGGATACTGGTCTGTCGGAGGTCAGGACTATTTGCCGGTTGGTCATGTGGAGCGCGTTGAAAGTGTGGAAGAACCCCTCTTGTGTCTGTTCCTTGCCGATAAGGAACTGCACGTCGTCCAGAAGAAGCAGATCCGCGCTTCGGTAGCGTTCTCTGAAGTCGTCCGTTGTCCCCTCGCGTATGGCTTTGATATAGGAGTTGGTGAACTCTTCTGTGGTCGAGTATATAAGAGACATGCCCAGCGCTACCGCTCGGTGTCCTATCGCGTGCATCAGATGGGTTTTGCCTAGTCCGACATCGGAATACATCACGAGCGGGTTGTAGAGTTCGCCGGGCCTGGATGAGACGGCGGCCGCCGCCGCGTGAGCCAGTTCGTTGGATTTTCCAACCACGAAACGTTGGAACACATACCTGGAATTGAGCGACGTTGACCCATACGCGGGCGTCTGAGGAGCGATACTGGGAGTCGCGTCGTTGGTTTGCGCGGCGGGATCCGCGCGCTCCGAGGATAGTTCGCCTTCCGGATTGCTTACTTGAAAACGTATTTCGAACTCGGACTCGGAACCGACTACGCTTTCCAGTGAGCGTGATATGAGTTGGTACATACGCTGTTCGAGCGTCTCAGCGACGAAAGCGTTGGGTACGCCTACAACGAACTCTCCGTCTTTGTATTCGAGGCCCACCGTGTTCTTGAGCCACGTCTCGAAATTGGGCTTGGTGACATGCATTTGAAGCTGTCCCAGCGCCGCGTCCCAAATCTGCCTGGGGTGTTCTGCTGTGGTCATTATGAAATCCTGAATTTTGGAAGAGGGTGTTGATGATAGCATATACCTTGTCTGAGTTCGCAAGGAGTTTTGTTTGTCAGTTTGAGCGCGGCGCGCTTAGATGTGGAAACTGGGGGCGCTGGCGCGGGAGCCGGCTATCGCGTTTTCCGTCATTTTGAAAAGGCTCGTGCGGTCAAACGTGATGGCATATCGCTATGGTATATAATGAGCCGAGCTATTCAGCCAGATTCGGATAGAAAAACGACCCAAAGAACTAAGCGCAATTTCGAGGTGAGGGAATGGTTGTTCATGCTGAAGCGAGAAAAGATGTGGAACTCATGGCTCACCTGATGCGTCGCGCGGGATTTGGAGCCACCCGCGACGAGCTTGGGGAATATAGAGAGATGGGCTATGAATCCGCGGTGGACAGTCTTATCAATCCGTCGGATACAAGTTGGTCGGGAAATTATATGGCGCGGCGGTTCCACTATGAGCAATCGGGTATGTTGACGCCGCACGGCGCGCCCGCTTACTGGCTGTATCGTCTGATAACAACGAAAGCGCCTCTGTATGAAAAGATGGCTCTGTTCTGGCATGGCATATTCGCCACAGGCTATCCGAAGGTGATCCACGGCAAGGCTCTCTCGGATCAAATACGCACTTTCAGGCGGAAGGGCATGGGCAAGTTCGATGATCTGCTGCTGGAGTTGGCCAAAGACCCAGCGATGATCGTGTGGCTGGACAATCAGGAGAATCACAGGGGGGCGATAAACGAGAACTGGGGGCGTGAACTGCTGGAACTATTTTCAATGGGGGTTGGCAATTACTCTGAAGAGGATATCAAGGAGTGCGCTCGCGCTTTCACTGGGTGGACGCTGGGCAATACCGAGTATATGGTGCTTCGTTCGATGCGCGATTCGGACTGGCCCTATGGCCGCATATCCTGGCATTTCGAGTATCGTTTGGATGACCATGACGATGGCGAAAAGACTTTCCTGGGACATACGGGTAACCTGGACGGGGAAGACATCATTCGCATCATTTGCGACAGGGAAGCCACGGCTCGGTTCATCGCGCGGCACATGTATCACTTCTTCGTAGCGGACGAGCCGCCGGTGCCGTCCTGGCCTTACACTCCTCCCAGAGACCCGAATGCGATAGACGCGCTCACGCAGGCGTACTTCGACAGCGATCACGACATTGGCGCCATGCTGGCGACGCTGTTCAAATCAGATTTCTTCAAGGCGGAGGATATTCGCTATGAGAAGGTGAAAGGCCCAGCCGAATTCATGGTGGGTACGCTAAGGCTTACTGGTGAGTTCGACAGGCCGAGACGCGAGATTCTGGACAGGTACTTCCAGATGAATTTCATGGGGCAGATGCTGACGAATCCGCCGAGCGTGGAGGGTTGGCATCAGGGTGTGGAGTGGATTGATACGGGCGCTCTCATAGAGCGGATAAACTTCGCCTCTGAGCAGTTTGGGGACATCTCCAAGCCGGGCGTGAAGTCCATGGTGAGCGACATCATGGCGCAGAACCCGGATCCGTCTTCGGATGAGTTGCTGGACATGTGTCTGGAGCGTCTTGGAGCGATATCGGTCTCGGACGAAACCCGCGAGGTCTTGCTGAGTCTCGCCGACGAGGAACGGCGTTTGGAAGAGAAAACGGTAAGCATCCTGCGTTTGGTGGCGGCCACCCACGAATTCCAGAGAGCGTAGAGGCCCCCCGATTTATGGCGTGGCGAGGAGAGCCTGCCAAGCCGATTCTTCACCAGCAGAACCTGTATCAGTTTAGCCGGCGCTCTACCCGCAAAAAAATCTTGACGTCCAGACTGAGTTAGGTATATATTTCTCAGTGATCCCCCCTGCCACTTTCGGTGGTAGGGCAGCGAAGCCGCCTCAGGGCGGCTATCGCATTTCTATGAGCTTCCCACATGACGACAAACGTATATATAGACGGCTTCAATCTCTACTATGGCTCTCTTAAGCATCGGTACCCACAGTTCAAATGGCTTGACCTTCAGGCATTTTGCGAAAACCTTCTCCCAGGGCATAAGATCAACCGCATACGCTATTTCACCGCTCGGGTCAAACCCTCGCCTAACAATCCTGGGGTAGCGCTTAGGCAAAATACATACCTCCGCGCGCTTTCAACCTTGCCCAAGCTCGACATCCATTTCGGACGGTTCGTAGTTAGAAAGCCATGGATGCCTTTGGTTGACGTATCTTCCGTTTCTCAATCCTCTGTGCAGGTAGTCAGGATTGAGGAGAAGGGAACTGACGTGAACTTAGCCTCTCTATTGGTTCTTGATAGTTGCAACGATGATTTTGATGAAGCTGTTGTGATATCTAACGACTCGGATCTGGAGACGCCTGTGAAGATAGTCCGAGATACGTTTAACAAACGTATCGGTGTAGTAAGCCCCCATCATCCAGATAAGCGTAGCAGTTTGTTGCAGAACGCAGCGTCTTGGTCCCGTTCATCAATAACTCGCGTCAATTTCAGCAATAGTCAATTGCCTCATTTGATAACTGACTCAGCCGGAACATTTTCCAAGCCGACCGACTGGTAGGCTTGGAATGGTGTATTATCTGGACAGAAGAAAGAATGAGTCTCAATTCGTCTAACAATCTGAGAACTAGGATGAGGTTCGTTCCATGACAACTACCGCAATCCGGAAACAGCGCGAAACGCTTGAATATGACTTGACAATCGGCATGTCGGTCATGGAAGGGCGCGGATTCTACTATCCGTCCGACTCGATTGTGGCGAGCAACGGACGCATATACGTCGCTAACCGTTCGGTTGACGGCGTTGACAGGGGCGTGCGCGTGACCGTGTGCGACATAGAAAGCGAATACTACGGCACATTCGGGTCATACGGCGAAGGGGACGGCGAGTTCGTGTGGATATCGTGCATAGCGGAAGATAGCCGGGGGCGCTTGTTCATAACGGATGAATACGCCAGCCGAGTTTCGGTCTTCGATCTGGACGGCAAATTTCTCTCAAGCTGGGGAGTGGCGGGAAGTGGAGAGGGCTGTATGGACGGACCGTCAGGCATAGCGATTGACGACGCCGACGCGGTCTATGTTTCAGACACTCACAACAATCGCGTGCAGAAGTTTACGCCCAGCGGGGCGCACTTGCTCACTTTTGGCGGGGAGGGTTCGGAAGAGGGGCGGATGTGTCTTCCGTGGGGTCTGACTGTGTCGCCCAGCGGCGATTTGTACGTGGCTGATTGGGGAAACGACCGTGTTCAGCGATTCACGCGGGACGGGGATTTCATCGCGGCATACGGCTCTTCCGGATCCGGCGACGGCCAATTGCGCCGTCCGTCAGGGGTCGCCGTTGACGAGCGCGGATTCATGTATGTTTCTGACTGGGGAAACGAGCGCGTCCAGATATTCGATGAGGGTGGCGGCTTCGCGCAGCAGATACGTGGACAGGCAACCGAGTCGAAGTGGGCAGTCAACTTCCTGAGCATCAACAGAGAAGAGGGCGCCGCTCGCGCCAGGGCCGATCTGGAACCTGAAATAGCCACTCTCGATCGTGGCGACCCTCACGAAGTTTCTTCGCATATCG
This sequence comes from uncultured Dehalococcoidia bacterium, assembly GCA_964640295.1. GTDB lineage: Bacteria > Chloroflexota > Dehalococcoidia > Lucifugimonadales > UBA1123 > VXRN01. Next base: position 29,762 of record CAZXFX010000019.1, on the reverse strand, counting down.
AGAAACTGTTCTGGTCGCCGGTTTCGGCCAAACTCGATTCGGAAGGCAGACTCTACGTCACCGAAAGCAACCGCCACCGGATACAGATATATCGGCGGATTGTTTAGAGCCGATCTCAGACCGACGGGCGTGTATTTGCTGTCGGGCAGGGGACGTCGTAGCCTCTGAAGGCCTTGGGCGGGTGTTGGATATTAGCGTCCCAAAAGGGCGCGGACTATCTGGCGCGGTTAGAATTCAATCAGAATTTTGACGCTTGGCTGACTCTCCTACATATCCGCGTCGTGTTGGATGAAGGCGGACGCAGCCGAGTTCTGGATCTACTAGCTCTGAAGCTTTCCGAAGTGAGTGGTGTCGCGATACACGTCCGTTATTGGAATAAGTAGGATATAGTATTGAGAGGGAGGCGACTTCCTCATTCTATTTGGAGGATAAGGTTATGAGTGATATGAGCGCCAGTCTTGCGGATACAGTGAGGGAATTGGGGACGACGCGCGCGCTCTTTGTGGCGGCGAGCGATGAATGTGTGGAGAGCGTGGCAAATAGAGTTTTGAGCCACTTTGGGAGGGCGTCGCCCGAGGCCAAGCGCGTATTCCAGGCAGAGATTGACAAGTTGAACTTGCCGGTTCCCGGATTTCGCAACGCTTCGGTCGCCTTGCGAAGCAATCCACAACGACTGGCCTATCCATTAAGAGTAGCGATACGTTCTTCAGACGGCTTGGCGGGGGCCGCGCTTTGGATATGGGCCGAGTCTGAGTCGCGCCAGGATCTGCGCGACTTGGTAGTGGAGCGCTTGAACGATATCGGGCCGTATATCGGAGTTTGCGCGGAATATCCCGACTTAGACGGGAATAAGCTGAGAGGAATCTGGCCGAGTGAATCATGGGAACGCGAACGTGACAGGTTCATGGAGCTTTATGCGGATGAAGACAAAGATGAAATAGAGTTGATGATGTGCTATGTGTCGGGCAGGCTTCCGGGCGTTGATGATTTGGCGGGAGAGTCGAGCGAACAAAACGTGGTTGAGGAGGAGATCGAGCATATTCCAGCCATCTTGAGAGTTTTGTCTGTGTGCCTGGTTGATCTCGAGAATCATCCTGTGTCGGCGGCTGAATGGGAAAGAGAGATACCTGAACTTGCTGATAGAATAGCGGAGATTGTGGGCGAGAAGGTGGAAGAGCGCGGCCGCGCAGCCACATTGAACTCGTTCATCGGGGACATTAGGTCGGACTTCCGTGAAGAACTGGCGTATATGGAGCGCGATATCTCCTCCTGGTCTGCGGATAGCCTCTCAACAGGGGAGGATGTTTCCAGAGCGCTGAGGATTTGCGAGGATTTGCGGTCGGCGCTGGAAGAGTTTCGGGACTTCCGTGAATCGTTGCGGGAGAGTCCGATTTCTGCCACGAGTTCAGAAGAGAAGGCGCGAAGGCGCAGGAACGATGAACTGGAGGGCAGGAGCGAGCGGATGCTGGACCGCGCGCAGAGTGTTATGTCGGGCGAGCCTACTCTGGATGATGACCCTCCGGGCAAGCCCGCTCGCGTGGAGGGACGCCTTGAAGACTCCACCGCTGGGTCATCAGAATCGCCAGGCGCGGGTGGGGACAGCGACGCTCCTAGTTCAATGGCGAGCGAGCGCGAGGTTTTCCCGAACTACGACTTGGACCGACTTGCGCGCGAAAACGATTCTCTTAAGTCGCAGATGGTCGAACTGAATCAGCGACTTGAATCGCTCCAGGCCGAAAACAGCGAATTGGAGGATGAGAACAAAACACTGCGCTCGGAAAAGAGGACGTTAGCGAACGACGTCCAGTTTCTGCGAGCGGATAAAGCAGACCTGGAGAAGAATAAACAGCGTTTGCAGTCCAGGTTGAGGGATACTGAGGAAAAGGTGGAGTCATGGCGTCTTTCATACGAGGAAGAATCCAGAAAGCCGCGTTTGACTGTTGAAAATGCGCCTACGCAAGTGGAGGACGTTGATGACGCGGTGAGATATGCAGAGAAATTGTTCCCCGACCAGCTTTTGGTTAAGCTGAACTCGAAGTCGGATGTCAAGGATAATCCGTTTGAGAATCCGAAGGATGTATGGGATGCGCTCCAATGGCTGGCTACCACCTACCACGACGCTAGGGCGGGGGTGTCCAGTGTCACTAACTTCGATCAGTCTATCAAGGAAGTTTGCGGCTGGCGGTATATGAGCGGACAGCATGAGACGACGAAGAACAAGTACAGAGACTGGTACACGACGAAAGCGAACGGCAAGACGCATTGGCTGCTCGAACATGTTGGAACCGGAAGCAGCAAGGACGCGCGCCACACTATTCGGATAGCGTTTGACTGGGACAAGGACGAAAAGACCGTTGTGGTTGGATACGTCGGGCAGCATCAGCAGACAGACGCTACCTGATTGCGGGATTTGGCATTCGTTAAGCGCGCGATGGTTTATGAAGGTTTGAATATCAATACGCGCTAAGAGTTCCCTGTATTTTTATCATTGGCTTGCGCGGGTATAGATGTTATCTTTCATGTGAAAGGAGACGGTTGTCAAAGTGTCTGCGGAATTTTGGGCCATCATTGGCGTAGGAGTTGGGGGCGCTACCATTGTTGGGGTTCTCTTCACTTTTCTGAATGTTCAGATTTCTGAACTGAGGAAGGATGCACGTGAAAACTTCAATACTCTGATTGAGCAGATAGCTCTTTCGGAGAAGCGCATGAGCGATAAGATAGATGGAGTCGAAACGAGGCTGGAAGCTAGGATAGGCAAAGTTGAAACGAGATTGGAAGCCAGGATAGACGAGGTTGAAACGAGATTGGAAGCTAAGATAGATGAGGTTGAAGCGAGACTGGAAGCTAAGATAGATGAAGTCGAAACGAGACTGGAAGCGAGGATAGGCACGGTTGAAACTAAACTGGAAACAAGGATAGATGGCTTAGAAGCCAGGCTTAGATCTGTCGAACAGGGACAGGCTCGCGTGGTGGGCGCTGTTGATATGATGCAGGCTATTGTTATCGCTACGCTGCGAGGGGAAGAAGTCCACGCGGACTAGCGAATTCGCTCTGGGCGTTAGTATAGGAGTAGAGATGAAAGCTGTCTATATAACCGAGCATGGAGGAGCCGAGGCGCTGCGATATGGCAATCTGCCCGAACCTGAGGTGGGGCCAAATGACGTCAAAGTGCGCGTTCGCGCCTCTGCTCTGAATCGTTTGGACATATATACGCGCGCTGGAGTTCGAGGAACGCGCCGTCGTTTCGACGGCCCGCATATCCTGGGGGGAGACGCGGCTGGCGAGATTGTGGAGATGGGCTCTGAGGTGAGCGGCCGGAGGGTAGGGGAGCGAGTGGTCGTCAACCCGCGCGTGACCTGCAATCAGTGCAGGTTCTGCTCTTCCGGCGAAGATGAATTTTGCCAGGATTCGGGGATGCTCGGTTCATCCAGAAGCGGAAGTTACGCGGAGTTCGTGAGCGCGCCCTCGACGAGCGCGGTGGCGATACCGGATTCGCTCTCGTTCGAGGAGGCGGCTTCTCTGCCGACCGTCTATTTGCCAAGCTGGACGATTCTGGCGCGCAAGGGGGCGCTCAAACCATGGGAGACCGCGCTTGTGTTGTCGGCTTCCGCCGGTGTGGGAACCGCGGGGATACAGGTTGCTAAGGGCGTCATTGGAGCGACAGTGATTACGACGACGAGTTCTGATGAGAAAGCGGAGCGCGCCAGGGAGATTGGCGCTGACCATGTCATCAACTATTCGACAGAGGATATTGCGGGTCGCGTCAAGGAGATAACCGACGGTAAGGGCGTAGATGTCGTGCTGGATCATGTGGGCGCCGACTTTTGGCCGGCCGCTACGCGCTCTCTGGCTGTTGGCGGCCGCTACGGGATATGCGGCGTTACGACCGGATACAGGGCCGAACTCCAGATGGGAGCGATGTTCATTCGCTACCAGACCGTGTTTGGCGTGTTCATGGGGCGAAAAGAGGATATGCGCCAGATAGTGGAGATGGCGGGCCGCGGACTGATAAAGGGCATTATCCACCAGACGTTTTCACTGGAGGACGCGGCGAAAGCGCACGAGGCGATGGAAGGCCGCAATTTCTTTGGGAAGCTTGTTCTGACGATGTGATAGCGGTTATCTGAGTCCTGAAAGTACGCCCGCTCCGAACTTCGGAGCGGGCGTATCATTTTGACGCTATTGACGTCTAGTCAAGAGCCCCCTTTGGCCACGGAGGCTGGGGCGCCTTAACCTCGCCTACGTATGTGCGCCCGCCGAACAGAGACACGAAGCTGTCGAACACTTCGACTGCCTCGCCTTCAGGCGGGATGAACGTCTTCATGTATGCGGCGTGTCCGTTCTCGAACAGGAATGTCGGCGTGCCGAATATGCCTCGTTCGCCTGCCTCTTCATGATCGGCGGCGACCGCTTGGACAAGAGCGGGGTCGTTCAAGTCATTCTTGAACCGCTCGACGTCTAGTCCCGCCTCCTCCGCTATCTGGATGAGAGGCTCATCCTGGTTCAGGGGCGTTCTTTCGCCGGCGTGTCGCGCCGTAAGCAGCCCGAGGTGGAAGCGGTCGAACGCTTCCTGGTTGCCCTGTCGCTTGGCGGCTTCGCCCGCCACCGACGCGAGCAGCGCGGCGGCTTCGCGAAGTTCCATGTCGTTCCAGACTTTCCAGTCGTCCCCGGCTCTGCTGTTTATTTGCTGGAGAGAGAAATGTCGCCAGTTGATTTGCAGGTTGTCGCCGTACTCTTTCTTCACCTGATCCAGCCACACGGCTGCATTGTAAACCCACGGTCAGGCGTAGTCGTACCAAACGTCCACGTTCACTTGATCAGCCATTCGTATCCTCCACTTTCCGTTTCTCACGGTTGTTATCGTATGGTGGCATTGTAAGCATGGCGTTGGTTGCTGTCAAAGATTACGTTCTGGCTCTAACCTATGACACGCATAGTCATTCAAATCTTCATGAACCTATGAACGCCGGCTACCGGGGACTTTTCAAAGTAGTGGAGCCGTAGCGTTCCACTCACCCTTCGACAAGCCCAGAACGAACGATTCTCGGATAATCGAAAGGCATTGGACGCATACACACTTTCCCCCTTTCCTTCAAACCCTGCTATAATGGGGTTCAGCAGTCTTCGGAGGTGAATATTCGTGAAGTTAGAGCGGATTACAACAGATAGTTGCCAAGAGCGCGTTCTGCTGCTGTTCGATCCTGATGAACAGGCGGCCAAGGACAAGGTTCGATCATATCTGACCGAAAACGATATTTCGCCCAGGCGCGAGTACACGGACACTAGAGACGACATCGAGTACGAGGTGTACTATTTCGGGAGTTGCTATATCGAAGGGCATTTGGATAATTTGACTGAAGTGGCGTCTGGGGTTTAGCGAAGCAGTCGCGCCAGCCCATTTCACCCGATAGCCGCAGAAATACGCGATTTCTGCGGCCAGATTCGCTTGACACCTATAATCTGGTGTGATAGCATACTACCCAGTCGCATTATGCCCTTTCAGCTACCCGTCACTTTTCTATACATCAACCTTCCTCGACGAAGCGCCGCGCGCTTGTCAAAAATTCCCCTCTACCCACAGGGCATAGCTTCATCATTAACGGCTTAGGGGCTAACTACGTTAGTCTTCACTTTTTAGCAATGGAGTGTGAGAGCGTATGACCTCAACCGCTTTGCATGTGAGAAACGGTCAGAATGGCAGCTCGTCAAAACGATCCTATTCGAAGATACCGACCATAATTGACGTTCCCAGTCTTATTCAAGTGCAGATAGATTCATTCGAGCACTTCAAAAATGAGGGTCTCAGCGAACTGTTCAGGGAGATTTCGCCCATCGAGGATCTGCCTGGCGGACGGTTCGAATTGACTTTCGGCGAACACTATTTCGACCCTCCCAAGTACACGGAGGAGGAGTGCCGCGAGAGAGAAATATCCTATTCGGCTTCGCTGTATGTAACCGTGCAGCTAAAGATAAAGTCGGGCGGGCCTGGACAGGGAGAGATCAAGGAGCAGATACTCTTCATCGGCGATGTGCCAATGATGACATCCACGGGGACGTTCATCAGCAATGGCGCGGAGCGCGTGGTGGTGAGCCAGCTTGTGCGCTCTCCGGGCGTTTACTTTACGACCGATATGGACGCGAATACGGGCAGGCCGCTTGCGGGCGCGAAGCTGATCCCATACAGGGGAGCGTGGATGGAGTTCGAGACCTCCAACCGGGACGTTCTTTCGGTCAAGGTGGACCGCAAGAGGAAGACGCCGGTCAGCACGCTGCTTCGCTGTCTTGGATATGAGACGAATGAAGACATTCTGGCGCTCTTCGAGGACGTGGACACGGATCCTGAGCATAGCTATATAGGCACTACTATCGAGAAGGATTCTGGCGTTTCGGATAAGAACGACGCGCTGCTCGAGTTCTACCGCAGGCTGAGGCCAGGGGAGCCGCCCAGCGCCGATAACGCGGAAGATTTGCTGGAGAATTTGTTCTTCAACCCGAGGCGGTACGATTTGGGCAGGGTAGGGCGCTATAAGCTCAATCGCAAACTTCATCCTGAGGATGAAGAAAATTTTGGAGACCACACTCTGGCGCGGGAAGACATCGTCGAACTGATCAGGCGCATGGTGCAGATCAATAACGGGGTCAGGGAGCCGGACGACATTGACCACCTGGGCAACAGGCGCGTTCGCGCGGTGGGAGAGTTGATTCAGAACCAGGTGAGAGTCGGCCTGATAAGAATGGAGCGCGTTATCAGAGAGCGCATGACTACGCAGATAGACCCCGCGACCACGACGCCCGCGGCGCTCATAAATATCAGGCCGGTCGTCGCGTCGGTGCGCGAGTTCTTTGGCGGCTCTCAGTTGTCTCAGTTCATGGATCAGACCAACCCGCTGGCGGAACTTACTCACAAGCGCAGGTTGTCCGCGCTGGGCCCCGGCGGCCTTTCAAGGGAAAGGGCGGGATTCGACGTTCGAGACGTTCATCACTCCCACTATGGTCGCATCTGCCCAATCGAGACGCCTGAAGGTCCCAATATCGGGCTGCTCGGTTCGCTTGCGACATACGCCCGCACCAATGAGTACGGATTCATCGAGACTCCGTACAGGAAGGTGAATGCCGAGATACTCAACACAGACCCCGGTCTGGAGGGACGCACGCTTGCAGAGGATGTGGTTGGACAGGACGGCCACGTGGTTCTGAAGGCGGACGGAATTCCTACCAGAAGAAACGGCAGGCTGACACAGATAGCGTCTTTGCCGGAGCGGATGGTCAAGGTGAGGCCTTATGTGTCCAATGATCCTGACGACGTTGTGTATCTGTCCGCTGACGCGGAAGAGACTGTTCACATAGCTCAGGCGAACGCCGAGTTGGACGATTTGGGGCAGTTCGTAGATGACAGGGTCGAAACTCGCATGGGCGAGCATGTCGGACTCATGGAATCTCAAGATAACATCGAGTATATGGATGTCGCGCCGATACAGCTAGTCAGCGTATCCACCGCGCTCATACCATTCCTGGAACACGATGACGCCAACCGGGCTCTCATGGGTTCGAATATGCAGAGGCAGGCTGTGCCGCTGCTTCGCCCAGACCCGCCCTTGGTGGGGACGGGAATGGAAAGTCGCGTGGCCAGGGATAGCGGCCAGGTGGTGCTTTCGGGCGTTGACGGCGTGGTAACGCAAGTTTCCGGCGAAATTGTCGTGGTTACTGATGGGGATGGAGAAAATCATGCCCACAAGCTGATGAACTTTGTGCGTTCCAATCAAGGCACATGCGTCAACCAGAGACCAATCGTCAACAGAGGGGACGTGGTGAAGGTTGGCGACGTGCTCGCCGACAGCCTGTCCACCGGTCAAGGCGAACTGGCGCTGGGCCAGAATCTTCTGGTCGCGTTCATGAGCTGGGAAGGCTATAACTTCGAGGACGCGATCATTCTCAGCAAGAGGCTGGTGAAAGAGGATAGGTTTACCTCTATACATATCGAAAAGCATGAGGTGGAGGCGAGGGACACTAAGCTGGGGGCGGAAGAGATTACGCGCGACATTCCCAACGTGGGCGAGGAGAGCCTGCGCGACCTGGATGAGGAGGGGATTATTCGCGTGGGGGCGGAGATAGGTCCGGGCGATATATTGGTGGGCAAGATTACGCCCAAGGGCGAGACGGAGTTGAGCGCGGAGGAAAAGCTGCTTCGCGCCATATTCGGCGAGAAGGCGCGTGACGTCAAAGATACCTCGCTCCGCGTTCCGCACGGTCAGGGCGGCAAGATCATCGAAGTGAGGGTGCTGAGCCGCGACAATAATGACGAGCTTTCGCCCGGCGTGAACAAGCTGGTTCGGCTGTGGGTCGCTCAAACCCGCAAGATTACCGAGGGCGACAAGATGGCGGGGCGCCACGGCAATAAGGGCGTCATCGCCCGAATCATGCCCGAAGAGGATATGCCGTTCCTGCCGGACGGCACGCCTGTTGACATAATCCTGACGCCGCTTGGAGTGCCGTCTCGCATGAACCTGGGGCAGGTGCTGGAGACGCATCTGGGCTGGGCCGCCGGCATTCTTGGGTTCAGAGCGGAGACTCCCGTTTTCGACGGGGCGCCCGACAAGGCCATCGAGGATTCGCTGGGGCAGGCGTGGATAGTGCAGCAGTCCGGCGCCGCCGACCCGCGCGCTATCGAGCGCGAAGGCGACAGGCGCATAGATTACGACGTGGTGAGCGACTGGCTCTCGGAGCGCGGCTACGACTATGACGACCTGTTTGGGGAAGACGCCGATGTCGGAGCCGCCTGCGAAGCCAGCGTCCGAATTTGGCTGAAAGACCGCATGGGGATGGATACGTCCGACATGAGCTTTGAGGATGTCCGGGAAGAGGCGCTGCGCCTGAATCGCGACGAGCGCGTTGCCGCGCCCTTCATAGGCAAGTCGGTCCTCTACGATGGACGAACCGGCGAGCCTTTCGACCAACCGATCACGGTCGGCCAGATATATATGATGAAGCTGATTCACCTGGTTGAAGATAAGATACACGCCCGTTCGACAGGCCCCTATTCGCTGATTACTCAGCAGCCGCTGGGCGGCAAGGCGCAGTTTGGCGGGCAGCGATTCGGCGAGATGGAGGTATGGGCGCTAGAGGCGTACTCAGCCGCCTATAATCTGCAGGAGATGCTCACGGTAAAGTCTGACGACACGGTTGGAAGGGTCAAGACTTATGAGGCGATTGTGAAAGGGGAGGATGTCATCCAGCCGGGCATTCCCGAATCGTTCCATGTTCTCATGAAGGAGCTGCAGAGCCTCGGTCTTGCGGTGGAGCTGATGTACGAAGAGCCTGAAACGATGTCGCTGGGCGACTTCGATGATGACGCGGACGTGGTCTCGATGGCGAACTTTGTTCAGAGCATGGAAGTGGAAACTCAGAATCCGTTCGCGGTAACGGGCGATACGATTGTTGAGAGCGAGGCGCGACAGGAGGGAACTGAACTGACGGAAGAGGAGCGAGCTGACGCGCCGAACCCGGAATTTGCCGGAGACGATTAATCTCGAAAGTCCGGATATAGCGAACCCTAAGTTGAATGGAGCGTGAATATGGCCCTGGGTGGCAATGATTTCAATGCAATCCGAATATCCTTGGCATCTCCCGACCAAGTCAAGATTTGGTCGTATGGAGAGGTGGCCAAGCCTGAGACCATAAACTATCGCACCCTTCGTCCTGAGAAGGACGGTCTGTTCTGCGAGCGCATCTTTGGTCCCACCAAGGATTGGGAGTGCTACTGCGGCAAGTACAAGAAGATTCGCTACAAGGGAGTCGTTTGCGACCGGTGCGGCGTCGAGGTGGCGCGCGCCAAAGTAAGACGCGAGCGAATGGGGCATATAACACTTGCCGCGCCCGTGGCGCATATATGGTTTTCTAAGGGGACTCCGAGCAGGCTTGGCTTGATGCTGGATCTCTCCCCCAGAAATCTGGACAGAGTGCTTTACTTCGCGCAGTACCTTATAACGAACGTGGACGCTGAACTTCAGACTATGCGAATAGAAGAGCTTCAGAAGGAACTCGACGACGGCGTCGAGCGAATCGAGACGGAAGGCGAAGCGAAGCTGGAAGAGTTGCAGGCTCAACTCGCTGAACTGGGCGAGCCTGTCGAATCCGATGACGAAGACGGAGACCCGGACGACCCCAGAAGGATACTGGAAGCTGAAATTCACAGAACGACTCTTGAAATAGACGAGAAGAGAGACGCGCTGGAGGATGAACTCGCCTCTCAGATAGACGATCTGGAGAGCCTGAACGTAGGCGGACTTCTGACGGAGAGCCGCTTCCGAGAACTGCGCGACCAGTTCGCCGGGATATTCGAAGCGGGCATGGGGGCGGAGGCTGTCTTGCAGGTGCTGGGCAAGCTGGACATCGAAGAGTTGCGCGATAAGCTGCGCGAGGAGATGCAGTCCACTTCCGGACAGCGTCGCAAGAGGGCCATCAAGCGCATGAGCGTGGTCGAGGCGTTCCGCAACAGCGGCAACAAGCCTGAATGGATGGTGCTGACGACTCTGCCCGTTCTGCCGCCAGAACTGAGACCGATGGTTCAGCTGGACGGCGGCAGGTTCGCCACCAGCGACCTGAACGACCTGTATCGCAGGGTAATCAACAGGAATAATCGTCTCAAGAGGCTGATTGACCTGTCCGCCCCTGAGATAATCGTGCGAAACGAAAAGCGGATGCTCCAGGAATCTGTGGACGCGCTCGTGGATAACGGGAGGCGCGGCAGAGCGGTCGCGGGCAGCCATAATCACCGCCTCAAGTCGCTGTCGGACCTGTTGAGAGGCAAGCAGGGCAGGTTCAGGCAGAATCTGCTGGGCAAGCGGGTGGACTACTCTGGCCGTTCGGTCATCATAGCCGGGCCCGAGTTGAAACTTCACCAGTGCGGACTGCCCAGGCGCATGGCGCTCGAACTGTTCAAGCCGTTCGTGATGAACCGTCTGGTCATGAAGGGATACGCGCACAATATCAAGAGCGCGAAGAGGATGGCAGAACGCATACAGCCCGCGGTTTGGGATATTCTGGAAGATGTGGTGAAGGACCGGCTGGTGCTTCTCAATCGCGCCCCCACGCTTCACAGACTCGGAATTCAGGCGTTCGAGCCTGTGCTCATAGACGGCAGCGCGATTCAGCTTCACCCGCTCGTGTGCACCGCGTTCAACGCAGACTTCGACGGCGACCAGATGGCGGTGCACGTGCCGCTGTCGAGCGAAGCTGTTTTGGAAGCCAAGCAGATGATGCTCAGCACGTATAATATGCTGTCGCCAAGCTCCGGCGAGCCTATCGTCGCGCCTACTCTGGACATCGTGCTTGGCACATACTATATGACGATGATAGACCAGGGCGCGCGGGGAGCGGGCCGCGAATTCAGAAATGAAGAGGACGTTCTGCTCGCCCACGAACTTGGGTCTATTGATCTGCGCGCGCCCATAACCGCCACCATCAAGGGCGAGCGGATGGAAACTACGGCGGGGCGCATCATCCTCAATAGCGCGCTGCCTGATGAATTGGAATTCAGAAATGAAGACGTAGAGAAAGGCGTTCTCAAGGATATAGTGGCGGAGGTCTACTCTATCCTGGGGAACCATGACACCGCCGAGATTCTGGACCAGATCAAGGGGCTTGGATTCCATCACGCTACGCAGGCCGGCATCACCATCGCTATTAGCGATGTGGAGGTGCCGAACGAGAAGGCGAGCATCATCGAAGACGCCGAAAATAAGCTGGATCAGCTAGATGACATGTACATGGACGGGTTCGTTACCGAACAGGGAAGGTACGAGTCTGCGGTAAATATCTGGACGGAAGCCAACCAGAAATTGACTGAGGTAATAGAAGAGAAACTTCCCAACTACGGCGGCATCTACCTGATGGCGAACTCGGGCGCGAAGGGCAATATAGCGCAGATCAAGCAGATGGCGGGTATGCGCGGACTTATGTCCGACCCGAAGGGGCGCATCATTGACCGGCCAATCAAGTCCAACTTCCGCGAGGGGCTAAGCGTTCTGGAGTATTTCATCTCGACGCACGGCGCGCGCAAGGGCTTGACGGACACCGCTTTGAATACGGCGCATTCGGGGTATCTCACCCGCCGCCTGATTGACGTGTCGCAGGAGATCATCATACTGCTCGACGACTGCGATACGCCGAATGGAGTGTGGATACATGAAGACGACATTGAAGAGGGAGCCGCGCCTTACACTGACCAGATAAGGACGCGCTATCTGGCTCTTCCCGTTGCCGACCCCAATACGGGCGAGATACTCATGGACCGCAATGAAGCGCTGGACGAATCCGCAATCGAGATATTGCAGAACGCGGGCGTAAGGTCCATAATGGCGCGCTCGCCTATGACGTGCGAATCGGAACGCGGCATCTGCCAGATGTGCTATGGCCTGTCGCTCGCCAATATGCGGCCATCCATGATAGGCGAAGCGGTGGGGATTATCGCGGCGCAGAGCATTGGAGAACCGGGCACGCAGCTTACGATGCGTACATTCCACACCGGCGGCGTGGCAGGCGATGACATTACGAGCGGTATGCCTCGCGTGGTGGAACTGTTCGAAGCGCGCGCGCCCAAAGGAGAGGCGGTTCTGTCCGAAATTGACGGGATAGTGGAGGTGGTCGAAGAGACGGAGTACCGCAGTATTCGCGTTTCTAGCGTGGAGGAATACGTGGACGAGTATCAACTGCCGGAAGGTTTCACGCTCAGTGTGGAGGATGGCTCGCTGGTTAGCATTGGCGAAATGCTGGCCGAACCGGACGAGGATTTCGAGTCCGACGATGAGGGCGAATCCGTCGCGCTGGCGACCGCGGACATGATGGCGCGCGTTTCCGGCAGAGTGGCGATAGATGACGACATAATTACTATTACATGGACTGACGAGGAGCGGCGCGAGTATAAGAACATACCGGCGGCTTCTCACATAACGGTCAGGACGGGTGACTATGTAACTGCGGGCGCGGCGCTTACCGAGGGCTCGAAGAATCCCAAAGAGATTCTTCGCATACAGGGGCGAGACGCGGTGCAGCGCTATCTGATTGACGAAGTGCAGAAGGTCTATCGCTCCCAAGGGGTTCCCATCCACAACAAGCACATCGAGTTGATAATCTCTCAGATGCTTCGCAATGTGGAGATAGACGATCCGGGCGACACCGATCTGCTTCCGGACGATAGGGTTGACCGCCGCGTCTATGAGCAGCGCAACGCGGAGGCGCTGGCTGAAGGCGGAGAACCCGCAACCGCCACTCCTGTGCTGCTGGGTATAACGAGGGCGTCGCTGAATACGGACAGTTTCCTGTCCGCCGCGTCCTTCCAGGAGACGACCCGCGTCCTTACAGAGTCCGCGGTGAATGGCAAGGTTGATTATCTGCGCGGACTTAAGGAGAACGTCATCATCGGGCGACTGATTCCCGCAAGGCTCAACCTGTCGGAGGATGGCGTAAGCGGCCTCAGCCTCGAGGAGGCCAACTCTTCCACAAGGGGCATGGGCATGATGACGACGGGAACTTCTCGTCCGGAAGTGCTTCTTGGACCCACCGATGATTTTGGACTGGGCGGCGATTTCATGAACGAAGCGATTGATCCCGAGCCTGTCATACTGGAAGAGATGGCTGAATTCCCGTCTGACGACAACGACTAATTAAATACCCCATCCCCGTCTTGCAAAAGATGGGGATGGAGCGAATTTATGTGAAGCGCGGGCATGTCAGCTTGCGCTCACATTTTAGTCGCCTGTCAATGCCTGTTGCCCGGGGCGCATGGAGATCATTACTTGAGAGTCGAAGGAACTTTATATGAGTGAGAGCGGAGATGTCGTAATCGTGGGCGGAGGAGCCGCCGGCTGCGCTGTCAGCTATTATCTGGCGAAGGCGGGCGTGAAATCCATCATAGTCGAGCGGGATGGAATCGCGGCGAACGCTTCCGGATACTCCGCTGGCGGCCTGAACCCGCTGGAAGGAGCCGGAATACCAGGCCCGCTGGGGCCGCTGGCTATCAAGTCGTACAGAATGCACGCTGAGATCGCGCCTGAGTTGGCCGATTTATCAGGCGTGGATTTTGGCTACAAGGTCATCTCATCTGTCCGCGTCGCCTTCGACGAATCCGAATTGGCCGAGATGCAGACTTCCTACGATATATTCGAGTCGGCTGACGATGATTTCAGCGCGGAGTGGCTCGACGCGGCGCAACTGAGGGAAATGGAGCCGCGAATATCCGGCGACGCAATAGGCGCGCTCGACACGCGCGGGAACGCCATTCTAAGCAGCCAGCACTATACGCTTGCGCTTGCCAAGTCCGCCGAGGCGCTGGGGGCTAGGGTGGAGACGGGTTGCGTTACGGGAGTGAGGACCGATGGAGGCCGAGTTACGTCTGTGATAACCGACTCTGGCGAGATTTCGTGCGACGCTGTCGTGTTCGCTACCGGCCCGTGGTCCGGCCATCTGGAACAGTGGCTCGGCGTCCCCGTCCCAATCGAGCCCTTCAAGGGCGAGATACTGAGAATGCGACTGCCGGGCGCGCCGCTCGAAAGTGATTTCCACAGCGCGGACGTGGATCTGAACCACCGTGAGGACGGCCAGATATGGATCGGGGCTACTGAGGAGCGTGTGGGCTTCGACAGGGAGCCGTCCGCCAAGGCTTATGACGAATCAATGCGGGCCGCCGTGAACCTGATGCCGGCGATGAAAGACGCCGAACTTGTTCTGCATACGGCATGTCTCAGGCCGCTTTCGCCCGACTGGATGCCGATAGTCGGCGCTGCGCCCGGGTGGGACAATGTGTATCTGGCCACTGGAGCGGGGAAGAAGGGCATTCTGATTAGTCCGGGCATGGGCAAGGCGGTCGCCGACATCATCACGAAAGGCGCGACCGATCTACCGATAGAAGGCTTTGGCGCTGATAGATTCGCGCCTTGAGAAGACGGAGTAGTTGTAAGGCATGGACATCCCCGCTTTTCTGAGAAGATTTCCGCGTGTCGCTACGCTCAATGACGGCGAGCAGGTTACTATCCGCGCTCTTCGTCAGGATGACGCGGTCGAGTTGCATCAGTTCTTTCTCAGAACTCCCGAGGAGGACAGGTTCTACCTGAACAACGATGTTACTTCGCCTGAAGTGATACGCGAATTCACGGGCAATATCAGCATGGACGTCGCCATACCGCTGGTGGCGGTGTATGACGACAAGATAGTGGCGGACTCCACCCTTCATCGCAGCCGACGCGCGTCCCGCCGTCATGTTGGTGAACTTCGCATAGTCGTGGATCCTGAGTTCAGAGGGCGCGGTCTGGGAGCGAGGCTCATTGACGAACTGATTCAACTGGGGGTGGATCTGGGTCTGGAGCGGCTGGTATTCGAGCTGGTGGATCAGCGAGAGACGCCCGCCATTCAGGCGGCGAAAGCGGCGGGCTTCGAACAGGTCGCGGTACTGGAAGGCAGAGTCAGGGATATGTACGGCATAATGCAGAACCTTGTCGTGCTGGAACTGCCCCTCGAAGAAGAAGACCCGCCCCACATGGACTTCTAGCGGGTCGACGCGGGCGCGCTCTATTCGCAGTCCTCCAGCATCTTGGTCAACGCCTGAACGTGGTTCTTCGCTTCAGGCATTTCGAGGATGAGGTTCAGCGTCTTTCTGCGTATTTCGGCGCGCAATTCGCGCGTTTCGTCCACGCTCTTGCCTGCGGGGTCGGGCAGCCCCCAATCCTCCACATCCTTCAGGAACAGCGCGGGACACGCCGCCTCGTCAACCGCGCATCCCATCGTGATGACGCGCCTCGCGTTCGCTGCCAGATCGTCTGTCAGCAAACGAGGCCGGATATCGGCTATGTCCACGTTCCACTCTGCCATTGCCGCCGCCACATTGGGGTGAACGCGCTCCGCAGGCTCTGTTCCGGCGGAGTCCGCGCTCAGCGGCAGTCCCAGCTTCTCAGCGACGGCGTTGAATATGGCCGCCGCCATCTGGCTGCGACCCGCGTTGTGTACGCAAACGAACAGGGCGGCTGTCATGGGGTTCATCTCCATCCAGGATTCGACGCTCAGCGCGGATTTTTCAGCAGAAAATGGTACGCCGCCGCTCCCAGAGGCGCGCCTATCAGCGGCCCCAGAATGTATATCCAGAACCCTTCCGCAGGACCCGGAATAGCTATGCTTTCCCAGCCCGCAAAGTATGCCACAACGCGCGGTCCGAAGTCGCGCGCCGGATTCCAGCCACCCTGGGTAAGCGGCGCGAACAATGATATGAGTACCCCGACCGTTCCTCCGATTAGCAGTGGAGCCAGGTTTCCGACCAGACTCGCGTTGCGTTTGTCTGTGAGGGCGAAGATGGAGAAGGCGAGGATGGCCGTTCCGAATCCTTCTACGAACAGCGCGCCGAGCGGGGATATGATGGCGTCCGCGGTCTCTGCGCCATAGATGGCGGGATTGGGAAAGTATTCGCCGAAGACCATGGCCGAGCGCTGGCTGCCTTCGGCTCCCCGCGCGATGCCGTTTTCAGCCTCGAAACGCGCAATCGCCGGACCGAACATACCCAGAACCGTCAGGCCCGCCAATATAGCTCCTATCAGTTGCGCGACCCAATATAGCGGGATGAACCGGTAGTCGAAATCCTCTCGCCTGAATATGGCGAAAGCCAGGGTGACCGCCGGGTTGAGATGCGCCCCCGATATGTTGGCGGTCGCGTATATGCTGAGGCTGACGCCTATGGTCCATACCACCGCGACCTGCCACAGTCCGACCTGCGCCCCGGTTATAGCCGCCGCCGCGACGGACGAAGTTCCTATCATCACCAAGAGATAGGTTCCGACCATCTCTCCGATGAAACGTCGGCGCATTTCCGCCATACGGAACGGGAATAGCGCGTTCGCAGACGATTTCGCCGAGTATTTTGTCTTAACCATCGGTACGACCCGCTCGCTTAGACTGCATAATCGTTGGTGTTCCTGGGTATATGTGCATATTCGCTTCGTCATAAGCCATCGCGCACTATGAATGCCTAACCGTTTGGCTGGAATGATTCAAGCGGATGGCCACCATGGCGAATCGAAGTCTGCCGTCAGAGATGTGGGCAGCAGGAGCGCCGCTTTCAGAAACGACTCCAGATCCGGCACGTTATAGATGTTGACCTCATAGCCCCAGCTCTCCAGTGAGTCCAGCGTTTGCCGTTTCGCGAGATTGTCCCACTTCACGGACACCCTGTTGATTCCCCATTCCGACAGGGCGCTCAGCGTGTCGCGCGCCCTGTTCGGCATTGCCAGAATTAGCGGCGCCATGAAGTCGACCGGGCACTGAATTACAGCGTCCGGGAATGTGTGGCGCAGTCTTCTGAATCCGTCTTCGCCCAGTTCGTCAATGTTCGAGCTGAACCACAGGCGGTTTTGGGGAATCTTTCTGTTCCGTATTTCGTCCACGAGAGCGTAGAGCGCTCTTCCGTTTTCCTGAAGGTCTAGTTTGATGGACCGCTTCGCGCGCTCTACCACATCCAGTATTTCGTTCAGGGTGGTGAGATTCACGGGGAGCGTATCGTCAATGGGTTCGGAAGCGAGGACGAGTTGTTCGGTTACAGGGTCGGCGCGAACGTCCACTTCGCACCACTGAATGTCCGAGTCTATGAACTTGGCGAGGCTTGCGCTGTCGGTGATACCGCGCCATACGAATTGAACGTGATGCGGAAGCCTGTCGGCGGCAAGTTCAGCGATGTCGTATATGTCGCCGCTGACCGTCGTTCGGGGCAGCCGGGAGCGAGCGGATTCGAACAGCGTGTCGGCGTGAAGGAGCAGGATTTCGTCAGAGTCATCCATGTCGGCCACAGCCGCCAGATTCTCCGGTTCGTTGTCCACGAACGCGATGACGCGATAGCCGAGGTCGCGGAAGTATCGCACCCCTTCGCGCTTGGAGTTTTCGATATCCTTATCCCATTCATGGGGGCTCATGAATACTAGCTCGCTTGGGAAGGACACTTTGTACTCTTTACCGAGCCCGTTTAGAGAGTGTAGGGTGTCTTCCCTCATATATTCGGGGCGAGCGGTATTGATTCCGACGCTGGTATTGGGTTGAATCTGGAACCAGCGCATCACTTCCATGACGCCGGCGAAGGGGCGGTGAGACTCGAACATGACGTCGCGGTCCCAGTAACGGCTTCTATACCAATCCAAAATTTCGGATCGCGTATCGTCGGGCAAATGTTTCATTCGCGCCAACAGGACATCCATCTGGTTTTCGTTTACGTCAATGTCTGTGAGGCCCATGCGCCGAAAATAGTTCGACCCGCGCGTTCGGTCATATTCCCTGAGCAGAGAGAGCATCATGTGACGGAGGTCAACAATGGTTCCATCCACGTCGAACAGGATGATGAGGCGGTCGTTGGGATGTAACTCTCTGGCGCGGTTATAGTGTCTGGCCAGATTCCGCATCCACGCGCCGGTATTCGTCTGGTTCTCTGTTTTGAGCATAGTTTGCGCGTATAAGCGTATCAGGCGTATGTTAAGGGAAGTTGAACGCGGGTTTAAGGGATGCTCAGACTTCCCATGCCGAGCGGTAATCGAGCTTGTCGTCGCCGACGCATATAAATAGTTCCCCCTCGGGAACGCGCCGATATTGGTTGCGACACCCAAACTTGGCGGTGCACCGGTCCTGGGCGTTCTTGTAGGGACAGCGGTAAGCCGAGACCGCGTTCGCTGTTTCGTTGATGTCGCGGAAGATAGCTTCCAGCCGCGCCATGCTGCGTCGGTAGCGCTCTTTGTCCACCCCAGCCAATGCTAATCACCCACCAGGGCGACTTCCTCGGTCTCGCCAAGCCCGAGGAACAGCTTGGCCAGATCAACGCATTCTATGGCGTCTTTGCCGTAGCCGTCCGCGCCGAAGTCGTCCGCGAATTCCTGTGTAAGAGGCGCTCCTCCGACCATGATCTTCACGATGTCGCGCAGGCCGTTCTCTTCGAACGCGTCTATCGTCTTGCCCATGTTCGGCATGGTAGTAGTGAGCAGGGCGGACATTCCCAGCACGTCCGCTTCATTGTCGGCTACCGCTTCTATGAACTCGTCGGGGGATGTATCCACGCCGAGGTCGTGGACGATGAACCCTGCTCCGCGCAGCATCATGATGCACAGGTTCTTGCCGATGTCGTGCAGGTCGCCTTTGACGGTTCCCATGATTACGGTGCCGACCGGCTCTATTCCGGAAGCGGACAGTATGGGCTCTATGTGAGCCATGCCCGATTTCATGGCGCGAGCCGCCACAAGCACTTCCGGCACGAAGATGATGTTGTCTCTGAACTTTATGCCCACGATGGACATTCCCGCGATTAGTCCGTCGTCCAGAATCGTGTTCGCCGAAAACCCGTTTTCAAGCGCCTGGACGGTGAGCCTATCCACCTCGATGTGGTTGCCCACTATTAGCTGATAGCTAATCTCCTGCATAAGCGGGTCGGCGTGGTCCCACTGCGCGCGAATATGTTCACGCTCGAACGCTCTGGCGACGTATTCGAGTTCTTGTTCAAGACCTTCATTGACAACCGGCATATTCTGACCTCGGCGCTGGGTAAACTGGCTTGTAGGGATTTTAACAGCCCCCGCCGATGGCTTCCAGTTTTAAGGTGGCTGGGGAGCGTGAAGAAAGCGGATGCGTTCGGTTATGCGGAGCGCGCTGTGGCGTTTTCGACACGTCTGACTATTCAAATATCCATGGGCATCGTGTACTGGTGAATGTCACGCTGATTTCCTGTATTATATGCGTAAGTTCAAAGAATGATATGCGAATTGGAGAAAACGGCAATGCTGATTCACAGAATTGCGTCATTCCAGCAAAAGCTAGACTCTATCCCAACGATGTCTCTACTCGTCACGCTCTCAACATGCTTGTTTGCGATGGTAGCTGCTTGCGCTGCTGAAGAAGGTTCCGCAGGGGACGAGGTGGCGCGCGGCGATTTAATGGGAACTGACGGCGCGCGCATAGGCGAATTCACATTTACTCAGGGAACCGGCGGACTGCTTCTATATGTAGAAGTGCAGGAACTTACTCCCGGAGGACACGGAATACATTTGCATAGCGTAGGAGCGTGTTCACCTGATTTCAAGGCCGCCCAAGGACATATCAATACGCGAAACGCGGAACATGGCCTGCTGAATCCTAGAGGGATTGAGGACGGCGATCTGCCAAATATCTACGCGGGAGCGGATGGAATGGCGAGGGCAGAGATGTTCACGACGCTGATAGCTGTGGAAGATCTTTTGGACGATGATGGATCGTCCATAGTAATCCACGCTCAGCCCGACGATCATATTACCCAGCCGATAGGCGGAGCGGGATCCCGTGTAGGATGCGGCGTGATAGAGAAGTCTTAGGCAGACGCGCGCTGAACCTGGGCTTTGCGCAGGAACTTGCGGGACGACAATCTGCTTGTCATTCGTAAAGTGTCGGTGTTAGACTCCAATAGTACATTTCCATGACCGCTCCCCGATTGAGGCTTACCGCTCCAACAAACAGGGTACGGCCGAAGGCAGAGGCAAAAGCTTGAAAGAGTCGGTGGCCCACAACGGCATCTTCTACGGCTGGTTCGTCGTGGCGGCGGGGGCTTTCGCGCTGTTCATGTCCATGGGCGCGAGAAATGGCTTCGGCGTGTTCGTCGTTCCGATGACGGAGGATTTGGACTGGACCCGAACTGAAATATCCGCCGCCATAGCGGTTGGGATACTGGTCAACGGACTGTCGCAGCCTTTCTTGGGACGTATCTACGACCGCTTCGGCGGACGCTCCGTCATTTCCATCAGCCTGCTGGTACTCGGTCTTTCCACCATACTGCTCACCTTCACCAGCGACCTTGGGTTGAGCTTCGCCCCTGCGCTCAGCCTTCCGTTTCTGAAGATAGAGCTATCCGCCAGCTTGCTGTTCTTGATAATAGTCTATGGACTGGTCATGTCCACCGCGTCGAGCGGCGTGTCTCTAGTCACGGTTCACGCGGTGCTCGCCAAGTGGTTCTTCAAACGTCGCGGAATAGTGCTCAGCCTATGCACTGCGGGGACGTCGCTTGGCGGATTGATACTTACTCCGTTCGCCGCTTCTCTCATAATCTGGACGCACTGGCGCTACGCCTGGCTGGTTCTGGGCGCGATGGTGCTTGTTCTCGCCCTGCCCCTGGTCGCAATCCTGATGCGCGACAAACCTGAAGACATCGGCGAAATACCTGACGGCAGCGCCGTCGAAAGAGAACTTCCGCCCATACTGAAGATAGTGTGGAAGGCGGTGTGGTCCTTCATACAGCTAGTAGCGCTTCCACTCGTCGCCGCTATCTGGCTGGTGGCGTTCATTACCAAAGACAAGAAGGACTTCGTAACAGACCCGGCCGCTACCGCGCCCCTGGAGTCAGATAGCTGGAAAGATTCCTTCAAATCGCCTCCTATATGGCAATTGTCCGGCGCGTATTTCGTTTGCGGCGTGACCACGCTCATCATTTCGACACACTACGTGCCGTTCGCCATAGACTTGGGAATCAGCCCGGCGGTGGCTGCTATGGCTTTCGGGATGATGCAAGGGCTGAACGCCGTCGGGGTTTTGGTCGTCGGCATCCACTCCGACAAGTTCAGCCGAAAGAATATGCTCGGCACCATCTACTTCCTGCGCTTCTTCGCCTACGTGATGCTCGTCACGCCCAGCCTTCTCTCGGACCTGTTGGGGGTCGGCATTCCGCCATCAGTCGGTATATGGGGGTTCGCTTACTTCGCGGGAATGTCCTGGATCGCGACTCCGCCGCTGACCTCATCCCTGACGGCGGACATATACGGGCTGAAGAACCTTGGGACGCTGGGCGGATTCACTACGTTCGCGCACCAGATAGGCGGATCATTGAGCGTGTTCGTGGCCGGCATCCTGTACGATGTCACCGGGACTTACGTGGTTCCGTTCGGGCTTGCCGGTCTAACCCTGCTGGGCGCCACCATAGCCAGCTACTCGGTCAAAGAGCGCAAGTTCTCTGTCCGCTACCAAGCGCCTGAATCTGCGCCTTCGGTCACTCCCGCAACACAGGGCGCGAACGACTGACGCGCTATCAGCCATCGGGGAATCACAATGCCCGCGTATCTCCTGTCCGCCCTGGCGCACCACTCTGAGCCGAGCGACCCCGTTCTCATGGAGTGGATCAAGCGTCAGATAGACTCGGTGATCGGACTGGGAGATTTGGCCATAGTCGTCATATTGGGCGCGGTGGTCGTCGCCATCCCAACTATGATACTCGCGAGCTATGTGATGCAGCGTGTGAGAGGGACGCGCTAAGATAGCAGCGCGTCGCCTATCTTCTTGCGGTGGAAGCGAGGGTCGCCCAGGTAGTGGTACAGAGTCCGAGACATCCTTGTGTGCAGCGTCAAGCCGTATTCCCGCACGACTCCGATGCCGGCGTGAACCTCGTGCGAATGGTTGCAGCCCTGGTAATAGCCTTCAGAGGCGACGGCTTTGGCCAGATGGACGCTGGCGTCGTCGCGTCTTCCTGAGTCCAGCTTCCACAAAGCCTCGTATGTAGTCCAGCGCGCCGCGTCAAGATGGTTGACCATTTCCACGATGTGGTCCTGCACGCGCTGAAAGCGCCCTATCGGCGTGCCGAACTGGATGCGAGTCCTTGAGTATTCCAGCGTCATGTCAAACACCGACTGCGCGCCTCCGACTTTGTAGGCGCACAATACTGGAATGGCTTTGCGGAACGCGCTCTGGAGCGGTTGCCATCCGCCGCCCAATTCGCCGAGAACCGCGTCCGAAGGCGCCTCGACATCTTCGAAGACGACTTCGCATACCCAGCCCATGAAACCGGGCAGCAGCCTGATGGAGACGCCCGGAGAGCGAGCGTCCACCATCAGCAGCGTGATGCCCTCGCGCCCGCGCGATCTAACGGCGCAGATGAGCGTTGTAGCGGCTTTGGCGTCATGAACGAATAGCTTGGTTCCGTTCAGAACATAGCCCCAATCGGCAGGTTGGGCGCGCATCTGAACAGACTCGGCTCCCCAGCCATATTCCTGTTCTGTCAGCGCGAGGGAGACGATTTCGCGTCCCGAAGCAATGTTGGGGAGCCAGCGACTTCGCTGTTCGTCGTCGCCCGCCTCGGCCACTATCAGCGCGCCCAGAACTCCGGACGAGAAGAAGGGGCCGGACAACGGGCCCGCGCCTAGCTGCTCATAGACCACGGCGGCGTCGGTGAGGGAACTGCCGCCGCCGCCGTACTCTTCCGCGACAATCATACCGAGCCAGCCGATGTCGGATGCCTTCTCCCAGATGTCGGCGGAGAAGCCTGTCTCCGACTCGTCGAATTCGAGCAGCGCCTCTTTGTTGGCTTCCCGATTCATGAAGTCGCGCGCGGCGCTTCTCATCAGTTCCTGTTCTTCGGTTAGCGATAGGTCCATTTAGCGTCTCTCATGTTCTTGAATTAGCCCGGCTACTTGAGTGCGAAGGATAGGAAGGTGATGCTTGACAATGTTCCAAACCGTGGAATGGTTTACTTCGAAGAACTCGTGAACCAAGGTGTTTCGGAAGGATATGATGTCGGGATAATCGGTTATCCGGGACACTGCGCTGGGGGCGGCTCTCGACAGGAAATTAACCGACTCACCGATGTTTATGAACTGCCTCTCCACAGCCGAACGCAACATCGCATCCCGCTCGTACTCGGAAAATGCTCGCCCTCCAACGAATTCTTCGATTAAGTCTGCCGCGTCGCGTATGTACGTCAGAAATAGATGCGTCTCAGGAGTCCGCATATACCACTTCGCGGTTTTTTTCTATCCAAGGCTTTACGCTCGGATGCTTGTATTCGCCTTCTATGCCGACGACCACACGGTCTAACTCCCCCTGAAAGAGGTCTTCCATATCTACCGCCAACTTGAACTGCGGGGAGTTCCACCCTTCTCTAGTCGGCGCGTCGGGATCGTGAAAGGACGCCAGAAAGTCCAAGTTCCGACTTCCTCGACCGGATAAGCCGACGCTCACGCCTCCTATAATGTCCAGCCGCTTCACTCCGTACTTCTTGCACAGGCGCGCTATATCATCTCGCTTGTCAGATACTATCTTGTCCATCGCGCTCGTCCCTGTCTGCCTATTCCAGCCTGCCCGCTTGCTCCCTGACCTGGCGTCCGACCCCAAGCCTGCGCGACATGATCACCTTTTGTATCTCCGCCGTGCCGCCCGGGTGCATCGCCACGATGCTCGCGCGCTGAAACACTTCCATCTGTCCGTCAGACTTGTCCCAACTCGGATCGTTGGTCAGAGCGTAGGGTCCCAGTATCTCCAGCATCGCTTGCGCCGACCTGAGTCCTGATTGCTTCCGGTAGAGCGAGTGTTGCGGTCCTTCGTGCGCCAGTTTCTGGCGGGTATGCCGCATCCAGTAGTTGCGCAACCCGAACAGGCGCGAAATCTCCGCTTCGACGTACACGTCCACAAGCAGGTCTCGCACGCCCGAGTCTTCGCTCAGAGGGCGACCGTTTCGTTTGAGCTCGGCGGCATACTCGAACAGCTTGTCCACGAGACGATTGCGCCTGACCGATCCGCCGGAGCCATGTTCCAATTCAAGGTGCGTGGTAGCCACCTGCCAGCCATTGTTCTCTCCGCCTATCAGATTGAAGGCGGGGACTCGAACATCGTCAAAGAATATCGTGTTCTTGGTTCCTGTCCCGGCTCCGCCCTCGCCGCTAGTGATGAGCAGGTCCATGGGCTGGATCGTAATGCCGGGCGTGTCGGTTGGAATCATGAACCAACTCAGGTTGCGGTGTCGCTCTCCATCCGGGTCGGTGCGCGTTATCGTCCACAGCATCTCAGCGCCGTGCGAACTGCCGACGTAAATCTTTTGGCCATTGAGCACATAGTCGTCCCCGTCTCTGACCGCGCTCATCTCCACGCCCGCCAAGTCTGATCCCGCGCCCGGCTCTGTCAGCAATTGCCAGGTGCGAACTTCGCCCTTGAATATGGGCGGCAGAAACCGCTCTTTCTGATCGTCGCCGCCCCATACCAGCACGCTCGCGCCGCCCAGCCTGCCGCCGCTGTCATAGTATGGCGGCAGCGATAGGCCGCGCTCATCCAGTTCCTCTTCGATGACGATTGCGTGGTCTATGGACAGTCCACCGCCGCCGTATTCGGTGGGAGCGGTCGGCCACAGCCAGCCATTTTCGCCCAGACCGCGGCCCAACTCTCTCAGCTTGAGATAGCCGTTATAAGAGAGGTCATTGGAATCCGCGGGAAACTCCAGTCCGTCGGGAAGCGCTTTGGCGAGCCACTCTTTGACTTCCCTGCGAAATTCCTGCTGTTCCGGCGTGTATCTAGGCTCGAAATCCATCTGAGCGACGCTCCCTTTCATTCTGTGTACGCTTCATCTTGATTGTAGTGTCGCGTTTCCGAGTGGTCAACACGATCGCATGGCTCATATCTCGTATTGGTTTGGCAGGCGGTCGGGCGGATGAGTGGTGAATAGTGAATTTAGAATGGTGAAAGGTATGGTTTTCTGCGCGGGTCTATGGCGTTCAGCGTGGCCAAGTTGATAGAGGTTTCATCGCAAGGATGACCCTTCGTGAATAGAGTCGGATGCGCTATAATTTGTCAATGGGAGGATGTACATGCCAATTATAGAGACAACTGAAGACCTTTTGAGACTGCTTGATGAGAACGAAGAGTTTCTGGCGGCGGTTCGCAATAAAATTCTTACGCAAGAACTGCTGGCGCTCCCAGGCAGGTTCGAAGAGCACACGGCGGAAACGGGCAGGCGCCTGGACAACATCGAGAGTGACGTAGGAACGGTGAAGAGCGACGTGGAAACGGTGAAGAGTGACGTGGAAACGGTGAAGAGTGACGTAGTAACGGTGAAGAGCGATGTGGAAACGGTGAAGAGCGACGTAGTAACGTTGAAGAGCGACGTAGTAACGTTGAAGAGCGATGTGGCTACTTTGAAGGGCTGGGGTTTGGAAGGGACCTTGCCTACCAGGGCGAGGTCAAAGTTAGTTGGCGATCTGTTTTTGAGGATTGCCAGAGTCATCAGGGTGGCGGATGACAGTAGAGGCTCGGAGGATTTTACCGGCGCGCTGTGGAATTCTTTGGACAATGGGATTATATCTGAGTCCGAGTACACCCGCGTTCTGAGAACCGATATGATTCTCAGGGCGCAGAGACGCAGCGCGGAAGGAATAGATTTCTACATAGTGGTAGAGGCTTCTTATACATACGGCAAAGAAGATTTGGATAGGGTTCTGAAGAGCGCGACCACGCTGCGCAAGGTCTTCCCTGACACCGAGATCATGGCCGCCTTGTACTTTGTCCAGATTGGGAACGAAGACCTCAGAAATGTAGAGGCCGCCGGGGTGAAGGTCATCAGAGAAGATTGAGTTGTCTGCAAGTCCCGCTTTAGCAATTGGAGCCGCTCGATGGCGGAATACACGCCAACCCGCGCCCCGTCTAGCTCATCGGATGCGGTTCGTCGAACTTCTCTCCATGCGCTTCGGCGTCCAGTCGGCGCTGGTTCCACGCCGCGATTTCAGCCGCCAGTTCAGCGCGTCCCACGGTTCTGCCTTGAGCTATGCCTTCGACTAGACCTTCAGCCTTGCCTTGAGTCTTTCCTTGAACCTTGCCCTCAGCTAGACCTTCAGCCATGCCCTCAGCTACGCCTCGGGTTCTGCCTTCAGCTATGCCTTTAGCCATGCCCTCGGATATACCTTCAGCTTTGCCTTGGGCTATGAGTTCTTCCTTGAACTTTTCTCTGCGCTGTTTCATTCTGTCGGCTATGCCCTGAGCTAGTATCATTATCAACCTCCCTGATTCTACCGCTCCAATGGCGCTCAGAATGAATATCTGCGTCATGTGGGAAGAGCCTGTTCCCACCGCTCTCAGATATTCGATTGTCCGAGTGTGACCGCCATAAGCCGCCTCGTCCAATGCTATCATAAACGTCCAGCCGGCTATCTGAATGAAGAAGGCGATCAGATAGCCGTACCACCACCCCTCGTGAACGCTCATTGCCGATACGCGAAGTCCATTGAGAACTTTGCTCATGGGTCACTCCCTTAAACTATATCATCAAATCGCATGCCATGCGACTACTTATATGAATGATATGAGTCATTTACGTGATGTTTTTAGTTTATATATCAAGTACGCGAGCCTACAAGGGGTAAGACGACTGAGCGTTGAGAGAGCGAGCCTGGACCTGTATCAATCTGGCTGGTTGGGCTATCGAGGCTTGGACTGTGATTTTCGAGATGTTTCCGAAGTATTCCGGCGGATGCTCCTCAACCTTCTCGCGCGATAATGCGCGCATTGCGTCCCTCAGACTAATTGAACATTCAACGCCCGCGCCAATAGCACTGAGGTTGGCGACTTGTCGCTATTTTTCTACCCAGCGAGAACTGTCTAAGACAGGCAGAATAGGGCGTTTCGGATTTTCGCATGACATCTACCCAAACCCGCGTCACCCTATGGCTTATGGCGCTTTCCCTTGCGGCGGCGGCGCTCATGCCGCTCTTGATGCAAAATGTGTCGGCGCAGCAACAAAAGCCCACGGTCAGGGTAAAAGCGGGGGGCGCTACCTGCGGCGATAAAGGAGCGTACTTTGTCCTATATCTGGATGGAGATCGCAATGCCGGTGACAATCAGCCCCTTGGCGAAGATTTTCCAGTGGAATTCCTCGTTGGCACTAATGGACGAGCGCTCGCTAGCGACAAACCAAGTAATAATTCCAATGGTTATGAAAAGACAGGCGTTACTGGCATATCTCAGCGTGGCAAAACAACGTTCACGGCAGGGGAGACTGAGAAGTTGCTCACAGTCTATACTCAGAATCCCCGAAAAAAAACATCAACTACAACAATCAACATCCCGGATGGTGATGTGTACATAAATCTAATAGGAACCGGACGGCCGACTCGCTACGATATCTTTGGTGAAAATTCGGGCCACGTTAAGGTGTACCATTCTGAAATAGGCGAATCATGTCCCACGCCCTCCAAGCCGACTATACGGATTAATATCCCACCCACGCCTACTTATACGCCCGCTCCTACGGAGACCGCTACTCATACGCCCAGTCCGACGCCGACCGCCACCTATACGCCCAGTCCGACGCCGACCCATACGCCCCTGCCTACGGCTACTTATACTCCGACACCAACGCCAACCGCGACCTATACGCCCACCCCTACTCCCACCAACACGCCCGGGCCTACGGCTACTTACACGTCAACGCCTACCAACACGCCTGTGCCGACAGCTACTTACACTCCGACACCGACCAATACACCTACACCCACGCCGACACCCACCGCTACTCATACGCCTGTGCCTACGGCCACCCATACTCCGACGCCTACGGCTACACCGACCGCTACTTACACTCCGACACCGACGCCGACTGCGACCTATACGCCCACCAACACGCCTGTCGTCGAGGACGAATTTGAAAGCAGTTCTGACACGGTTGTAGCTGTACCTACGAATACTTACACGCCGACCCCCACACCTACCGCTACCAATACTCCCACTCCCACATACACGCCGACGCCAACCAATACACCCACTCCAACCGCTACCAACACGCCGACACCTACAAATACGCCGACACCCACGCCAACTGCTACCAACACGCCTACACCGACACCAGTCAACGATGCGCTAATACCGCAAGCCCCCAGCCCGAGAGTACGTCTGGGGGCGGCGCTCCCGCGCCCGTTCCCATCGGAATAAACATCGTCGCTCCGACTCCGACCAACACTCCCTTGTCGTCTGACGCGCTCGTATTCCCGCAAGTCGTACAGCTTGATGAAACGCCCTCGCCTACCCCAAGAGCGACGGCTACGAGCGTGGCGCTGGAAATCGTGAGCGCGAATCCGGTTGGAGACGCGGTAGTCATTCAGCCGAACGAGGGCGCGGTTCTGGAGTCAGGTTATGTGACTGTCATATTCCCGCCCATTTCGCGCGCTCGAACGTTCCAGGCGTCACTGGAAGAATCTAATGTGAACGCTGACGCCTGTTACGCGCTGACGCTCTACACGGCTGAAGGCGAAATGGAGCGAGACGCGCGTCTGATACATCCGGCGCGGATAATCGCGACCCTGGATTCGGACATGATAGCGGAGCTTGGAGGTCCCGCCGTCGTACTTCAGACATACGCGCTTGGCGGAATCAGCTTGCAGGTAAACGACGCCATAAGAGCCGCGTGGAACACTCTCGCGTCTCAGTTCGATATTGCTGACGATGGGTCTTTCAGGCTAATCGCTAAAGTGCGTGCCATCCAGCCAATTCCGTATTGCATTCGGATGAACGCGGACGCGGAGACGCTCGAATTAGCGTTCACGCAGATCAACGGCATTCCAACGCCTACAGGGACGCCAACGCCAACGGCGACGCCCACTGTCGCGCCGACGCCGACGTCCGTTCCTATTCCTGCGTTAATTCCGAGCACTGGCGACATAGACATGACGCTGCTGTCTCTGCTGCTGATAGCGGTCGCCAACGTCATCGCGCTATCCCTGTTCATCACCAAGATTCTGGCGAGGCGCGCGGGAAGATGATGATAGGGGCAGGCAAACACTCTAACCGACCGAAAAAACCCCTTCCCCCTCGACGGTGGAAGGCCAGGATGGAGGTGTTCACCTTCAATACCTACCCCTCTCAGCCCTCGAGGGGGAAGGCTCAACCCCAATCAGTAACCAGGCAATTCCAAATTCACCATTCACCATTCCAATTCCCTCCACCCTGTGCTACAATACTCACAATCTAAGAACAAATATACGTAAATCGCGCAA
>CAZXFX010000018.1:5462-54192 GCA_964640295.1 uncultured Dehalococcoidia bacterium | reverse complement strand
GATATGACACCTGTATCCACCTGCAGGCCACCTGCAAAGACCTGTATTCACCAGTTCAGAGGTTTTTTCCTGCGCTCGCTCGGACTGGTTGATAAGTTCTGGTATATGAGTTGTTAGTCATTAGTAGTTAGTTGTTAGATTGGTTTGCGCAGTTTACGTATATTTGTTCTTAGATTGTGATTATTGTAGCACAGGGTGGAGGGAGTGGGGAATAGTGAATTGAGAGTGGTGAATTTTTGGAATTATCTGGCGACTGGTTGGGTTCGAGCCTTCCTCGTAGAGGGCTGAGAGGCGTAGGCGCGTAGCAGGTCGGCGCGCCCTTCGACAAGCTCAGGGCGAACGGATTTTTGATTTGCCTACCCTTGTGAGCCCATCAAGGGGAAAGGGGTTTTGCAAGGTTGTTGGTGGACTTCAGCGGCGGTGTTACGGAGATCATAGCTGCCATCGAGGAGGAAGGGACTTTTGCAAGGTTGTTGGGGCGTTTGCCTGCCCCTGTGAGCCCGTCAAGGTGGAAGGGATTTTTTGATTGGTCCGCCCAAACGTGGCAGTCAATACCGAAGTGTGTGCTAGAATAGCGTGGCCAAATAAATAATCGAAAAAGTAAGTGTCAACGCTGCGGTGAGTCATCAAATGGATTTCACATTCGAAAAAGGTTCTGAGCAAAGCCCTCGCGGGCACGCGCTCGTCTATTTCCACAACTCGCAGGACGCCTCAGAGTTGCTCGCCACCTACATGATAGTGTTCCCCATACGGACCGATGTGTCCAAATATGTCCCTCCTTTCCTCCTCAACCAGATAGGAGAGGTGGGAGCTAACGAGCTCTCCGCGTTCGCTTTTCCGCCTGCGCCTGAACCAATGGACAACTTTGAGGAGATAGAGAAACTCGCCAAAGCGCGCGAGGACGACATCATCTACGGCGGCTCGGTGAACGCCAACGACGTCGTCTCCATGATCGGAATCGTCAATGAGGCCATATCGTGGTACTCGGAACTCTGGGAACAGTATGCCCAGCCCGCGTCGGTCATAGCCGAGGCTGAGTCCGAAGGCGCTGACGATGAGATTGGCCTCAGCGTCAACGACGTGCTGTACGGTTTGATGAGCGATCAGGACAAACTCAATGAACTCACCCGGCTGGTAGGACGGCTGCGCGACGCAGTCGAATCTGGCGACGTCTCTCTCGCCTCAGAGACCCGCGGCGAGATAATAGCGCTTGGGCGCCATCTGCCCGACAATCATCAAGTATCCAGGCTCGCAAACGCCGCCGGCTCCGAGGGCGAGAACGCCGCTCGACTCACCAGCCTCTACTTGCAGCGATGCTTCCACCTGACATCCGAAGAATATGTGATGCTGGGCCAGGTCGAAGACGAAATCCGCTCCATCGAAGAGACGAATTAGCGCCGCATATCCGTGAACGTCGCGGAGTCCGAAGACACAGCCGAAGTCCTCGCCAACAACCGCCGCTTCCATCAGGAAGGATTCGTCTTCCTGATGAGATAGACCCCTCTCGCTCTCGACGATTCCAATTCTCTCTCCGCGTCTATGTCCCCATCTACTCGCTCGCGTCCGGCGACCAGTTATAGATGTTGGCGAGCGCGCCTCCCATCAGCGTTGCCCGTTCCGAGTCCGACAGCCTGTCCGTTACCCTGAACGCCTCTACGCCCTGCTCATACGTCAACAGTCTCACTGCCCTCGTCCAGTCCGTCCCCCACATACACCGCTCCAAGCCGAACGCGTCGAATATCCTGCCCAGCGGCTCCCAGATGTCGGGATACGGAAACGGCTCATGCGACAGCGTGCAGGCCCCCGATATCTTTATCGCCACGTTCTCCAGTTCGGCCATCGAGAGAACGTCGTCCAAGTCCGCGAAAGGCTCTGGAGGCGCGGGCGGCTGATGCGGCTGCGCCAGCCCCACGTGGTCAATCACTATCCGCGTGTCTGGATTTCGGCGAGCCAGTTCCCCAAGCAGAGCCAGATTGCCCGAACTCATAACGTTGATTGGGACCCCCGCCTTTCCGCCTGCCGCCAGAATCCGGTTCAGACCCTGGTGTTCCGATTCGTAGCTGCCATAGCTCAGCATTATGCGTGCGCCGACCACGCCCCGTGTAGCCGTCCACTCCTCCATCTCCTCTTCTATCGAGTCCGATTCAGGATCGAACGGCCTTATGACACCGAATCTTCCCGGATGCCTGTCATAAACCTCCAGCGCATAACTCGCGTCGTAGCGATACATCGAATACGGCGAAACTAGAAGGGCGCCGTCCACGCCCACCGCGTCCATTGCCGCCGCCATATCGTCGCCCGTCACCTCGTCCGGCCCTTCCAGGTGGCCGCTCCAAGGTCGCTCAGGACGGTCGCGTTCATAAGCGTGCACCTGAGAATCAATCGTAAGAGTTCGCGTTGCCATAATATCCTTTATCCTCCTTGTCGTTCGATGAACCAATCTCCACGCTGGATAGTTTACCCCGCGCGCCGCCGCGCCGCGAGATTTCAATGTTTTCCAAATCCAACCGGCAGTCGGTCAACCCAAAGCTCACTGACGAATAATAACGGAAAACCGAAACTGAAAGGGTATTCATAATACGAGATGGTTTATGAAGACTCGAATACCTATCCGAGTCAAGAAAGCAGACTCGCAAGTTGCCTTTCAGGAAACCATCGGCTAATGTTATACCAGTTTAGAGCAATACGGGTCACATTTCGGTGGGCTGGACTCTAAAGATTCTACTTTCTCGTGAAGGATGACAACGCAACCCGTCTCTGAGATGCGCTGACATGAACGACAAGCCCACATATCCGCCCCAATTCTTCCGGCGCATGGACGAATCCGACGACCGGCTCTTCTACACCGAGCCGCGTCTGGCAACGCACATAGACGACCACGCCATCGCCGCTATTGGCCGCTACTTTGCGGATAATCTGCCGGAAGGCGGCGTCATCCTGGACCTGATGAGTTCATGGCGTTCGCACCTGCCTCCGCAGTTCCGCGCCGAGAACGTCATCGGACTCGGCATGAACGAGGTCGAGATGAATGAGAACCCGCAACTCGACGAGCGCGTCGTACACGACCTCAACGCCGATCCGCGCCTCCCATTCGAGGACAGTCGCTTCGACGCGGCGGTAGTCACCGTCTCCATACAGTACATGACTCGCCCCGTGGACGTATTCTCCGAAATCCGCCGCATACTCAAGGCCGGCTCTCTCTTCCACGTCATATACTCCAACAGAATGTTCCCCACCAAGGCTGTGGCAGTCTGGCAGGCCCTCGACGACCATCGTCGTTCCCAGCTAATCGGCTCCTACTTCACGTCGAGCGGCGGCTGGGTGGACATAGCGCTGCGCGACATAAGCCCAAGCGTCGGGTCATACTCCGATCCCGTATATGTCGTTTCCGCCCGAAAGACCTTTCATGGTATATAATCAGTTTCTGATACATTGACCGGTGAGCGGGAAGGAATGATAAGTGGAACGAGACAGCCTGCTGAGCCGGTTCGCGGAAGTTACGGACAGGCCGGACTATGAAATTGACGTCGCCAGAGCGACCATGCTTCTGGCCGCCGCCGAATATCCAAGCCTGAACGTGGAACGCGAGCTATTCACGTTTCAGCGTCTCGCGGGCGCTATATCCAGCAAGTTTCTGGACGATGACGACCCGCTGTATTGCATGAATGTCATCAGCGAGTACCTATTTGACGAACTTGGCTTCAGAGGAGACGAAGACAACTACTACGATCCCAGAAATAGCTACCTGAATCAGGTGCTGGAACGGCGCGTCGGTATTCCAATAACCCTCGCCGTCGTTTATATGGAGGTGGCCAGACGCCTGAAAGTGCCGCTGCTCGGCATAGGAATGCCCGCCCACTTTCTGGTGCGTCACAGAGAGATAGATAATCTGTATGTGGACGCTTTCCATGGCGGCATACTCATATCGGAAGATGAGTGCAGGGATATTCTGGGAGACAGAACTCGTGGCGGCTTGGCGTGGACCCGCGAATTGATGAGGCCCGTGTCCAACAGGGAGATAGTCGCGCGCGTCATACGCAATCTCAAGGCGATATATATGGCGGACGGCGACTTCGTTCGAGCGCTGACCGTCTCAGAGTTCGCGCTGGCGCTGGACCCTCACTCGGCTATGGACAGGCGAGACAGAGGCATAGTCCACTACCAACTCGGACACAGCGCGGAGGCGCTCGACGATCTGGCCTACTATCTGCACTTCGCTCCCAACAGTCCCGACGCCGAGGGAGTGCACGCGCTTGTCGCCGAGCTGCGCTCATTTCTGGACGACTGAGGAGGCGCGTTGAGTATCGAGCGCAAAGTAAAGTCGCTGGCTCTG
The DNA here is from genome assembly GCA_964640295.1 of uncultured Dehalococcoidia bacterium. GTDB lineage: Bacteria > Chloroflexota > Dehalococcoidia > Lucifugimonadales > UBA1123 > VXRN01. The sequence continues at coordinate 49,859 of CAZXFX010000018.1, read as the reverse complement.
TCTCTCGGATTCGACAGGATAGGAATCACTGACGCCGCTCCCTTCCATCGAGACGAAGAGGCGGCGACCCAGCGCGTTAGAGACGGCCTCATGGACGGACTTCCCTGGTACACGGAAGAGCGCGTCCACAAGATGAACCGTCCCGACCTGCTGCTGGAAGGCGCGCGCTCAGTAATCTCGATGGCCGCCAACTACAACACGGGTCCGCCGGGCGACTCTCTTGCCAATCCCAAAGCGCCAAAAGGCAAGGTGGCGCGATACGCCTGGGGGCGCGACTATCACAAAGTCATCAAGGGCAGGCTGCGCCGATTCGTTCGTGAACTCCCCGACGTGGCCGGTCGCCCGACCCGCGCGCGATACTTCGTGGACGATGGACCCATGAACGACCGCGCCGCCGCCGAGCGTTCAGGCGTAGGCTGGTTCGGCAAGAATTCCAACATACTCACGCCGGCACACGGCTCGTGGGTGTTTCTGGCTCAGGTAATAACTGACCTGGAACTGACGCCTGACCCGCCGCTTAAGAAGACGTGCGGGGAGTGCGTCCGCTGCATTCCTGCGTGTCCCACCGACGCCATAGTCGCCCCTTATGTCATAGACAACCGCAGGTGCATATCGTTCCTCACCATAGAGCTGCGCGGTCCCATACCTCCCGAACTGCGCCCTCTTATGGGCGACTGGGTGTTCGGATGCGACATCTGCCAGGAAGTATGCCCGGTCAATCGAAAGGCGACGCTCAGCGGAGAGCCGGACTTCGACAGGCGACACGACTTTGACGCGCCCGACCTGATTCCGCTTCTGCAGCTTGACGACGCCGCGTTTCGCAAGCGCTTTGAGGGCAGCCCCATCCGCCGCGCGAAGAGACAGGGGCTTCAGAGAAATGTCTGCGTCGCGCTGGGCAACATCGGCGATCCCGTCGCCGTACCCGCGCTTGCGAACGCGCTGAACGAAGGCGACGCTCTGGTCAGGTCGCACGCGGCGTGGGCGCTGGGCATGATTGGAAACGACGCCGCGCGAACTGCGCTCCAAGTCGCGCTCGAAAGAGAAGAGGACACCGCCGTCCGTGAAGAGATAGAGTCGGCTCTGGCATGACAGGGTGGTTTTCTACGCCGGATATACCTGTATCTTGGCCGCAATCTCGTAGCTGAAGACCACTTCGCCCTCGCCCGAGTCCAGCGTAATTACCCCCCGCGTCTCCGCGGCCTCGTTGACCCGAACCGCCCGACCCGGAAGTATCTTCTTCTCCACGAAGTACTCCAGCAGCGCCTGATCGTCTTCCGGCACCGAATCAATTACCAACTCCGACCCCTCGGCCGCCGCGTCCAGGGATATCACGTTCTTGTTCGGCTTATAGTCGCTGCCCGGTATGGGATGCCCGAACGGGCAGGTGAGAGGATTGTTCAGAACGGCCACGATGCGTTCTTCGAGCTTGGGGGATATGGCGTGTTCCAGCCTGTGCGCTTCCACGTGCGACAGCTCCAGGTCCATGCCGAGCAGGTCCACGACCAGCCTTTCCGCCAGCCGGTGCCGTCGGACGACGCTCGCGGCCGCCTTTCGTCCGCTCGCCGTAAGCGCCACCTCTTTGTTCGCCTTCGTCTCGACCAGCCCTTCGCGCGCCATCCGCCTGATCATCCCGCCCACCGAAGGCAGCGACGTTCCCAGCCCCTCATCTGTCGGAAGCGTCTTCAAGTGCTCGGACAGTATTGTCATCGTTACGCGCGTGCCTTGCTCGTTGAGCCTGAATATAGACAGCAGATAGTTCTCTGTGGCCATGGACAGGCGATCACTAGATCCGGACGTATTCCTCTGGCGTGACTTCGGGGCTGCTGGCATAGTATCCATATTATAGCGCCATATAGCGCCGCTGTGGGATACAGGCTCCTGATACAGGCCCCTCTGCCACGAAAATCTGGTTAGCTTCGGCAAAATGGTGTATCGTTATCAACGACCCAACAGGCTACCAGGTTCGTCACGCCAACTATCTCAGGAGGAGATTATGATATACGAATACCGAGTCTATGAAGCGGCGCCAGGCAAATTGGAAGCGCTCAACGCGCGCTTTCGCAACCACACGCTCGGCATATTCGAGCGTCACGGAATAAAGAATATCGGCTACTGGACCGCCGGCGTCGGCGATTACAGCGACCGGCTGATATATATCGTCGCGTTCGAGAGCGAAGGCCAGAGGGCCGAGGCGTGGGCGGCGTTCCGCGCCGACCCCGAATGGAACAGGGTGAGAGCCGAGTCTGAAGCCGATGGCCCGCTGGTGGCCAGAGTCTTCAATTCCATCCTGAATCCGACAGACTATTCCCCGCTCCAGTAAAGCCGCGCAGTCTAATGCAGGGCAGGCGCGGGGCCTCAGAGACTAGCGCCTGCCTCTGGCGTCGAACGCTATCACTTCCAGGATGTCTTGGGTGGTCACAGCCCCGATGAACTCATCGGTTTCGCTGTTTACGACAGGCATCGTGGTCAGCGATTTGTCTTTCATGCGCTGCAGAATGTCCTCGACGAAATCTTCAGGGTCTGCTTTCGACATCTGTTGGCTCAACACATTGTCAAGCCTGGTGTCGCCCCAGGAACTCTTCGGCAGATAGCGCAACTTGCTCAACGACACTATGCCGGCCGGAACGCCCTGGTTTGTAATCACATAGTCTTCCTGATGCGGAATTACCCAGTTATCCACGAAATTTCTCACCGTCAGAGTTGACTCGGGGTAGTTGGGCGTGCTGTCCAGAATATCCTTGACTTTCAGATCGTCGAGCGCGAATCGAATGAGCGGCGCGGGAATGATAGGCGGAGTTACATCGTCTGGTTCTGGCGACTTGGCTCTATTGACGGCGAACGTTATCAGTGGAGGCGTTACCAGGAAGTATCCGAACATTATGAGAATGAGTAGTGAGAAGAGGTCTTTATCTATCAGTCCGTTGTGAAGCATGACGAGCAAAAGCGCGATTTCGGCGGCGCCCTTGGCCATTAGACCGGTCGCAAGCGGAAAAGATATTCCCATTCGTATCACGTATGCGCCCAGGATGGCGCCCGCGAACTTGCCCAGCGTCGGTATGATTACGATGGCCGCTATCGCCAAAGGAGGCAGATTGGTAAACGCCAGACTCAGGTGCAAGCCGGCGGACGCGAAGAAGAGCGGCACGAAGAGACCGTCCGCTACGCTGCGTATGCCGGGCATCACGTCTTGTCTTATATGGCCAGGCAGCCCGGATAGGGCGATTCCGAACAGGAGCGCCCCAATGCTGCCGTGCACTCCCATCTCCTCCGCCCCCACTACCATCAAGAAGAGGCATCCGAGCAGCAGTCCGAATGACAGATGTGGCACATTGAGAACGCGCTGCAAGAGGACTATCAGGCGCGGTATCACTTTTGTGGACAACAGCCAGGCGGCCACTATGAACACTACCATTTTCACAATCAGACTGAGTATGTTGCCCACAGTCAGGTCGTGTCCGTGTTCGCCAATCGTGAATCCTACTACGAGCAGGGCTACCAGTTCCGCGATGATGACTATGGCGAATATCTGAAGGCCAAGCGGCTTTCTGAGATGGCCTTCGTCTGAAAGCACTTTGGCTACGACGCCGAGGCTTGACAGCGCTAGAATTCCTGAGACCGCCAGCGCGTTTGTGAAATCGAGCCCGAGTCCGAAGTCGAAGTAGAGGTCGGATATGACGGCTATTCCCGCGAAGAGTGGCAGCAGAACGGAAATGGCGGCGGCGATGAAGAATCTGCCGCGAATTACAGACACGAAACTGGATACGTCAATCTCGTCTATCCCAATCAGGAAGAAGAACAGGAACACGCCTATGCTCAGAATCATGTTGAGCTCGAGGGTCGGCTCCACAATGCCCGTCACCGGGCCAAGCGTCACGCCCGTGGCCGCGTAGGCGACTATGGCGTTTACCCTGAAACGCCTGAGCAAGCCCTCGGCCAGTTTGGCGAAGACTATCAGGAGTCCGATTGAAATCAGGAACTCTTCCATTACCGGATGCTCGCCGAAATGGTCTTGCGCCTGAAGGCTGTCGCTGAAATAGCGATCAATCCTCGACTCATAGATTCAGCCCTTCTTCTGGGTTGTAGCTTCCAAGGAATACCTCAGTCAGTATATCGGTGTTCCTGACGGAGTCCGGGTCGCCCTCGTGCGCTACGCGGCCCTTGTCCAGCACATAGGCGCGGTCCACGATGTCCAAGACCCCTTTGATGTTGTGTTCCACCACCAGAATGGTCGTCTTGAGCCTGTCGCTTATCTCCGCCACCTTCTGGAATACCTCGCTTACTATGATGGGGGCGAGTCCCAGCGTCGGTTCATCCAGAAGCAGCGCGTCCGGCGCCGCCATCAGGCCGCGCCCCAGCGCCAGCATCTGCTGCTGGCCGCCGGACATCTGGCTGGCGAGGTCGCTTCGCTTTTGATGCAGAATTGGAAATAGCTCCATTACGGAGTCCAGGCGGCGCTCTTTTTCGCGCCTGTCGTTCAAGTATATGCACCCCATCTCCAGGTTTTCCTGGATAGTAAGGTGAGTAAAGACGCGCCTGCCCTGCGGCACGAATGCGATGCCCTCCTTCACTATCTCGTGCGTGGCGGCGGTCAGCGGCTCGTTTCGCCAATAGACCGCGCCTTCGACCACGCGCGCCAGTCCCATTATCGCCTTGAGAACCGTGGACTTGCCCGCGCCGTTCGGCCCCATGATAGCCACCACCTCTCCTTCTCTCACTCCCAGAGATACGCCGTCCAGCGCCACCACCGCTCCATAGCGAACCGATATGTCCGTCAGGTCCAGAAAGCCTGTCGCGACGCGGTCTTGCGTTTGTCCCAAAGAAGTCATGTCGCTATGTCCCCAAGTACGCCTCTATCACCTCTTCGCTGCTCAGTACGTCATCCACGTTGCCCTGAGTGAGCAGCCTTCCGCTGTCGAGAACGATGAGATGATCTGTGAGTTCGCGCACGATGTCCATATTGTGCGAAATGAAGATGATAGTGTACCCCTCTTCGCGCATGAGTTTCATTATGTCCTTGACCCTGTCCAGCATTTGCGGAAAGAGGCCGGCGAAAGGTTCGTCGAACAGGTATGTTCTAACGCTCATGGCCATCGCGCGCCCTATCTCCAGCAGCTTTCGCTGTCCATACGAAAGCTCCATCGCCAGCGCGTCCCGCTTGTCCCACATCCCGACGTTCTCCAGTATAGTTCGCGCCTTCTCCATGCGCTCGGAGCTATTTCGCTGCATGAGGGCGGGGAACACGCTTCGGCTGGTCAAGACTACCAGTATGTTGTCCAGCGCGCTAATCTGGTCGAACAGCCTGACCTCCTGGAATGTGCGCGTTATTCCGTGCGCGGGCGTTTCATGGGCGTGGACTACCCTGAGTCCCGTACCGTCTATGATGACCATGCCGCCATCCAGGGGCAGCGTCCCGCTCAATAGGTTGACAAGAGTGGACTTTCCGGAACCGTTCGGTCCGACAATGCTTGTCATGCCTCTGCGCGGTATCGAGATCGAAAGTTTGTCCACCGCGCGGACCGCGCCGAAACTCTTGGAGATTTCAGATGTCTCCAGCGCGTAGTCTGCCCCCGCGCCGGCTTGGCGAGCGCTCATAGCCTGTATCTCCCCACCAGTCCTTGCGGCCTGAATAGCATGAGCAGTACCAGCAAGATTCCGAGCGCCACCTGTCGCGCCTGGCCTGTGTACTCTGGGGGAATGAACGGGAGGAAACGCATCCCTTCTTCCAGTAGAACGAACGTCATCGCCCCAAGCAAGGAACCCCAGATAGTGGCGAGGCCGCCCAGGATTACGATAGAAACCAACAGGATAGACTCCAGCAAAATGAACGAGAATGGATCAATGAAACTCGTCCAGCTTGCGAATAGACCGCCCGCCAGTCCCGCCATCATCGCGGATATGACCCAGATGGCCAGCTTGAAGTGGGTCGCCTGATAGCCAAAGACTTCTATCGCGCGCTCGTCCTCGCGTATGGCTGTGAGAACTCTCCCGAACGAAGATGTTACTATGACCCACGATATGGCCGTGACGATCGCCAGAAATGCGAGAACGAATATCAGAAAGTTAAACTCCCCGTCGAGCGTCCAGTTGCCCAGCGCGGGCCTGGCGATCTCGTGTATTCCGAACGCTCCTCTGGTAAAGCCGCGCCAGTTCAGGAATACATTGAAGGCGATGATGGCGAATCCAAAGGATACCAGCACGTATATATCGTCCCTGAATCGGTTGAACACCACGCCCACTACGATAGCGGCGACCCCCGCGAGCAGAACGCTGACGGGCAGCGCGGCGAAGAAGGGCCATCCAAAAGTGGGTATGGCTTCAGTCCGTAGCTGTTCGTAGGCGGGGTCGGACGTGAGTATCGCCATCGTGTACGCCCCAAGCCCAAAGAAACCGATGTGCCCCACCGACAGCAAGCCCGTGTAGCCCACGACCAGATTCAGGCTGACCGCCAGTATCGCCCAGATTCCGAACACCGTCCCCAGGGTAATCGCGAATCCGACTCCCTGCCACAGCATGAACGCGACCGCCCACACTATCACGAAAAGGCTGGCCCAGAGCTGTATATTGCTCTTGGACGTTTGCCACAGCCTGCGCGGGTCTCGCGCCGACTCCAGCCCCTCTTTCAGTCTGCGAGCGTTGAACGTCATAGCGCTACCTTCTCAAACGGACGCCAGGCATACACGGGGCTTCTAACTTTCGGTCTGCGAGCGTTGAATGTCATAGAGCTACTTCCTCGGCAGCAGGCCGTTGGGCCAGAACGACAGGAACAGTATTAGCAGTATGAACGAAATGGCGTCTTTCCACTCGCCCGCCAGATCCCAGATGCCGAACTGCTCGATTAGCCCGAGCGCGAATCCGCCGACAATGGCGCCATACAGGTTTCCGATTCCGCCCACCACCGACGCTATCCAGCCTTTCAGCAGCAATAGCAGTCCCATGCGCGGCTGTATAGCGGTATCGTGTCCGCTCAGTATGCCTCCCATGGCCGCGAATATCGCTCCAATGAAGAATACGACGGCGATTATGACGGTCGTGTTGATGCCGACTACTTTCGATACTTCCTCGTCGTCTCCGATTGCCCGCACAGCCTTCCCAAAAGAAGTCATCCTGAGAATCAGGAAGAGAAAAGCGAATCCCGCCAGCGCCACCCCTATCGTAAATATGTTGAATCCCTTGATGTTGGCGCCGGCCAACTTCCACGGGGCGCTGCCGAATGCGTCAGGCAACGGGCGCGGCGCGCTTTGGAAGATTATGGTGATGAACGCGGTGATCGCCAGCAGGATTCCCAGCGTGGACACCAGCATTACGAGAGGCGACCTTGCCCGCTCTCTCATGTGTACGTACAGACCCCGATACAGCGCCAGAGACACTATGCCGGCAAGCAAGCAGGAGACGCCCCAACTGAGATAGAGTCCGGAGCCGGGGGAGTTTGCTATGAGCAGAGCCAGATACGAGCCAAACGCGATTCCAGCCACGGCGCCGACAGCGAGAGCGGGGGCGGAACTCGCCCGCGCGAACGCTCGACGATAACCGGCGTGGAGCGCCCAGACTGTCAGCAGGGCGACGCCGACGCCGATGCCCGGACTCAGGTTGCTATGAATATCTGCGGGATTGCTGAGTATGAACCATATATAGAGTCCGGAGGCCAAGCCGGCCAGAGCCGCCAGCGCGCGGATAGTTTCCCGATTGACGCGGTTTCTGAGGAGGGGCTCGAATGCCGTAAGAAATGCCCAGGCGACCACGCCAACGGTGACCGCGGCGAAAGCGAGATTCACGAGCGGCTCGTTGACTTCATATCGTCCGCCAAGGGTGTCGTGGGAGCGTAAATAGAACACTCCATACGCGCCGAGCGCGGAAGCGGCGCCATAATAAAGGTCGAAGAACCAGACAGTGCTGTAAACCAGCGTGAAACCCATCGCTATGAGGGCGTACACCGCGCCGACCGCGAGACCGTTGAACGCGAATTGAGTTGCCTGACCTGGAGACTGGGTTATCTTCCAGATGACATATACAGCGGCGAGCGCAGTGAGCGCGACTGCCAGAGATGTTCCCCAGTTTTCACGATTTCCGAGCGGCATATAGTTCCCTTAGGGTTTACTACGTTTCAGTCTGTCTGCGCCAAATATGCTTGCCGGCGCGGAGCGACGCCCCAAACCGGCGAGCCGCTCCGCTATTCACGCCGATACGCGCTGAGCGCGGTTACTGCATGGGAGCGGGGCCCAGTACCTTGTAGCCTTGATTATCGTCGCTTCGTTCCGAAGTCGGCAGCGCTTCTACGACGACGTTCGACAGACCAACCACCTCGCCGTTCTCGTCGAAGCTGTAATTGGAGCCGATCGCGCCGCTCCACGTAATGTCGTACAGGCAGTCCCTGAAGCCGTCGGCGTCCTGATCGTCGTTAGTTCGCTTCAGACACTCGGCGGCGATATATACGTCGTCGTAGGCGGAACCAAGATACCACGGCAGCGTAACGTACTCATAACGCTCGCGGAAGTTCTTCAGAACCTCCTGCGCCTTGGCATTCGCCGGGTCCAGATCCGCCGTAATCGCCTTTATCCCTGTGGCTGCGTCTCCCGCTATCTCCAGTGCGGTAGTCCCAATCACCACGACTTCGCCATATATGGGGCCTTCGTAGCCCAGTTCGCGCGCCTGTTTAACTATTGTGCCGCCCGAGAACTCGGACTGCGCCGCTACGTGCAAGCCATCCGGGTTCTCGTTGAACAGCTTGGTTAGCTGCGACCTGAAGTCGGTGACGTCCGAGGCGTAGCGCTCAGCCCCTACTATCTCGCCGCCCAGTTCTTCGAACCGCTCCACTGTGGTTCGCCTGACGCCTTCGGCATAGTCGGTGGACTCTGTTATCGTCGCAAGCCTGCGGACTCCGTCCGCCCAGAGCGTGTTTCCTGTATCTACGCCCACTTGAGCGTCGCTCATCGAGGTGCGGAAGATATAGTCGCCGGCGTTGGCGATGTCCGGGTTGGTGGCGAGACCGGAGAAAAGCACCACGCCGTCCTCCTCCGCCAGCGGAGCCGCGCCCAGCATCGCGCCCGAACAGGATGTGCCCAGTATTATCTTCACTTCGTCCACGTCGGTCAGTTTGCGGTAGGCCGTTATCGAGTCCTGCGCGTTGCACTTTTCGTCTTCGACGATTAGCTCTAGCATACGTCCGTTGATTCCGCCGGCCGCGTTTATCTCGTCAACCGCCATCTGCTTGGCCTGGACCGCGACGTTGCCGTAGGTTTCGCCGGGCCCGGTGACAGACTCCATCACGCCAATCCTGAACGGCTCGTCCGCCATGCTGTCGGTCATTGCGCCGCCAGCCACCGCCATCGCCTGGTCGGACGAAGGCGCCTGTCCAAGCACTTTATAGCCCAGATTGTCGCCCGTTCTTTCCGAAGTCGGCAGAATCTCTACGACGACGTTCGCCAAGCCAACGACCTCGCCGTTCTCGTCGAAGCTGTAATTGGAGCCGATAGCGCCGCTCCACGTGATGTCGTACAAGCAGTCTCTGAAGCCGTCGGCGTCCTGATCGTCGTTCGTCTTCTTGAGGCACTCGGCGGCGATATAGACGTCGTCGTAGGCGGAGCCAAGATACCATTGGAGCGTGATGTAGTCATATCTCTCACGGAAGTTCTTCAAAACCTCCTGCGCCTTGGCGTTCGCCGGGTCCAGATCGGCGATGATGCCCTTCGCGCCTGTGGCGGCGTCTCCCGCTATCTCCAAAGCGGTCGCTCCAACTACCACGTCTTCCCCATATATGGGGCCTTCGTAGCCCAGTTCGCGCGCCTGCTTGAGTATCGTGCCGCCCGTGAACTCGGACTGCGCCGCTACGTGCAAGCCGTCCGGGTTCTCGTTGAGCAGCTTGGTTAGCTGAGACCTGAAGTCGGTAACGTCCGAGGCGTAGCGTTCGGCGCCCACTACCTCGCCGCCCAGTTTCTCGAACTGCTCCACTGTCGTCCGCCTGACACCTTCTGCATAGTCAGTGGACTCTGTTATCGTCGCAAGACTGCGCACTCCATCCACCCAGAGCGCGTTTCCTGTATCTACTCCGCGCTGAGCGTCGCTCATCGAGGTTCGGAAGATGTAGTCGCCGGCGTTGGCGATGTCCGGGTTGGTGGCGAGACCGGAGAAAAGTACCACGCCGTCCTCTTCCGCCAGCGGAGCCGCGCCCAGCATCGCGCCAGAACAGGATGTGCCCAGTATTATCTTCACGCCGTTCACGTCGGTCAATTTGCGGTAGGCCGTTATCGAATCCTGCGCGTTGCACTTTTCGTCTTCGATGATGAGTTCGAGATCGCGGCCATTTATGCCGCCGGCCGCGTTTATCTCGTCAACCGCCATCTGCTTGGCTTGGACCGCCACGTTGCCGTAGGTTTCACCCGGCCCGGTGACAGACTCCATCACGCCAATCCTGAACGGCTCGTCCGCCATGTCTCCGCCGGATGGCTGCGCGGGCGGCGAAGTCGGTTGGGATGCGGCCTGCTGCGTCGGCGCTGGCGCCGCTGTCGGTTCCGATTCGGCTTCATCGCCTCCACAAGCGATTACGATCATCAGTGGAATCGAAATCAAGAACAGCGCAGACGTCAGAATCAATGATTGGGCTTTCATGCTATCTCTTCCCCTAAATCTGTAGCTTCGCAGCTAACATTCCTGCTTGAAATGCTGATATTCACGCCCTCGACCACGCATACGGTGGCGTTGCCAACCAGAATCGCCTAATTTTGTATCACCCGGTTAGCCTGAGCCGCAAGAATAATACTGAACAAAATTCAATCTTAGAATGGCGCGTCAAGACTGCGGACGGCGGTTGTTGCATACGCCTGCCCACATAACGGAAACTTCCGAGTATGATCCTGAGAAGTCGGCTGGGAATTCCGCCCCGCCTATGCCGCAAGCTAAGATGGCGAGAGCGACTCTAGCCCCGCTTCACCTCATCTCATCGAAGATAGGTCGCAGTCTGGCTCTCGCCTCCGACTGTTCCCCGGTGTCGAGCGCCTCGTATATCGGCAGTTCTTCGTCCAGATCAATCCGAAGGTCGTAGAGTTCCCCCGTCTCGTACAATTTCCATGTACTGTCTCGAACGAACCTGCTCTGGCGCGCCATGCCTGAACGTGCGCTCATAGGCTCGAAATGAAAGAACATCCACTCTCTTGGATTGCCCGCTTCCCCCATCAGTTGCGGGTAGAACGACCTTCCGTCAATCACGAACCCGCCCGGAAACTCCAAGCCGGCCGCTTCCATCATCGTCGGCAGGAAGTCGGTGGATTCCACCATGTCTTTGTTCACGACTCCCGCGGGGATCGTTCCGGGCATACGGCAGATGAGCGGGACATGAGTTCCGCGGTCATTGGTCTTGCCTTTGCCGCCGCATATTTCGTTGTGCTCATGCACAATCGAGCATACGTCGTCAGGACTGCCATTATCTCCCAGATATATCACCAGCGTGTCCTCGCCCAGTCCACGCTCGTCAAGATAGTCCATGAGCCTTCCGATGACCTTGTCGTGGTACTCGACCATATCTTTGTAGAAGCGCGGATCATCGCCCCAGGAGCCTTCCTCCAGTTCCGCCCAAGTCCTTCCGCCAAGCGTCCTGTTGGAAGGCGGGTCGAAGGATTCCCATTCAGGACTGTCCGGCGTAGGTTCGTGCGGCTTGTGGGTAGCCGCCATCGGCCAATACACGAAGAACGGCTTGTCGTCATCCTTTTTGCGTTCGATGTAGTTGATTATGTAGTCGCAAAAAACGTCTTCGCCGTACTTGCCCTCAGTATCGTCCCTGTATTCGCCATTTTCATAGATAACGGGGTTCTTATATCGCGATCCCTTGTCCTCCGTATGGTGCGCGTGCCACACGCAAAATTCGTCGAATCCGGCGTCCTCTATCATCTGGCCCTTGGACCGCATCTCCGGAGCCTCATCGGGTGGATTATAAGAATATAGCTGCCACTTGCCTGATATGCAGGTATTGTATCCCGCGTCCGAAAATAGATGCCCAAACGTAGTTTCATCGGGACTGATGAGCCCGAATCCAATGTAGTTGCGGAAGTTGTACTTGCCCGTCATCAGCGAAAGCCGAGTCGGTGTGCACAGCGGCAGCACGTGCGCTTCCTCGAACCGCATCCCCTCCTGGGCCATACGGTCAATTCGAGGAGTCGCGTATGATGTGCCTCCGTTCGCCCCAATGACCTCATAGCCAAGATCATCGGACATTATCAGAACTATATTTGGCCGCTTGTCGGACATTTCGCTCTCCCTGGCTGACGCCGAATCCACATCAATCGCATATACTTGATCGTCATCCTCGACTCTGAATCACCTGCTCGCCAAAATCCGCAATTAGCTCTCGCGCCGCCTGCCTGTCCACCGCCGCGAGCGCCACGTTGTTGACGCCGATGGCCTCCAATTCGTCCAGTTTCCGGCAGACCTCATCCGGGTTGCCCGTTAGCGCGCGACCAATCATATCAGTCGAAACAAACCGCTCTTCTCCGTCTTTCAGATACACATAATGTCCTTCGTGAACGTCAAGGTATCGCCTGTCGCTCGGCGTGGGACTCGGACGCTTATCTCCGTATTCACGAATATACTGGTCGTACTCCTCAGCGAGTCTCGGATTGCTCATCCCCAGGTTCGAGCCGGGTCCATAGTCGCGCTCCCACATGGCGTGGACGCCAGGAAGCAGTGTGGGGCCAATGTTCCTGATCACTCGCTCGCTCGACTCTGACTCACCCTCTCTGAAAATGCACGCGGACGTGAGAACTGTCACGTATGGCTTGGCGCCGCGTCCGCCAAATTCATTGAAGTCATTTCCAGCCGATTTCGCCGCCGACATCACCCTGGGCAGTCCTTCAGGGAGAGCCGCGCTTCTCGCGGTCGTTATCCAACCGTCGGATATTTCTCCCGCAATCTTCTGTCCTTTCGGGCCGTTCGCTGCAAGCATCACTGGGATACGGTCTTCGATGTTGAAGAACTCGTCCCGCCCGGAGTTGGATTTAGAATGTATCAGGCGTATCCATCGCTCTCGGTTCCCTTCCCGCAGCAGAACATCTTCCCCTGCGAGCAGCCCTTTGACTTGCAGCGTGTACTCTTCGAGACTGCTCATTGTAAGCGCGGGAAGGCCCATAGTATTGCGGCCCGTATATCCGGAGCCGATACCGACGATTACCCTGCCGGGCGCTATCTTGTTGATAGACGCGGCAGCCACGGCTGTCACCGGCGCAAGCCTGTTGCTCGGTATTGCCACCAGCGTTCCCAGCTTGATGCGTTCAGTGTTCTGCGCCGCCAGAGCCATGGTGGCCCACACATCGGAGTAGATGAGCTGCGAATCGAAGAACCAGGCGTGCGTGAAACCCGCATCTTCGGCCGCTTTCACTTCGCGCCACGCCTCTATATACGATGGGATGCCTATTCCGTAATCCATGAGTTCCGTTATTTTCCAGGATCAGCCAAACCTCAAAGCCGAGCGCGCGTCAAGCAGCCTCTCTCACTTGAGACGCTTGACGCGCGGCTGTCTTGAGTGAAGCGTATGGCTGATGGCTGTTGAGCTAGGCCAGCTTTTCCCCAAAGAAGTCGAATACCTTTTCCCATGAGTCCATCGCCTGTTCGGGACGATACGCTCCGCGGTCATGGTACCAGAATCCGTGTCCGGCCCCGTCGTATCGGTAAAAGACATGGTCCTTGCCGTGCCGCTTCAGCGCTTCTTCGTGCTGGTTAACCTCTTCGGGGGATGGCGACTGGTCGTCGTTGCCGAAAATGCCCAGCAGAGGCGTGGATAGCCCCTCGGTCAGATCTATCGGAGCGACGGGCTGCTGTGGAGTGAGCGTGTCGGATGGCATGACGACTCGTCCTCCCCACAGGTCCACCGCGGCGTCGAATGCGTTGGAGCGACAGGCGACCATGTAGGAATGACGTCCGCCGGAACAACTGCCGATTATGCCCACTTTGCCGTTGGTGTAGGGGAGCGAGTTAAGGAAAGCGGCGGTTCCCTCCGCGTCGGCGAGTACGCTGTCGTCAGACACGCCTCCCTGGCCGCGCGCGGCCGACGCGATGTCGTCAGGAGTGCCCTGTCCGAATCGCGCGAACAAGTCGGGCGAGCAAACGACGTACCCGTGATGGGCAAACCTGCGAGCGAATTCGCGGTAAAGTTCGTCCCACCCGGGAAGGTGGTGTATGAGTACGATAGACGGATATGGGCCGGACCCAAGCGGCCGAGCCATATAAGCGTTGATTCTATCGCCGTTGTAGCCGCTGATGGTTACCGTCTCAGCGATCTGCCCCTCATAGTCCGCCGTGTTGAACTGATTCCACATATTCTTTTTCTCCCTGTTTCTGGTCGAATCTGCTGAAATTATCGCCAATGGAGTCTGCGCGCTCACGCAGGCGTACAGTATGTCCTGAATGTCAATGCGAGATTACCAGCGTCGCTTGATTCAGTCAACGCCGTCTCGAAATGGACTCTGCGTAGCGACGATGAGGCGAGTTAGGACGTAGCCTCCTCAGCGCGTCCAACTCTGAATCGTCTTCAAGCTTTCCTATGAGTCCGGCCAGGTACTAATGCCCCTCGCGCAGATAATTCCATCGCGGTCTGCGCAGAAGCGAGTCGCTCAGGAGCGGGAGTTGCGGGCGACTCGCCGTAATCGAGATCTGCCGCGTCAAAACGTGGTTCGCGTACATGAACTTGAACATACCCACGTGCCGCGCACTCTCTTGAATTGAGGGCGAACATGACTCAAGTCAGATTCTTCGCCTTTATCAGATGAACCCCTTGCTGTTCGGCTTCCTCTTTTATGAATGGCGCTATCTTCATGTAATATAGCGCTGAATGTATTTCCGTGTCGGGAAATAGCTTGGTCAATACGGACGCTGTTTTTCTCACCTTTCGTATATCTTCCCGCGTCACGCTGTACGACGATTCTACAGCGGTATAGATGTCTTCGGATACTTCTTGCTTGACGCTCCGTATGATTGTGTCGGTATCTAACACGCGCTCGTATTCGCTATCAGTTATGAGACCTGCATCCTGCGCCGTGTATATTTTTTCATTGAACTCTTCCGAGTTCGAGTCATGTTCGGCTGCTCTAATCCTCTCATTGCGGCGCGTCTTCAACAGGGTCGCTACTAATGACGGCCCTCTATTATAGAGTTTCGTCTCCAACCCAATGCCCTTGAGTTCACCTATATCGTTGGTGTGAGTCCTCTGCCCCTCTTCGAGACGCTTAATATCAGCTCGCACTTCCGTCGCGAATGCGCTGAACGCCGCTGGCAGAGCCAGAAGTTCCTCAGTCAATATAGTCTGTCTAACCGCCTCTCGGAACTCGCGGTTCTCTCGCAACAACGCCAGCAGGTCGTCAGATGTATGGATCATAGTCATGTCTGTGTTCTCCTATTGCTATTGACTATGTTCGCCCATCTAGCTTTTTGATGTCAAGCCTTTTGTAAGTTAAAGCGAGTCCATACGCGCCACTATCTCTTCAGGAAGTTCGACGGACGCGGCTTCCGCGTTGCTTGCCGCCTGCTCTGGACGAGACGCGCCTACTATCGCCGAGGTTATCTGCGGCTTCGCCAGAGTCCATGCGATCAGAAGTTGTGGAACGCTAATTTCAAGGTCAGTCGCTATTTCCTTTAGAGTCTCGACCATCGAGAAGGTCTTGTCGTTCCAGTATGTGTCTTTGGCTCTCTGGGCGTGCCGAGAAGCCATGTGACTGTCGGCGGGCGGCGGAGAGTCCGGCGAATATCGTCCGGTGAGCGCTCCGCCCATGAAAATCTGGTATGGAATGATTCCGACATTTTGGTCGGCGCAGGCATCGAACAACTCGCCCTCGATGTCGCGCTTGCCCAGATTGTATTCAGGCTGTACCGACTCGAACCTCTCTAACTGGCCCTTGTCGCTCACCCACAGCGCTCTGACAAGCTGCCAAGCCGCGAAGTTCGAGCATCCTATATAGCGAATCTTGCCTTGGCGGACCAGATCGTCCAGAGTCTTGAGCGTCTCTTCCAGCGGAGTGTCCGGGTCGAAATAGTGAACCTGGTATAGGTCTATGTAGTCTGTGCCTAGCCGTCTCAGGCTGCCTTCCACCGCTGCGATCAAGTGCTTGCGGGAGAGACCCGCGTCGTTGGGTCCCGCTCCTGTGGCGATGAACCCTTTCGTGGCTATCACGAAATCGTGCCTGTGGCTGCGCGTCGCTTTCCCGACCACCACCTCGGAACGTCCAGAGTTGTAGGCGTCCGCGGTGTCTATGAAGTTGATTCCCGCGTTGTATGCCGCTTCTACGACGGAAACCGCGCGGTCGTCTTCTACATATCCCGCGCCGAACATATTCGTGCCTACGCATACCCGAGATACCTTAAGCCCGCTTCGACCAAGCTTCGCATATTCCATAGTTCGTCCTCGCCTGAAATGTAATCTGACAAAGCCTAGCCCAACCTGCATAGGCTGTCAAAGCGATAAGTCTGGTCGGAAATGGGCCGAGCGCAGATGGACGCTCCGACCAAATGCGGAACCGCCGCGCGAGTGATACCCGCGATCCGTTCACC
This sequence comes from uncultured Dehalococcoidia bacterium, assembly GCA_964640295.1. Lineage (GTDB taxonomy): Bacteria > Chloroflexota > Dehalococcoidia > Lucifugimonadales > UBA1123 > VXRN01. The sequence goes on along the minus strand of CAZXFX010000018.1, from coordinate 33,338 downwards.
GCATTTCCTAAACGGCCGCGGCTATCGAGAACCCTGCACCTGGACGCTCACCACGTCTATATCGTGATATTTGCGGTGACTCACCGAGGAAGCGTAGTGACGCAGCAGCCGGAAGGAAATTTCACGCTCATCCGCCGTATCTGGTTCTTCATCCAGATACGCAAGCCTGTCTTCGAGGTTATCTTCGTCTGAAGCGGCCAGAAATTCCAATTCCACCATCTCTTCCGAAAGGTGGGCGGACAGCGTCAGGCGACGTCCATCCGATTCCGACTGAGTTTCGTCTCGCAACAGGCTCGCCAGCGTCTCCTCGCCCGCCGAGCGGAGCCGGTCGGCGGACGCCTCGTTCCATCCTATTCTATTTGCGAACTCGCGCAAGAATTCGTCTATCTTCGGAAATGAATCGAATTCCAGGCTGACCGACACGCGCCTGCGACGTGAAGAGGTCAACTCCAGGAAAAGCGTAAGCAGTATCGCGCACAGCGCGCCAGTCGTCATGCCATTGCCGAAAATCGCGCCGAACGACCCTGTCAGCAGGTCAGGGAAGATGACTTTGTTCTCAAAACCGACTCCCACCCAGAACGACAGTCCCACGACTATCGCCTTGCGCGAGTCCAGGCCGTCACGCGCGACTATTCTAAAACCCTCCACGAATATGAGCGCTATCAGAACCATGGTGTACGAGGCGGCGACTGCGTTCGGAATCGCCAGCAGCAGCGCCACTATCTTCGGGGAAAAGACCAGCAGAATGAAGAATATGCCGGTATATACGCCGACGCGCCGCGCGGCTATTCCTGTAATGGTTACCACCGAGATGCTGGACGAATAGGTGGTGTTCGGAACTGTGCCAGCCATCCCTGACATCAGGTTGCCCATTCCGTCCGCGTTGAGCGCGCCCTGTACAAGGCGAAAGTCGGCTGCCTTTGGGCGGCGGCGCGAGACCTGCTGGATAGCCACGCTGTCTCCGATTGTCTCGATAGCGCCCACGATCGTCACCACTACGAACGCGGGCAGCAACGCCCAGAACGCCTCGCTGGGAGGCTGAAAACCGGGCCATCCGGCTAGATCGGGGATGCCGATCCAGGGCGCGTCTATCACGCTCTGGTAGTCGAACATCCCGAACGCCGCGGCCACTGCGCAACCCGCTACAACGCCCATTAGAGGCGCCCAGAGTCGCAGAGAGCGCGGCGCTCGCAGCGACGCCACCACGACTACGACTAGCGTAACGATGGCGACGACCGGCGCCGCGGAAGTCGGCGCGTCTTCAGGGACGTTCGTGAGCATACTGAACAGTATGGGCATTACCGTGGCGGAAATGAGCATGAGAACCGTCCCAGCCACGACCGGCGTAAATATCCGGCGCAACAGGGAAAGGCGCGCTGAGAGTAGAAACTGGAACAGCGATGAGACGACGACGAGGCTCGCCAACGTCGCGGGACCGCCTTCCACGAGCGCCGTTATGCTGACGCCTATGAACGCGCCCGACGTTCCCATCACCAGTATATGCCCAGCCCCGATACGCCCCACTCTCGCCGCCTGCATGACGATACCGATGCCGCTCACCACGATGGCCGCGAATACGGCCCATGTGATATACGTTTCCGACTGGTCGGCGGCGCGGGCGATGATGGCTACAGTCACCGCCACAGGCGCCAGCGTTATGGCGGTTATCTGAAAGCCGAGCCCCGCTGAAAGTAGATGCGGGGAGCGATCGTCAGGCTCATATCTGATGTTTTCGTTTGCCTGAGTCATGTAATTCACGCGAGCGCAATGATTTATGGTTGAATTAAACGCGCTTAGATTACCAGATAGCCAACAAGGAATAGAAGACGCCGATGCGCCTGCGTCAACTCAGCCTGCCCTGATTCGCTATTCCGCGCTCCTCGGCGCCGTTTCAGAAACCCGCTCGTTCCAGATGCCGTCTGAGAGTTAAACTCGCGGGAAGAATCGCCAGCGTCGCCGCCCCCATCGCCAGCATGGTAGTGTAAAGGCTGAAGACGTCCGCGACCAGACCGTAAACGAGCGGAGCTATGACTGTGCCCACCTCATTTGTGGTGTAGAAGAAGCCGTAGAAGCGCGCGCGACGACCGGGCGGCGCGAACTCCGCCACCGTGGTGTATAGCGCCGAAGATGTGCCGTTCAGCCCTATTCCGATGAGCGCCATCAGCGGCGCCATCAGTGCGACGGGCGTGAACAGCGCCGCGACCAGTAGCGCCGCCGTAATCCCCTTCGTCAGCCACACCAGTATCAGGGTTCCGGTCCGGTCTCCCGTCCATCCGCAAACGTACTTGCCTATCGCTCCGCCGCCGAACAGCAGGAAGAGCGCCACGCTTATCTGCCCCGCCCCCATGCCCTTGCTTTCCATTACGAATGGAAGGAACACGAGCGCGGATGTGCGAGTCGCCGAATCGAGCAGCCCCACTCCGCTCAGCGCTATGAAGCCGGCCATCTTCGTTTCGGATTCGGTTCCTGCGGACTCGACGTCGGATTGCGTCGCGCCGGACGCGCGCGGCCTGCCGATGTCCACGGCTCGCCTGGACAGCGTCGAAGCCAGCATGAACGCGAGTCCGGCCACTCCGACCGCGAAGAATGTTGCGCGCCATCCCATGCTGACCGCGAGCAGGCCCGCCACCAGCGGAGCGATCATCTTGCCGAGGTCGCCCGCGAAGTTGACTGTCCCAACTGCGGTCGCGCGCCCTTTGTCGTCGTAGGCGCGCGATACCATGCTCGACGCGAGCGGATGCTGCATTCCGCCGCCCAGACCGCCAATGCCGGACGCGACGACCAGCGCGATGAACACAGGCGAAAGCGCCATGCCGACCAGCCCGGCGGAAACCCAGAGGTTTCCCCATATCAGCAGCCAGAATTCGCCCATACTCTCAGCTAGAAACCCGGCCGGCACTTGTAGAATGGCGGAAGAGCCGCTGAACACCGACCTCAGCAGGCCCGCCTCCGTGAACGACAGGCCCATGTCTTCCTTGATGAACGGAAGCAGCGGAACCAGCAGCGCGAAGAACAGGTCGCTCCATACGTGCATCGTCGAACCAAATATGAGGGTTCGGCGAGAACGAGGAGCTTTGGTTATGAAAGAGACCATTCCGACTATAAATGCGCCACTTGGAATCAGTACACCCTACTCTCGCAATCGCAAATTGGCAACTGTGAGGTATTCTTAGCATGTATGGATATTCGCTTCACAGTAAACTATCGCGTACTATGAATACCAACGAATACCAACTGTGAACTTGCTCTGGCGATTCTATCGTCGGAATACCGTGAAGAATATCAAGCCATCGGACTGACGCCCCGTGAATCCAGCATGATTGCCCCATAGTTCTCGAGCGCGGTGTCGCTAACCATGAAGTGCTGAGCCGCCGCGTTGATGTTCCGCAGACACCGTTGCAGAATATCGCTTCGGTGAATGGCGGAGCCGCCGGCGTATCGAAACGCGACCGCGACGACGTCCAGCGCGACTTCGGTCACGTAAGTCGAAACGGCGCGCATCTCAGACTGGGCGCCATCCCCCGGCGTCCGTCCGGCGCAAGCGGTCTGAAAAGCGCGCTCATATACATCGATGGCGAGAGCGCGAGCGGAGCGAAGACGCAGGTCGCAGATGGCGATGTCTCGCCTGAACGCCTCGCGGTCGGAAAGAAACCCGGTGGGCGGATTGCCGCGCTTTCTGGCGGACGCGCTCGCCACTATTTCGTCCAGCGCTCGCCGAGCGATTCCAAGCGCCACCCCGGAATGTTCGTTGGCGACGAATCCCGGCCTGCCCATGCGATAGATGGCGCCGCCGCGCTTGGGATCCCAAACAGTAGGATCCCAGCTATACGCGGACGGCACGAAAAGCTCGTTTACCGATATGTCGTTGCTGCCGCTCCCTTCCAGCCCCATCACATGCCAGTTGTCGTGAATGCGCCCTTCGGAGACAGGAAACACGACGGTCATGTTTACGCTCTCCGAGCCGGTCTGAACAGAAGCGCCCGCTGTCATCCATTCGGCGTGGCGCACGCCGCTTGCGAATGGCCACCTGCCGGTAACCATATATCCGCCCTCGACAGGCGTCGCCTTGCCGCGCAGAGCCGTGGAAGTGGCCGCCGTGGGTATTCGTCCGTCGGCGAATATAGCCGCCACCGCTTCGTCCCCCGCGAAAGCGCCGGGCTGGCCAATTGCGGTCGCGCCAATCATAAGGCACCACCCGGCTGAAGCGTCTATGTACGACAGCGCCTCTATCACCTCTATCTGGGTAACCGGATCCGCTTCCGCCCCTCCCAACTCCAAAGGCAGCTTGAGCGCGAACAAGCCTGCCTCTCGAATAGCCTCCACCGCCGCGGGCGCAAGCGTGCCGAGCCGCTCAGATTCATCTGCGCTGGCGGCTGCCGCGTCGCTCACCGACTCTACCGCGTCCAGCAGGAAACGTCGCTTCTGGTAACGCTCTTCAGGAAATGCGGGCAAATTCATATTCAGATCAAGCGTCTCCCCGCGGTGAACGCCCCGCTCTCCTACTCGATTCCATCCATTCTGGGCTGCGAGCCGTTCACTCGCCCGTTTCGGCTACCATTGGTCGCGGCGGACTTTTTCGCCTTCGCCTTGTCTGGGGTATTGGATTTGGCCGCCTTTGAAGGCTTCGATTCGGCTTCCCGTTTCTCGGCGCCCTCTTCTATCAGTTTCAGATCGCTCACGCAGGATATAGACGCCACCGAATCCCCTTCGGACGGCTTCAGAATCGTCACTCCCTGAGTGGCGCGTCCCATGACGCTAATAGAAGACAGGCTGGTTCTTATAACTTGAGCGTTCTCGGAAACGACGTACACCTCTTCTTTGGTGTCGTCTATTATCTGAGCGTCCGCTACCGGGCCTGTCTTGGACGTGATTTGAAGCGTCTTCACACCTTTGCCGCGTGTTTGGGTGAGACGATATTCGCTCAGCTTTGTCTTCTTGCCGAACCCGAACTTGCTTATGACGAACAGAAGGTGGTTTTCCGGCTTCCCGACGTCCATGGAGACTATCCTATCGTCATCGGCCAGGCTCATGCCTATTACCCCGCGCGCGCTGCGCCCCTGCGCGCGCACCACTTCCGACCTGAATCGGCTTGCCAGTCCGTTCTTGGATACCATGACGATGTGGTCTTTTGCGTCGGCAAGCCGGGCGGAAACTAGTTCGTCGCTATCCATCATGCCCATTATTATGAGTCCCGCCGGCCTTATGTTAGACATCTGGGCGAGGGAGACGCGCTTTATGCGTCCGTTGGCGGTGGCGAGAACCAGGAATTGGTCATCCTTTTGCAGGTCAGACTTGTTGACGCCTATAACCGCGGTCACCTTTTCGGTGTCGCTCATAGAGATTACATTTATGACAGGCACGCCGCGCGTGTTGCGAGACGTATCCGCGCGCAATTCGAATGCCGTCATCGAATAGACGCGCCCCTTGTTGGTGAAGAACAGCAACCTATCGTGAGTGTCCACTATCAGCAGGTGCTTGACCGCGTCGTTGTCGCGGGTGGTCATGCCGCCCACTCCCTTGCCGCCTCTATGCTGATTGCGGAACGTACTGGCCGGGATTCGCTTGATATACCCGCCCTGGCTTATCGTGACGACTATTTGCTCGTGCGGCTCCAACTCTTCTCGAGACAGGTCGGACGCTTCGCCGCTTATCTCCGTCCTTCGCTCGTCGCCGTGCTTCTCCTTCAGTTCGCGCAGTTCCTGCTTGATTACTGCCAGCACCTTCTTTTCGTCGGCGAGCAGTTCCTCCATCTCGCGGATAGCGTCCTGCAATTCCCGATACTCTTTTTCGAGATTCTCGCGTTCCAGCGCCGCCAGGCGACGAAGCTGCATATCCAGAATCGCCCGCGCCTGGTCCTCGTCGAGTCCAAAACGCTCTACTAGCTGCTGGCGCGCCGCGTCCGCGCTTTCCGAGTTGCGTATCAGCGCTATCACTTCATCCAAATGGCTTATGGCGATTCGCAGCCCTGCCAGAATATGCGCTCGCTGCCTCGCTTTGGCTAGATCGAACTCAGTCCTGCGCCTAACCACCTCCTGCCTGAATTCCAGGAAGTGCCTGAGCGCCTGCCTCAGCGTAATCACCCTGGGCATCTTGTCCACCAGGGCGAGCGTATTGGCAGAGAATGAACTCTGCATGGCCGTGAACTTGTACAGGTTGTTTAGAACCACCATGGGCTGTACGCCGGCGCGCAACTCGAACACGACGCGCATACCCTCGCGGTCGGATTCGTCGCGCATATCGGATATGCCCTCTATCTTGCGGTCTTTCACCAGCGATGCCACCTTTTCGACCAAGGCGGCTTTATTGACTTGGTAGGGCAGTTCGCTGACGATGATCTGCATCCTGTTGCTGCGACTCATCGGCTCTATGCGCGCTTTCGCCCGAACGACTATCTGCCCGCGCCCGGTAGAATACGCGCTATGAATGCCGGCTGTCCCCATTATCGTTCCGCCGGTGGGAAAGTCAGGCCCTTTCACGAACTTCATCAGCTCCTCGACCGTCGCGTTCGGGTGGTCGGCCAAGTGTATGAGGGCGTCGCAGACTTCAGTGGGATTATGCGGAGGGATATTGGTGGCCATGCCGACCGCGATGCCCGACGCGCCGTTCACCAACAGATTGGGCAGTCTGGCGGGCAGCACTTCCGGCTCGCTCAGGGTGCCGTCGAAGTTCTCCGCGAAGTCAACCGTGTTCTGGTCTATATTCGCCAGCATCTCCTCGGCTATGGGCGCCATTCGCGCTTCCGTGTATCTCATCGCGGCGGGCGGGTCGTTGTCCACTGAACCGAAGTTGCCCTGGCCGTCCACCAGCGGCATACGCAGAGAGAAGGGCTGCGCCATTCGGACAAGCGCGTCGTAAACCGCTCCCTCACCATGCGGATGCCACTTGCCCAGCACCTCTCCCACCAGGCGCGCGCTCTTCTTGTGCTGCGTGTTTGGCCGCATCGCAAGGTCCTGCATCGCGTACAGGATTCTGCGCTGGACCGGCTTGAGCCCATCCCTGATGTCGGGCAGCGCCCGCGAAACGATCACGCTCATGGCATAATCGAGATACGAACTGCGCATCTCGTCAACGATCTGCGTTGGCTTGATATACCCGAACTGAGTCTTGGTTGCCTCGATTACCATTGCCGACTCCTGGCCAAATTCACTCTCAATGGACACAGATCACGCATCTTCGAACGCTGCCGAGAAGGTTCTACGCGGACGCGCGCGGCATCCGACAAGCTCCTGAACGCAAACGACCCACACATATCTCAAAAGACTGTCCATCGGTCTATTTGGCTTGCGAGACGCGGCACGAACAGTAGATGCTGGCGGATTCTCATTCAGCTTAATCCATTATACCATTTCTGGGATGAATCTTCACGCGAACTCGAACCAATGTATTAGACAATGACAGGCTCCGATGGGGTAGAATCCGCTAATTCACCCATAGAGACGCCATTGAGCGGTTCCGATGCGTCAACCCGCGGCGGACAGGCGCTCTGCCGCTCGCTCAGCCAGCGACTGAAACAGCCTGTCGAAGTGAGGCGGTATCTCCATTCTGAACTGCGGACTGAACTGCGCCGCGATAACCCACCTGTGATTCGCGCTTTCAAGCGCCTCGATGAGTCCGTCTTCCAGCGAGTACGCCGACGCGAGAAGCAGCGGAGATTTTTGCGCTTCCCGAATGCCGGACGTGTGCCGGCTGTTTACGCGCACGAACCCGCCCGACCCGACCACCGCCGCCAATTTGCTGCCCGGAGATATATAGATGTGGTGGCGCGCCGACTGGAAACCGTCTTCCTCGGATGGAACGGGGTGATCTCCCAATTTCTGGATAAGGCTGCCCCCAAGCGCGACGTTCAATATGTGCATTCCGCGCCCTATGCCATATACCGGCATATCGGCGTCCAGAGCGGCGCGCGCCAGCGCTATCTCCATTTCGTCCCGCGCGTCGTCGAACATCCGCGGCTCGTCCCCCGACTCCGAACTCTGCCCGTAACGCGCCGGATTGACGTTTGGACCGTCGCTAAGGATAATCGCTCCTGCGCGAGCGAGCGTCTCGTCTGCAGTAAGAGCGTAGTCCGCCGCAATCGGCCACGGTTCGCCGCCCGCGCGTTCTACCGCGTCCAGAAACAGCCGCGCGTCTTCTGTATGTCCCACCGTTACCGCTATCAGCGGCTTGCCGCTCATCGGACGCTCCGATTCTCCACGCTCAGTTGAACCTGGGCGGACGCTTATCTCGGAAAGCCGCGAGCGCTTCTTTGTGCGCGTCGCTTTTCATGGCAGTCTGGAAAGTGGGTCCCTCGTCCGACAGAACCGCCTCTACGTCATGCTCTACATAGTTCTGGTGAATGAGCCTCTTGACCTGGGAAAGCTGCCAGATGGGGTTGTCGGCGATCTCGGCGGCCAACTCTATCGCTTTGTCCAGCATCTCGTCGTCCGGATATACGTAATTCACCAGACCCACTCTGAGCGCTTCGTCAGAAGGTATCAGATTGCCCCTGAGCATATATTCGAGCGTTCGCCCCAGCCCTATCAGATGCGGAGCGTAGTGAGTGGAAGCGAACTCGGGCGTGAGTCCAACCCGAACGAACCTGAACGACAGACGCGCGCTTTCGGACGCGATGCGAACGTCGCAGGGCAGCGTTCGCGTGAGTCCCTCGCCCACCGCCACCCCGTTTATGGCGGCGACTATCGGCTTCGCGTTTCTGATGACGTCGTGCCAGCTATCCTCGGTCATGGGAGCGGCGTCATTCGCCGCGCGGCCATCGCGTCTCGCCTCGAAGCGACCTATGTCCGCGCCCGCGCAAAAGCCGCGCCCCGCCCCCGTCCACACAATCGCTCCAATGGAATCATCGCTGTTCCATTCGGTTATCTGGCTTATTATCTCGTGATTCATCTGCGGGTTCATAGCGTTCAGCCTGTCCGGCCGATTCATCGTTATGACGCCAACGCGCCCCCGCGACTCGCTCAGTATGAATTCATAGGACATGGCTTGGCTCCGTGGTGATATGAGTGTCAGTGGGTAATGTTACCATAGAGAGAGCGATATGCGAATATATGAACTGTACGGAGGACTCGATGAACGTCACAGAAAATAATTCTGAGCGAGATCATCATGGACATCGGTTGTCTAGGAATCGGGCGAATCTGTTATCTGAGGCTCGGCAGATCGCTCACTCGTTACGGGTTTTACTCAAACGAGCGAATTTCGATGAAACTCTGTGCGACGATATTCTAAAGTCCTTAGCGCGACAGGAGGCCATTGAACTGCAACGAGCGCATGGACGAGTGGAATCTCGTAACCGATTTAAGAGAGGAGTTCCATATTCATTGCTGGAAGGGCGTCCGGTTAGCAACCTTTATGTGGATGAGAGCGGCAGGTCTAACCCTGGACATACTTCAGGGCTGGCATTTTTCTCTTTGGGAGCGGTGGCTCTTACCGAAGAAGAAGCGGAATCCTATTGCGCCAAAGCAGATGAAATCAAAATGCGTTTCTTCGGAAACACGAATGTGACATTCCATGAGCCGAATATGAGGAACAGGGATGGAGATTTCTATTTTGGGAACAATGAGCCAGAGCAAAGGTCTTTCGACAGCGCTATCGAGGCTCTGATAAAGGAGACGGAATTTGTGGCATTCGGGGTTGGAATTAGAAAACGCGCCTTCGCTAACGATTTTTTAGAAGCCGGACTCGCTCCGTATCTCCCGAGTGATGTTTATGTTATAGCCATAGCCATGATGCTAGAACGCTATGTGGATTTTCTAGCTAACAGCCCGGAAAAGAGACTGGGGAGGCTTACCTTTGAAGGGCAGGGCGCGAAGGAAGATGCCTATCATCAGTTAGAGTATGCAAGGCTTCTAATTGAGGGTACTCAATGGGTTTCCGACAAGGGGTTTCGCCAATGGCTGGAAACAGGACTAAGATTCACTCCCAAGCGTGGTTCGCACCCAACCGAGTTAGCGGATATGCTCTCACGCGATTTGTATGAGTGGACAAGGGATGGTTGCCAGTCTTATCCCAAATGGTGGGAGTTGTTCAGCGAAAAGATATACTGGCGAGGAGATGGCCGGATGGGTAAATTTGGAGTTAAAGTGTTCCCAGATTCGGATATCAGGGAAGCAATTGAACAACACAGGCGTAATTGTGGAGCAAATTTATAACAAAAGCGCGCTAGCTCAGGGAGGAAGCGCGCCGATAGGGATCTCCCCTATCCATTGGAACGCGCTCAGCGCGTTCATTGGTGAGATTATGGTAATGCTCAATTAACCTGGCGTCAAGTTTCGATTCTGAAAAATCTAAACCTCACAGCCCCACCCTCGACAAGAACTCCGGCTTCCCCTTTATCCCCAGGTTCAGACGGAACAGCGCTCCCGCTCCCGCCCCCTCGTTGGGCTTGTCGTCCCCGCCCGCCGTCGTGACGTACATGTCTGTCAGGTCGCGCCCGCCGAATATGACGCTTGACACCTTCTTCGCCGGAAATTCTACCCGCGCGACCTCCGAACCGTCCGGCGCGAAGCGATACAGCGCCGAACCGTCCCAGCGCGCCGACCACACATAACCTTCCGCGTCAACTGTCATTCCGTCCGGCACCGTGCCGTCGTCGTCCGGCGTCTCTACGAAAACGCGCTGGTTGCCTATCGCGCCGCTCTCCACGTCGTAGTCGAAGATGTATATCTTATGCGCGAGCGAGTCCGTGAAGTACATATTCTTGAGGTCCGCAGTGAATCCCATCCCGTTGCACAGACCCAGACCTTCCAGAACGGGCGCGATCGAGCCGTCGGTATCCATCCGGTACAGGGTGGCGGGACGACCGCTGGGACTGGGCATCGTTCCGCAGAAGACCCGGCCCGCCGGGTCGGCTATCACGTCGTTGAAGCGATTGTCCGCCTCTTCCGGCAGTTCCTGGACGATGAAATCAAGCTCGCCGTCGCGCAGAACCGCCACAGAGCATCTGTCCATGAACAGCAGAAGCGAGCCGTCTGCCTGGATGGTATAGCCGCCGACTACTCTGCCATCGTATATCTTCTCGTGGACGCGCGTATAAGGGCTGTATCTGAACAGCCTGCCTCGCGGAATATCCGCCCAGTAAACGCGGCTCTCCATCGGATGCCACAGAGGGCCTTCGCCTGTCGCGCAACAGTAATCGGCAATCAGTTCGGGCTGCATCGGTCAGCTCTCCTCGCCCCGCGTTCGTCTATTCTCCGTCAGGAAGCCGGTTGAAGCGCCCCTCGAAGTAGAGCAGCGGCCTGCCTGAGCCTATTTCCAACTCTTCCACCTCGCCTATGAAGATGGTATGGTCGCCCGCGACATATTCGTTGACGACTCGGCAGTCCATGTAGGCGAGGCTTCCGTCCAGCGTCGCCGCGCCCTGAGCCGTGCGGCTGAACGACATCGAAACGTCCCCCGTCTTCTGATCGGTCGGACGGGCGTAGTACTCGGCGATTGCCTGCTGATCCTCGCTCAGGATATTGATCGCGAACCTGCCGCTCTCCTTTATTAGCGGGTAGGACGTCGTGTTATGGCCTGCGCACACCAGCGCGAGCAGAGGGTCCAGGGAAACAGAGGCGATGCCGTTGGCGGTCATCCCGTGGATCTCGCCGTCAGACTGCGCGGTGGTTATCACCGAGACGCCCGTGGCGAACTTACCCCATGCCTGTCTAAATCTCTGCGCGTCGGGCATATTGTCATCTCCGGATTCTTCTCGCGCGGGAGACTCGTCGCCGCGCCTGAATGTGTTCGATACTGTTGAAGCCGCCCCCCGAATTATATTGGTGACGGCGGATAATGAAAACCCCTTATCCGGCGCCGGCGCCTGAGACCCAATCCCTGAAGCCTCAACGCTTAGCCTCAACTCCGACAACTCGGCGCGAATCGCCTTCATCTCGTCCAGCATCTGTTCGGTATTCGCCTCCACGTTGTCGTCCGTTCTGAACAGAGTGGACGCGAAATTCGCCGTCAAACCGCCAAACAAGCCGATTCCCACCAGCATCAGCATAATCGCCATGCCTCTGCCGATCGGAGAGACAGGCGTCATATCGCCGTAGCCCACGGTGGTCGCCGTCACCACTGCCCACCACAGCGCGTCGGTGAACGATGTGATCGAGTCGTGATCTTTCTCGACGACCGTGACGACCGTAGCGGCCACGACAACTATTCCAACGGCGTAAACCAGCAGGAAGTCCACGTTCACCAGCCGACGCCGCGACACCTTGATGGCGCGGACGCTGAAAAGCACGAGCCTCAATATCCTGAGCGGTCGCACGAAAGGAACCAGCACTACCAGCGCTTCCAGCCAGTGCTCTCTGAGATAGCGCAACTTGGCGGGCGTAATTGCGAACTTTAGAAAGAAATCCGCCGCGAAGATGGCCCAGATGAATATGTCGAGCGTCCGGAAGAGCGTCCTCTCTGCGGAAGAAAAACTGTCCTCCCAGAAGAGAGGGCCCAGAAGCACCGGCACCATGACGAATGAAAGCAAGAGCAACGGCAGTTCGGTCATGCGATCCAGACGGTCCAATATCGCCTCGCGTTGAGTCACGTTCATATCGCGGAAGCGAAACAAATTTTTCATCCTGAAATCTCCTAAATATCAGCCCCGTCTTCGATTGTCGGTCCCATCTCAAAAAATCCCTTCCCCCTTCGATGGGCTCACAGGGGTAGGCAAACGCTCTAACCGACCCCCAAAATCCCTCTCAGCCCTCGATGGGGGAAGGCTAGGATGGGGGTGTTCACCCTCAATACCCCAGCCCCCATCTTCCCTCCATGCGCTTCGTCGCCCCATATTATACCCCCACGCGCTTGGCTCTGAATCAACCACGACTCGGCCCGTCCATATCTGAATATCGGCGACGAACTGCCCCTTCCGGGCGCCCTGGATAATCGCCATGTCCGCGCCGAATGCCTCCCCCAACAACTATCTGCGATGAATGCTACGTCAATACTTGACAAAGAAAATAAATTTAATACATACTATGTCTTACAGGTATATGTTATTGCAATAGAGGTTGTGGCACTGTTAGTAATCGCATTGTGGCCAAAAACCAAATAGTGCAGACACACACTAGCAATCGGAAAGATTTTCGGTACAAGGTCGAGGAGGTGAGTGAAATGACAATCCATACTCCGCAGCGTTTCTGCCAGACGGGTGATTGCCTTTTCCCCGCCTTTGTTGGCCTGTCCTATTGTAGAACTTCCTGTAACTAGTACTGTATCTAGCCAGTCCTGACATATTCAGACCGTTCCCAGCCCCACGCATTCCCGCCAAGGCGGAAATAGCGATTGGACGCTTGAGTATCGCGCATGAACATGGACTTCACGCTGGAACTCCCCACCATCCTCGGCTTGAGGCGTAACGTCAACCAGTTTGACGTCACCTAGCCGTTCTCTCACAAGCCGGCATCCAGTCTTCTCGTCGCTGGTACTGCTGCCCCCAGCCAGCGAAACCTAACGAAATATGGAATAGCTAAAATGAATACTTCTTCTAAAATCGCATCGGCATTTGCCAGCCGCCTGCCACTCATACTGATAGTATCCGCGCTTCTGTCCATGTCCGCGCTGGCCTCCTTCCTGCTCGCCTCGAACCAAGCCTCCGCTCAGGACAATAGCCTCCCACAGCAGAAGACAACCCTTCACCGCACCTATGTGCCAGACCCGAAAGTGGTGAAAGACGTCAATGGCTATATTACCGCGTTAGCTATTAGCGCTAGTCCGCTTAACAGCAATGTTAAGGAACGTGAGGAGGCGATAGCGGAAGTCAAGAGCTGGAAGCGAGCGCTCATGGCGCTGGGAGTGAAGGTGAAGAATGCGGAATCCCAGGGACTGACGCCGATGTCCACAACAACAGCCATCTATTTAGCTTTTAGCGACAAACGATGGGAGCCTGTGCGCGATGAAATAAAGGAGGCGGATAAGGCAGCGACAGAGGCGGCGATGGAGCCGATAAAGGTGCAGGTCACCTATACGCGAGAGATGAAAGGCCCTTCCATCAGCGAAGGCGGCGGCTCCTACGTGTTTCAGCTATACATGCATGAAGAGGCGCATTTCAGCACCAGAGTGAGATACGGAGGCGCGCTTTCCAAGCATTATGGAGAGGTGCAGAATGTGCAGGCCGTAAAGCAGCCGGTCCGAACGATTACGTGGAAAGACGATCCAGGAACCGAGGTCAAAGAACCGCTGGACATTGATACCACTACATCCCAGATGAAACCAGGCAAGGAATATGGGGAGCTTGAATTTGGCAAAGAAAACGATAAGAAGAAGTCCTACCTGTTCAAGGTGCCGATCAATGACGACTCCCTGGTTGAGACCGATGAGATCATGGTTGTTCGTTTCTACCTGCCCAAGGCCCTTAGTGGAAGCGGATACCGCAGATTCGAGTACTACACTGATGATGAAGACCCACTCCACTTTCGGGTCCACGACGACTGCTATGTACCCGATTCCGATATTGGCGTTGGTGGCGGATCGGCAGGCAAATGCCTGGATTACTCGATACAGATAGATGAAAACGACCGGGCGAAGATAGTGGCGCGGCAGCCGATAGTATCCGAAGGAGATGACGCTGAGTTCGTCCTCGCCCTGCACGAATCCGGCGCCGATACAGGCAGGAAAGACGCCAAGGGACGAGCGATTTACGCGCTGGGCAAGCAGCGGGCGGCTCGAGTGGGAGAGGACATCGAGGTTGTCGCCACCTATGACAACCAGGTTACCGGCCTTAAGAGTACCCGGCTCAGGTGGACCCCGGGCGAAACCACCAAGACCTTCTCATTCCCCACTCCAGAAGATTCGGTATATACGGCGCAAACCGGCTCCGGGTCTTTGAACCTGGATACCCAGGAAAAGGTGGACGCCCAATACGGCGAGAACGTGGTGCATTTCCGGGATCCTTTGGCCTATAGTTCCAGCGCCTATTCGCTGCGAAGCCAAACTGTCGGCCCGCACTTCCACCTCATCAACGACGGCGACGATTACAACGGGGTTCAGTACTTCCCCAACGCGCCACGCTGCCCCACAGAACTGGGCTGCACCCAGTCCGGCCTGTCGCTGGCTTTCCTTGTCGAAGATGACGACCCCCGGCCCACGCTGACCGTAGGCTCGCCCTCGGTGGTCGAGGGCGACGAAGGCGAGACCATTCTGCGCTACCCGGTTCGGCTCAGCCCCGCCAGTCACACCCAGGTTTCGGCGCGCTACGTGGATAAGGGCGCCCCGTCAGGCCAGGGCAACGTCGCCATATCCGGCGAGGACTACGAAGCCATCGCCTCGACAACCCTTACCTTTGCGCCCGGCCAGGTGAGGAAGACCGTCGAGGTCAAGGTGAAGGGGGACTATCTGGAAGAGCCGGACGAGCAAGTGTGGCTGACCTTTGAGAATGTCAAGGGCACTGCGCTGCCCGGCGACGTCTCCGAATTGCCCATACCCGGAACCATTCGGAACGACGACAAGAACGTCAAGATTATTCCTGTCCTGGAAAAGGCGGGCGTAATGGAGGGCGAAAGCGCTGTCTTTTCGCTCAGGCTGTCCGAGCCAATTGATTCCACGCTGGAGATACGCGTAGAAGACACACCCGGCACGGCGACACGCGGCGATGACTACACGAGACCAAACCGGCGGCTGTCTTTCTCATTCCCCTATCAAGGAACTGAACCCTATTCGACTCTCGCTTTTCCGATTATCGAAGACGATGACACCACAGGCGACGAGCCTGTCGAAACCTTTTCCCTGAAAATCACCGGCTCTCCCAATGTACAGTACCACCCAGAGAGAATGAAAAAGCTCTTCGGTCCCAAAGTGGGCGGCGGAGATTTCAGAGAGATAGTCTTCCCCGTAGTAAAAATACTGGATGGCCCCACGGTAATGGTGGGCGACGCGCCCGAGGTTGCAGAAGGGGGCGACGCCGTATTCCCAATAACCCTGACCGAGCCGGCCGCCGCCGATGTTACTCTGGAATGGCAAACGGTTGACGGCTACGACGGCTCGGACTCCGAGTCCACCGCCAAGGCTGGCGCCGACTATACAGCCCAGACCGCCCAAACCCTGACCATCCCCGCGGGCCAAACCAGCGCCCAATTGCGGGTTGCCACCATCCAGGACACGGTTGATGAATCGAACCAACTCTTTTCCGTGAAGGTAAATTCAGTAACGGGGGCCGACCTGTACCAGAACGTGGCAATGGGCATAATCCGAGACGACGACGCCCGGCCAACTCTGTCCATCGCCGACGCCACCGCCCCCGAAGGGGAGAAGCTGACCTTCGCAGTCAACCTGTCCGCCGCCTCCGAAAGAACGGTTACCGTCCAGTGGCATACTGAAGACTCCAAATATGCTCGGGACTCGCGGATAGACCTGGTATATCCCGACTACACCGGTTACCAGCGCCAGACCCTGGTCTTTGCGCCGGGCGAAACCCGGCAGGTCATCGAAACCGTCACGCTGTCCGACGACCGTAATGAGGCCGCCGTGAACCTGCCAGGCAACAAATCGGGGGAAAGACTGCTGGTCCAGCTCTACCGAGCCATCAACGCGCGCATCGACGACGGCAAAGCGGTCGGGTCAATCGAGGACGATGACCCGGTGAAGATAACCGTCTCCGACGTTACTGTGAACGAACCCAAGTCCGCCAGCAAGGACCTGGTCAACTTCACCATCTCCCTGAGCAGCCCTCAGCCGAACGACGTCGAACTGCAATACCGCACTCAGGATGGCGTTGGCACCTATTTTGCCGCCTACGCCGGCAGGCACCCATCCAACACTATTTATCCTTATATTGACAGAGAAAACGAAAAGGAAGGCGATTACGAATCGGTGGATTGGACCGACCTGACCATTAAGGCGGGAGATACCAGCAAAGACGTCCCAATAACGGTGCTGCGCGACTACAGGCCGGAGGAGGACGAACACTTCGTGGTGGAAGCGCGGCTGAAGGGGCAGTCCGAAGAGGAAGCGGTGTCGGGACGCGGCGTCATCATTGACGATGACTACTCCGATATGTGGCTGGAAGGCGTTCCCGCAAACTACATCATCAACGAGGGTACGGGAAAGGACACAGCGTACACCATAACTGTGAAGCGCAAAGCCCCGAACGACAAGTGGCCCTATAACTTTCCTCCCTACGACGTTCGCTTTCTCATCTGCTTCCTGGACGAGAGCCCGGATTACGCGGGAGTGGACCTGACCAAATCTCAAGTGGAGCCGGGGCTGCGTCAACCGTCTCACTTAACCCCTTGGGTTCGACCTGAGGTGGATGTGTATTTGAAGGGACCTGTGAAGCCTGACGTCTTAGTGGACAAGCACGGCGTGGCGCGCTGTGAAGACACCAGGGAAACGAGCAGTTGGTATTCCATTGCAATCAAAGGCGCTAAAAATGGCCAGCCGAAAAAAGCGGGGACGGTCGAACAGACCACCTTCACCTTTAGCGTCCGCGCCGATAACCGACCGGAGAAGAACGAGACATTTACCGTGTTCATGCGACCCATGTCCATCAACACTTATCCGCTGCGTCCCAGTTGGCGGCAAGGGCGTTACCTGCGCTTTACCATCATTGACGATGACGGCAACGCCGCCACAGTGTCGGCTGACAAATCCAAGTACACAGAAGGGGAGGAGGCCGAATTCACGATCACGCTCTCCAAAGGCGCCGCGAAGGAAGTCTCCCTCACCTATGCGTTGAACAGCGAAACCGCCGTTGCAGGCGATGACTTCGACCCGCACCTCAACGTCGAGCGCAAAGTAACCTTTGCGCCCGGCGAAACTCAAAAGAAACTGAAGGTGGCGCTGATGAACGACCGCTTGGTCGAAGATTCCGAGTCCTTCAGCCTGGTCCTCACAGGAGTAGTGGCGGACGAAACTGAAGGTGTGTTCATTCCTGTTGACAGGGGCAGCGCTACGGTTGAAATCGCCGACGATGATGAGGCCATTGCCACCTTGTCAGCCTCCGACACTGCGGTGGATGAGGGCCAGTACGCAGAGATATCCGTCAACCTGGATCAACCAATCGAGATTCGTCTGCAAGGTGAACAACCGGCGGTGTACACTCGCCAAGACGCCAACAACCAGCCGTGGCTCGCTCAATTCAAAAAAGACTATGCTGTCAATAGCCTCGGCGTTGATGGCTTTGACGCTATCCAGATTGCCAAGGGCAGGGTTAATCACGGAGTCAGAATAATAACCAACCAAGACAGGGACCCTGAGCTGGACGAGAGTTTCCCCGCCAGAATTGTGGACTCTCCTTCAGCCCACGCATCTCACTACACTGTCGTCAATTCTCCTGAGGCAATGGTAATCATCCGGGACAATGACGGCGGCTCGCCGCAAATTTCAGGGCTGACCAACGATTCAGTGGAGGAAGGTCTGCGCTGGATTTCGCCCAAGCCCAACGCCAGCGGAGTTTCCATAGGCGACTTGACCTGGCGCGTGTCTGGGCCCGACGCCTCGCATTTCAGCATTAACGCCGACACAGGCCTGCTGACCCTGCCGCCCCAGGACTTTGACAACCCAGTTGACTCGGACTCGGACAACATCTACGAGGTAACCGCGACAGTCGTTGACGAAGACGGCGGACTGGACACCCAGGCGCTGAAGGTGACAGTAACCGACTCTGCCCTGGTATCCATCGACGACGCCACGGCGATCGCCGAGGGCAACGACCCCAGCGCCACCACCGACATGATCTTCACAGTCACGCTCTCTTCGGTCAGCGGCAAGGAGATTACCGTCCCTTACACCCTGGGCGGCACGGCCACGCCGGGAGACGACTACACCGACCCGGCAGACAAGTCCGTCACCATCGCCGCAGGCCAGAAGACGGGCAGCATAATCATCAAGGTCAAAGGCGATACGCTAAACGAAGACAACGAAACCATAATCGTAACTCTGGGTGAGCCTACCAACGCCAACCTATCCACCACCCCATCGGAACAAACAGCCACGGGAACCATCAATGACGATGACGCTTTGCCCACAGTCTCCATCAAGGACGACATAACAGTCGCCGAGGGTGGCAAAGCAGTCTTCACAATCGAACTGTCCACTCAATCGAGCCAGGACATAACCGTCCAATGGGCAACCGGAGACGACACTGCTAACGGAGCGAAACAAGCTACTGCTGGCAGCGACTACACCTCGATCACCGCCGCGACAACCACCATCAGCGCAGGGACAACCAGCATAACCGTGGAAGTGCAGACCACCCAGGACAGCCTCGACGAACCAGACGAAACCTTCATCGTCACCCTGACAAACCCGGCCAACGCCACGCTGGGCAGCAAGTCCAGAGGCAAGGCGACCATCACCGACGATGATTCTGAACCCACAGCGTCCATAACCAACGCCGACGCGGTTACCGAGGGCAACGACCCCAGCGCCACCACAGACATGACCTTCACGGTCACACTCTCTACGGTCAGTGGCAAGGCGGTCACCGTCCCTTACACCCTGGGCGGCACAGCCACAGCGGGAACGGACTACACCGATCCAACCAACAAGTCCATCATCATCGCCGCCGGCCAGAAGACTGGCGACATAATCATCAAGGTCAAAGGCGACACGGTGGACGAAGCCGACGAAACCATAATCGTCACCCTGTCCGCTCCCACCAACGCCGGACTGCCAGCCAATGACGCCGACAAGACAGCCACGGGCACTATCACCGACGACGACGATCTGCCCACCGTGAAGGTGGACAACGCCGATGCGGTTACCGAGGGCAACGACCCCAACGCGACCACCGACATGACCTTCACGGTCACCCTCTCTGCGGTCAGCGGCAAGGCCGTAACTATTCCTTACACCCTGGGCGGCACAGCCACAGCAGGAACGGACTACACCGATCCAACCACCAAGTCGATCACCATCGCCGCTGGTCAGAAGACTGGCGACATAATCATCAAGGTCAAAGGCGACACAGTGGACGAAGCTAATGAAACCATAACCGTCACACTATCCACGCCATCCAACGCCCAGCTATCCTCCACGCCAGATGACAGCGCCGCCACCGGAACCATCACCGACGACGACGTTCTAAAGAATGTGAAAATCTCGGTAGAAAATACCGATAACGACGACGATAACGACCCCAAAGACCCTAAGGACCCCGAGGAACCCGAAAATCCCAACAAGAACACTGTGCCCGAAGACGCGGGTTCCACTGAGATTCGGGTAACTGTAACCCTTAGCAGCGACACCACGTCGAGCCAGGACGAAACCATTCTCATCTCCGTAGGACTACCCAGCGATACGGCTACCGTCGGGGATGACTATAAGAAAGTGAATGATTTCTATGTGGTCATTCCCGCCGGAAAGAATGAAGTGCAAGCGTCTTTCGCGCTGACGGTATTCGATGACACCGCCGATGAAATCGAAGAAGAGTCAATAACGGTCACAGGCAGCCACGATACCATGATCATCACCGCGGCGCTGGTGACGATTACCGATAACGACGATCCGCCTACGCTAAAGGTGACCGACGCGACCGCGGTAACCGAGGGCGACGATCCCGCAATCACCACGGACATGGTTTTCGATGTGTCCCTATCTACCACCAGCGGCAAGACCATCACCGTTCCCTACACATTGAGCGGAACGGCTACCGCAGGGACGGACTACACAGACCCGGCCACCAAGAGCCTGACCATCGCCGCCGGGCAGAAGACGGGCAGCATTGCCATTCCAATTAAAGGCGATACCATTGACGAGACCAACGAGACTCTGGTGGTAACGCTGAGCGATCCCACCAACGCCCAGCTATCCGCCACCTCAACCGACAGAACAGCTACCGGAATCATCACCGATGATGACGACCCGCCCACGGTATCCATCAACGACGCCCCGGCGGTTGCCGAAGGCGACAAGGCGACATTCACCATAGAACTGTCGGCGGCTTCAGGTCTGGATGTAACCGTCCAATGGACCACCGGCGACGACACCTCCCTAAACGCCAAGAAAGCCACCGAGGGCAGCGACTACACCGCGGTTACCACAGCCCAGACGGTCTCCATCGCGGCGGGAACAACCAGCGCCAATGTGGAAGTGCAGACTACGGAAGACGCTCTGAACGAGGAAACCGAGACTTTCATGGTAACCCTGGCCAGCCCGACCAACGCCACGCTGGGAACCAAATCCAGCGGCAAGGGAACCATCAACGACGATGACGGAAAGCCCTCGGTGTCCATCAAAGACGCCCCGGCGGTTACAGAGGGCGGCAAGTCCGTCTTCGCCATAGAACTGTCCGCCACCTCTAGCTTGGACGTAACCGTCCAGTGGACCACCGGCGACGACACGTCCCAGAACGCCAAGAAAGCCACTGCGGGCGCCGACTACACCGCGGTCACCTCGCCCCAGACGGCGACCATCAAGGCTGGAACCACCAGCGTCAAGATAGAGGTTCAGACCAGTCAGGACACCGTGGACGAAGATGCAGAGACCTTCGTGGCAACCCTGTCCAACCCAGGCAACGCCGCCTTGGGAACGAAGTTCAGCGGCAAGGGAACGATCAACGACGATGACGACCCGCCCACGCTAAAGGTATCCGACGCGACAGCGATAACCGAGGGCAACGACCCTGCAATCACTACGGACATGACCTTCGAAGTGTCCCTATCTACCACCAGCGGCAAGACCATCACCGTTCCCTACACATTGAGCGGCGCTGCCACGGCAGGAGCGGACTACACCGACCCTGCCACCAAGTCCATCACCATCTCCGCCGGGCAGACCTCGGGCGACATCGTTATCCCCATCAAAGGCGACGCCATTGACGAGGACAACGAGACAGTCGCCGTTAGCCTGGGTGCGCCCACCAACGCCACTATCAGTTCCGACGCCGGCGCGGGTTCCGCTAGCGGAATCATCAACGACGATGACACCCGCGGCGTGACCATTGCCGAAACTGACGGCTCTACCGCCGTGGCCGAACCGTCCGGCGCCGATACCTATACCGTGGTCCTCACTTCTCAGCCCACTGCCGATGTAACCGTGGCCCTGACTCTCGACCCCACTTCCGGCGCCATCGCCACAGATGTCGCCTCCCTTACGTTCAATCCGTCCGAATGGAACAAGCGCCAGACAGTTACCGTAACCGCAGTGAACGATGATGTGGACAACCCCAACGACGCCCGCGCCGCTACCATCTCCCACGCCGTCAGCGGCGGCGACTACGCCACTGTTAAAGCCGCCTCGGTAAGCGTCACCATCACCGACGACGACGCGGCGCCTCCTGTAATTCCCGGAGGTGGTGACGGCGGCAGTGGCGGCGGTACGCCCCCGACGGTCACCGTCAACCTGTCCGCGGACCAAATGGACTGGATTGAAGGCGGCCACGTGTACATTACCGCTACCCTGTCGGCTGCTCTGGACCAGGACGTGGTCATTCCGGTAGATATAGAAGTCTGCGCGTCCGATGTGCCGGCAGAGTGCGTGGACCAGCCCTTCACCGCCGAATCGAGCGACATCGTACAGTCCCACCTCGGCCCCACTGACAGTCTGGGTTCGCTGAATGGCCGTCCGGGTGAGCCAAACTATGGCATTCCTCCACTCAGCATCGAGATTCCTGCGGGGAAAATCAGCGGCTTCAGTTCGGTGGGAGCGCGGCTCGACGCTGACGATGATAACGAGACCTTCGCGGCGACCCTGGCCACGAGCTCTTCCTCTTGGCCCGCTTCGATAGCGGCGGGAGAGGTTTCCTCGCTGGCTATCGCCATCGCCGACGAGGGGATGGACCACACGGCGGGCCGCTGGTGGGCTGAACTCTCTGAGGAAGCCCGGCAAAGCTGGATGGCCAGCGCCACGCCAAACAGTGAAAGTTTGCCGCTGAGACCTGGGCTGCTTTCCTACGGCGCGCTGGGCGACGCTATGCGAGCCCAGGTGGTGGTAGCCGCCGGAGAAGTGCTGGCTACCCTGGACGAGAATCACGCCTCGGAGCAAGCCTGGTGGAACAGCCTGGGCAATGATGACGACGGCTGCCGCATGAGGCTGATGGCCGTGGGGATGCACAAGAAAGAGGGCATGGACAGCGAATGGTGCCGAGACTGGCCGGACAACGACGACCCGGCCATGCTCGCCTCGGAGTCCACCGACCTGGTGGAAACAGTGTGCAAGGCGCTGTTGGGAACTCTGTCGGAGGAGGATAGCAGCAGTCCCGGCCCCATAGCATCAATATCGGACGCTTCCGCAATGGAGGGAATAGATACGCACCTGATTTTTGTGATTTCGCTGAACGAGCCGCCCTACAAGGACGCGCGCGTCAACTACATCACCCGGGATGGCACTGCGACTGCCGGCGCTGACTATGCGGCACAGAAAGGCTCCGTCTATTTCCACCACTATGAGATGGAGCATACGGTTCTGGTTCCAGTCAACGCCGATGACTTGGAAGAGTCCGAGGAGACCATGGAACTGGTGATCACCGGAATTCACGGCGCCATCATTGAGGATGGCGTGGGCGAAGGCTCCATTGCGGACGCTTCCACAACGAGCGAATCGAATAGCGAGATACAGGACAACAATCCGACAGATGTCGCCATGTCGAACAGCGACCAGCAAGATGGCAACCAGTTGGATAATGCCCCGTCAGACAGCGACCAGCCGGATAGCGCACCCCAGGACAGCGATCAGCCGGATAACATCCTATCGGACAACGACCTGCAAGACAGCGATCAGCCGGATGGCGACCAGCAGGATAACGCCCCGCAGGATAGTGACCAGCAGGATAGCGTCCTGTTGGACAACGACCCACAGGACAGCGATCAGCAAGATGGCAACCAGTTGGATAACGCCCCGTCGGACAGCGATCAGCCGGATAACGTCCTGCCGGACAACGACCCACAGGACAGCGACCAGCAAGATGGCAACCAGTTGGATAATGCCCCGTCGGACAGCGATCAGCCGGATAATGCCCCGTCGGACAGCGATCAGCCGGATAACGTCCCGTCGGACGGCGACCAGCAAGATAGCGACCAGCAGGATAACGCCCCACAGGACAGCGAACCGCAAGACAACGTCCCGTCGGATAACGCCCTGCCGGAAATCAGCATCGTCGCGAGCGGCGGGATAACCGAGGGCGGAGACGCTGTTTTCACGCTCACGGCCAGTCCTGCCCCAAGCGCGGACATATCGGTGACCGTGAACGTCTCCCAGCAAGGCGACTACGGCATTGCCGCCGGCTCGCAGACGGTGACCATCGGAGCGAACTCCGACGCCATCCTTACCGTAGCCACCACTGACGACGACATAGATGAGTCCGACGGGTCGGTAACAGCCATCCTCGCCATTGGCAGCGGATATACCGTGTCCGCTTCGCAGGGTTCGGCCACTGTAAGCGTTGCCGATGACGACGACGCGCCGAAATATGCGCCGAACCCAACAGTGGTAGCCAACGTTCGCAGCTATGTTGCTGAGAGCCAGAACGGCGAAGAACACGTGACGCGCTGGAAGCGGGTGCTGGTAGCCCTGGGCGTGGAAGATTATCCGGGCATCACCCCGATGTCATCCACAGAGGCGCAGACCTACGCCGACAAAGGCTGGACTCGTTGGGACCCAGTGGTGACTGAACTAAAGAAAGCCGAAGCGTTCCCAAGTTAGCGGGCGCGTGGGCGCCGGCGCTGCGATTGGCGCCCACGCAGGAATCGCCATCATCTTGCATAAATCTTCGTAGCGGCGTCGCGCGCTCTCTTATTCCTTTAACCCTTCGCGTTATTGGTGGAATAAGCCAAAAGCGCCACTCTTATGACACCACTCAGATATTGCCTAGTTGATGAAAACTTGGCGATATGGCAAAATTAAGCCAAGCAGTTTAGATTAAAGAACTTGCTAAGCTATTTTTGCGTCGCATTGGAGTTAAAGCCCCAGTTGCCTTGTCCATATATTCTGAGACGAGGCTTCTTCTAGGCTCAATGCCCGCTGACTTCGAGAGGACATGATGAACGAAATGCCAGCATGGTCATCAAGTACTGACTACACTATGGGATATAATCACGGCGGTCTGGAATTCCTGGAACCATCCGAAGGAGCTGACATCTTCTCTTATCTGAGACCCAGAATAAAAGCGGGATCGCGCGTTCTGGACGTTGGATGCGGGCAGGGCAGATCCTTGGATTTTCTGGCGCGCGCCACATTCCCGGGAGAAGTGTACGCCATAGACATCGAGGAAATACAGGTAGCGGCGGCAGAAAAATTGGATCGGGAAAGCAACCTCAAAAACACGTTCGTGACTGTCGGCAATGCGTTGGAGTTGCCCTTTGAGGACGAATTTTTCGACTTGGTCCACTTCAACGTCACCCTGGCGCACATTCCAGATACCCTGAAAGCGCTGGCAGAGGTGAAAAGGGTACTCAAACCAGGCGGCCTTATCGCCTGCCGCGAGATGATCATAGACTCTTCCTTCGCTTATCCAGAAACCGTCCTGGGACGCCGGGGCTGGGACGTATTCGTTGACCTTCTGGAAGCGGATGACGGACACCCCCAGATGGGCAAGGAAATGAAGGTGTACTTGCTGGAAGCGGGTTTCACCAACCTGCAACTATCCGCCAGTTTCGAAGTGTATAGCGACAGGGAGGATATAAACACCTTTTACCACCTCATCAAAGAATGGTTCCTTTCCCCCGAAATAACCGAAGCGGCCAAGAAGTATGGGGCGGGATCAGAATCAATTTTCAAACAGGTGGACACGGAAATGGATAATTGGCGCAAACACCCGGGCGCTGTCGCCGCTATCGCCTACGGCCAAGCCATTGCCGTCCGACCCTGATCGTCCTACTCGAGCGACTCCAAGCCGGCCGAAGCCCTGGCGATGGCGGCGACGAAACCGGCAATCTCTTCCGACCCTATGTCGTCGGAAATCATGTCGCCCAGTTCACGCAGCGGTTCTTGAATCTGCTCGATAATCTCAATGCCGGCGTCGGTCAGCCGCAGATATACCACCCTGCGGTCAGCTTGAGACCGTCGCCGGGCGAGCAGTCCCTTATTGAACAAACGCTGTACGACTCGGCTGATGGAAGAGGCTTCGATAGTGGTCATGGCCGCTATATCGGTAGCGGTCGGCTGCTGCATATCCTTGCAGGCGAACAGAACCTCGAACTCTACAGGCAACAGACCGTATGGATCCAAAGTCCGGATCCAGGTACGTTCCAATAGAGACGCAAAATGCAAGATTCGGAAAAGTATTGCGTCCGAATGCGTGGGCATTGTTGGGCTTGAGCCCTGTTTCGGGGCTTCCAAAATCCTCTCCATATATTAAAATTTAGAAAGGCGAATCATGCAGAGGAAATAGTTTCATCTATGGTATTATTATACATGTAAATAAACTTTGTTTCTAGCTGTTTGCGCTGGTCGGAACAGGGTCTTTTCAAAGGGAAGGGAACCGCGCCGCCTCGTTCACGCCGAACTTTTCCAAGTACAGTCCCGACTGGAGACCGAGCCGAAAATCGCGGGATCATGAATGAGAATGAACGCTTTGCGTTGCGCCAGCGCCAGCCAGAATAATAGCGTCTAAACCGCCGAGACTGGAACGTCAATATCACACACATTCGTTGAACGCTATACCCCAAAGGAGGACAATCGTGGGAAAACTTGATGGCAAGGTGGCCATAGTAACCGGCGCGAGCCGCGGTATTGGCAGAGACATGGCGCTCGTGTTCGCGCGCGAGGGCGCGAAGGTCGTCGTTTCGGCGCGCACCGAGAACGAGGGCGACTTCCGAATACCGGGCAGCATCCAGACTGCCGTGAACCGCATAACCGAAGAGGGAGGCGAAGCCATTGGCATCCGATGCGACGTCACTCAAGAGGACGACTTCGCCGCAATGTACCAGCAAACCATAGAACGATGGGGACGCATAGATATCCTCGTCAACAACGCCGCCATCCTCATTCCTGGAACGGTGGAAGACATGCAGGTCAGACACTGGGACCTGCTCTATCGCGTAAACATCAGAGGCCCGTTCATCGGATGCAAGCTCGCCATCCCCCACATGAAAGAGAATGGCGGCCACATCATCAACATAAGCTCCGAAGGCGCGATTGGCCCAGGCGAAGGCCCCTATGAATCTGCCAGACCCGATGGAACGGCATACGGATCCGGCAAGGCGCACATGGAACGCTTCACCCAGGGGCTCGCCAGCGAACTGTACAAACACAATATCGCGGTGAACGCGCTATCCCCCAGGGGCGCGATTGCCTCAGAAGGACAGCGCTGGTTCAGGGGCGACAGACCATACACAGGCGCGCGCGAAGATGGCATAATCATGGGCGACGCGGGCGTAATCATCTGCGAGAAAGAGCCTAAGTCCTACACGGGCAAGATACTCTACGACGAAGACGTCCTCGCCGAGGCGGGCATAACTGACCTGTCCGCCTATCCGCGCATCGGCTAGACTGGAGCCATCCACAGGAGAGCCACTCTTCATGCTAATGGCCGAACACATCGAAACGGCGCATGACTTCATAGACAAGTCCGATTCCTATTTCGCCAAAGGCGATGTCCTGCAAGGTTCCGAGAAGACATGGGCCGCCGCCGCCCACATCGTCATGGCGGCCGCCCAGCAGAGAGGCTGGGACTTCGGAACCCACCGCTCCCTGAAAATTGCGGTTAGGCGTCTCGCGCAGGAATGCAACGACCCCTACCTCGAACTGGCCTTTGGAGTCGCCGAGAAATTTCACGCCAACTTCTACTACAAGTTCATGGAAGACTTCGAATATGCGGAAGACCGACCCAAAGTGCGCCACTTCGTTCAGCGAATGCAATTGCTTATGGACAGAGATTAAGCGCTTGAGTATGTCATATTCACATGGACGCGGCGCTGGAGCCATCCACAGGAGAACCACTCTTCCTAATGACCGAACACATCGAAACAGCGCATGACTTCATAGACAAGTCCGATTCCTATTTCGCCAAAGGCGATGTCCTGC
>CAZXFX010000018.1:0-5362 GCA_964640295.1 uncultured Dehalococcoidia bacterium | reverse complement strand
TCATGGCGGCCGCCCAGCAGAGAGGCTGGGACTTCGGAACCCACCGCTCCCTGAATATCGCCGTCCAGAGACTTTCGAACGAATACGACGATCCGGCTCTGGAATTGGCGTTTGGGGTCGCCCAGAAATTTCACGCCAACTTCTACCACAAGTTCATGGAAGGCTTCGAATACAATAGCGGACGTCCGGCAGTTCGCGAATTTGTGGAAAAGATGCAATCTCTGATAGATCAAGACTTAGCCACCAACGCATAGAACGGAAAGACAAAAATGCTCGCTGACCTTGTAGAAGTCACCACTCAGGACGGAGTCCCGCTCGGAGGCGCGTACTTCGCGCCCAGCGTGGACAAGCGTCCGTCGCCCGTCGAGGCCGTCTGCTTCTTCCACGGAGACGGAGGACACTTCTATCGCAAACTATATCTCGAACTGGGCGCTCGTCTGGCCGCCAACGGCATCGCCTTCCTCGCCGCGAACCGGCGCGGCCACGACATAGTCGCCAACGGCGCGCCTGACGGCCCCCTTGCCGGCTACGCCCACGAGTCCGTAGAAAACTCGCGCCTGGACTACGCCGCGTGGCTTGAGTTCCTCCAGAAGCGCGGCTACGCCAATGTCGCCATTGGCGGACATAGCGGCGGCGCTGTCCGCGCGGTGTACGCCCAGTCCCAAGAACGCTACCAATCTGTGGCTGGCGTAATCGCCGTCTCCCCCGGCGAATACAACCACGACGGCATCCACGCTCTGCACCCCGGCGCGTTCTCAGAAGCCTACTCATGGTGCGTTGAACGAGTGGAAGCGGACGATCCCAACGCCTACATAAAACCGGGCATACCTTGGGGATCTACCTGGACTGCCAGCGCATTCATTGACTGCTTCAACCCGGATAATCGTTACAGCGTTACAAGGCGCGCCGCCGAACTGGACTGTCCCGCGCTCTTCGTATTCGGCTCGGAAGAGTGCGGCGACGGACCGCGCCAACTCCCCGTCTGCGGAGCGGCGATGCGAAGCCTGCGCGTCGCCAATTACGACCGCGTCGCCGTTCGCGTCATAGAGGGAGCCGACCACGGATACCGAGACCGCGACACTCAGTTATTCGGCGCTATCCTCGGTTGGCTCTCCGCTCTCTAGCTCATCTTCTATCTCATCGTCCGGGAGCGCTTCATTCAACCGCGACGGCAGTCCAACCAGCCTGCGAACCGGGTAGTTGATCTCGATTCCTTCCAGCCTGAACCGCGAGTGCAGTCGCTTTATCAGTTCATGCTTCACCGCGAATGAACCCAGCCTGTCTTTGGCCTGCATTATCACGTTGAAATCAATGTTGGATTCCCCGAAATCGCTGAACCGCACCACCGGCTCGAAGTCGTCAACCGCTTCTTCCAAATCATCCCTCACTCCATTCGCCACCTCCAGCGCCACTCGCTCCACCTCTTCCAGGTCAGACTCATAGCTCACCCCGCACGGAACCAGAATGGTGACGGCCGAGGACTGGCTCACATAGTTCGTCATGACGCTTTCCATGATAGTCGAGTTGGGAATCATGATCAGGTTATTGAACCTGTCCCGTATCTTCGTGCTGCGCCAGCTAACGTCCACCACGAACCCCGCTGGACCTCCGTCCATCTCTATGAAGTCCCCCTCATTCAACTCTCCTTCCGACAGCATGAACATACCCGAAAACAAATTGCTCAGCGTCGGTTGCAGAGCCAGCCCCACCGCAATGCCGGCAATGCCCAGTCCCGCCAACATCGGAGCGATGGTTATTCCAACCACGTCCAGCGCCATTAGCGCCCCGATCGCGTAAATGGTTATCGGGACTACCCGGCGCGCCATCGGAACCAGCCTGTCGTCCAGTCCGCTTCTGGTCAGACTGGCTATGTTCTCGATGTACCATTTCAGAAACTCTTGGACGACGCGCGTCCCAAGATAGCTGGCTTGGATTATTACCGCAATCAGCCAAATCCTGACAGTCCATTGCTCATGTCCATTGGCGAAGTCAAACGCGGGCTGAGTCAGACGAGTCATCAGCAAGTAGGCCAGAAACGCGCCCAGAATAACGCAGAACAGCATAACCGGCTTTCTGGCAGCGCCCAGTAGCAGCGCGTTCAGTATGCGAGCGTTCAGCGCCTTTTCGCTTATGCGCTCGTTCATTGCAATGGCCGCCACGAACATGAAGTGGACGCATATCGCCGCTATGCCGCCGGCGACTGCCACGCCCGCTACGGCTATCAGCCCGTTCAGGGCGGTTTCATTCAGAAATTCAGGAATCACGCGAACCTCAGAATCCCGCTGCCTTGGCCATCATACAGTCACCGAACTTCCACCAGATCGCGAATCGAATCCGTAATTTTCTCTCCTATTCCGCTGACGTTTTTCAGATCGTCAACGCTCCCGAAAGGCCCCGCGCTATCCCTGTAATCCACTATTGCCGCCGCGCGGCTCGGCCCAATGTTCGGCAAAGACGTAAGTTCCTCCGCCGTGGCCGTGTTGATGTTCAGCCTGCGCGAACCGCCGACCTGTTCCTGCGATGCCGGCGGAGCGGGAGAAAGGCTCGGCTGGGCGCGTGCCCCACTCTCGCCCGCGCCCAACTGTCCGGGTATGTGGAGATGGTCTTCGTCAGACACTCTCTTCGCAAGGTTGATGAGCTCCAGCGCCGCGTTAGCGGTCGGCCCTCCCGCCGCCGCCAGCGCGTCGTCCACGCGCGCCTCCGCCGCCAACTCATACACGCCGGGACGGCGCGCCTCTCCGCTGACATACACCTTGATAGTAGCCGGCGCCACCGAGCCTGCGGCGACGGACGGCGTATCGGCTGCCGGCTCATCCAGCGTAATAGCGACGCCCTCAGGGGAAGCGGACTCCCTGAACATCAGCGCCGCGCCTCCCGCCGCCGTAGCCACGATGCCAATCACCAGCAGGATATTCAGAGCCAGCCTTGCATTCATCGCGCTAGAATCTATACAGAGGATCGTCCGACGGCCTCGCCGCTCCTCCGCTGAATCCCGCCGGGACGCCGTCCGCGCGGTAACACGCCGCTCCCCGTATCACCCCGTTCGGATGGTCGAACATCACCCCGTTCATGCCACCCGCCACCCTGGGCGTCACCTGAACGTCATGCCCCATCTTCCTGAGGCCCTCTCTGGTCCCATCCGATATGCCTGGCTCAACCTCAAGCGCCTGTCCCTGCGTCCACACGCGCGGCGCCTCCACCGCTTCCTGGAGCGTCATTCCGTGGTCTATCACATTCACGATAGCCTGCAGCACAGAGGGAAATATGCGCGTCGCGCCCGGCGTCCCAAGAGCCATGAACGGCTTCCCGTCCTTCATCACGATAGTCGGGGACATACTGCTCACCATGCGCTTGCCCGGAGCGATAGAGTTGGCGTTGCCAGGATGCGGATCGAATATGTTCATCGTGTTATTCAGCAGCATCCCCGTTCCCGGCGTCGTTACCTTAGACCCAAACACCGCGTGAATCGTCTGAGTCGTGGACACGACGTTTCCATCCGAATCCGCCGCCGTCAGGTGTGTCGTATCCGCTCCCTCGCCCACATACAGCGACGGATTTCCATAACTATACGAGCGCGCTCGACCCGTATCAATCTCTTTCATGCGTTCCGCCGCGTACCCCTTGTTCGTCAGCGCGTCGACTGGAACCTCGACAAACGCGGGATCCCCCAGATACTCGAACCTGTCCGCAAACGCTATCTTCATAGCTTCCGCCAGCAAATGCGCTCCCGCCGCCGTCCCGAATCCCAGCGACGACACGTCGAACCCTTCCAGTATGTTCAGAATCTCGATGATGGCCGTCCCGCCCGAACTCGTGGGCGCCACCGACACGATTTCATACCCCCTGTATGTTCCGCGCACAGGCTCTCTGAGATGTATGCGGTAGTTCTCGAAATCCTCCTCCGTAATGATTCCGCCATTAGCCGCCATATCCTCCGCCACCATCGCCCCGATGTCCCCTTTGTAAAGCGCGTTCGGCCCTTCCGCCGCAATCATCTTGAGTGTCTGGGCATAGTCCGACCTGACGATCATATCTCCAACCGAAGGCGGACTTCCGTTAGGCAGAAACACTTCGGCGGTAGCCGGAAACATTGCCAGATCGTCCTGGTTGAGGCGGATTATGTCCGAGAGATAGCGGCTGGCGGCAAAGCCCCGCTCCGCGTATCGTATGGCTGGCTGCATAACCGCGTCCAGCCCCAGCCTGCCATACTTCTCCGCCGCGTAGCTCCATCCCATCAGCGCGCCAGGAACCCCGACCGACCTGTATCCCACCAGATTGGCGCGGTCCGCCGTCTCCATATAGTCCGGCCACGTGTCGGATATAGTTTCGTACATATCCGGAGTGGCCGCGGCGGGCGCCACCGAATAGTTGTCTATATTCACGAACTCCCCGCTCGCCGCGTCATAGTAGTTGATGAATCCAGCGCCGAATATCCCCACCATCATCGGCTCGACCACGCTGAGCGCGAACACGGACGCCACAGCCGCGTCCATCGCGTTCCCGCCCATCGCCAGCGCCTCCAGGCCCGCCGCCGACCCCATCGGGTGGTTCGTGGCGACCATTCCGCCAGACGCCGCCGCGTCTTTCTTATACGTATCGAACGCGCTGCCCGCCAACTTTTTCCAAGACATCAGGTTCCTCCATTCAGGACTCGTTAGCTCTCACCAATTATACTAAAGTTAGCCATGCTGCAAGAAATTCATAAGATCGCTAATTTTACTATAAATCGTCCATAGCGAATCTAAGAGACGAGCCTGAGAGCCGCATCCCCTGCCATTGGACCGCTGAAAATCAAACTGATGTACGCCTGAACCATGTTGACCCAAGGTTAGCCCACAAGATAGCCTCATAGTTCATAGATGATGAGTGGATCGCATACGCGAATTTCGCCAAGCCTCTGCTTGACAGAAGCCTCACCCGAGACGTATTCGCTATAGTGGACTTGCAAGGCAAACCCTATAAGTCCCCCAAACACATGGAAGATATCCTATGCTCGGTGAATCAGGTAAAGGGTTGCTTGAGAGCCACTTCAGATATGTCTCTATCTACTTGCAAATTGTGGACGTGCTTCTCGGATGCGTCCAGTTTGACTGGAAATACAAACAAGGTTACTACTTGAAAACTTCCAAAAGGGCGCGGGAGAAGAGGATGTTAGTGAACTTGGTGAAGGACAAACTGGGCATTAGTAGCGAACGAACATTCGGGCAACTCGAAAGAACGCCCTTGTTCACTGTATCGGAGTGGGAATGGTGAATCAAACCGCATAAAGACCATATCGTCAATTTCCATACTGCTGTTGAACCTGTAACGATTTAGTCGGCGCTCCATCTCGCGCAAAAGTCCCTTCCACCTTGATGGGCTC
>CAZXFX010000017.1:0-56060 GCA_964640295.1 uncultured Dehalococcoidia bacterium | reverse complement strand
CAGACTATGTCATCACATTTGGACATGTGCTAGCGCAGTCCTATATGCAATCCTATAATAGTTCTACATCAAGCATCGTGAATGAGTTTGCGCGAATCATAGCTTACATAATGGACATTAAAAGTGCAGAGGCCAAATGTGAAATTGTAGCTGTCGATGCTAAAGGATGGACTGATGAGTTTGCTAGGGGATGGAATTTATTACTCAGCCACTTAGCAGATAAATACTCAATCCGAAGTACATCAACATCTGGAAATCCTGAAACATCAGTGTTCGCGACGATTGAAAAACGCGATAAAAGTTATAAAAGTTATGATTGTGATATCTCCTATTGGAGCGAATATGATAGAGAGATATACTGGGAATCACTTGAATCGTCTAGCTCATACCCACCAGGTGAACATGATATTTATGATGAAAATAATCAACCCTATGGCATCTTTGATTGGAGTAGTGATATACCTTGGTACGACGACGATGAGCTCCGTTGGTAGGAGGCTCTGCCATGACAACCCAACTCTTCCTTCTCGATACAGACGGCGCAGAGGATAGCAGCGACGGTCTCGTAACCCCCCGCCACCTCAATCACTCTATCAGCGGCCAATCTGGTTTGCAGGCAATCGAGTCTGTGCCGGGACTCAGATTCATGGAGGACTTTCTGACGCCTGAGGAGCAGGCTCTGTGCGTAGATCGCGTTGACGCGGCGGTGGATGAGTGGCGCAACGACCTCAGTCGCCGTGTTCAGCACTATGGATGGCGCTATGATTACAAGGCGCGAGCCATCACGCCCGACATGCGCATCGGCGCGCTTCCTGACTGGCTTTCTAATTTGGCCCAGAAGTTGTACGATGAGACTGGCCTCTTTGATCGCGTTCCCGAACAGGTCATCGTGAACGAGTATCAACCGGGCCAGGGCATAGCTATGCACATAGACCACCGAGGCTTCGGCCCGACGGTCTGCACAATATCCCTGCTGGACGATTGGGAGATGGACTTCTCGGAGCGCGGCGACAAGACGCCGGCTTTGTTGAAGCGCGGCTCCTGCGTCCTACTGACCGGACAGTCCCGCTCCGACTGGCAGCACGGAATTGCGCCCCGCAAGAGCGAGGTCTTGGACAGCGGACGACGGCAACGCAAACGCCGTCTCTCCCTGACTTTCAGAACCGTCCTAAACCGTGATGGCATGAACGACTGATTGGCGGCCGAGCGCTCATACAAAATAACATGACTCGGTTCAAAGACAAAGTCACTCGGCAACTATTCTACGGACAAGCGGACTCCAGGCTACCTCCTGATATACTGAAGCGAGCGAGAGCAAAGATAAGACGGGTGTACACGACAAGAGAGTTGAAGGAACTCCGCGTTCCGCCTTCTAATCGGCTTGAAGCTCTACGTGGCGATATGAGAGGACAACACAGTATCCGAGTTAATGACCAATGGCGGATATGTTTTGTCTGGACGCGACAGGGCGCGATGGAAATTCAGCTAAACAAGCATTACGATGTATAGGAGAATACGGTGGTAGCTGTACCCTCAACCCACCCTGGCGAGGAACTGCTTGAAATTCTGAATGAATTGAACATTAGCGTAGAAACATTCGCGCAAACGACCGGAATAAGCGTTGCTCTCGTAAACAGAATCGTTCGAGCTCAGCATTCCATTACGCCAGATATAGCCGTTAAGATTGCAAAAGAGTTGGATATGACGCCTGAGTCGTGGCTCCATCTGCAATCGCTCCACAACGAGGATATGAAAAGGGAAGCTGATTCTGAAGTCTTGCCGATTTCCAAAGCAGTCGGCGATTGATAGCCGTGAGTTGCCTTGACCGAGACCGCATGAACGACTGATAACCAAGGACGAATACCCAACTTGCTTCCATACCTCATAAGAAGACTGCTCGCCACCATACCCGTTCTCATCGTGGTTGGCCTGTTCACATTCTTCCTGATACGCCTGACTCCGGGCGACCCTGCCGCCGTCATAGCTGGAAACGAGTCCACCCATGAGGAATATCTCGAAATCAGGGAGAGGCTCGGACTGGACGAACCAATCTACGTACAGCTAGGCAAATGGTCTGCGCGTATCCTGCAAGGCGACTTCGGAACGTCCATCAGATCCGGAAAGCCAGTGTACGACCTCATCAAGACGCGCATCGGCCCCTCGATCTCCCTTACCATAGCCACCGAAATCATCGCCGTGCTGGTAGCCATACCGCTCGGCGTTCTCGCCGCGTGGAAAGCCAATTCCATAATAGACCGCTCAGTCATGGTCTTCGCCGCCATCGGCTTTTCGGTTCCCATCTTCTGGCTCGGCTTCATCCTGATATGGATATTCGGACTCTGGGCTTTCGGACTCGACAACCCCATTCTCCCTGTGGCCGGCTACACTCGCATTGACGACGGTTTCTTCGACTATCTGCGACACCTGGCCCTGCCTGCGCTCAGCCTCGGGCTCGTAGTCATAGCGCTTGTAGCGCGCATGACCCGCGCCAGCGTCTTGGAAGTGCTCAAGGAAGACTATGTCAGAACCGCGCGCGCCAAAGGCCTGACTGAGAAGACAGTCCTCATACGACACGCGCTCCGTAGCGCGTCTCTCCCAATACTGACCATAATCGGACTGGGGCTCGCCGGACTACTCTCAGGCGCTGTCGTAACCGAGAGCGTCTTCGCCATCCCCGGGCTCGGACGCCTCGCCGTGGACGCGATTGCCACGCGCGATTACCCCATAATTCAAGCCCTCATAATCCTCATCGGCACATTCTACGTATTCATAAACCTGGCAGTGGACATAGCCTACGCCATCTTAGACCCAAGGATCAGATACTGATGGCTCACGTCGAAGAACATACGGCCACGCCGCTCAAGTCATCGGTCTCCACGCGGGTTTGGCGCTCTGTACGCAGCGCGTCCGTCCGCGAACCTACCATGACGGTTGGACTGGTCCTCCTCGCCATTCTCGTACTGGTAAGCGTTGCGGGTCCGATACTCTCCTCAACTGATCCGAACAAGATAAACATGGACGCCCGACTCGAAGCGCCCTCGGCGACACACTGGTTCGGAGCCGATGAGTTTGGCCGAGACGTATTCAGCCGCACCATACTCGGCGGACGCATATCTCTGTTCGTGGGAGCGACCGTCGCGCTGCTCGCCATGCTGTTCGGAGCCGCGTTCGGCTCGGTCGCCGGCTACTTTCGGCCAGTTGACGCGGTTCTCATGCGCATCATGGACGGGCTGATGGCTATACCGACCGTTCTGCTGGCCATCGCTCTCACCGTCATACTCGGAGCCAACCTGCAGAACGTCATCATAGCAATCGTCGTGGTGGACACCCCTCGTATGACTAGGGTTGCGCGCGCTTCAGTGCTCAGCTTGCGAGAGCAGCCCTTCGTGGACGCCGCTCGCGCCATTGGAGCGCAGAACAGCCGCATACTCGTTCGGCACGTCATACCCAACCTGATGGCTCCTCTCATCGTCATGGGGACATACGTAGCGGCAGGAGCGATGCTGACAGAGGCGTATCTGAGCTTCCTCGGCGCGGGAATCCCAGCCGATGAAATCCCAAGCTGGGGCAACATAATGGCTGAGGGACGCCGCTTCATCCGCAAGGCGATATGGGTAATCTTCTATCCCGGGCTGGTGCTTGCCGTAGCGGTCACCGCAATCAACCTCGCCGGCGACGGCCTGCGCGACATCCTCGACCCCAAACTCGCCCACCGCATGTAATTCCGGACACCAAGTTCGCGCGACTACTCCGCCTTCGAGCAACCCTCAATAGCGACGCAGCTCCTTTCGGTTATCCGAGAATCGTCGGTATTCATATTACGACATGATTTACGACGAAGCGAATATCCATACGTTATAAGAATACCGAATCGTTCGTCCTGAGCTCGTCGAAGGGCCTTGCCGGTCAGTTCGCAGTCATCTCGTAGAACAACCAAAACACCCCGGCGTCCATACAATTCACCATTCCACATTCCTCCCACCCTGTGCTACAATACTCACATCCTGAGAACAAACATGCGAAACATATAGAACCTGAATCAGGTTAGTAAGCGCTATTCTGAGCAAATAGTATAGACTGGCGCAGAAAACCCTACTAACGACTAACTACTATATACTGGAATTTATCAACCAGTCCGAGCGAGCGCAGAAAAAACTCTCTGAACTGGTAAATACAGGTCTTTGCAGGTGTCTTGCAGGTGCTAACAGGTGTCATAATCCACCAGAAGCCCATCAGAACACACCTGCAAGACACCTGCAGGCTCACCAGAAGACTATAAATCACAGAATATATTACTCTCGAAATCTTCGCCAATTTGACAGGCGCGGAATACGAGGTGAAATTGGCGCAGTGGCTCGATACCAACCCCGCTATAAAAGCGGCGATAGAGTCGGGCCAGGCAAGCCCGCCCGCGTTCATGAATGGAACGCGCGGCGATTAATGCGCGCGTTCTGAGAGCGATAATGCCCGATATGGGAGGATGACCATGAGACTGGAAGGAAAAGTCGCAATCATAAGCGGTGGCGCGCGTGGACAGGGCGCCGCCGAAGCGAAGATGTTCGCGCGAGAGGGCGCGAAAGTCGTCTTCGGGGATATACTCGACGATGAAGGCAGGAAGGTCGAAGCCGAGATAAACGAGGCTGGCGGCGAGGCCACCTACGTAACGCTTGACGTAACCGACGAGGACTCATGGAACTCTGCCGTTCAGACCGCCGTGTCCAGCTATGGCAAGGTGGACATCCTCGTCAACAACGCGGGAATCGTCTCATGGAACGCAGGCGACGACGCCACAGTCGAAGAGTGGGACAGCGTGATGGACGTGAACGCAAAGGGCGTGTTCCTTGGTACCAGGGCGGTCATTCCCGAAATGAGGAAGGCGGGCGGCGGCTCCATCATCAACATCTCTTCCATATCCGGTTTGGTCGGCCAGTCGAATATCCATCCCGGGTACAACGCCTCTAAGGGCGCTGTCCGCATACTCACCAAGTCAACCGCCATCCAGTACGCGGAGGACGGCATACGCTGCAACTCCATCCACCCCGGCCCCATCAAGACCGAGATGACCAGGCGCGGCTGGGAAGACCCCGAACGCCTCGCGCTCACCGAACAGAGAACGCCCCTGGGTAGGTACGCTGATCCCGACGAGATATCCTACGGAGTCCTGTTCCTCGCCTCCGACGAATCGTCCTTCATGACCGGCAGCGAAATGGTCATAGACGGAGGCCTGACCGCCCAGTAGATTCCCGCGCGGACTTTCCAGCGCTTCAAGAATGGCTTGCAGTGAACTTCCGCGCTCATTTTCTCTACTGTTTGCCATTTATCTCGAACTCGGCGCGCGGCGGGTCCCTGATGACATAGCTGCCAGCGTCCTCGCCTATTTCCAGCGGACATTCAGCGGTCGCGTCCGAGAACTCCTATTTATATGACGCCCGACTGGGGCAATGCGCGTCCCGTGATTCTATTCCGGCCGCCGCCCCCCAGTCCTGTCTCTCGTTCTAGGCGGAACGTTCTGAAACTGCCGTCTCCACTCACGACTGCGTCTATGTTCCGGATGTCGCTATCTCCCCATAGCAGTAATCTGTGACGCTCAGACTACGGCTTATTTTTCATGCGCCCATGTTCTTAAATGCGAACATCCGACCCTGATGCAGAGGCTATGAAATCTGATTCTGGAAGATAATAATAGAATATCGGCTCTAAAACGTATTGACTTCAGGCACTCAGTGTCATATTATAAGAACAGAAATTCTAGTAGCGGTGAATATAGAGGAGGTAACCGAATGCTTACACCCGTTCGCAAGAAGTATGGGAAGTATATGAAGACCCCTGAGAACGCTCAGTATCCGGACACTCGAAGTAGAGTTCTTGGCGTAACTCGCCATGCGGCTGCTGGGACTACCCTCCGGGCAGATATACCCGGATTCTCTGGATTCTACAGCGACGACACCATAGACGACACTCCCTTTTTCCTGGGTCTGCACATAAAAATGCTCTCGCGCCAGAGTTCCCAAGTAGGCCTTCACAGATGACGCTAAGTACAGGGACCTGCCCTGTACTTAGAAGGCCCTTGCCCAGAAGGCCAGGCGTGAGGAAAAGGAAAGGCGTGAGGCGGAACGTGAAGCCGAGCGCCTTTCCTTTCTCTTTGCTACCTGCCCTTCATCTCGAATTCGATACGCCTCAGGTCCCTTACGACGTAATCATCGGCATCCTCTCGTATCTCCAGCGCGGAGTTCAGAGGTACATCCTCGAATGTCTGCCTGGTGCCCGACGTGGGCCAATAGACTTCGAGCGACTCTAGCGCGTCCGCCGCCCCCAGCCCGATCTCCTGCTCCAGGCTGGACGCTCCAAAGCTGCCGCCGCTGCCCACTACCGCATGAATATCGCGCCTCGCGCCATCCTCTAAGACGGTAACCTTGATCCTCGCGCCTATGGCCGAACGATTCGACTCCACGCCAACCAGCCGCGCTGACAGCCATCTGTTGCCATGTCCCGGGTTCACATACAGCGCATTGAGAAAGCCGTCGCTTGGATAGAATCCGCCAACCTGCATGAAGATGTCCTGGTCGCCGTCCCTGTCTAAGTCCCCGAACGCTATCCCATGCCCCTTCTGGATATGCCCAAGCCCCACCGAGAACGTGACGTCTGAGAACGACTTTCCCCCGTTGTTCCGATAAGCCACGTTAGGCGCGAGCGCGTCGAAAGACGGGAACCCCGTACCCAAGTAGAAGTCAGGAAAGCCGTCGTTGTCCATATCTCCAAAATTCGCTCCCATTGCCTGGCTCACCCTGTACAGCCCCGCTTCTTCAGTCACGTCTTCGAAGCCTCCCGCTCCGTCATTCCTGTACAGCCTCGGACGCGCCCCATCATTCGGTATTCCGAGGTAATCCTTTGCCACCAGTTCCATATCGCTAGCGTATCCGGCCACGAATATGTCCAGCCAGCTATCGTTATCATAGTCCCAAAACCACGTCGCGAAGCTTTCGAGCGGCTCTGTCAAACCAAGTTCGGGCGCCACGTCCGTCAGAGAACCGTCGCCGTCGTTGCGGTATAGACGATTCTCTCCCGCGTAGTTGGAGACGTATAGATCGGGATCTCCGTCATTGTCGTAATCGCCCCACGCGCTTCCTTTGCAATATCTCAGATTCGTGACTCCCGCCGCGTTCGAGACATCCGTGAAAGAGCGTCCGCCATCGTTCCGAAACAGGCGGCTCGGAAACACAATCGCCGCTCCGACCTCGAATGACTCAGGCATGGACTCGCTGCAAGAGAACAGGTCGAGGTCGCCGTCGTTATCATAGTCTGCCCACGCCGCTGTCTGGCTTGGATAGTCGGGAGGCCCCAGTCCGACTGCCCTGGTAACATCAGTGAACGAGCCGCCACCCTCGTTGCGCAGCAGCGACATACGCATCTGCCCGCGCGACAGCAGCCATCCGCCGCGCGTCACCAACAAGTCAACCCAGCCGTCGTTGTCGTAGTCAGCCTGCGTTATGTTTA
Organism: uncultured Dehalococcoidia bacterium; assembly: GCA_964640295.1. Lineage (GTDB taxonomy): Bacteria > Chloroflexota > Dehalococcoidia > Lucifugimonadales > UBA1123 > VXRN01. Next base: position 48,566 of record CAZXFX010000017.1, on the reverse strand, counting down.
GTCCGCCAAGCTGTCCGCTCAGTCCGGCTGCGTCGGAACGCGCCGAGAATCTGCCGTCGCCCTCATTTCGATAATACTTCAAGCCGCCAGCCGGATCCCACGTAGAAGTCATAATGTCCAAAAGACCATCATTGTCGAAATCTTCGACAATAGCGCCGCCAGCTAGATCAACGGCGTAAATGCCTATATCCGCCGCGACTTCCTCGAACCGCCCCAACTCATAGTCCGGCGCGAATGTCTCAGGCGGAATCAGATACTTGGTCGGCACGTTGTTCGGATATGTTCCGAGAGCCATGTGCGCTATGTTCAGCAGCCACCGATGTCTGACACTTTCGGGATCCATTTCAAGCAGAGACTCCAGAATATCCAACGCCTTTGTCGCGCTCGACTTGTCCTCATGCGAATGGTCGGGATCGAGTGGAAGTGCGCACACGAGACGCCCCTCCGGACTGACGCAGTTCTGCAGCTCGCCCCGTTTCATGTAGGCCACGGCGAGGTCTTCCAGTATCTCGGAGCGAGCGAACCCGCCGGGATCGGCGATACCCAGCGCTTCAGACAAGAGCCGAATAGCCTCGTCCACTTCACCAAATCGAAGACGATGGAAAGCAAGTTGCTCGAGTGTGCTAACGCGCCAGGTATCGGTATCGAAAGTTGGGTCGTCATACTGTTTCAGCAAGTAGTCTAGCTGCCGAGTTCCGAAGTAAGGATCGCCGCTATCCGCTAGTAATGCTGCGTAACTCGCCAAGTCTTCGACGGACCCGCTTGCGATGGGAGTTGCCACATCCACTTGAGGAACGTGCCTGTCTTCGTCATATAGCCCGAGTCGCCAGATGAGCGATATGGCTATCAGCGCGACGACTATCCCTGCGCCGGCAAGTATCAGCGTGAGGCGACGATTGGGGAACGGACGAGCCATCGAGAGTTCATAGAGTAGATTTCATGGTTTAGCAATGCAACCTGACACCTCCCATGTGTCAACAGGCTGAGATAGCTTTTAACGGCTGTACTGGATCGCCTTGTTTACCGACGGCAATACATCCTGAGCCATCAACTCCAGAGAGCGGAACCATTTAGAGCGGTCCGGCGCCCAGTCGTGGCACATGAGAAGCAGCGTTCCGAATCCGCCCACGTCGTCGTGTATTCGCTTTATGCGGTGAGCGCACTCTTCGGGGTCGCCCACTATCCAGAAATTCTCCAGCATATACTCAGGGGTGAGGTTTTCGTCGGGCATATCGGGATCAACCTTCAACCTGCTCAGTCCGGCGGGTCCGCCTTTGAACAGCGGGATCCAGTAGTCTCGGAAGAAGTTGGCGAACGGACCGTTCAGCGCGTCTTCGCGCGCCTTGTCTCCGTCTTCCGCCACGAACACCTCGCGGGATATGCGCCAGTCGCTGGGCGCTTCCTTGCCACCCATCTTCGCGCCGCGCTCGAATACTTCTCGGTGGCTCGGAAGGTGGTCTTCGAGCAGGAAAGAACTGCTCATCGGGATCCAGCCGTTTTGCCCCACCATCTCAAGCGTGCTCGAATATGGACTGCTTCCCGCCACTGCGATAGGCGGATGCGGCTTCTGGTATGGCTTCATGTGGAAACCGAGTCGACGTTCGGGCTGGGCAGGGGACAGCCTGGATGTGTAGAAGCGCCCCTCATGCTCGAACGGTTCGCCATTCCATATCTTCAGTATGATCTCGACGCACTCCGCCATGCGCTCGCGCGGACTGCCCTCTTCCAGATCGATGTCGAACATCTCTGCGTCCATTGCGCTGCCGCCCGCTCCAATTCCAAGATACAGCCTGCCGCGCGCCATGTGGTCTAGCTGCGCTATGCGGTGCGCGATGTGCGCCGGGTTGTGGAAGCCGAGCAGGGACACTCCCGTCCCGAACGACATATTCTTGGTAACCCCCAGCGCCCTCGCTATGAACAGTTCGGGCGACGGCATATTCTCGAACGGCAGCAGAAAGTGTTCCCCGATCCATGCCTCGGAATATCCGAGTCCGTCCGCGTACTCCATCAGTTCGAGGTCTTCCTGAAGTGTGTCCGCGTGCGGTCTTTCGGGGTAGTGCAGCGGCATAAGGAACAATCCGAGTTTCAATTCTTTCCTCCGGTAGTTGGTTTTGCTCGTCATCTGCAGTCATTGATCGGCTAAATATCGAAGATGTCCCGAACGGCGCAGGTGAACCCGGGCAGGACCGCGCCGCCATCAAGGGTATCATCTTCTGTGAGGGTGACGACGGGCGTGTCCAATGTATGGACTTCGACCATGTGGGCGTTGGGATAGACGACCCATACGAGATGGACGCCGTAGCTCAGCCACATCCGAGCCTTGTCATTTACTTCAACAAGTCGGTCGTTGGGAGAAACCACTTCAACTACAAGATCGGGAGGAACCTGAACGTAACCAGGGCTTCGCTGTCCTCGAGGCCTCTTGGTATAAGATATGAATGCGATGTCCGGCTCTCGAACAGTGTCGGGACCCTGTTCCAATCGTACCCCGGCGTCAGTGAGTATCAACCGTCCTAATCGTCTTGGTCTCACGAAACTCATCAAAGAATAGAATAGAAGTCCCGCAATTTCGCCATGCTCTTCTCCTGCTGACATAGTTTCGCAAAATACTCCTCTTATCAGTTCGCCACGAATGCCCTCACTGTGGAGACGTAGAAGGTCGTCGGCAGTTAAGAGCTTGGTCTGAGTATTGGTCTCTTGCGTGATTTCGGCGGATGCGGCTTCAACCAGTCTTCCCCGTATCAGTTCTCCGCGCGCTTCTTCGCCGCTAAGGCGTAGAGGGTCATCGGCAGTTAAGAGTTCATTCTTTTCTTTTGGTATAGCCATGATATCCCCACAAATTGGTTTGATAGCTCTCCGCAGCCAATTATATGCCTAAACGTCGGCATCATCCACAACGACGATGCCGAATCCCTCGAAGACCATCGTATTTACCTGCGACGGCAGCATCGCCGCGCCCGTAAGTCTCGCCTTGACAAGACGCGCGCCGGAGATGAAAGAGCCGCGCAGGTCGGCGCGGTCGAACCGGGTGCGCTCCGACATATACGCGCCCACCAGATGACAGCCCTCAAATACGACGTCGCTGAAGTCGCAGCCTTCCAAGTCTGCCTCGCTGAAGTTGACGCCAACCAGTTTGCGGTCTCTGAAGTTGTGTTCTCTGAGTGAGGCCAGGCTGAAGTCAACCCTGTCTATATTTGCCCCTTCGAGCCGGACTGTGGAGAGGTCAACCCCCCTGAATCGTGAGCCGGCCAGGTTCGCTCCAAACAGGTTGGCGCCGTCCATATCCGCCCCTGAGAAGTCGCAGTCCGTAATTCGGGACAGGTTCAGACTCGCCTTCAACATTCTGGCCGACATGAAGTTGCAGCCGGTTATCTCGGCGTCATGCGCCTCTATGTTGTTCAGCGCGGCCTCTTCGAATATCGAGTCTTTCAATATCAGATCGTGGCAGAGCAGATTGGCGAGATTCGCGCGCCGCAGGGTACAGTCTTCCATGACCAGTGCGTCAGCCTCGATACCCTCGAAATCAGCGCCGTCGAAGTCGCAATTTCGGAATACTGTCTCATCGCCCAGCATATCGTATAGCTGGTCCCCATCGGCGATGGACAGATTCTCGTAGATAGTCATATCGAGGTCAGAATCGCCATCTGGTGGCCGTCTTTGGGAAATTCGACTCATGCCACGCCAGCGCCTTTACGAGTTCAAGACGGTACAGACCGCTAGGTTCGTCGCCTAGAGATATGCCGTACTTTCTCTCATAGGCGGATACGATAGGGGGAGTGGCCGCTATTGGCTGGAGCGTCCCTTCCATTATGGACACTTCGTCTCCGCTCTCGATGTGAACGACGGCGCGCGGATCGCGGCGTATGTTTCGCGCCTTGAGCGATTCATCGTCAGTGAAGAAGTGGAACGCGGCGTCATGCCACAGTCCCCATACGGGACTGACATGGGGGCTGCCATCCGCGCGCGTGGTGACGATCCAGTAGTTCCTGGCGGCTGACACGCGCTCGACAAACCATGACCATGGGATCGGCTCGAATCCGTATTGAGGGTCGCCGACGCCGTAGCCAACGGGCATTCGAGGGCGGTCGGGAGTGGGATGATTCATGTCAGTCATCGGTTCTTCGCTGTCTGGTTTCGGAGCGTCTGCCTGGATTATCAGCTTCCCTTGACCTGTAAACGATTCAAAGCCATCGAATACGCGGCGACGGTCAAGTATTCAGCCACCCCAGACTTGTCTGAACAGTCTGAGCCAGTTGCCGCCTAAGACCTTTGATATGTCTTGGGACGTGTATCCGCGATTCAGCAGTTCGACGGCCACATTGGAAAGGCTGTCCGGAGTTTCCATGCCCCGCGGGTGCGGGAGATTTTCAGGATATGCGTCCGAAACGTCCATTAGCTTAGTCCCTTGCTGCGAGAATATCCAGTCGAAGAACGCCTTGGGCTGGTTTTGAGTATAGTCCGTGCCGATACCCACGTGGTCTATTCCCACCCTCTCTACCAGATCGTCTATCGCGTCCACGTAGTCCGTCAGCGTGGACTCGAATCCGTTTCGCAGGAATGGAGGAAAAGCGTTGGCCCCGATCACGCCGCCGCGCTCGGCTATCAGACGCAAGGCGTCGTCGGTCTTGTTGCGGGGATGCTCGAAGTAATCTCGCGCATTGGCGTGAGTGCAGGCGACAGGCTGCTCGGAGAGTTCGGCGGCCTCCAGCGTTGTGCGGTCGCCGACATGCGATAGATCTATGAGCATTCCCAGACGGTTCATCTCACGCACCACGTCCTGGCCGAAGTTGCTGAGGCCGTCGTCGCTGCGCTCATAGCACCCGTTGCCAACCAGATTGCGCTCGTTGTAGGTAATCTGAATGATGCGAACGCCCAGTTTGTGAAAGAGCGCCAATCGGTTGAGGTCGTTCTCTATCGGAGAAGCGTTTTGCCAGCCAAGTACGACCGCCGTCTTTCCCTCCTCCTTCGCTTGGAGTATATCGGAGACCGAACCCGCCTGCGCCAACGTCGCAGATTGCGTGTCGAACCTGTGTATCCACGCCGCGAGGTTGTCCATCGTCTCGCGATAGTTCTCCCAGATGGCGATGGTCGCGTTTATGCCGGTGACTTGGCCCGCTTTCAGGCTGTCGTACACAGCCTGGCTGTCCCAGTTGCTGACGTTGAGCGCGTCGAAGACGACTGAGTCGGCGTATATGTCGGGCGCATCGTTAATCATCTGCATTTGGCGCGCTATCCTTTGATTGGAAGGGGCGATGTCCAACCGCCCCTTCCAGTGTCTATCCGGAGTCGTTTCCTATTTGTGGAAGAATCCGTGTCCGTGGCGTCCTTTGCGTCCGTGTCCCTTTCCTCTGCCATACCCAAAGCCGTAGATGCCGTCCGGGGCGGATTCTATCCATTCCATGTATTCGTCTGCTTCCTGCTGCGTTATATCGCCTGAAGCGACCAGCGCGTCCAGCTTCTCTTTCATTCTCTCTTCACGAAGCTCTTTGTGGGCCTGTTTCATCGCGTCTTCGACCTTCTGCTCTTCGAGGCCCAGTATCTGCGCCACTCGCGCCGAAAAGTCGCTGACTTTCGAATCGTCCGTCGCCTGGGCCGCGATCACGCTGGCGGTGAAAACGCCCATAGCCAGAGCGATAATCCCCGCCGATACCATTATCCAACGTTTCTTGCTCATTTGCATTGCCTCTGAGTCCCTTTCTGCGAAACCTCTTCGAGTAATTCAATCGTTATGGCGCCAATGACGGGAGAATGGATTTATATCGTAACCATGTCCCGTCATTACGATATAACGACGGTTGAACGACGAAAGTTAGTTTCAGCTAACGGCGGATACTGAGTGCAATCTATCGGAAGTCTTCGGCGCTTCTCTTGGATGCGTAGCCCGGAACGTTCCAGCGGCGAATTGACCGCCAAGGCTCGGCTCGTTCGTACAAGCCGTTGACGTGTATGGAACTGAAGAAGATGACGCGCGAAGCGACTCTCGCGTCCGAATCCTGCTGGGCGGCGGTTATCGTCCTGCTGCTCCCCTCCTTACATTAACGTATTAGAGGCTTAAATTCTATTTCAGAACGCGCTCGAATACGTATCGCCCCAAGTCTCGGTTCTCCGTAAACTCGAAGCCGTCGAAATCGCCGTTGTATCCTATGATAGGCACATCCCGCTCATACGCCGAGGCGTGAGAGCGCAGTCCGCTGCCCGCTCCCGTCTCGCTCCACGATTCGCTCAACTCCTTGGGCCCGAACACCGTCTCGCTGTCGCCGGTGACCACCAGATCGCCTATGCGCTCATAATTCAGCCTTAGCTCCTCGGCGGCCTCCTCGCGGGTGTAAACTTTCTCTACGCCCTCGGTCTCTTTCAAAGTCTGAGCCGCCTCTTCTACTCGGTCTATGTGGGACGTGTCCATGTAGATGAACATACAGCCGCCCAGGTTATTGTGATGAACGACGTATCGGTCCTTGATGATAGGAACCGCGTCAGCCGCAATTCCCCGTCTGGAAAGCGCGTCGCCCAAATCAACCATCCGGCTCTTGGGACTCATGCCGTGGTCTGCGGTCAGCAGCAGCGTAATATCAGGGTTCGCTTCTACGAGGTCGCCAATGGCGCTGTCCAGAATGGATATGTGTCTCTGCGACTCCGGATCTTCGGGCGCGTAGGTGTGCATGGCGAAATCGGTAGTGGATATGTACACGATATCCGCCTGGACTCGCTTCATAGCCTGCGCCGCGGCGCGGATAGTCCATCCGTTTACGTCCAGCGAATAGATGGGCGGCGGCTCGCCGACAGTCTCGACAGCCCAGCCCGGCGCGCGCTCTGAGGATACGCTCAGCGTGGCTCCGTCCGAGAGCAGCGTCCTGAGCTTATCCTTGGACGTAGCCAGAATAGTTGCGCCCCCCATTGCGCCGGCGCGCTGAAAGAACGTCTCAGTCAGTATATACTCCCCGGACTCCATGTATATCTCTTCGCCGGTCTCTCGGACAAGACGATAGTTGGAGCTTATTCCGTGTTCCGACGGATATTCGCCGGTAACCGCGGACACGTTATTCACGTTGGTCACGGAAGGCATCATGCAGTTGCCGGTGACGTGGAACCCGCGTTTTGCGACCTCCCTCAGGTTGGGAGCGTCACACACGTCTAGGTATTCGGGATCGAGTCCGTCAATAGTAATCAGAACTGTGGTCTTTGACATGTGTATATACCTGCTGTCTTTCATTTCTCCAAAGGCGCGAGACGCGATGAGCGCAACCTCATTGTAGTATATGTCATTTTAGCGCCATCGGTTTTAGGCGATACTCTGGAAAGTTGTCCGCTCGTATATGACAATATGATGGATATGCGCGCAACCAAAATCACACTGGACACTTCTGTAACGAAACCTGACGCTCCGCGACCCAACCGAAAGTTCAGGCTGTGGCGGCGAATACTGCTCGTCCTAATTCTTCTAACGCTGTTCGTTCCGCGCTCGGATACCTTCCGAATCACCCCGGTGGAACTGATTGCGTTCGAGCGCCTGTTTTCGATCATGGAATGGGAAGCGACCAACTTCCCGAAGAAGTGGGTCCACATCCTCGCCAACCTATGGCCAGGCCAAAAGCCTTCACGCGAAGAGCGGCTTGCGCTCATTGATGAGTACCTGCGCGTGGCGCGCCAGGCGAACAAGGAGGAGCGTCGAATAGAAGGCGCGACTCAGTTGCGGAGTTTCAAAGGGGTGGACGTAAATCAGACAGCGCCGACGGACGAATATCTGCGCGAACTGCTGTCCCGAAAGCGTAAACTTCAGCCAGAGGCTGAGGAGAGCGTCGAGGCTGAAGTGAGCGCGGTACTGGCGGGATTCGGACTGGAGTCGCGCTTCGGACTAATATGGCCCCCAGTGGACATACGCTTCGGGGAGCCGCCCACTCTGCTGGTGATTTCACCTCGAGACAGAATAGACATGACGGGCGCTGTCTTCCTGGACCCGGATATAGAGCCTTTCGAGCGCGATGAGTTCGAGAAGCGCGTCTTTGAAGAGGTGAACCACGCTGCCTATGTTGATGACCTGGCGGGTTTGGCGACTTTCCCCAACATGGTGAATGACCTCTACTCCACTCGCACGATTATAAGAACGGCGGCGCACGAATGGCTGCACGCCTACTGGTTCTTTCATCCCTTCGGCAGGAATTACTTCGCCTCGATGGAGATGACGACGCTGAACGAGACTGCCGCCACGCTCGCCGGAAACGAAATAGGCGATATCGTGTTCGAGCGCATGGGGGGAGACCTGTCAGAGAACGCGCGTCGGTATGAGGCTTCGGACAAGTCGGACCCTAACTTCACCAAGTTCATGCGCGAAACGCGAATCGAGGCGGAGAGGCTGCTGGAAGAAGGCAAAGTGGAGGAGGCGGAGGAGTATATGCGCAAGCGGCAATGGGAACTGCGTCTGCGCGGCTACTACATCCGCAAGCTGAACCAGGCCTACTTCGCGTTCAGGGGGCGTTACGCCGACAGCCCCGCCTCTATCAGCCCCGTCGGCGACCAGATGGACGAACTGCGCTCCTACATGTCGGACGTGGGAGAGTTCATAGACGTTATATCCGAAGTCTCTAACCCGGCAGAGTTCGATGCGCTGCTCGAACGCATGAGAGCGGATCGCGCCGCCAATGCCAATTGACTCAAGATGGGTGACATATTCCGTAGGTTGCGCGCAGGAGCGCCAGACATTTTGACGCTTCAGATTCTTTCATATTCTTGAGCGTATGACTATCATTGCCGCGTGGTTTATAATGTGCGCTAAGCTAATATGAGGGAGATGTCTGACCATGACGGGATTTCTGGCTCGCGTTAGCGGAAAAAGGCCTTGGATAACCGTGGCTCTCTGGGTGGCGCTGGCGATACTCTCGGGCATACTCATCCAGAGCCTATTCGGAAGCGCCACTACCACGGAACTGGTTCTGTCCCAAAACGCCGAATCTGCCAGGGCGTCTCAACTGCTTGAAGACAGACTGCGCGGACCCGAGCCGCTGGTCGAGATAGTCATAGTCCAGTCCGACTCGTTGACTGTCGAATCCCCGGAGTTCCAACAGAAAGTGGAGTCGGTCTTTGACGAGATCATGGCTCTGGGAAGCGAAACCGCGCTCTTTGGGCGAAACTACTACCAGGAAGGCGACGAACGATTGGTGTCCGCCGACCGTCAGACCACCATCATGGAAGTGGTTCTCGCCGGAACATTCGATGAGGCCGCGGTAAATGTGGAGCGGGTTATAGACGTGGTGAAGGAAGCGGACGCGTCGGAAGATTTTCGCGTTCTGATCGGAGGAACGGCGAGCATATCCTTCGAAACCAATGAACTCAGCAGGCACGACCTCGAACAGGGAGAGCGGTTCGGTCTTCCTGTGGCTCTAATCATACTGCTCATCTTGTTCGGAACCGTGATAGCCGCTCTTCTTCCCATAGGATTGGCTGTCGTGGCCATCATAGTCGCGCTGGGACTGGCTGCGATAATCGGACAGGCATTCCAGCTAGTGTTCTTCGTAACCATGATGATTTCGATGATAGGCTTGGCGGTAGGAATTGACTATTCGCTGCTGATAGTGTCTCGCTTCAGAGAAGAGATGGGCAAGGGTTTGGACAAACTCGAGGCGGTGGAGCGCGCGGGGAACACCGCAGGGCGAACGGTTCTGTTTAGCGGCGTAACTGTGATGATAGCGCTGTGCGGAATGTTCATAGTTCCCGCTTCATTCTTTCAGTCGCTCGCGCTTGGGGCTATTCTGGTCGTCATAGTGGCGCTGGCCGCTACGCTGACTCTATTACCCGCCGCACTCGCTCTTTTGGGCTCGGGCGTGAACAGGCTGAAGATACCATTCGTCGGCGCTGCGAAACTGGAAAGCGACGAGGTTTCCAAGGACGGATTCTGGGAGAAGACAACTCGGCTGGTGGTGAAATTCCCGATTATCAGCATCGCCGTCATCGGCATACCCATGCTGATAATCACTTTCTTCTATTTCCAAATAGAGACTGGCCTGAATGGGGTCGACACATTCCCTGACGGAGCGCAGACAAAGGAAGCGTTCATCGTTCTGGAGGAGAAATTCTCGTTTGGTCTCGTCAATCCGACTGAAATAGTGATTGACGGAGATATAGGCGATCCGCAGGTTCAGAGCGCGATTGCGGAGTTGCAGAAATCGCTGGCCGAAGATGCAAGATTCCCAATCCCACCTATACTGGTTTCTAACCCATCCGGCGATCTGACTCTGCTGACACTTCCGATTCCGGGGGAGTCTCGCAGCCGGACGAACGTCGAGGCGATTGCCGATATACGTGAACGGTACATCCCTTCCGCTTTCGACGGAGTTCAGGCCGAAGTGGTAGTCGGAGGCATAACCGCGCTAACGGCGGACCTGTTCGGGGTCGTTGATAGATACACGCCGATTGTATTCGCATTCGTGCTTGGATTCAGCTTCATAGTCCTGTTGCTGGTGTTCAGGTCCATAGTCATCCCAGTCAAGGCGGTCATAATGAACCTGCTTTCGGTTGGGACAGCGTATGGTCTCATGGTTCTGGTATTTCAATACGGGGTCGGCGCCGACCTTCTGGGATTTCAGCGTTCGGAAGTGATTGACGCCTGGATACCTCTATTCCTGTTCACTGTTCTCTTCGGCCTTTCGATGGACTACCATGTGTTCCTGTTGAGCCGAATCCGCGAGAGATACGATCAAACCGGCAACAATCAGGAAGCGGTATCCTACGGGTTGCGCTCCACCGCCGGCATCATAACGGGAGCGGCGCTGATAATGGTGGCGGTGTTTGGAGCGTTCGCGTCGGGCGAGACGATCATCAATCAGCAGGTCGGGTTCGGACTGGCGGTCGCCGTTCTTCTGGACGCGACATTGGTGCGCTCCATACTCGTTCCTGCGAGCATGGAAGTGTTGGGAAAGGGCAACTGGTATCTGCCGCCCTGGCTGGAATGGATGCCGGATTTGAGGGTAGAATCGGCGGATGAATAGATTTGCGGCATCTATATGTGCAAAAGGAAGCGCGGGATAGTCTCCATGGAAGTGCCGACTGACTATATCGAGGGCTATAGAAAAGCGCGTATGCTGAATCCGGCTGCGGCGTACAACTATATGGTCCATACCACCTATGGCGACCCCGAAGCGGATTATGTAGTCGAAAGCCTCATGCCGTTGGGACAAGAAGTATCCAGTCGCCTCATTCAGGCGGGGATGAATGGGGATGAGGGCGCGCTGCGTGAGGCTCCCGCCCGCCTGCGCGACTTCTTCATGAGAATCGAAGAGCCGCCCGATTGGGTTGATACAACCTCCTTCGCCCCGGGCATCAGGATGTTCCATCGAAACTCCCAGTTAATACTGGGCGCGTTCGTAGGAGGCACTCTTGTGGAGGGCTTTTCTACCAATATAGGCAAATCGTTCTTCATAACCGGGCGTTTGCGCGATCAGGGCGTTAGACGGCTGAAACAGAACAACCGGCACCTGGTCGAGATATTCATGCCAGGCGGCTTGGACAGAAACGGCGACGGATGGAAACTGTCAGTTCGGATTCGGCTCATCCACGCGCAGGTAAGATACCTTCTGAACAACTCTTGGGATTGGGACTGGAATGCGTGGGGAATGCCGTTGAGCGCGGCTCACATAGGGTTCGCGCTTTGCGCTTTCTCCGCCAGGCTGCTCAAACACCTCAAAAGCCTGGGGGCGAAATTCAGCGATGAAGAGCGCGCGAGTTTCATGCAGGTGTGGCGCTATTCCGGCTATCTCATGGGCGTTCCTGAGAGTATTCTCTACCGAAATGAGGAGCAGGCAGACAGGCTGTTCGAGATTGGAAATATGTGCGAGCCGCCCCCGGACTTGGAATCCATCGCAATGGCGAACGCGCTTCTCAATTCCGCTCCTCTAATCATCGGCATAGACGAACCGATAGAACGAAGAAATCTGGTGAAATATATCTACCGCATCTCGCGCGCGCTCATAGGCGATCCGCTCGCTGACCAGTTGAGATATGACAAGGGCTTGTCCTTCGGGACTCTGGCTTTCTTCAGGATTCAGTCTCGCTATTCCTACATTCTGAACAACCTGATTAACATGCGCGGGGGAGGGGTCGAATTCAAAAATTTCACATCTCTGCTCGATGCGTCGGTATTCGATGAGGCCGGAATCACATACCGAATGCCCGATCATGTTTACGACGAGAGATCAAGCGAATGGTAAAGCGACCCAGTAGCTCCGCCCTTCGACAACCGCCTCACCATGAATGGGTCTCAGATAATCGGAATGCGCTGTGAAGCGGCTCCAGAGAATCCTCCGAATCCTTCACTCCTCTCAACCTACGCCCGGCTGCCCACCAAGGCTATCTCTATGGGGCTGGATTCAGTTACGTCGCGGGCGAGGCTGACGTCGGCGTTGACGACTATGCGCCAGGAGAATGTCGCCCTCGCCCTGCTCCTGGACGCCTCCGCGTTCTTGCCCAGTTTGGACGGGATCCGCAGGAGAACGTCGCTGACGACCGCGTGGCCCTCTTGCAGTTCTTGGTTGGCCAGGAAGACTGTGTCATCGTGTATATCCGACAACTCCACCTCCAAAGGCGCGTTTATCGTCTGAGGCGCTGCGCCAAGTATTCCATCATCCCCCGTTCGACCTCGACTCGCTGCATCCCTCCTGCTGATGCCCGAGCGCATTTCCGTATAGAGGATATGGCACTCCATCCCAATGCGCGCCTCTTTTACAGTTACGTCCATCCGCGGGTCAATCCTAACCCTCACACTGACCGTATCCCCGAGATGATACGTTCTTGACCAGAACGATATTACAATTCCAATAGGATTGAGCCTCGATATCATATGCCTATATTCCTTGTGTATGGATTCTCTTTGAAGAAAGAGTGGACACCACTCCCGCGCAGGTGAGTGGTGTCCGACTAATCAAGATTACTGTCCCTCAGCCGCCTACTTCGATACGAAGTCGAATTGCTCGAAGTTGCCGTTGGTAATGGATACCGGGTCTAGTCCAAGCCAGCGATCCAAGATGGTAGAGTAGGTAATGCGAAAGTCATTGTTGAAGCGCATGTCGCCCTCCAACTGATCCTCGTCGCGCAGCGACGGAAAGTCGCCGTAGAAGCCTCCGTTCACGTCTCCCCCTATCACGAACGCCACCCCGCCCGATCCGTGATCGGTGCCCGCGCCGTTGTCCTTGATACGTCGCCCGAACTCAGAGAACAGAAGCGCCACTGTATCCTCATCCTTGCCGTGTTCCTTCAGATCGTCCATGAAGTCAGTCACCGCCACGGAGACTTCATTCCACAGCTTGGCGTGAGAGGCGAGTTCGTTCGCGTGGGTATCGAAACTGCCGTGCTGAGTATAGAAGACGCGAGTTCCCACGTCGGCGAACATGACCTGCGCTATGCTCTTCATGTTCTGCGCGATGGGATTGTCGGCGTACTCGACGCTGGAAGAGTACCGCGCCGGCGCCGTCCTCAGAATGTCCGCCCCTTTCAGCGCGTCCATGCCCACCTGGCTGATGAACTGCGATATGGTATCTTTGCCTGAGCCGCCGTATATCTGAGAAAAGGCTTCCAGCGCGACTGCGCGGGCGCGCTCGTCCTTGATGTCTGGCATCAGCCCGTATGTGTCCAGATTGCCAACCGAGGCGACCGGCACGTCTTTGGCGTACATGGCTCGCGGAAGTCCGCGTCCGAAATTGACGCCAGTGACCACGTTCTCGCCATTCGGGTCCAGGTCGCGCACCGCCTGCCCCAGCCAGCCTTCGGGAGCTATGTCGTTCGGCTCGGCGGTGTGCCAAACGTCCATCGAGCGGAAGTGAGACCTGTTCGGATTCGGGTATCCAATGCCATTGATAACGGCCACCTTGCCCTCGTCCCACAGCGACTTGATGGGTCCCATAGCCGGATTCAGCCCCAGTCTGTCGTCCAGGTGGAGAACTTCGTTCTCAGGTATTCCCAGATACTGCCGATTGTCATAGTAGTTCCTGTCCGCGTAGGGAATCACAGTGTTCAGCGCGTCATTTCCGCCGCTGAGCTGCAATACCACAACAGACTTGCCTCCGTTTCCATTCGCCGCCATCGCGCCTCTCCTTATCCATAGCCTTTAGTCGTCAGTTCTTAGTTCTCACACTCATTGTATCATCTGTCAGACGAATCTGGTCGAAATCGCTCTAATCCCGCGCGTATATCTGCACCCTGTGCCGATTGCTCTCCGTCACGTACATTCGCCCCTCGGCGTCCAGCTTGACCGACGTCGGCGCCCAGAAGTATTTCTCGATGTGCGACGACTCTTCATGCGGATCGTCGTTGAAGAACTCGATTTCCGGCTCCATGTCCGCCTTCGCCCTCGCCGCCGCCTCCTCCAGGTTGATGGACAGAAACGCCTCCGCCCACTTGGAATCCGTCGCCTCGCCGCGCAGCGTCTGGACATGGCCTCCGTCCGCGTCGAATATCACGATCCTCTCGTTGCCCCAGTCCGCCACATACACCATGCTCGCCTCGTCAACCGCGACCGCCGACGGCCTGTATAGTTCGCCCTCGCCGCGACCGCCGCTTCCAAACGAGCGGACGAACTCACCTTCAAGCGTAAACTTCTGAACGCGGTCGTTGCCCCAATCCGCGACATACAGGCAGCCATCCGGCGCGATGGTCAGGCCCCACGGCAGCCTGAACTGGCCATCTCCGTCGCCATGCGAGCCGAACGCCGAAACGAACGCGCCGCCGCCCGTGAATACCTGTATGCGATGATTGTGCTGGTCCGCGACGTACAGCCTGTCCTCTTCGTCCAGAGCCAGGCCCGCAGGCCCGTCCAGTTTGCCGGGCGCGTCGCCCGTATCGCCCCAGTGGGACACCAGATTGCCGTCCGTGTCGAATACGCTGATCGAGTTCAGGTCCTCGTCGCTAATATAGATGTTACCGCGGCTGTCCTGCGCGATGGCGACCGGCCACACGAACTGTCCAGGCCTCTCGCCGTAGGACGCGAACGTGCCGTAATACTCACTATCGATGTCATATATGGTGACCCGAACGCCGCGCGGGTCGCCCTCCAGCGAGCGACTTATCGTGTACAACTTGCCATCTTCGCCCACCAATGTATCCACCGGATAGTAGAACCCGCGTCCCTCCATCGTGGAAAGGCCAATAGTGTGGCTGTAAGCCAGTCTCGCCACTTTCCCCGCCTGAATCGCTGCCATGATGTAACCTCCCCCTTCCCTACGCCCGCTGAAACTCGTGCGTGGCGGCTATCATCTGCAGAATCTGAGCCACTCGCTCGCGATTCTCCTCGCTCAATTCCGCGTCCGCCGTCAGTTCGCCGCCGCCCGCCGCGTAATCCACCAGCGACGCGCGCGTGTCATCTGACACCGACACCATCCCAATCTCGTCCAGACAGCGCTCGACCAGTTCCGCCGGCCCTATCGCCGAGCCGCCATTGGTCGCCACCCGCTCGATAATCGAGCCAATGCCAGGATGCTCCGCGTTCCCCATCTGGCTCGACGCAAAGTTCAACCGCTCCACGAACGTCCCCGTGTCTATCCACTCCAGACCCTCGTGCCAGCCCTCCACCGACGGCGGGTTGATCAGGTACTGCCCCATGTAGATCATCTGCATCTGGCGGTCCAGTATCTGCCGCTTGGGACGATGGAACTCGCCGGTCAGCCGCAGCACGCCCGCCACTAGTTCCGCCGGGCTCTTCACCCGCGCGTACCAAGAGTCTTCAGACTTGAAGAAGTCGGACGTGAACAGTACTTCCAGCATGTGGCCAATATCGTAGCCGCTCTCGAAGTAGGCGTCCGACAGCGTCTGTATCGCCTCCGGATCGCGCGGCTCGACGTATGGCCACTGCGGCGCTGGCGGCTCGTCAGCCACGAAGAAGTGATACATCTGCCGCGCGATGAACGCCGCAGTCGCCGGCTGGCGACAGATGATGTCAATTATCTCCTCGCCGTCGAAGTTGCCTCTCTGACCGAGGAACTCCTTCTCGCCTCCGTCATGATCGTTCTCGTCGAACTGGAAGTGCCAGGATATGCGCCCATAAGGCCAGATCGAATCGCGCTCCGCTCGCAGCGCCATATACTCCGTGTTGCCAATCGTCCAGCCCGTAAACGCGCGGGACGCCTCCTTGATGTCGTCCTCCGAGTAGTTCCCAACGCCCATCGAGAACAGTTCCAGCAGTTCCCTGCCAAAGTTCTCGTTGATCGCTCCCTTGTGATTGTCGTGGTTGTCCAGCCAGACTATCATCGCCGGATCTTTGGCAAGCTCTATCAGCAGCGTTCTGAAACTGCCCATGCCATACCGCCTAAACATCCGTATCTGGTCGCTCAGCACCTTGCCCTGCGTTATCTTCGGGTAGCCAGTCGCGAATAAGCCGTGCCAGAACAGCGCCATCTTCTCACGCAGCGGGTCGCTAGATGTAACCATCTTGTAGAGCCAGTACGCGCCGGGGTTGTTCTGCCCCATCATACCCGACTGCTCGTGATGGTAGCGGCGTATGAGGTCGTCGCCCATCTCCGAAGTGGAGGCGGGATTCAGCAACTCGCTCACTGTCGCGTCGTAGCCTTTCTCCGCATACTTCTCTAGCTGGCTTCTGTTCGCGCCGAATCCGGCTCTTCTCATAAAGTGCGCCACAAGTTGCAGGTCTGTCATCGCCGTTGTCATCTGCGCCTCCCTCTCTCCGTATATATAGCAGTCGTTGATACAATTGCGCCGCCGCGTCGGGATTTTAAGGGTTTCGTGTAACGCGAAGAACGAAATTGGCGCACTGTTCCGCCCGAATCGCGGATTATGGTATATATACCACATATTGCGGTGTGTCGGTACATCATACCATTCAGGGTTTTTCGATTATCTGAGATCCATTCGTCCTGAGCTTGTCGAAGGGCGCCTGTTGAAGAGCGTTGTCAGCCAGTTCGCATATATCTTGTAAAATAACCAGAGACTCTGGATGTATTACGCTGTTCGCCCAGACGACAGACCGTCAGCAAGGAGAATTAGATGCTATATGTACTGGCGCTATTCCTACCCCCAGTAGCCGTGCTGATATGCGGCAAGCCGTTCTAGGCATTGCTAAACGTGTTTCTGTGCCTTCTACTCATCATATCCGGCATTCTGCGCGCCTTTGGCGTGGTGAACAACTACTATGCGGACAAGCGCTCCGAACGCTGGAGTGGATACAGGTAGAAGAGAAGAGTATCGCCAATCGGCATTTATAAGATGGTAAATGGACGGGAGGATTATATGAGTAATTCAGAGGCGGACGCTAAACGAAGACCGAGACTGGAAGGCAAGGTCGCTATCGTAACAGGCGCGGGCGCGCGAGGCGACATCGTTGGAAACGGGCAGGCTGCCGCTATCCTGTTCGCGCATGAAGGCGCGAAGGTTCTGCTCGTTGACTCGAATGAAGAGCGCGTGAAAGCCACGCTGGACGCTATCCAGTCGCATAGCGGAAGCGCGTCCGTTTTCATCGGCGACGTAACGTCCGCGGATGACTGCCGCAATATGGTTCAGGCAGCCCTGGACCGTTACGAACGGCTCGACATATTGCACAACAACGTGGGCATTGGCGGCTCCGGCACTGTAGTGGAAGTGTCGGAGGAAGTGTGGGACCGAGTGATGGAAGTCAACGTCAAGTCCATGATGCTCGCCAGCAAGTTCGCCATTCCCGCCATGGAACTCGCTGGCGGCGGCTCCATCATCAATATATCCTCGATCTCAGCCATCAGACCGCGCGGCCTGACAGCCTACACGGTATCCAAGGGCGGCGTAATCGCGCTCACGCAAGGCATGGCCATAGACCACGCCGCGCGGCGCATACGCGTCAACTGCATCCTGCCCGGCCCCGTGTACTCTTCGATGGTGGCGGGTGGAATGTCGTCCCAGCGCAGAGATACGCGCCGTGTTTCGTCTCCGCTTGGCGTCGAGGGGACGCCGTGGGACATAGGATGGGCCGCGGTCTATCTGGCCAGCGACGAGTCCAAGTGGGTTACGGGCGTGGCGTTCCCAGTTGACGGGGGCGTGACTCTGGTCAGCCCGCCCAGATGAATCCGTCGCCAAACCTATATGGAAACAACTGAAGAGTGAACGGAGATTCGATGCGAACCATAGATATACACGCTCATATTTCACCGGAAGCGTTCGTGTCAGCAATAGACGCGGGCGAGAACTGGCACGGCATAACCGCGGAGGCCGTCCCGGCGCACCGACACAATCCGCGCACTACATGGACGCCGCAAGAACGGCTCGCGGACATGGACTCGCTCGGCGTTGACGTGCAGGTTCTTTCGACCAACGCCGTGCTGTATTGCTACGACAAGGACCCGGAAGCGACCGCCGCGATGGCGCGCGACTGCAATGACTATGTTTCGCAGCTAATCAAAGACCATCCAAGCCGTTTCGCGGGACTGGCGACGCTCCCCATGCAGGACGTTCCAGCCGCAATTGACGAGCTAGAACGCAGTATCGCCCAACTCGGACTGAAGGGGGTGATGATAGGCGACCACGTAAACGGGCGGACGTTCGACGAACCCGAGTTCCTGCCGTTCTGGAAGGCGGCTGAACAGCTTGGCGCGTTCATCCTGATTCACCAGGGCGGGCCGACTATCGTCAGTCCGCGCTCCGGCAAATACCATCTTCCCAACACGATAGGCAATCTGGCGGACAGAGCGGTGACGTTCGCCTCCTTCGTATATGGCGGCGTAATGGACGCCTGTCCCGATCTGAGGATATGCCTGTCGCATGGCGGGGGATACACCTGCTTTGGCATAGGCAGGATGGACAGGGGCTGGCGAGTGCGTCCGGAGGCGAGGGAGCATATCGCGCAGCCGCCGAGCGCATATCTGAACCGCTTCTACTACGACACCATCACCCACAATGAACAGGCTCTGCGCTACGTCATAAATTCGGTCGGGGCGGACCGCGTATTGTTTGGCACGGACTGGCCCTACGATATGTGTGAAGACTGGCCTGTGTCCTGGATATTGGGATTGGAGAGTCTGACGCGGGAAGAGAAGGAGATGATATTGTGGAGGAATCTGGAGGGCTTGCTGGGGATATGACGGGGACTGAGGCTGCGACTGACTAGAACGTCGAATATGACTTAGGCAAAGGGGAATTAACTCAGATGGCGAACAGACTTGCGGGACAGATTGCGATAGTGACAGGCGGAAACAGCGGAATTGGCGAAGGAACGGCGCGACTGTTCGCGCGGGAAGGCGCCAAGGTCGCGCTGCTGGCGCGCCGCGAGAAAGAAGGCAATGCGGTCGAGCGCTCCATAAGGGATGACGGCGGCGAGGCTCTATTCGTAAAGTGCGACGTATCCGATAGCCAACAGGTGAACGCCGCCGTCCAGTCTGTCGTGGACGAGTATGGCCGCGTTGACGTTCTGTTCAACAACGCTGGCGGCGGCGACCGCGCCAACTTCCCCGAAGAGGAAGACGACGGCTGGAACAGGGTAATCTCCGTAAACCTGACGGGTACGTTCTATATGTGCAGGGCGGTGTGGCCTCACATGATAGAGCGAGGCGGAGGCAAGATAGTCAATATGTCTTCGGTGGCCGCTGTCAGAGGGTTCAACAAGAAGATGTACGACCTGGTTGGCAGGTATCCGTCCGCTTCGTACTACGCCGCCAAGGCGGGGGTGGACGCCTTCACTCGGTACGCCGCCAGCATGGGCGGACAGCACAACATTCGCGTGAACTGCGTCCGCCCTGGCCAGATAATCACGCCCCTGACCGACGTAGGCGGCGGACATCACAGCCTGGAAGCGATGTTCGACGGCATTCAGATACTGGATGGCGCAGGCTATCCAGAGGACGTGGCGAATCTGGTTCTGTTCCTGGTGTCGGACGAGTCCAAGTTCATAACCGGAGAGATAGTAAACGTGGACGGCGGAATGCCTGGCAAGTTATGAATTTTGAATTAGGAATAGTGAATTGTGAATAGGGATATATCGGCTCGGAGTTTTGAATTTGCGCGCCAAGTAGTGAAACTGTGTCAATCTCTACATCAGACTCCAGGTGTAAATCGCACTCCGGCCAATCAGCTATTGCGGTCAGCTACATCTATTGGCGCGAATATCGAAGAAGCCCAAGCTGGTCAGAGCCGCGCCGACTTTCTGAGCAAACTATCTATCGCCTGCAAAGAAGCGCGTGAGACTCACTATTGGCTTAGGCTTATTATAGCGACCGGCATCGCAAGCGAGTCTGAAATCGGCGTTTTACTTGATGAAGCGAATCAGCTAGTGGCTATATTAACCGCAATCATTAAAAACGCGCAGAGAAATCAAAAAGCCGCGAAATCAGTCGGTCGCTAGACAATTCACAATTCAACATTCTAAATTCACTATTCTTTAATTCCCACCGCTCGGACGCCGGGCAGCGAAAAGTAGGCGTCGGGGTGGGCGGCCCATTCGCGCATTCCCGCGCGAACGCCGTCCAGTTCGGCCTCGCTGATTATCCCCATCTCCACCGATTCCCGGAACAGCGGAATGTTGTTGAGCCACGTGATGAATCGCTCGGCTGTCGGGACGGTCGCGTCGCCAAAAGAGTTGGACGCCTGGTTGCGAACTTCGATGACGTCGAAGCCCGCCTCTCGCATATATGCTCCCAGATAGCGGCCCCGGTTCAGCGAGCCGCCTATCCGGTTGAAGCCGCCTTCGAATAGCTCGAAGAATTTGCTGAATCCCTCGCTCTCAGGGACGATGAACGGGAACGTCCAGTCAGTCTTGACTACGCCCGCCACTCCGCCCCGCTTGACCACGCGGCGCAACTCTCTCAGCGCCCGCACGGGGTCTGAGAGATGCTCCGTAACTGAGTGCGAGAAGACGACATCGAACTCGCCGTCCTCGAACGGCAAATCGTAGATGTCCCCCACCATGAACTCGACGTTCTCGATACCCGCCTCGGCGGCCAGGCTCGTGGCCTGATCGACCATGGCCCGCTCGATGTCCACGCCTACGACCCTGCCGGGCGCGGCGGCTTGGGCAAGCCCAAACGTGATAGCGCCCGGACCGCAGCCGCAGTCGAGGACGCTCATGCCCGCCTCTATGTGAGGCAGAATGAAGCCCGCCTCGACCTCGATGTTGCGTCCAGTATAGCTATCCTGAACGTCGGAGGAGTCGTAGCCATAGAATGACTTGCCATTGATTTCAGGGCGGCCGGTGACGTCTTCAGTCATGTGGGGGATTCTTCCTTTCCGCTTGGGTGGTTAGCGATTAGCTTATGCCCAGTTCTTCGCGCAGTTCGTTGATCGTCTGCGTTCTGCTGCGAGTGGGGCGTCGCTCGCGCAGTCCTATGGGCATATTCTGCACCTCGGGTTCTATTTTGATTGCGACGAACACGGGCCCCCGCTGCTGCATTATCTCTCCCACGCTGGTGGCGAACTCTTCCAGATCGTCAAAATTATAAGTGGCGGCATAGCCGGCGCCCTTGGCCATGAGCGCGTAGTCTATCTCTTGGGAATTGGGGACAGGCTGGCCGCCTGTGGTTGCGTAGCACTCGTTGTCGAGCAGGAAATGGTAGAAATTGGCGGGTTTCTTTCCCGCTATCGAAGCTATGGCGCCAAGATTCATGAGCAGAGAGCCTTCCGCGTCGAACAAGACGACCTTTTCGTCGGGCAGCCCCAGAGCGAGTCCAAAGGCCGCGGATGTGGTCTGACCCATAGCCCCGCCTAGCGAGATGTCACGCTTCTGATTATCGCTGATATCCGCCCAATGCCGTCCGGCGGTGCCAGACGCGCTGACTATCGCGTCTCCGCGATGTTCCTGAAATGCCTTGAATACATCTACTGGATCAATCAATCGAATCAACCTCCGTTGTAATGTCCGCGTCCCCGCTCGGACCTGTCTTGAGAGCCTCGAGGGGGTTGTCTGCCGCCGCTTTATCGAGATTCTATCTATTGAAGCCGTGATACTCGTCACCCACCAGAATGGCGACAGGCTTGTTCGTATCTCTTGCTTCGTCGAAGGCGACCGAGATGCGGTCGCCGTCCTCGTTCTGCTCGACGAGGTAGTAGTTTATGCCGAACGCTGTCAGGAACGGCTCAGTGTATTTGGCTACGGAGTCGGTAATCACGCCTCTTCGAGTCCATCCCCTGTATCCGATAACCATGACGAGCGGGAATCCCGCGTCAATCGCCATTCCTCTAATCGAATCTCCCGCCTCCAGCATCCCCGTGTTCTGTACAAGCACAACGGGAACCTTGCCCGCGATGTTGAGCCCCAGGGCGGTTCCCCAAGCCTCGCCCTCGCGAGAGACTGGAACAACGTCAAGCCACTCCTGGGTTTCCATCAATTCGTACAGATAGTTGGTTTCGCTGTCCGGTATCGTTATAACGTGGGTTACGCCATTCTTCTTGAACTCCTCGACCATCGTCTCAGGTCTCAGAATAGCGGCCTGCTGATGTACCATTGCTTGCGCCTCCAATGATTATGACGGTTTGCGGTCAAGCCCAAACTTGCCAACTCAGATGTTATCACATTAACAAGGACTTTTTTTATCTTTCAACCAACAAGAAATCTACTTTATACTGGCGTTACCTGCATAATCGAGATATTTAGGAGCGGCTGCTTTGGACTATACCATAGAAGGCAACCCTGACTATGGACATCTGCTGGTCAGACTGGAGCCGGACGAGAATTTCATAGCCGAGGGCGGTTCGATGGCGTGGATGTCGGACGGTACTCATATCAACGCCAGATTGCTGGGCGGATTCACGCGCGCGTTGGTGAGGAAGATAGTGGGCGGGGAGTCGCTCTTCGTCGGGGAATTCAGCCATCCGGAAGGGGGCGAAGTATCGCTTTCTCCCTCCGTCCCTGGAACTGTGCGCCACCGCCAGATAAACAATGATATGCTCATCCTGACTGGCGGCTCGTTCATGGCGTGTACGCCGGGCGTAAAGCTGGGCGCGCAATTCGGCGGTCTCAAATCCATGTTCTCGGGCGAGGGTCTGTTCTTCATCGAATGCAGCGGAACGGGCGACCTGTTCTTCAATACTTACGGAGCGCTGATAGAAAAGGATGTCGCCGGCGACCTCACGGTGGATACCGGCCACGTTGTGGCGTGGGAGCCTACGCTCAGGTACACGATTCGCGGCATGGGCGGGGTCAAGAGCGCGCTGCTTTCCGGAGAAGGTCTCGCCATGAATTTCTCCGGCGTAGGGAAGATATATCTTCAGACTAGAATTATGCCCGCCTTGGCTGGCTGGCTGGCTCCGTTTGGATGATGGGATTGCCGCAATCTTATCCAGGTTTCTTTGAGGATGAAGGCCGATGCCCAACTATATAGTGTCAGAGAGAGGCTCATACAGGTCTGTGGTGGTTGAACTGGAAGGCGACGAACAGTTCACATCCGAGGCGGGCGCGATGTTCCGCGCTTCGGACAACATCGTGATTGATGTTACGACCAGGAGCCGCGGCTCTGGCGGACTGATGAGCGGCGTGAGGAGAATGATGGCGGGCGAGAGTTTCTTCTTGTCTTCCTACAAGACGCGCGACCACGCGGCTGGAGAAGTTGGTCTCGCGCCAACCCTGGCGGGCGACATCGCTGTCATCGAATGTTCAGGCATCGGCGGCTGGCTGTGCGCGGGAGGAAGCTATCTGGGATCCTCCGATGGACTTAGCATTGACACTCAGTTCCAGGGATTCAGAGGGATGTTCTCTGGCGAATCGCTGTTCTTCCTTGACATACAAGGAATAGGGCAGTTGATCGTTAGCGCGTTCGGAAGCGTGAAGGAAGTTGATGTAGAGGGCGCGCTGATGGTGGACACAGGCCATGTCGTCGCGTTCGAAGACTCTCTTGAATATACGATTAGCAGAGCGAGCGGAGGATGGCTGCATTCGTTCCTGTCGAGCGAGGGTTCTGTCATGCGCTTCTCAGGCAACGGAAAGATATATCTGCAGAGCCATAATCCGGACCAGTTCGGTCGGACGTTGGGCGGACTCTTGCCGCCCAGGAGTTAGAAGATGGAGTACACGATTCAAGCCCAGCCAAGTTATAGCCTGTTGGAAGCGACTCTCGGAAGCGAAGAGACGCTGGTTGCGGAATCCGGGGCTATGGCGTGGATGAGCGGCGATATTCACATGACAACCTCTATGCGTGGAGGGGTAATGAGCGGGCTGGGAAGAGCGGTTCTGGGCGGAGAAAGCTTTTTCCAAAACACTTTTCACTCCCAGGGCGGCGGCGGAATGGTCGGGCTGGCGCCCGGGCAGCCTGGAGATATTGTCGCTTATCAGATGACCAGAGGAACGGAGCTATACCTGGAGAAGAACGCCTATCTGGCGTCTGAAGAGGGCGTGAAGATAAATACCGATTTTCAGGGTTTGAGCGGATTATTCAACGAAGGTCTGTTCGTCCTTCGCGCTTCCGGCAGCGGGACGCTGTTCTTCAACGCCTACGGAGATGTGGAAGAGATCGAGGTCAATGGGTCCTATCGAGTTGACAACGGACACGCTGTGGCTTGGGAACGGACTCTCGAATACGATATAGTCCCGGGCGGGAATAACATTCGCTCGTTTTTGTTTTCAGACCAGTTGCTGCTAAGGTTTAGCGGAAGCGGCAAGTTGTGGGTTCAGTCCAGGAATCCTCGATCCCTGGCCAGTTGGGTGTTTCCGTTCAGATCGCAGCAGTAAAGCGATAACGCCCCTCCACGTCCACGTGGAAGGGCGCGTGGCGAAATCGGCGCCGACTGGCTTAGCGCGTTCTGAAATCGGAGTTGAGCGACACGAGACCGCGATGAATATCGCTCACCGTGCGGCACCCGCAATATGCCATAGCGCGGTCGAATTCGGTTCGCATAATATCGAGCATCGCGCGCACTCCATCCTCCCCGCCATTAGCGAGTCCCCAGAACAGCGGTCGTCCCACGAACACCCCCCTGGCGCCGAGCGCGATGGCTTTGAGCGCGTCCATGCCGCGCCGCACGCCTGAATCGAGATATACCTCCAGGCTGTCGCCAACAGCGTCGGCGATTTCGGGCAGCGTCTCTATGCTCGATCTGGTGCAGTCAAGCTGGCGTCCGCCGTGGTTGGATACGACAATCGCGTCCGCGCCGTACTCGGCGCACATGACTGCATCCTCGATTGTCCTTATGCCCTTGACGACGAGCGGCAGTCCCGTCAGGTCTCTAAGCCAGTCCAGACGCTCCCATGTAAGACCTGTGAATTCGGGCGGCTCCCAGTCCATCATATCCGGAATGCCGACTTCCCGACGATTGATGAGGTCGCTGCGGTCAACCGGACGCAACAGGCTGCCCCAGTATAGCCCGGGCGTGCGTACATGAGCGTTTCGGACGTCGCGCTCCTTGGGGCTGGGGGCGGGCGTATCAACTGTGAGGCAGATTGCCTTGTACCCCGCCGCTTTCGCCCTGGTTACGAGCAGTTCGGTTACTTCGTCGTCGAAGTGGTAGAGTTGGAACCAGAGCGGCCCGGTGGCCACTTCCGCGACTTCTTCAATGCTGTATCCCGATCCGGTGGGCAGCGCATAGAGGGTGCCCATCGAGCCGGCCGCCGCTGCGGTGGCGCGTTCGCCGTCTGGATGAACGTCGCGCTGGCTGCCGGCGGGCGCGACCATTACTGGGAATTCTATCTTTTCTCCGAGTACTTCTACGGAGGAATCTCTATTTCCGACATCCACCAAGAAGCGGGGATTGACAGTAATTTCGTCGAACGCTTCGCGATTTCTGCGGACAGTGATTTCGTCAGCCGCTCCCGCGTCCACAAACGTCCACTTGTGGTGGGGCATGACTTGCTCTGCCATAGCTTCTAGGTCGAATAGGGATACCGGGTTCATTTTAGAGTTAACCTCCCACTAAAATTCTGCGGGATATGATGAACCTTTTTTCCGTAGTTTTCAAGCATATTTCGAGCCATTTCCAAAAACAAACGCCCCAGGCGTATATGCCGGGGCGTTTGTTTTCTTATACGACTGACAGGGGCCGTCTATACGTTCAGCGCGCCTATCTTTTCATATTCGCCTTTGACGATTGGCCGGGGATCCACTTCCAGCCAGTCTTCCAGTATCTCCGTATAAACACTGCGGAAATCCAGGTTGAACGCGAGGTCGCCCTCGACGAGTTTATCAGGGTCGAGCGACGGATACTCGCTGTAGTTGCCTCCGTTCACGCCGTCGCCGATCATGAAAGCGACTCCACCCGACCCGTGGTCTGTGCCGTTGCCGTTATCCTTGACGCGCCTGCCAAACTCGGAGAACACGAATATCAGAACATCTTCGCTCGCGTCTTGCTCTTTGAGGTCGGTGTATAGATCGTAGATGCCGCCCGCTACGTGGTTCCAGAGAGTCTTGTGAAGCGCGACCTCGTTGGTATGCGTATCGAAACTGCCGTGCTGTGTATAGCAGATGCGCGTCCCGATGTCTGCGGTGAGAATCTGGGATGTGTCTCTCGCGCGCTGCGCAAATGGGTTGGAGGCGTACTCCACATTGGAAGAGTACATTTCCGGAACGCGGCTGAGAATGTCGGAGCCTTTGAGAGCGTCCAGGCCTGTCTGGCTGAGGAAATCCATGACTGGGCCGCTTCCTATCGCGTGGGTGTACATATTTCGGAAGGCTTCGAGCGCCCCGGTTCGCTGGTCGCCGCCGTCCATGTGGTTGAGCAGTCCGTATGCGCTGAGGTCCGATACCGATGCGACTGGCGCGTTCTTGGCGACCAGCGCTCTCGGAAGCGCCGCCCCAAAGTTGACCGCCGCGACTACGTTATCGCCATCCGGGTGCATATCGCGCACAGCCTGGCCAAGCCATCCTTCGTCTCCCACCTTAGTGGGTTCAGCGGTATGCCATATATCCATGGAGCGGAAGTGCGACCTGTTTGGGACTGGGTAGCCTACGCCGTGGATGATAGCCACCTTGCCCTCATCGTACAGCTCTTTGACCGGGCCCATCGCGGGATTGAATCCGTACTGAT
This sequence comes from uncultured Dehalococcoidia bacterium, assembly GCA_964640295.1. Lineage (GTDB taxonomy): Bacteria > Chloroflexota > Dehalococcoidia > Lucifugimonadales > UBA1123 > VXRN01. The sequence goes on along the minus strand of CAZXFX010000017.1, from coordinate 21,671 downwards.
CGTCTATGGGTATGACGTCTTCCTGTTCGATTCGCACGTTAGGTCTGTTGTCTCTATACTCCGGATTTGTGTACGGCACTACGCAGTTCAGGTAGTCATTGCCCCCGGAAAGCTGAACCACGACCAGTTTTCTATTCTTCGCTTCACCCATGACGAACTTGCCTCCTTGGTCAGCGTTATCAATTAGCGGCGGTCATTATACCGTGTCATGCGCCAAATTCGTTCTCCAGTTTCACTACGAACTCCTTGGCGTCTTCTATGCCGACTCTGACCGCATCGTTCTCAAGCCAGTCTTCATAGAAATTGACGTGCAGGTTGCTCATACTCCTGTATAGAGTATGGATTCTATAAGGGTCGTCACTCTCGTCTGCCAGGCGCGCGACAACTTGAGATATATCTCTGTGCGACCTGTTTCTCCAACCGCGTCGCTTGGCAATGGATTTCAGGTAGTGAGCGATGGCTCCCCAAGCCATTTCGGACGCCTCCGGCATATTCCCCTTTTCAAACCATGCATCTGCCTGCGGAATAAGTCGTTGACTGATCTGAATGTGTCTTCCCGTTGGTGTGATCATTCAGTCGTCTCACTGTAGTTCTTAAGCATTGTCGCCAGTTCCTTCGCATCCTCTATGCCAGTCTTGACGATTGAGTCAGTGAACCAATCCTCATACGAATTGACATACAACCCCCCCACGCTTCCGAACAGAGTGTGCAAATGGTGAGCGTCGTCGCTCTCTTTAGCCAGTCTGGATACGACACGGGACAAATCCAGGTGTGTTTCATGGCTCCATCCTCGTCGTTTCGCCGCCGACTTCAGGCAGGACTCCACCGCGTCCCAAGCGCTCTTGGACGCCCCCTGCAAATCTCCTTGTCGAAAATGCTCTTCAGCCTGCTGAATGTATATATGACTGGCTTGCTCCTGTCGCTTCACCAATGTCATTCCGACACCTTTTCATACACCTGGAAGCGGTGTCTGCTGGTCTCCAGGATATAGACTCGCTCCTGATCGTCGAGCGCGACTCTGACCGGATCCCAGAAGTACGGCTCTATGCGGGCGGAGACCTCGTTCGGGTCGTCCGTATCCACATCGAAAACGGGGACGAACTTGGAGCGCGCCTCCAGTTCGTCAGCGTTGGCGTTCAGATATTCCACCGCCCAGTCGCCCAGTATCGCGTCCCCGCGCAGAGACTGGATGAAATTGCCATCCGAGTCCAAAGCCTGCACTCGCTGATTTCCCCAGTCGGCGACGTACATATTGCCATCCGAATCCACCGTCAGGCCGGACGGGCGGTGGAACTGGCCGTCCCCGTTGCCGGATTCGCCAAACTTGGCGACGAATTCGCCGTCCTGCGTAAACTTCTGGATGCGGTCGTTGCGCCAGTCGGCCACATACAGGAACCCCTCGCTGTCCTGGCTGATGCCCCATGGCAGATCGAACTCGCCGTCGCCCTGTCCAGGTCCTCCCCACTTGTCCAGGAACTGGCCGTCTTTGGTGAATTTCTGGATCCTGTTGTTGCGGTGGTCAACCAGAAGCAAATTGTCGTCGGCGTCGAAGAGCAGTCCGGAGACACCATCGAATTCGCCGGCTGCGCTACCCTGAGTCCCCCATGTCCCGGTCACGTTTCCATCGCGGTCATACACGGTGACGCGCTGCAGAAAGTCATCGGCGAGATACAGATTTTCTTCGCTGTCGAGCGCGAGCGCCGAGGGCCATATCATGTTGCCCGCCTGGCTGCCATACGCGCCGATCTGCCCGAAGAACTCGTGGTCAATCGTCACCATCTGAATTCCAACGATGTCGAGCGCGGTGGTGTTGCTGCGGCTTGCAACGAAGATTCGCCCGTCTGAGCGAATCACGAAATCGGTCGGCAGATGAAAGCCGCGCCCGCCCTGGTCTGCGACAAAACCGACGGTAGTCGCGGGCTTCAGCGTGAATCTTCTCGTTCGTGTCAGTGTAACCATTGTGCAGTCCTTAGTTTTTAGTGGTTAGCGGCAAGTCTTCATCAACCATTTCTGACCGGGCGAACTCAAACGCGGGAATGGCGACTGGATCCATGCAAAATTTCGCCTACGCCAACTGGTACTCCTGCGTCGTCGCCACCAACTGTATCAGCGTTACTGTGTTCTTCTCGGCCTCGGCGGCGGATTCGCTGTCGGCGAAGTCAAAATCGCCCCACTTGGATGCGTACTCGACTAGTCCCTGCCGCGTGGTGTCCAGAACGGGCAGAGGCCCAAGTATGTCCAGAACCGCGTCAACGACACGCTCTGCGGACATCGGCTCGCCCCCCGACATTCCTTCGATGCGCTCGATTATGTCGCGAATGCCGCTCTTGTCCGCGCTGTTCAGCACGAGGCTGGCGAAATTGACGCGCTGCACATAGGCGCCGGTGTTTATCCATTCGTCGCCGCCCTGCCATCCTTCGACGCTGGGCGGGTTGAGAAGTCCCTGTCCCATCGCCGCGCAGGCGCCAGCGGCGACGTAGGTGTCTGTGGATGGCAGAGAAATAGGCCCCGCGATTCTGAGCGTCCCAACTACCATCTCCGCTGGACTCTTGATCCGGGCGAATCTGGACGCTTCGTCCTTGAAGAAGTCGGAATTGAACATAGCCCTGAGCATCGCGGATATGTCGTAGCCCGAGTCGAAGTAGGCTTGCGCCATGATCTCGATAGCTTCCGAGTCTTTCGGCTCGAAGTGCGGCCACTGAGGAACCGGAAGTTCGTCCGCCACGAAGAAGTGGTACAGGTGCCGCGCTATGAACCGCGCCGTGGCCGGCTGTCTGCAAATGATGTCAACCACGTCCTCTCCATTGAAGTCGCCCACTTCGCCCAGGAAATTCTTGTCTTCGTGGTCATGGTCGTCATCGTCATACTCGAACTGCCATGCGATGTAGCCGTATGGCCGCGCTGTGTTGTTGCGCATCTTGATGGACATATAGTCGGGGTTGACCACGCGCCAGCCTGTAAAGGCGCGGGAGCACTCTTTGATGTCGTCCTCCGTGTAGTTGCCGACACCCATGGAGAAGAGTTCCAGAATCTCGCGTCCATAGTTCTCGTTGATGGACTCTTTATGATTGTCCTGGTTGTCGAGCCACATGAGCATGGCGGGGTCCCGCGACAGCCTGACTAGAATATCCCGGAAACTGCCCATTCCATATTCGCGGAACATATCTATCTGGTTGGTGACCATGCGAGCCTGAATGAGTTTGGTAGCCGCCGTGGCGAAGACCCGGTGCCAGAAAAGGCACATCTTCTCGGCGAGAACGGCGTCTGTGTTGACCATCCTGTAAACCCAGTGGGCCGCCGCCGCCTGTCCGTTGCGGAGATCGGACTGATCCACGTGGTAACGTCGGACTAGGTCCGTGGGCATATCGTCCGGCGAAGGTCGGGCGCTGATGAGATCTTCGACGGCCTCTTCATAGCTCATGCCCATGTAGTAGTCGAGTTCTTTGGCGGTGGCGCCAAAACCGGCTCGCCTGAGCAGGTGCGCCGTAAGCGCGACATCTTGCTTCTGTTGAACGGTCGTCATTCTCAGTCTCCTTGGCCCAGTCTGTTTTTGTCGGAAGTATATCAAAGGTGGCGCGCATGGCGCATTCGCGCATTGGAGTGATTCTGAGTGTCAGGACGGAATCCGACGCGCCGCCGCCAGTTCGGACAGGAGAGCGTCGTACTCCGCGCGGTCCACAGGGATATCAACCCGCTTGTTCGCGCATCCCGACAGGGTCGTAGCCGCCACTATTTCCTGCGACCGAAGCCCGTCCTCTCCAGTGATTGCCGGTTCGCGGTCTTCCAGTATCGCCTTGGATAAGTCGTCAATCGCGGGCGCGTGCGTGCCTCCAACGGGTTCGAACGAGAAAGTCTCTACAGTGGAGTTCGGGCTGTCGTAGGTGGGGGACTTGTCATTTTGAATGAAGTCGTCCACGCTGGTTTCGAGACGATAAAGGCTGACGTTCCAGTCGTCCATGATTATCGCTCCCTCGCTGCCCCACAGTTCGAGTCTCTGATGATTGGGCGCCTGCGACGTGCTGCAATGCATGGTTCCGTGTCCGCCTCCTTCGTATAGGAGAGTCGCCGTGGCAAAGTCCTCCACCTCGACGCGATGTCTGCGGGTGGACACGATACCCATGACGGAGACAGGCAGACCTCCCAGCCACTGCATCATGTCAATGGCGTGGATACCCTGGTTCAGGAGAGCGCCGCCGCCCTCGTCCTGCCACTTGCCGCGCCAGTCGAGGCGGTCGTAGTAGTCCTGGCTGCGAATCATGGCTGAGGACATCGAGACGCGGTATATCTCGCCAATCGCGCCCTCATCCACGAGTTGGCGCATCTTGATAGCTTCAGGTCGAAAGCGGTTGTTGAACAGAACGCCAAGCTTGACGCCCGCCTCGCGGCATGCGCCTATCATCCTGTCAGCCTCTGACAGCGTGACAGACATCGGTTTTTCGACGAGAACGTGCTTGCCGGCGCTCGCCGCTTTTTCTGTAATCTCTGCGTGGGAGCGGTGAGGCGTGGCTACGACCGCGGCGCCAACCTTGGAGTCGGCGAGCGCGTCGTCGAGGGTCGGATACGCCACGACGCCGAGTTCATCCGCCTGCCGCTTGAGCGGAGTCTGAGTTCGGGCGTTGACGCCGACGAGACGGCACGAATCCAGTTGCGCGATTGCGTCTATATGCACGCGGCCTATCACGCCCGTCGAGCCTATGATGGCGAGTCCTATCTTGTTCATATAATTCACCTACTGCGTTGCGGATTTACTCAGCGTGTTGGGAAATGAGCGCTCTGACAGAACCGACTAACTCATTCGGTATCTCCATAAGAGTCTGCTTAGAGTTCTCCAAAACAGCCTCATCTTCCCCTAATGCCTCATCTTCCGTCTGGGATTCATAGTGTTGGAGGACTCTATGGACACGCTCTTCGTTCCAGCCCTCGGGGAATATGTTGGCGAGTTTACTCATCTTATCCTTCTCATAGGCCCTCTACGACCATGACATTGCTGTTGGTGGACCGGATACGCATATCCTTTGGGTGGGCGTACTCATCGGAGCCGTGCCACGCCTTGGCTCGCTCCATGCTGGGAAACTCGATGATGACAGTTCGGTTTGGAACGCGGTCGCCCTCGAGGACGCTCGTTTCGCCCCCTCGCGCGATATATCTGCCGCCGTATGCGTTGACGGTCGGCTCGACCAACTCGCGGTACTCAGCGAAAAGTTCCGGGTCAGTCACTTCCACATCTGCGATTACATAGGCAGGCATTGGGGTCTCCTGTGGCGATTTACGCCTGATTTGATATGCGTTGCCAGTATTGTATCATGGGAATGAACAATGCTCATGGATACTATATTCGAGGAATGACCAAATCCCATGCACCCTGAAAATAGCCTCATATATTTGGTAGCCTGTGTAGGGCAAAAACGTTCGCAACCCGCTCCCGCCAGAGACCTGTACACATCTTCGTGGTTTCTCAAGGCGCGCGCCTATGTGGAAAGAACGAGATGTTCGTGGTTCATACTTTCCGCAAAACACGGTCTTATATGCCCCGACAAAATAATATCGCCCTACAACACTACCCTGAACACCATGCGGGCCGCTGACCGTCGCGCGTGGGCGAACAAGGTTCTCGACGAACTAATACCACGCTGGGGAAGCGTTCGAGAAGTTGTATTCATGGCGAGACTGCGCTACCGAGAGTTTCTTGCGCCGCCTCTGAAGAACCAGGGATTGTCTGTTTACATACCAATGTAGGGTTTGAGGATTGGCGAGCAGTTGCAATGGTTGGAAACGAAACTAGATGAATAAGCGACTTGCGGACTCTGTTCAGTTCTATGAACTTCTCAATCAACTTGAGGTTCGACTTGGTGGCGCACGACTACTGTGTGAGTGTGATGGCAGGATGGACTGGCCTCAGCGAGGCGTGTATTTCTTCTTCGAAAATGGTGAAGTCAGATCTGTTGCAGGCAACGGGCGGAGAGTGGTTCGCATTGGGACTCACGCCTTAAAACGCGGGTCCAAAACCAAGCTGTGGAACAGGCTGTCTCAGCATCGAGGCCCTGTCAACGGCATTGGGAATCATAGGGGATCCATCTTCAGACTTATAGTGGGGACTGCTTTGGGTAGGCGAGGCGATGTCGCTATGCCAAAGTCATGGGGCGTTGGCAGCGACTTATCGCAAGCGGCCCGGAAACTGAAAATTGGTCGAGACAAGATAAAGGAACTCGAAAACCCTATCGAGGACGCCGTCAGCGAGTACATTGGCAAAATGCCGTTCCTATGGTTAGAAGTAGATGACGATCCCAGTCCTGACTCCATGCGCGGTTTTATCGAACGAAATGCAATTGCGCTGTTGAGCGGATACAATCGCTTCGAATCTGACGAGCCATCCAGTGGATGGCTTGGACGTTACTGCGACAGAGAACGTGTTTGCGTTTCAGGTCTTTGGAATAATAGACACGTGGATGGACACTACGATGAGACATTTCTGGACGAAATGTCGCGGCGGATTGATGCGATAGGTGACTAACCCGCCTTAAACCACTCCTTCTGCGCCGCTTCGTCCGGCCAAAGAAACTGGAAGCCTATCCGCAGCGCCATCTGGCGGTCCAGGTCTTCCCTGTCTCCGATGTGCCAGTACTCTTCGGCGTCGAACTTGGTTTTCATAGTCTCGAGACGAAGACTCTCCAATGGGCTTCCCTTGACACAGACGAAATCCACCTGGATGTCGTGTTCGTCCCATATCCTGCGCTGTGAACTGGCTATTCGGTCCGAGCAACTGCCAATGATGGCGCCATTGGACTGCGCGATTCTGACCATGTCCATGGTGATTTCGCCGGGCGGATCGCCCACTTCCAACGTGCCGTCTATGTCAAAGCTTATGAGTATTGGCAAGTGTAGTCCCTCTTTTCTAGTCCCCTGAATATCGGTTTAGGCCGAGTTTGCGTTCGACGTCTTTGCGCGCTTCTTCGCCAAGTACGCTGAGCACTTCTTCACGCCCCTCGCTGCGGCCCTCGTTACGGCCTTCCTTACGTCCCTCGCTGCGGCCTTTTTCAACGCCTTCCGCAACTCCCTCTTCACGTCCCTCGTTGCGTATCCTCTCCTCACGTCTCTCTATGCGACTTTTCAGCCAGTCTGCGGTAACCAAGATATTCCTCCATATATCAACCAGAGCTATTGCGATGACCGCCGAGATCAGAATGTCGTCTGCTATCTCAGAGCGAACGAATCTCGCCTGCTCGAGCAAACCCATATCGGACAGGCGAGACCGTTCATCTAATACTACCATAACCGCTTCCAGCGCCAACTGCGTGACGAACAGCCAGAAGGTCAAGGGCCACCATGGCGCTTGTACGCTCAGAAACGACTCGCGGCGAGATCTTTCTTCTTTCTGTACCATTCTCTAGTCGGGCGTCGCGCTCCAGACCGTAAAATTGCCTCCGAGCGGCATTGGGCCGCCCGACACGCCCACTTCCGGCTTGACGCCCGTGACCTGGCGCGCTCCCGCGCGTCCCTGCAACTGCTGAATGGAGTCGGTATGCATCCAAAAACGGCTGCGACCGCTGCCGATGTTGCCGCCGCTCGGCGATATCGGGTTCGGCCCCTCAATGCTTATATCTGTCTGGTAGAAGTCCAGCGCGTCTCCAAATCCCATACCCCGGTATCCCAGTCCCTCAATGTGGAACTGGTGGAACTGCGCGAATCCGTCGTACATATTCTCGAAAGACAAGTCTTCGGCAGAAATGCCGGCGGACTCATATATCTTCCTGCCCGTGCTGGCAGTCTCGGCCTCCACCTCTTCCAGCGTCGGCGTAATGCTCCTGGGCGTCCCCCTGCTGGATGCGTGTCCGAGGATATAGACCGGTTTCTGTTTCATGTCCTGCGCGCGCTCAGCTGTGGTGAAGAGGTAGGCGGCGGAGCACATGATCGGTATGTCGTTGTCGAACAGATTGGCGGGTTTGGCTATCCACCGGGAGGATAGATAGTCCTCAGGCGGGAGCTCCTCCGGGCGGTGCTGATACCAATACCCCTCTGGGAACATGAGGCCGTTTCGCCTCGAATTCTCCATGAAAGGCGCCATCATGTCGTGGTTCTTGCCGTACTTGTGGCAGTACTGGGCGAACTGGAGCGCCGTGCCGTAGCATCCGGGCGGACCCCACAGCGTGCGCCCGGGACCGATGGCGACAGAGCCGGGAACAGGATCGGCCGCGCTCAGGCCGCCGTGGTTGTAGCGACCCACTAGGTTATGCCACCCCTTGACTACCAGGCACGTGTTGGCCAGTCCGTCGCCTATTGCCTGAGCCGCTGTGACGATCGCGGCGGACATACAGCCCGGCGCGTGCATCTTGAACCTGACGTTGGTGAGTTCAGGCATATTGATCTCTAGCCAGTCGGCGCTCAGTTTGCCTACGCCGTCCAGCGGGTCGTCGGTCCGGTTGAATGAGTTCACCACGTCCATAGGCAGCGGTACGTCCTCCGGCCAGTGGGCGCCGGTGGTGGTCACCGGAACGATTACGAGACCGTCAACTTCATCGGGGGATACACCCGCGTCTTCCATAGCCTGCCTCATGGACAGTATGCTGCCCGCGCCGACGGTGGTCTCAGCCCTGCCGTCCCAGCGACGGGATGTGGGCGAGTGTCCCACTCCAACAGCGGCCACTTTCCCTCTATGCTCCCAAACCCCCAGTCCTTCTACCGATCTGTACATGGATTCTGGCGCGTCTATCGTTGTCATTGTGCGCTCCTAGTTGCGTGAATTTGATAGTAGGTTTTTTCCCAGTACTTGCAGAACGTCAAGCGCGTTGAAGAGTAACGCCCCAACTCATGTTATGACCCGCCACTCCGGAACGACCTGTCCGTTGGCAGTCTCCTCGAATATGACTTCGACCGCCGCGCCTATCGGCACGTCGTCAACTGGAGTTCCGGGCAGATGCGAGTACATCTGAATGCCGGGATCGTCATCCAGCATGATGACTGCAAGGTTGAAGGGCTGGTCTTCATGAAGCGCGGATATGGGAGTGTCGTACACCACACAGTAGTTGTATATCTTGCCGCGCCCACTCATCGTCTTCCATTCGAGACCTCTGTCGAAACCGCACCCTGAGCAAGCGGATTGAGGAGGATTCTGAAGTCGGTCGCATTCGACGCAGTTTTGGATGACAAGGCGACCTTCGCTGGCCGCTTCCCAGAATGGTTTTGTGAGATCGTCGGGTATCACACCCTGCTTTACCATGATTCACCTCCATGCTCATGATTGAAAAATTTCAAGGCGGCGCTCGGTTGGACGAATCCGCCTGTTCGATGAGATGATATTACAGGGTGTTTAGTATGCCAAGTCAGCCAGTGGCGCAGCCGCGTCACTAGACCCCCGTATGCGCGAAATGTAAACTTAGGACTGACAGCCTTCGAAAAGAGCGATTCACTATGACATCTAAAACCTGTCTTCCAGCCGTTACATGGTTTCTGTCAAATGAAGATGGCCGCCCTGTCGGGCAAATACGTCGCTCTGAGATTCCGGAAGTTGGCATGAATTTTGCGTCGGAGGGCAAATTCGAGGAAGCGGAGATAATCGAAGTGTCTGAACTGCGCCCCTCGTGCGCTATGCGTCGCTTCAAAGTAATCGCAAGGATAATTCGATAGCTGAGAATCGAGAAAGAGACATATTGAGAGTAGAGACCACGATCACCATAAACCGTTCCGTAGAAGAGGTCATGGCGTTCCTGACCAAAGTGGAGAATCTGCCTATTTGGGCCGAAAATGTGGTTGAGGCCACGCAGACATCGCAAGGTCCGGTAGGCATGGGGACAACATGCCGGATAGTGAGCGAAGTCATGCAGCGCCAGATGAGCCATGATTTCGCGGTTACCGAATTCCAGACCGGCAAAAGGTATTCTGCGCGCAGCGCCAACGGTCCCTTCCCCATGAGCCTCACATACGACATCGAGCCGTGCGAAGGCGGCTCGCGACTGCATTCCGTTACGGAATTTAGCTTGCCCGGTCTGGCGATATTCGCAGAATCGGCAATGAAGCCCAGAGTGCAGGCGCGCTTCGAATCCGACCACCGCAATCTCAAGCGCATCCTTGAATCCTGAGACGCCGATCATGCTGCTTTCAGCTTCACAACTGAAACTCTACTACGGCGAAATGGAGATATTCGCCGATGTAAGCGTGGAGGTTGGAGAACGCGCCAGGATAGGATTGGTGGGCGCGAACGGAAGCGGCAAGACGTCTCTTCTGCGAGTTCTGACAGGCGGCCTCGAACCGGACGCCGGTTCCATATCCGCAGGCGCGGGTCTGCGAGTCGCGTATGTATCGCAGATGCCGGAGCGGGACGCCCCGGGCGACTTGCGAGATGAGGTTCAGTCCGCATTCCAAAATTTGTTCGACCTGGAAGACGCGCTCGCCGACAGTGCGCTCGAAATACAGCGAGGAGACGGCGAAGCCAGGCGACGCGCGGAGTCTCGATACGCCCAATTGCTGGAAGAGTATGAAGCGCTGGGAGGGTACGACTACCAGAACAGCATGGAGCGCGTCACCGAAGGCGTGGGCTTGGCTCTGGACGCCCTGGACACGCCGATTTCGGCCGCCAGCGGCGGCGAACGAACGCGCGCCGCGCTCGCTCGCGCGCTACTGCTCGACCCCGACCTGCTCGCTCTCGACGAACCCACTAACTATCTGGACTTCGATGGCCTGAACTGGCTCGAAGAGTTTCTGGCCAACTTCAAGTACGCCGCGGTCGTAGTATCCCACGACCGATATTTCCTGGACCGCGTATGTTCAGAGATATGGGAGATGGAGCGCGGACATCTGCAAAGATTCCCGGGCAACTACTCGAAGTATCGAGAGTTGAAACGCGCTCATATTGAGCGACAGCAAAAAGAATTCGAGCGTCAGCGGGAACTCATTGCCAAAGAAGAGTTCTTCATTCAGCGATACAAGGCGGGGCAGCGTTCGCGCGAAGCGCGCGGACGCGAAAAGAAGCTGAGCCGGCTTGAACTCATCGAAGCGCCGCAGAGCGAGAAGACCATCTCCATAGGCGCTGCGAGCGCGTCTCGCACAGGGCGTGTCGCTCTAAGTCTGCGCAGCCTGGAAGTCGGGTTCTCTGAGGGCGATTCCCAGACGACCTTGCTTACCGTTCCCGACATGGAAGTAGAAAGCGGTTCGCGGATAGCCATAGTGGGCGCGAACGGCATCGGCAAGACTACCCTGCTGCGCGCGATTCTGGGCGAACAACCCCCTTTGAGCGGTTCGGTTAAGATGGGGCATAACGTACAGACAGGCTATCTGAACCAGGGGACGTGGAATCTTCCAGAAGATAAGACGGCTCTCGATGCGTTTCTGGAGATTCGCAACATCCCGATTGGAGAGGCGCGGGACTATCTTGCCCGGTTCCTGTTCCAGGGAGAAGACGTGTTCAAGCGAGTGAGCGCGCTGTCGGGCGGCGAACGCACGCGGCTGTCGTTAGCCAGACTTCTAATAACCTATCCCAATGTACTGATTCTGGACGAGCCTACTACGCACCTCGATATCGCAAGTAGAGAAGCGCTCGAAGACACCCTGGAGTCTTTCGACGGAACCCTGCTGTTCGTGTCCCATGACCGCCACTTCATCGAGCTGATGGCGGAAGGGATATGGGCCATAGAGGAAGGGACGGTTCGTCCTTTCAATGGGGGATTCAAGGAGTGGATGCGCTTTAAGAGTCCGCCCGACCCCGAGCCTGTCTCGAAGCGCGCCCGCGCCAGACGCCGAAGACGCGAACGTGAATCTCGCAAGCGCGAGCGAAAGTCGCAGGATAATCCGCAAGCCGAAATGGTGGACTACGAAAGCCTGATCCACGAGTTGGAGGGCGAGGTGTCTGACATAGAGAGGCGGCTTGAAGACGCCTCGGCGCGGCGCGACACCGACGCGATAGTCCGACTTGGACAAGAACATGCGAAGGCTCAAAAGAGCGTTGAAGACGCTTGGGAGCGGTGGGCTCTCACGTCCGGATAGCCTGCGTCTCTACGTAGCGTTCCCTGTTATAATTGACAGAGGCGGTATCCGCCAATGCGCTCTATTAAATGCCATTATCGGACCGACGCAGCTTAAGCCCATCCCGTTTCGCTTGCCGCGTCAAATATATTCCCGTTTAGCGGGAACTATCTATGCCTTGATTCGTTTTTGAAGATTTCAGGAGAAGTATTATGATGAAAGAAGAGGGAAATCGCGAGATAGCGCTGCTTCTGGATTGGGAAAATATCCGTTTTGGATTGCAGCAGCAGAACCTGGCTCCGAATATCAGTGCGATTATGGAAGAAGCGCAGGGATTGGGCAGGGTAGTAATCGCGCGAGCTTACGCCGACTTCCAGAGCCACATCATGTTTAATGACCCCAGGCGCCTGTACGCGGCTGGCATCGAACCCGTGTATGTGCCGGGCCGTGTCTATCAGAACGACCGGGACGGGGTAATGTCGTCTGTCCGCAAGAACAGCGTGGACGTGAAGCTGACGGCGGACTGCGTCGAGTTTTGCCATCGCTACCCCAACATAGACGCCTATATGCTGGTGTCAGGCGACGGCGACTTCATACACCTGGTCAAGACGCTCAGACCGTATGGAAAGTTCGTCGCCATCGTGGCGCTTAGCTGGACAGCGTCTCCAAGACTCACCGAAAGCGCCGATTGGGTGAAGTTCTACGATATTGACGTGGAGCCTTCCGTCCAAAGCAATATGACTGCCTCCCTGCCGGACGCTCCCAAAGCGCCGGAGGAACCGCTTTCGGACGAACTGCGGAATGTCTATGAAACTATCAGGGATATAACGAACGATCAGAAAAGTCCGACCGTTCTTGCGGCGCTCAAGCCTCTGCTCAAGTATCGCATCAGGGATTTCGACGAGAACAAGTTCGGGCACCCCAAGTTCAAGCCGCTCGTTATGGACGCATACGATAGAGGGTACGTCAAGGTGGTTACCGAGGGTCTCGTGGATTGGGTGATGTCAGCGGGCGCCGATTTTGGCAGCATTGAAGACGATGGACACTCAATAGAGTTCGACAGTCGTCAGCCCGTCTTCAGAGACGAGTTCTCGTATCAGGGTGGGGATGAGGTCATATCCGGCGCTATCACCAAAGACACGATACGGTTCTGCGACAGTCTCGAACAGCGCAGCCGCTACGTCACTTTCAGATACCTGACGCAGAATCTCAGCCAGCAGCCCTGGATGCAGCTAGACTTCGACTATCTGGTCCGAGCCATGAACAAGGCTATAGACGATGGACTGTTCACGCGCGAGACATACGAGGACTTCGACGAGTACACAGGCTACATACGACGCCTGCCAACGCTGAAGCTGAATCGCGACCATTCGGAAGTGCAAGAAGCGCTCGAAGTCACCCATTCCGACTGGGTGGGCTCATAGGGGTAGGTAAACGCTCTTACAGACTAACGCAGAACTCTTCGGGGGGTGGATCGTCGAATAGGTCAGGGTGGATTATTCGGGCCATTATTTCCAGACCGTCAACGAGGCGCGGCCCGCTGCGACTGAACAGCGCGCCAGAGTCAACTACGCGCGTTTGACCGTTTCTGAACGCCGACATATCTCGCCACTGGGCCATGTTGGGCAGCGCTTCGAACTCGGCGCGAGCCTGCGCGACGTTCATGCCGCACGGCATCAGAATGAGAACATCAGGGTCCGAGTCGCGCAGACTCTGCATATCAAGCTTATGAGACGGACCGCCTGGGCTTGCAAGAACATCTTTGCCGCCCGCTAACTCTACCATCTCGGGTATCCAATGTCCGGCGGCGATTATTGGATCAAGCCACTCGACGCAGGCGACCGTAGGCGCGCGTCCAGCCTCGGATATAGCTCGGCGGACCGCTTCGATTCGCGCTCTCAGATTGAATACGGCGTGATGGGCTTGTGACACTCTTCCAGTTCGCGCGCCCATTTGGAGAATATCTTCAAGAACGTCTTCGATTCCATGAGGGTCGAGGGACAGGATATCCGGCGTCGAGTCAAGACTCTGGACAGCCTGCTGAACGTCTTCGAATGAGACAGCGCATACTTCGCACAGTCGCTGGGTAATCACAAGGTCCGGACGAGCTTCCTCCAGTATACCCTTATCCACTTCGTAGATATTCTCGCCGCGCGACATCATTTCAGTTACTAGCGAATCTATCTGGCTGCTGTTGAGGGTTTCGGGATCGAATCGACTACGCACTACCTTCGGCTTACCGAGTGATTCGGATGGAAAGTCGCACTCATGGCTTACGCCGTATAGCGAGTTTCCCAGCCCCAGCAAATATACTATCTCAGTCGCGCTCGGAAGAAACGAGCATATTCTCATAGCGCATTCTCTTTTGTTAATGAGTGTCTCAATCTGTATCAACTACCTTATGGGCCCTATGGGCAATACATTATATGGCGGACTCGCCCCTTTCGCCCGTGCGGACGCGCACCACCTGTTCCACCGGATGAACGAATATCTTGCCGTCGCCTATCTCGCCGGTGCGGGACACATCCACTATGACGTCAACCGCGCGGTCCACATCCGAGTCGCTGACGACCATCTCCAACTTCACTTTCGGCAGCATATCTATGACGACCGACTGGCCGCTGCGTCCCGTATGCACTATGCCGCGCTGCGCCCCGCGCCCGGTCACCTGCGTGGTAGTCAATCCCGAGAACCCTGATTCTACCAGCGCGTTCTTGAGCTGATTCACCCTTTCGGGTCGTATGATTGCTTCAATTTTCTTCATTGGAAACCTCCTTCGCTTGCAAGCGTTGGACGCCTATGCTCGCAAGCGCCCGAGCGTCGGACTACCGCCTGTACGCCGTATCGCCGTGTTCGGTCGCGTCCAGCCCAACCGCTTCGGCATTGCCTGGCCTGTCGCCAGGTCGCCAATGAATTTCCAAACCGATACAGGTTCTTGTCGAAATAGCTTGTGGAGGTTAGAGACCAGTAGAACCCTGTATCCGCATCTCGCGTCCTTCCCACTCTTTCTCGCGCAATATATACTTTTGTATCTTGCCCGTAGCCGTCTTGGGAAGATCTCCAAACTCAACGTACTTGGGCGCCTTGAAGCGCGCTATCCTGTCCTGCGTAAACTCGATGACATCCTCAGCCGCCACTTCCACGCCCTGTCTCGGAACGACGAACGCCTTCGGCACCTCTCCCCAACGGTCGTCCGGCACCCCCACCACGCACACCTCCAGCACGCCCGGATGCTCCATGATCACTTTCTCCACTTCCTGGCTGGATATGTTCTCGCCGCCCGATATGATGATGTCCTTGGCGCGGTCCTGAAGTTCTATATAGCCATCCGGGTGCCAGACAGCAAGATCGCCAGAGTGAAACCATCCACCCTCGAACGCCTTGGCAGTCGCCTCAGGGTCGTTGAAATACCCAGACATCACTATATTGCCGCGCATCACCACTTCCCCCATCGTCTCGCCGTCCTGCGGCACGTCCTGCATGTTCGAGTTTACTACGCGCAGGCCCGGCTCCGAAACCACGAACGACACGCCCTGCCGCGACTTGAGTCTCGCTTTCTCCTCAACCGAAAGCTCGTCCCACTCCGGCTGTATCGCGCATATAGTCGTCGGACCGTATGTCTCGGTTAGTCCGTATGCGTGGTGTATGAACGCGCCCATTTCTTCGATGGACCTTATCACTTGCGGCGCGGGCGGCGCGCCCGCCGTCATGATTGTCAGCCCGGACAGATCCGCGTCCGCCGCTTCCGGCGCCGAATAGAGCATCGTCAACACGGTCGGGGCCGCGCACATATTGGTGACGCCATACTCCTTGATGAGCCTGAATACCTCAGATGCGTCAATCCTTCTCAGACATACGTGAGTCGCGCCCACCGCCGTAATTCCCCACGTGTGGCACCATCCGTTGCAGTGAAACATCGGCAGCGTCCACAGGTACGCGCTGCGCCACGTTACGCCCGACTCTAAAATCTCGCCCAGCGCGTTCAGATACGCCCCGCGCGCGTGAAACTGCACACCCTTCGGCATCCCTGTGGTGCCAGACGTGTAGTTGATAGTAATGGCGTCTAGCTCAGAGTCGAGGTCTTCGCGGTGAACCCCGGACGGCGATGAGGCGAGAAATTCCTCATACTCCGGACCCGGTATGTCGTCCGCCTTGGGATGAGTGTCAACCACCTGCACGAACTTCTCCACCCCCGGTATATCGCCGCGCATCTGGCGCACAGTGTCGGCGAACTCGGTGTCGAACACCAATACCTTTGCGCCAGAGTGGTTCAGAATGTACCCAATTTCTCTGGCGGAGAGTCGGATGTTTATGGCGACCAGGATAGCGCCCAGTCGCATCGGACCGTAATGTCCTTCCAGCATGGCGGGTGTATTGGGAACCATGAAGGCGACGCGGTCGCCCTTGCCGACCCCCGCCTGTCTGAGCGCCCCGGCAAGCCTGTTTACCCTGTCGTCCATCTCCGAGTACGTATAAGTCCTGTCGTTGTAGACCACAGCCGGCTTGTTCGGGTAAACCTTTGCGCTGCGGTCCAAAAACGAAAGCGGGTTGAGGTCGTGAAAAGATACGCTGTTAGGCACGGCTATAATATCCTCCGTATTTGTTGAATCTGAGTTTACCAATGGGCAAATGAAGCGTCAATTTCTTCCCAATATCTGAACCTGTAACGATTTTAGTCGGCGTTCCACTTCGGGCAAAAGTCCCTTCCACTTTGATGGGCTCACAAG
Source organism: uncultured Dehalococcoidia bacterium (assembly GCA_964640295.1). Taxonomy (GTDB): domain Bacteria; phylum Chloroflexota; class Dehalococcoidia; order Lucifugimonadales; family UBA1123; genus VXRN01. The sequence goes on along the minus strand of CAZXFX010000017.1, from coordinate 4,992 downwards.
GGTAGGCAAATCAAAAATCCGTTCGTCCTGAGCTTGTCGAAGGGCGCGCCGACCTACTACGCGCCTACCCCTCTCAGCCTTTGACGGGGAAAGGCTCAACCTCAGTCGATCGTCAGATAGTTCCAAATTCTCCATTCACTATTCACCATTCAACAGATGGGGGTGATCCAATCCTCCGACCAAACCGATACAGGCTCGTTGTGAAGTCCAAGATTGCCCTGAGCGCATCGCCAAAGTATAATCTCTTAGGCGCTATTAAAGAGACGGCGCCGCGGCAATAGTAATTCAGAACGGTGAGGCGTTGAATAATGGATCTTACTCTCAATGAAACTCAAACCATGCTCCAGTCATCCACGCGAGAGTTCTTGGAAGACCAGGTTTCCAAGACAAGGGTGCTGGAGATAGACGATAGCGAGTCCGGCTTCGACTCGAACCTGTGGGAGCAGATGTCGGATATGGGTTTGCCATCCCTGACCATACCCGAAGAATATGGCGGACTTGGACAGGGATGGGTTGACCTGGGGGTGGTTTCCGAAGTAATGGGATACTACGCTTGCCCCAGTCCGCTGCTGTCGTCCTCAGTGCTGTCCGCGCAAGCGATTCTGGCGGCGGGGTCGGAGGAGCAGAAGCAGGCGATGGTTCCCGGCATAGCTATGGGACAGCAGATATACACGCTCGCCTATACCGAACCGGACTACTCATGGTCCCCCGACTCCATTCAGCTTCAGGCGGCCCAGAGCGACGGCGGCTACGTCCTGAACGGAACCAAGCTGTTCATCCCCGACGCGAACGTTGCCGACCGCATACTGGTGGTCGCGCGCTCGTCCAACGGCGGCGCGCCCGAAGACGGCCTCAGCCTGATGGCGGTGGACAGAAACGCGCCCGGCGTTTCCGTCCGCGTAATGCAGGGCTGGATAGGCCCCAAGGCGTGCGAAGTGAACTTCAACAATGTCGAAGTTGACTCCGCCGACGTGCTCGGCGAGCCCGGAAGCGCGTGGGGAGCGGTCGAAGCGGCAATGGACAGGGCGACAGCCGTGCTGTGCGCTTTCATGGCGGGAGGCACACAGGCGGTCTATGACATGACGCGCGAATACAGCCAGACGCGCATAGCGTTCGGCGTTCCAATCGGCACTTTCCAGCGTGTTCAGGACCATGTCATTGACGCTCTTACGGACGCGGACTCCGCCAAGTGGACCGCCTTCGAGGCGCTGTGGCAATTGGACGAGGGAATGGAAGACGCGCCCGCCGGCGTATCCACCGCCAAGTCGGTGGCGAGCCTGGGCTTCCCAAGAGCCTGCGACGCCGCCCACCACGTTCACGCCGGCGTAGGCGCCGACTTGGACTACGGACTCACCCAGTACACCAAGCGCGCCCGCACTCTTCAACACTATCTCGGCGACCACGTTTACCATAAGGCTCGCCTCGCCCGTCTTATGAATTTGGCGGACTGATAGAACGATGATAACCCGCGCCAGGATGCCAACCCGTCTATTCGACGTAGATGAATACTACTCGATGGCCGACGCCGGCATCCTGGCGGAGGGTGAACGGCTCGAACTGATCAATGGCAGGATATTCCACACCCACTCAGGCGAGCCTCGCCTGTTCACTGTTGATGAGTATTACGCCATGGCTGAAGCGGGCATCCTGTCTCAGGACGAGCGCGTCGAACTGGTTCACGGAGAGATCATACCCATGTCCCCAATCGGAAGCCGCCACGCTTCATCAGTGAACGCGCTGGATTATGGCCTCTCTTCACTATTAGGACGACGCGCGCTCGTCAGAGTTCAAAGTCCAATACACTTGGACAGTCTGACAGAACCCGAACCTGACGTTGCCGTTGTAAAATGGCGCGACGATTTCTACGCCTCGGCGCACCCGACTCCGGACGACGTACTGCTCATAATCGAGGTTTGCGACACGACTATAGAGTCGGACAGGACAGAGAAGCTGCCTATCTACGCGAGTTTCGGTATATCCGAAACCTGGCTTGCGAATATCCCGGAACGCCATGTGGAAGTTTACGCGCAGCCGTCCGACGGTGAATATCGGAATTTCCGAGTGGCGGGACTGGATGAGACGCTGAACCTGTCATCGTTTCAGGACGTGTCGCTACCCGTCAGATACATCTTTCCAGACTAACTGGACTTTCTTGATGCCCACTTTGCTCGCGCAGCCCCCGGAATTACAGTCGCGCATGGCGTTCATGGACGCGCTGGAAGACGCCCAGATCGAGTATGAGCGAGTTCCGGACGGCTACCTGATCTTCCTCAGAGACAGCCAAAGAGCGGAGTGGAACGCCATTCGGGCGCGGTTTTCCATTCCGGATCCCGAACAGGATCCTCCGCTCTTCTACTAGACGAAGGCCAGAACGCGGGCTGCGTTGCGCTGCGTTAGAGCCTCTATTTGCTCATTGGTGAATCCGCGAGCGCGCATACGCGGTATGATGTTCTCGAATATATGGCCATAGCCGTGTCCGCCATAGCGGGTGAGCCTGTGGCGCGTGCAGATGTCGTGCGCGAGCGTGATTCTCTCTTCGCATCCAATCTCGTCAATCGCGCGCTTGATCACATCCAGCCGCTGACCGTCGGAGGGCATATCCATATCGGAGAGCGGGTAGTGGCTGGTTTCGTTCCCGAATAGATCCCATTCCAGATAGCACCCCGTGGCCGCGAGCGACGCCAGCGTCTCGAACTGGGCGATTGTCCTATCCAAGTGTCCCATGATCACGCGGCTTATGTCCGCGCCCGCCTCGGCCAGGATTTCTATGATCTCCAGCGGCGCCGTTTCGTGTCGGCCCGGATGAATGAGAATCGCCGCTCCGGTCTCTCGCTGCGCGGTGGCCGACGCCCTCAGCGACTTTCGCTCGTTGTCGGTGAGCGGCCACGTGCATCCAATTTCGCCGATTATGCCGGCGCGCACTCCTGTTCCGTCCACGCCCTCCTCGACGTCCTCGATGATCTTGCGCGCTACGTCGTCCTCGCCGCGCGAACCCATATCGTCGGGGTGAACTATGTCCACGTAATACCCCGCGCCCATAATGACGTGAACGCCGGCGTCTCTGGACACTCTCGCCAGCGCCAGTGGGTCCCGACCAATGCCAATAGTAGTAGCGTCCACGATGGTTCCGCCGCCGACCCGCTTGAACAGGCGCGCCTCCTCTGTGGCTACGTCTTCCTCGACTACCCACAAATTTTCCATGCTGGAATACTGGTTATACGCCACCCATCCCCTGTTTCTGAGCGTAATCGGTTCATGCGCTCTATGCTGAGCCGTCGCCTCGGTGGGCGGCTGGAACATCGCCCTGAAGTCTATGAACAGGTGTTCATGGGTGGTCGTTGGGCCAAGGTCCGACGGCTCGACCGGCCCCAAAACAGTCTGCGCCATTCCTCTGATAGAGCTTCCAGACATATCGAATTGCCTCCTAACCGGTTTCAGCGCGCCTAGTCAACCCGTCGAAACGCCGGGTATCCAACAGCGAATATGAGAGCGACGATGGACAGAAGCGCTCCGCTTATGAACAGCGAATCGGGCGTGCCTATCCTTTCGGCGAGAATCCCGAATGGCACAGAACTGAGCGGCATCGCTCCAAAGGTCATCATGCCAATGCTCATCATCCGCCCGCGCATGTGGGGCGCGGCGAGTGTCTGCATCATCGTCATCCCAAGAGACATGTGCACCGAACTCAGAACGCCGATCAGCAGCAGGAACGGTATGGTCGCCGTATAATTGGTCATCTGGGAGAAGAGCGCGAGCGCGACTCCCCAGAACACGGTGAAACTGAGCAGCAACAGTCCGCGTCGCCGCGCCAATCCGGGAAGGGCGGCCAATCCGAGCGTTCCGACGAGCGCTCCAACGCCCATGATCGTCATCAGTATTCCCAGCCCGTCCGACTGTACGTTGAGCGCTTCGCGCGCCCAGGCGGGAAGAAGTCCCCAGAACGAAAACCCGAAGAGAGTCGTGATCAGCATCAGAATGACCAGGCCCTTGCGTCCCGGGTCCGCGGCGACATACGCCAGTCCCTCCTTGATATCGCCGCCCACGCCCTTCCTGGAAGACGTAGCGGGCGTTCTGCCTGCGTCTATCATAATCGCGGACAGAACCGCGAACACATATACGCCGCCCACAATGAAGAATACCCCGTGAGTCCCGATGAACAAAATCAGGAAGCCTGCCAGGGCGGGACCCACTATGCGCGTCAGGTTCATTCCCGAGTTGTTCAGGCTGATGGCGTTCATCAGGCTCTTTTCCGGTACGATTTCAGACAGTATCGCCTGTCTGCTCGGCATGTTGAACGCCATTAGCGACCCGTTGCAAAATCCGATGAGCATGACTTGCCAGAACGTGACGAGGCCTGTGTAGTCCAGCAGCCCAATGATAATCGTCATGACCGCGTTGCCCGCCTGGCTCATTATCACCAGGGTTCTGCGCGGGAGTCTGTCAGCGAGCGCTCCTCCGATAGGCGACATGAATGTCATGGGAAGAGAGAAGCTGACCATGACCGCCACTAGCGCAAGCGGAGAGTCGTTGGTCAGGCGCAAAATGAGCCATCCGCGCGTGATCATCTGCATATTCATCGCCAGAAAAGATACGAATGACCCGGCGAACATCCAGCGAAAGTCGCGATACTTCATAGAATCGAAGATTGGATAGCGAGCGTGGGAAAGTAATGATGGCTTTTCTTCCGGCGCGGACGGTTCAGTGGTGGTAATTGTCCGTTGGTCCAAAATCTACCCCATAATGAAAGGCGATTGCAGAATCATATTGCGCTTGATGGATAATAAGGCTACACCCACAGCGCTGGAGGGTCAACGCCAAAATCCTGACCGAGCCTGTATCAGTTTGGCGGTCGCTCCGCCTCGCGCAGAAGCCCGTTCCCCCTCGACGGGCTCACAGGGGCAGGCAAACGCGCAAACCAACCGAAAAGTCCCTTCCACCTCGATGGGGGAAGGCTAGGATGGGGGTGATCCAATCCTCCGACCAAACTGATAC